>JABDKW010000011.1 GCA_013002025.1 Gammaproteobacteria bacterium | reverse complement strand
CGTGAATGCGACGGCTATTGGTAACGATAGTGATGCCACCATGGCGGGTGCGCTGGGTGCTGGCAATGGCGCACAGGCTACCGGAACTCAATCAGTCGCGCTCGGTGACACTGCAATTGCTTCGATGGACGGCGCTGTAGCCGTCGGTGATGACGCCGGTGCGACTGGCGCGAATGCAACGGCTATTGGTAACGATAGTGACGCTATAGGTGCAAGTTCATTTGCCGGCGGTAACGGTTCACAGGCGACAGCCGCCCAAACGGTGGCAATCGGTGATGTGGCTATGGCGGGTGGAATAAGCTCTAATGCCATCGGTGATGGTGCCAATGCCTCGATGACAAATGCAACCGCAATCGGCACGGGCGCAATGGCAACTAACACCCAAGCGACGGCAATTGGCGAAGGCGCGATGGCTTCAGGCGCTAGCTCAAATGCAATTGGTGACGGCGCAATGGCTATTGCTGAAAATGCGACGGCAATCGGTACCGGTGCGGGCGCTGGCGGTATGGGCTCAGTGGCTATAGGTGAAATGGCTTCGGCTAACCCGATGGGCGCCGGTTTCTACGGCGTCGCCATAGGTGGTGGTGCTCAAGTTAATGGTGTCGGTAGCAACGGAAACGTTGCGATTGGTCAAAATGTGGTTGTCGACAGCACTGGTGACGGAAATGTATCACTGGGTGGCGCAACCAACACACTGGATAGCGCGGGTGACCACAATGCCATCATCGCCGGCCACAACAACACTATCACCGGTGCTTTAACCTCCGACAACCTAATCGCCGCCGGCAACGAAAACTCGGTGAGCAGTGCCAGTGTTGGGAATCTGGTCAGCGGTATCGATAATGATATTGGTGAGTCCATGGGGTCTGCGACCATCGGCAATAATGTCAGCGGCACGTTTAACACGGTGGATAATAGCGCGTCATTTAATACGGTTGGTGGCAGCACCAATACTGTAGATGCCTCGAACGACAATACGGTGGCGGGTACTGGCAATCAGGTAACAGTAGGCTCGAACGATAATACGGTGTCAGGTAATGCCAATATCGTGACAACGGGTGTTAATAACCAAATTTCTGGCTCGACTAATCAAGTACTTGGCGCAGAAAATAACAGCCTGGTGGGTCAGAACAATATGGCGAACAATGCCAGTAGCCAAAATGCGATTTCCGGTTCAGGTAATCTGCTCGACAACTCGAGTACCGATAATCAAGTCTCTGGCGCGTTCAATATGCTCGACGACAGCAATGGCAACACGGTGGCGGGGGCCAACAATGCCATCACCAATTTCAGCAATGCAAATACGGTTGCAGGGTTTACCAATGCTATTGATGCTTCCACTGGCAACAATGTCGCGGGAACTAACAACGCGCTGACCACGGTGACCGATGGTTCGGTGGTCGGTACCAGCAATACGATCACAAACGGCGCGTCGAACGATGTGGCGGGCGACTCTAATACGGTGACCGACTCAAACCAAAGTACCGTGTCCGGTACCACCAACTCACTGACTTCGGCCAATGGCACCATCGTCTCTGGTAACGGTAATATCGTCAGCATGGGTAACTACAACGTGATCTCCGGTGATACCAACGTAATTAGTCTTAGCTCGAATAACAATACGGTGGCGGGCAATACCAATACGGTGACCAATGATTCAAGTAATAACAGTGTCGTCGGTACCGGTAACTTTGTGGATCCGTCCAACAATAATGATATTTCCGGTACCGCCAATATTATTGTGAGCACGGATAATGCCGCAGTGAATGGTAGCGCCAACTCAGTTACCGATTCAGATAACTGTGTGATCGGAGGTAACGCGAACACCGTTAATGGAACCAATTGCCTGGTGGTGGGCGATGGGGCCACTTCGATTGGTGACAACAACCTCGTGGTAGGTGAGGGTGCGCAAGCGCCGCAAGGCAACTCGGTGGCCATCGGTAGTGATATCAATGGTGACAGCATCGGCGCGCAGGCACTCAATACAGACACCATCGCCATTGGTAACGACTCTCTTGCCACCGGCCCGCAATCACTTGCGATCGGCACCAATGCGACTGCTAGCCAACAATCCGGCACGGCAGTTGGTGATTTTGCCAATGCCACCGGCGGCCCCAATGCCACGGCGTTGGGTTCACATGCAAATGCGATTGGCCCATCAACTACTGCGGTGGGTGATTCGGCTGCAGCATTAGCGCCTCGCGCTACCGCAGTCGGGGTGGATTCCATGGCGCTCGCCACATCTGCAACGGCGATGGGCGACCGTGCCATTGCCGCTAATGTGTTTGCGACGGCGGTTGGTTCGTTGAGTGTGGCGACGGGCCCGGCTTCCACCGCTTTAGGTGAATCCTCGGCTGCAACTGCTGTGTTCGCAACAGCTACCGGTTCAAAAGCGGCGGCTACGGCGGTACAGGCATCGGCTTTCGGCAGTATGGCGTTTGCGTCAGGCGTTGGCTCCTCCGCGTTAGGTACACAAACGCGGGCCACGGGTCAGGCGTCTGCGGCGGTGGGTCATCGGGCGACCGCGACCGGCTCGGCGTCCAGCGCATTGGGTAATGGCTCGGCTGCTGTTGGTGCTGAAAGCATTGCTGTCGGTTCACGTTCTCACACCAACTCGGTAGGCGGTATTGCTATTGGTGCAGGGGCCGAGGCTCTTGCGGCGCACAGTGTCGCGTTTGGTACCGGAGCACAGGCCTTAAGCCCCGGAGCGATGGCGCTGGGCGCGGAGACGCAGGCTCGTTTTGAGAATTCGGTTGCTCTCGGTCGTGGTTCGATTGCCAATGAATCTGGCGTGGTTTCTCTCGGCCGCGCGGGTGCGGAACGCCGCATTACCAATCTGGCGCCGGGCTTTTATGGCACCGATGGCGTCAATGTAGATCAGCTAAATCGCGTTCAGGAAGAAGCCCGGTCAGGAATTGCCGGCGTTGCCGCCATGGCCAGTGGTATCTCGCCAGGATTACCCGGTGAAACAGCGTTCACCTTTGGTCTCGGGCATTATAAGAACCAGAGTGCAGCCGGTTTTGGTTTGCGACATTGGGTCAAACAAAAAGATGAGGAGCAGTCGCGCATTCGTAAGTTTACGCTGGAAGTCGGCGCATCGATCTCTGAATCCGGTGCTGATAACCACAATGTGTATCGCATTGGTGGTGGCTTCGTATTCTGAGCCTAGTTTTTACAAGCTGATAACAATGGCGCCTGCGGGCGCCATTGTTGCTTCTGGGCGGTCTTTTCGGGATACTCTTGCCATTGCTTTATCGCCTCGGGCTTGAAGAGCTTTGGCACACCCAATTAAATATGAAAAAAGCGCTAATCACTGGCATCACCGGGCAAGACGGTTCTTATCTGGCCGAATTTTTACTCGAAAAGGGCTACCAAGTGCACGGCATCAAACGCCGCGCGTCTTCCTTTAACACCGAGCGAATCGATCATTTGTATCAGGATCCGCACGATCAGAATCCGTCTCTGTTTTTGCATTACGGGGATTTGAGCGACACCTCTAATTTAACGCGCATTATTCATGAAGTGCAGCCGGATGAGATTTACAATCTGGCCGCCCAGAGCCATGTGGCGGTGTCCTTCGAGGTACCCGAATACACCGCCGATGTAGATGCGCTCGGTACGCTCCGGTTGCTTGAAGCGATTCGTTTCCTGAATATGGAAAAGAAGACGCGCTTTTATCAGGCGGCGACCTCCGAACTGTATGGCTTAGTGCAAGAAGTGCCACAAAAAGAGACCACGCCCTTTTATCCGCGCTCACCCTACGCTGTTGCCAAGCTGTACGCCTATTGGATAACGGTAAACTACCGCGAGGCCTATGGCATGTATGCCTGCAATGGCATTTTGTTTAACCATGAGTCCCCGCGCCGTGGTGAGACCTTTGTCACCCGTAAGATCACACGCGGCCTTGCCAACATCTCACAAGGGCTGGAGTCCTGTCTCTATCTGGGCAACATGGATGCCCTGCGTGACTGGGGCCACGCGCACGACTATGTGCGCATGCAATGGCTGATGCTGCAGCAGGATGAACCCGAAGATTTCGTGATTGCGACGGGGCATCAATTGTCGGTACGTGACTTCGTGAGAATGTCCGCGAAAGAAATCGGTATTGAACTCAAGTTTCAAGATTCTGGGGTAGATGAATTTGCTGTGGCGTCAGCAGTTGATAGCGAGAAAGCACCTGCGGTAAACGTGGGCGACGTTGTGGTGCGCGTGGATCCGCGCTATTTCAGGCCCGCGGAGGTTGAGTCCTTGCTGGGTGACCCTGCAAAAGCGCAGCAGAAGTTGGGTTGGAAACCGGAAATATCCGTGCAAGAAATGTGTGCCGAGATGGCGCGGTCAGATTTGCAGGCGGCACGCCGCGATGCGCTTTTGAAGCAGCATGGTTATGAAATCCCCACGGCATTTGAATGAGCAGTAAATCCATTTATGTTGCAGGCCACAATGGCATGGTGGGTGCGGCCATTGTTAAGCGGCTGGTCTCACAGGGTGGTGTAAATTTAATTGTTCGCGAGAAGGCGGAGCTTGATTTGCTGGACCAGACGGCTGTGAGATCGTTTTTCGTCGATTCCAAGATTGACGAGGTCTATCTTGCGGCCGCACGCGTCGGGGGCATTCATGCCAACAACAGTTACCCGGCGGATTTTATTTACCAAAACCTCACCATCCAGGGCAATGTTATCGAGGCCGCGCATCGCAGTGGCGTGCAGAAAATGTTGTTTTTGGGCTCATCCTGTATTTACCCACGCGATGCCGATCAGCCGATGAGCGAAGCAGCGCTATTGAGTGGTTGTCTGGAGCAGACTAACGAGCCCTATGCGATTGCCAAGATTGCCGGTATCAAGATGTGCGAATCATATAACCGCCAACATGGCCGTGATTATCGCTGTGTAATGCCGACTAATTTGTATGGCGAGAATGACAATTTCCATCCCGAAAACAGTCACGTGATTCCGGGCATGATGCGGCGTTTTCATGAGGCTAAGTTGCAAGGCGCCGACAGCGTCGCGGTTTGGGGTAGTGGTAAGCCCAGGCGGGAATTTCTGCATGTGGATGATTTGGCGGCGGCGTGTGTGTATCTCATGCATTTACCTGAGGCACAGCTGGCATCAGTCACGCAGCCGCGCTGTTCACATATTAATATTGGTACTGGTCAGGACTGCTCCATTGCCGAGTTGGCCGAGACTATGGCTCGCGTGGTCGGCTTTAAGGGCGCGTTAGGCTTTGATACCAGCAAGCCGGATGGCACCCCACGCAAGTTGTTAGATGTGCAGCGCCTGGCCAAGCTCGGCTGGCAATCTCAGATTGGTTTAGACGAGGGGTTGACCCGCACCTATCAATGGATGCTCGCGCATGAACATGAGTTGCGGGGTGCGGCATGATTCCGGTAGTGTTGTCGGGTGGTAGCGGCACTCGCTTATGGCCGTTGTCGCGGGGCATGTTTCCCAAGCAGTTATTACCGCTATGTGATCCTCGGCAAACGATGTTGCAGCAAACCGTTGCTAGAGCGCGCGCTCTATCGACCGCGCCGCCGTTGGTTGTCTGCAATGAGGAGCACCGCTTTATGGTGGCGGAACAGTTACAGCAAATGGGGCAATCTGACGCTGGCATCATTCTGGAGCCGGAGGGTCGTAACACTGCGCCAGCGATCGCGCTGGCCGCCTTCTGTGCCCTCCAGTCTGATTCAGAAGCGGTGTTGCTGGTGATGCCGGCTGATCACCTGATTGCCGATCAGAACGAATTCGAAGCCGCCGTGAGTCAAGCCAGCAAAGCCGTCGACGATGGCGCCTTGGTCACTTTTGGGGTTGTGCCGACCCATGCTGAAACCGGTTATGGCTATATAAAAGCTCAAGCTAGTAGCTCGGGCAAACCCGTCACCGTTGACGCGTTTGTGGAAAAGCCGGATGCTGAGACGGCGCAAAGCTATATAGAGTCTGGCGATTATTACTGGAATGGCGGTATTTTCATGTTCCGGGCCGACGGTTTTCTGGCCGAACTCGAAAAGTTTCAACCTGAGGTTTATGCTGCGGCTCAGAATGCCATTAAGGGCATGCAAAAGGATTTGGACTTTCTACGCGTTGATGCCGAGGAGTTTGCCAAATCCCCCTCGATCTCTGTCGACTACGCAGTCATGGAGAAAACCGATAAAGCGGTGATGGTGCCGCTCGATGCCGGTTGGAGTGATGTTGGCTCCTGGGCTGCTTTGTGGGAAGTGAGCGATAAAGACCCGCAGGGCAATGCGGTAAGCGGCGACGTGATCATGCATGACACTCAAAACTCGCATATTTATGCTGAAACCAAACTGGTCACCGCGGTTGGTGTGCAGGACCTGGTAATCGTGGAAACCGATGATGCGGTGATGGTGAGTCACCGCGATCGCGCCCAGGAAGTAAAACAGGTGGTGGAACAATTGGGCACCGCCGAGCGCAGCCAGACAAAGCATCACCGCAAGGTGTATCGTCCCTGGGGCTGGTATGACTCAATTGAAGCAGGGCAGGGCTTTCAGGTTAAATTGATTCAGGTCAAGCCCGGCGCGCGGCTGTCAGTACAGATGCATCACCGTCGCGCGGAACACTGGGTGGTGGTCAAAGGGGTGGCTGAGGTGCTCAATGGGGATAAAACCTTCGAGCTACAAGTTAATCAATCTACTTATATTCCGATTGGTGTGACGCATGCCCTGCGCAACCCCAGTAGTGATGAGCCATTGGAGATTATCGAGGTGCAATCCGGTGATTACCTCGGAGAAGACGATATTGTCAGGTTTGAGGACGATTATGGCCGATCTTAGCGCCTCCAGACGCTGCTTCGATTGAGCGAAAAAGGGGCTTTTCGGCCCCTTTTTTAATGCCTGATAAATAACTGCAGAAAAGTGTTGACCCTGCACTTTAAATGACTACAATGCGCCTTCCTCGACAAGGTCAGTTGGCTCTGAAAAGAGCCGTAAAAACAGGCTTTTAAAGTTTTTCGATTTAGTTCTGAAAAGCGGTTGACGAGGCAGAATAGAGGCGTATAATGCGCCTTCCCTGAGCCACCGTGAGAAGCGGGGTATTGCTCTGGGCACGCTCTTTTACAATTTATACCAAACAATTTGTGTGGACGTTTTCTTGATTGATTCGGTTTCACACAAACCGAGTGGAAGGATTTCAATTCCGTATCCTGAAGCTTATGCTTTTTTGCAAGCACCGGATTTTCTAACTCCGAAGCCTTGATTCTATTTCGGTAGATAAAAGGTGGACGGTTTACTGTTTCGGTGTGCGCTTTTAGCTGTAAAAGAAAAATTCCTTACAGTAATTAGATTGAACTGGAGAGTTTGATCCTGGCTCAGATTGAACGCTGGAGGTATGCTTAACACATGCAAGTCGAACGGTAGCAGGCCGCACGGGATCTCTTCGGAGTGACCTTGGCGCTGACGAGTGGCGGACGGGTGAGTAATGCATAGGAATCTACCCAGTAGCGGGGGATAACTCGGAGAAATCCGAGCTAATACCGCATACGCCCTACGGGGGAAAGCGGGGGACTCTTCGGAGCCTCGCACTATTGGATGAGCCTATGTCGGATTAGCTTGTTGGTGGGGTAAAGGCCTACCAAGGCGACGATCCGTAGCTGGTCTGAGAGGATGATCAGCCACACTGGGACTGAGACACGGCCCAGACTCCTACGGGAGGCAGCAGTGGGGAATATTGGACAATGGGGGAAACCCTGATCCAGCAATGCCGCGTGTGTGAAGAAGGCCTGCGGGTTGTAAAGCACTTTCAGTAGAGAAGAAAAGCTTACGGATAATACCCGTGAGTTTTGACGTAACCTACAGAAGAAGCACCGGCTAACTCCGTGCCAGCAGCCGCGGTAATACGGAGGGTGCAAGCGTTAATCGGAATTACTGGGCGTAAAGCGCACGCAGGCGGTTGAGCAAGTCGGATGTGAAAGCCCCGGGCTTAACCTGGGAATTGCATTCGAAACTACTCAGCTAGAGTATGGGAGAGGGAAGTGGAATTTCCGGTGTAGCGGTGAAATGCGTAGATATCGGAAGGAACACCAGTGGCGAAGGCGACTTCCTGGCCCAATA
>JABDKW010000039.1 GCA_013002025.1 Gammaproteobacteria bacterium | reverse complement strand
CGCCCAGCGGGCTAAGCCATATTGAACTGGCGGCTGAATTGTTAGCCGAAGCGATTACCGCCGATGCCGGGATTGTCATCGTGGGTGATTTTGATGCCGATGGCGCGACCAGCTGCGCATTGGCGGTGCGGGCGCTACGGGCGTTCGGCATCAGTAATGTCAGTTATCTGGTGCCCAACCGCTTCGAGTATGGCTATGGCTTAACACCCGAAATTGTAGGTGTGGCGGCGATGCGGCAGCCCGACGTTATCATCACGGTTGATAACGGCATCAGTAGCATCGCCGGTGTGCACGCTGCACAGGCGCTGGGCATGTCCGTCTTAATCACCGACCACCATTTGCCCGGTGAGGAAATACCCACCGCGGACGTCATCGTTAACCCGAATCTACCGGGCGATCGATTTGCCAGTAAAAACCTGGCCGGTGTTGGTGTGATCTTCTATGTGATGCTGGCGACCAGGGCGCGGCTGCGGCAAATGAAATGGTTTGAACAGAGCGGTGTTGCGGAACCCAATATGTCGCAGTTTCTTGATCTGGTTGCGCTGGGTACGGTGGCTGATGTGGTGCCTCTGGATCGCAACAACCGCATACTCGTGCAGCAGGGCCTGCAACGCATTCGCGCTGGTCAGGCCTGTAATGGAATTCGGGCGCTGTTAGAGGTTGCACAACGGGATGCGCGCTCGATCACATCTGCTGACCTCGGTTTTGCCGTGGGGCCTCGGCTTAATGCGGCAGGGCGTCTGGACGATATGTCGGTCGGTATCGAGTGCTTGCTGAGCGATGATCAGGATATGGCGACGCAACTGGCGACCCAACTTGATGAGTTAAATCGAACTCGTCGTGAGGTGGAGCAAACCATGCAGCAGGAGGCGCTGGAAATTGTTGCACAGCTAGCGGTAAATGCTAACGAGCACAGGCCGGCAATCTATAGCTTGTCTGATCCTGATTGGCATCAGGGAGTTGTGGGGCTGGTTGCCTCGCGCGTTAAAGAACAAACCGGGCGGCCGGTAGTGGCGATGGCGCCGGGCGATGCCGCTGGCGAGTGGAAAGGCTCGGCGCGCAGCGTAGAGGGCGTCCACATTAGGGATTTACTGGCGCGGGTTGAAGCCGTTGCGCCGGGTTTGATGAGCAAGTACGGCGGTCACGCGATGGCGGCCGGGTTTTCGCTGCAGCAAGCCAACAAAACCAAATTTGAACAGTTGTTGAGCGAGGTTGCGTATCAGATAACCGAGGGCCATGACTGGAGTGAAGTAGTTTGGAGCGACGGCGAACTGAATGCCACGGAAATGACCCTGCAGCTGGCGGAACAATTGCAGCAATTTACGCCTTGGGGGCAGGGCTTTGAAGAGCCCTTATTCGATGGTGAGTTTGAGGTATTGGAGGCGCGTGCAGTCGGCGACGTACACGCAAAACTTCGTATCGGTATGCCGAACGACGAAAACACGTTCGATGCCATCTTTTTTGGCTGCTTGCGCCAACACCAAGACCTGCCGCAAGGCCGCGTGCGTATCACCTATCGCTTGGAGGTAAACGAATTTAGAGAACGGCGCAGTTTGCAACTTGTGGTGCGCTATTTAGAGCAATTATAAGCCGCAGCCCTCATGGCAGCTACGAGCTGTTAGAAAACCTGAGCGCAGTAATCGTCGTAATCAACTAAGCTTCTGAAGCCAGACCCGGAACCGCCCCCATTTCGATCAATTTTAGCGCCCCAACTGCGTCTTTTTGCAGCATCAGGTTGAAGGTCAGATGATAGCGGGTAGTGGCTATTTTCCACTCACCATTTTCACGTCGATAGTCGTCTTCATAATAGCCACCCATGAATTGTGCCACCTCGGTTTCAGTTTCGATCAATTGAAATTGCATGCGCCATCGGCCACTGGCGTCATCGTCCCCATCAATTGAAATTTCCGGCGCCAGCCCATGGTGCAAATCAATGTGGCTGGGTTTGTTAGTCATCTGCATAAACAATTCGAGAAATTCATCAATGTCGGTGAATTGGCCGATAAACCCAAAATCAATGAGCAGGTCATCGCTGACGAAGCATTGCTTGACGGCGTCTGCATCCCTTCGATCGCAGGCAAACCAATAGCGCGCCTTCAGTTTTTTGATGGCTTCTATATCTTCGAGGCGTTGAATTCGTTGAGCAAGGTCAGTCATTTTGTGGTCGATTAGTGTTGGTGTTAAGCAGGGTGAGGAAGATAAAAAAAGGGCCGGCAATGCCGACCCTTTAAGCATATCAACTCTGGCTGTGTTTAGAAATCCATGCGTGCTGACAGGCCGAACGAACGCGGCGGCAACAAAAAGACTTCACGGAAGTCGCCATTAAAATCAAAGTTGTCTCCCGGATTTGAAAGATCCAGATTGGCGTCTTCATCAAACAGGTTCTTGGCCCACACAGACACCTCCCAGTTCTCCTGACGTACACCCATAAACAGATCTACCAGGTTGTAGGAGTCAGTTTCACCGGGGCTGGTGCCAAATTCCACTGCACGCGTCGCAACAATCCCGCCATTGTATTTGGCGTTGCCACGGGCGAAGAATTCCATATCACCCCAGGGCCGCGCGTATTCGGCGAAAATATTAGCAGTTAACTCAGGTGCGCCCGGCACCCGTGAACTAGACGAGCAGCGACCAACCTGTTGTCCAGGCTGACGGATATTACACGGCACCGATGCGTTGTCTAACTCGGCTTTCACATAGCTGATGCCACCACCAGCACGCCAGCGTTCGCTTAACGCAGCGCGCCAGTCCAGATCAACACCACTAAAGGTGGCATTGGCATTGGATACCAGACCTCCGGTGAGCGCTTGTACTGAGCCGTCGGGCGCGACGAAATCCAGATTACGAGTAAACAACAGGAAGCCATCGAAGTCTTGTTTATAGAGGGCCGTATTAACTTCAAGCGCGCCGTCCAGGTAAACCATTTTGGTGCCGATTTCTATATTGTCGCTCTCCTCATCACCGTACAGCAAGTCGCCAGCACCGAGCGGTGAGCCCGGGGTGACTGATATGCCACCAGGACGGAAAGATCGGCTATACGCAATGTAGGCCGTCGTCTCGTCACTGAAGTCATGGCGTAGGCTGATCGACCCTGTGGTTGAATCAGACTCACGTCGTTGAAACTCCGGCGGAATGCTCTCGATGTTGATGCCTCTAAGAGCCGCCAAGGTGCCTTGCAACACCTGTTGCGCGATGCCATTGGCAACGCTTGGTACGGCGGCGGGCGGAATCAGTGGGGTTAATGAAAATGCCTGTACGCCCTGAATCGAAATCCGTTCTGGCTGTTGCAAGCCATCGAACAGAATGTCGGTGGTGTTAAAGCCTTCGACGTCCTGCAAACGTATGGCCGCTTCCAGCACCGTTTTCTCACTCAGTTGAAAGCTGTGGCTGGTAAAAATCGCTTCGTTCTTAGTATTGAATGGAATGGTGCCACCAGTGGCAAAATTAATTCCTTCAATGTGCCCACCTGTGAATACAATTGGGCTAAAGGGGCTATTGGCCACCGCACCCAGTGGCAGAAAACTGGCTGATGTGCTGAAGGACTGAAAGCGCGTGCTGGTCTTCTGATCACGATAAAACACGCCGAACATATAGTTCCAGACCGGATTGTCCACCGATGAAATGCGTAGTTCATGCACATCGGCGTCCACCACAGTGGTGGTGCCCTGGTGCGTTAAATAGTCGGTGTCCGACTGTACGCCGAGACCGAACTGCAGAAAGGCCTGACTCAGGGCAAAATTGCTCGAAATATCATTTTCCGTGCGTGAAACCTTTTCGCTGTCAGTTCGGCCATACACATAACTGAGTTGATGGTTTTCACCAATGTCCCAATCCATATTCAGCGTGGTAATTTGCGCATCACGGGTTGAAAACGCATCGTCGGCAGCCAGCGCACTATTGTCCTCGGCGGTGAGCGTTGTGCAGCCGGGGCCGCCCACACCAAAACCTTGAATAATCGAGCAAGGGATGCCCGGCACACCGCGAAAACCAGCGGCTGCTGAGCGCGAGCCAACCACTGCGGGTGTGCCCATCAACAATTCGTCATTGTCCTGGTGCACCAGCGAAAATTCCAGATTTTCGGTGGGTCGCCACAATAATGAGGCGCGAAATGAGGTGCTGGAGGTTTCCTGCACATTACCGGTGCCGATATTGACGATATTCGTACCATCGCTACGATCGTCATAAGCAGCGATGCGCAAGCCCAGTTTATCCGTGACCAACGGGAGGTTTACTGCGCCCTGTAGGTTGAAGGCACTGTTGCCCTCGCCATAGTCTGCTTGTACATAGCCGCTGATGCCATCCAGACTTGGCTTGGTGGTGTGCAGAATGATCGCGCCGGCCGGCGAGGTGGCGCCCTGTACTGAACCCTGTGGGCCGCGCAACACTTCCACTCGGTTCATATCATAAATGGCACCGAAAATATTATCGGCACGTTGCGGTACATCATTTTGATATACGTCCACTGCGGCACCGGTGCCCGATTCAGGGTCGACCACCACGCCACGCATTGAGATGGTGTTGTTACGCGGGTTCTTCTGGGTCAGCGAAATACCGCTGGTGATGCGTTCAATATCTTTAAAATTAAGGATGCTGTAATCATCAAGCTGAGCGCCGGTCACTACATTCACAGTGGCTGCTACGTCGCGAATATTCTGCTCGCGCTTGGCCGCCGTTACGATGATTTCCTCCAAAACAGCGCCTTGGGCAAATGCCGGGGCCGCAGCGCCCGCCATCATGCTCAATAGCACTGATGAAGTAATCAGTTTTAAATGAGTTTTCATTTTCTACTCCGTTGGTTTGCTGGTTTAATTATGTAAATAGTGCTCAGGTCGTGCCTGATAATCAGCTCTAATACGCGCTGCAAAAGCAGCGCCAAATTCAAGCATATCAGCTAATAACGCCTTTCGCACAGGGTGTGAGGGCAAATATGTTTGCCGCTGAATCGCAGGTGAATTGGCAATCAAATGCGTCGCAGTCTGCGCTGTTTTCATTGCTACCAAGCCTCCCGTAATTTTTTTATAAATACTCATCTATTGCAGTCCCGGTGATTATGTTTTCGGGTCCAGGCGAACCCGGCCCCAGGGAGTGCCATAATGCACTCGCCCGTCTTCGTCCAGCAGGGTGCCAGAGTAAAGCGGGTTGTAGCGTTGGCCGCCGATCAAGTAATGAAATTGTGCTTCGCCAGAATGCCAATCCATAGACTCGAGGGTCCATTGATTGTCCCGTGCGCCAACCAGATAAACTTTGTTATTTAGTTGGCTGACAATGGGCACGGTGGACGGTGAACTGACACCGTTATTAACCCAGGCGTTTTGCAGTTCGTTGGTCTGCGCCTGCCAGACAAATTTCTGCACGCCATAGGGCTGATGTTTGGGGTTGCTGCCGAGAAAACTTAACAACAGGCCGCTGGCGCGCTCAGGGAAATACCAGGGGATATTGCGCGGCATATTATTCACTACCAGTGCGCCGTAACCTTCCACTACCACCGACTGTTCAGATTGTATTTCACTCAGGTTTTGCTCGCCCATGGTGACCGCTAGAACACCGGCAACCCTCCGATGCTGACCTGGCAGGCCCTGCCAGTCCGCGGGGATCTCGTCGCGCCAGTACAGCACCAGATTCATACGCGGGTTGCCATCGGTGATCACCACCAACCGGTCCGCTTCTGGCCCGAAACCCATTAGGGAGGGTGTCGCCCCCGTGCCATGACCCCAGGTGTTGTCGTAGTGCACGGCCCAGGCACCATCACTTTCAGCGGTCCTGAACTGGTCACCATCCCAAACCACCTTGTGCATGTATTCCTGCGAGGCAACATAGACGCCGCCATCTTTGCCAATCGCCGGCGCATTGCGAACCCAGCCGTAACCGGGGCTGCGGGTGGCTTTGTGTTCTGCGCCTTCCGCGTGCTGCAGACGACTAATTCGATATTCGGAAAAGTCCGGCTTCAGGGCTAATAAATAGCCGTGCTCTGTTACCAACACCAGCCAGCCGTCATAGGTCATGTTAATGCCCATGCCAAAGCCCGTGAGGGATTCTGGAAAATCGAAACGGCGTTTTAGTTCGATGCCCGAATGTGGGTCACCCGCAATCGTATCGCCAAAGGCTTCGATGTAACCGTTTTTATTGGCGATAAAATACGTGTTGGTGTGGTCCAGCACGGTATAGACGCTGGCCAGAGTGCGGAGTTTTTGGGCTTCTTTAAATGCTTTTATCTGGGCAAGCAGGCCATCATTATTCTCATCAAAGTAATCGATTGCTTCTTGCGCATGCGCCTCATCATAATGTGGAACGCCCTCTAGCATTTGCGTCGCCACTATGGCGTAGGTCTGATAATCAATTTTAACAATCCGATCCAGACCATTACCCCAAATTACCCGTCTGCCATCGACATAGGGGCTCGATGTAGACGCCCCAAAAAAACCCGGGCCGGTATGCACATACTGAATTTCGTCTGCACGTAAAGCGCGGGTAGTGCCCTCGGGGCCGGCTACCCTGAGACTGTCTTGCTGGTGTGAACCACCGTGCGCCACTGGGTAAAATGAATCCGCCAGATAGGGGTTGACCGGCGGCACACCCGCGTCAGCGGCATGTGCCGCCAAGTTGAAGCCCAGCAGGACAATTAATATGCCAGTGCCAATAACTCTCGACAAGACCAGCAGCGACGAGGCTGCCGATGAGCCGGCACGGATGTCGGCTCGGCGTGTCGCGCGCAAGGTTATTGGCCCAGACATAAGTATGTTGCCTATACCGCTCTATACGGAAATTGGGAACAGGGCTTGCATTTTCTGCGCCAGAATGACGTTGCCGCTAGCTTTCAATTTGCCCGACATAAAGGCCTGCATGCCATTAACACTGCCATCCACCGTGCCAACCAAGGTGGCGACATCCGTAGAGATGGTAACCGTAGGTGAGTCGTGATCACCCTTTTGAATGTCTTTGGTACCGTCTTCAATGACTACGTAATAATTGTCGTCATCACTGAAGTTGTATTGGAATACGGCGTTGATGCCGCTGGCGGCTTCGGCGTTAAAGCACTCGTCCATTTTGGCGAAAAGTTCTGCTGCGTTCATGATGATCTCCTAATAAATGTTATTTAATATCAATGGTTTAAGTTATATTTAACGGGCTGAAAAGCGGCTGGAATCACCCATAGGGCGGGGTTAGCGTGGCCGATTTGTCTGTTTTAATTTCAGCACCGTTGATCGAACTCGAATCGTCTGAGGCCAGAAACAGCACCACTTTGGCGATGTCGCCGGGCATGGACATATAGCTGGCGGCCTGTAGCGCTTTATCACCATCAAGGTTGCCCTGCGGCAACATGGGGGCAACTTCCATTACCATGTCGGTGGCAATCCCGTCGGGGTGTACGCTGTTGCAGCGAATATTATTGCCAGCCTGATGACAATGCACTGCGATCGTCTGAGTGATAGCGCGCACTGCCGCCTTACTGGCAGAGTAGGCTACAAAGTAAGGCATGCCGAAGTGCGCAGCTACCGAGGCCATATTAACGATGGATCCGCCACCGGACTTTTCCATCAGCGGCAAGGCGTTTTGAATTCCAAGAAACACACCTTCTGTATTAATGGATTGCACGCGTCGCCAGCCTTCAAGGGTTTCTTTATCGATTTCGCCTACTTGCAAGATACCGGCATTATTGACCAGAATATCAAGCCGACCGTGTTGCTCTTCGACCAGTGCGATCAAGCTTTTCCAGTCCG
>JABDKW010000028.1 GCA_013002025.1 Gammaproteobacteria bacterium | reverse complement strand
GGCACTGCAAATAAAAAGTTCAGGCAAAGCCCCAATACCGGTTCGCGCTGGTCGCGCCGGTTTGCGATCCAATACAAGGCCCAGATCACGGTGCTGCACAGCGCCAGCAGCACACCGACACCGTTTTCAAACTGCAAGGCAAACACATCGCCGCGGGTGGCAATCACCCACACCCCGGCGTAACACAGAATCGCAGCCAGATAATCGGCCTTGTGCATGGCTTGCTTGAGCATTGGTACGGCCAATAGGCTGAGCACAATGGCCCAACTGTAGTTCAACACCTGTGCTTCCTGCGCCGGTAATCGGTCGTAGGCTGAAAACAGCACCAGGTAATACAACAAGGGATTCATGGCGCCGTAACCCAGCGAGCGCAAATAGGTGGCCGGGGTTTGTTGCCAGAGGCGCTGCAGCCGGCCTTGATAGATCAGCAGGCCAAGGAAAAACAACAGCGCAGTGCTGGCTGCAACCAACATTAGTTGCGCCGGCTGCAGATAATTCAGGCTGAGCTTAAACGCCGTGGCCACGGTCGACCAACACAGCACGGCACCCAGCCCGAACAGCATCGCGCGTGTCTGCTGTTGCATGATGAGTTGCTGGGCCTTAGTTCAGGTTGAGCAACGACACATTGCCACCCGTGGCAACGGTGTTATTACTCAGCGTTTTTTCGGTGGCAAAACGCAGCATATAGTGCGGTCCACCGGCTTTGGGGCCGGTGCCAGACAGGCCCTGCCCGCCAAAGGGCTGCACGCCGACTACGGCGCCCACCACATTGCGGTTGATATAGGTGTTGCCCACCCGGGTGGCGTCAAATACAGCGTTGGCGAAGCCTTCGCGGCGGCTATGCACGCCCAGCGTCAGCCCGTAGCCGGTGTCATTAATCTGCTGAATAACGTTTGGCAGATCATCGGTGTGGTAGCGAATCACGTGCAATACCGGCCCGAATACCTCACGCGTTAACACTTCGATGGAGTCCAGCTCGATAATGGTCGGCAATACATAATTACCGTGCGGCGGCACCTTGGTGACATCGTACTGCGCCACGATTCGAGCGCCCGGCTGATCGCGCATCTGCGCAATATGCGCTTCCAACCCGGCAGCCGCATCGGCATCAATCACCGGGCCCACATCGGTGGCCAATTCCTGCGGCCGCCCCACGCTTAACATCTGCGTGGCGCCCACCAGCATCTCCATTACGCCATCGGCAATGTCCTCCTGTAAATACAGCACCCGCAACGCCGAACAACGTTGCCCGGCACTGGTGAAGGCCGACGCCAGGGCATCATCAACGATCTGTTCCGGCAGCGCAGAGGAATCCACAATCATGGCGTTCTGGCCGCCGGTCTCGGCAATCAGCGGCACAATCGGCCCATCACGCTCAGCCAACTGCCGGTTAATCAATTTGGCGACTTCGGTGGAGCCGGTAAAGCATACGCCGTCAATGCGCTGGTCGGGCACCAGCTTCGGCCCCAGCACCGCGCCATTGCCGGTCAGCAGGTGCAATACATCGGTCGGCACGCCGGCCTGATGCAATAGTTTGATGGCCTCAAAGGCCACCACCGGCGTTTGCTCGGCCGGCTTGGCAATCACACAATTGCCGGCCGCCAGCGCCGCCGTGATCTGGCCAGTAAAGATTGCCAGCGGAAAGTTCCATGGGCTAATGCACAAAAAAGTTCCGCGGCCATGCAGCGACAATTGGTTATCTTCACCGGTGGGGCCGGGCAAGGTCTGCGGTGCAGCAAACTTATGCTCGGCCTGCAGCGCGTAGTAACGACAAAAATCCACTGCCTCGCGCACTTCCGAAATAGCGTCGGCCAGGGTACGGCCGGCTTCGCGGTTGATGATGGCAACCAACTGGTCGCGATTGGCCTCGTACAAATCCGCCGCGGCGCGTAAAACCTTGGCGCGCTGTGCGCCGCCCAAGGCATCCCAACTATGTTGGGCTACTCGCGAGGCATCCAGCGCTTCATCGATGTGTTTTTGATTGGCCAGCACACACTCACCCACCGGAGCACTGGGGTCGGCCGGGTTATTAATCACCTCGGTGTCGCCGTCGGTGCATTGATAGCCCCGCACCAGTGGCCCAACGCGCCATTGTTTTTTAGCGGCTTTCTCAAGAGTGGCCTGCAAGTCACTGACCGCCAGCGGGTCATCAAGATCCAGTCCGTTAGAGTTGTCGCGTTCGCCCGGCTCCAGCCCTGAGGCGCGATACAGATCGCGCGGCAAAGGAATGGCCGGGTGTCGTTTGGGCTCGTTGCCTTGCGCCTCGGCCACCGGGTCTTCCAACAGGTCGTCGATCGGCGTGTCTTTATCCAGAAACTGGTTAACGAAGGAACTGTTTGCGCCGTTCTCTAATAAGCGGCGCACCAGATACGGCAGTAGGTCTTTATGTTCACCCACCGGCGCGTACACTCTGAGCGGCAGGCCAGCCAGATCTTTTTCGGCCAACACTTCGCTGTACAGCAATTCGCCCATGCCATGCAGGCGTTGGAATTCGTAGTCGTGCGGGCAACCGTCGGCGGCCTCCAGCACCGCGGCAATGGTCATGGCGTTGTGGGTGGCAAACTGCGGGTACAGCACATCGCCGCTGGCCAGCAATTGCTCGGCGCACACGCGATAACTCAAGTCGGTATTTTCCTTGCGGGTGAACACCGGGTAATCCTGATAGCCCATTTCCTGGGCGAATTTTATTTCCCGATCCCAGTACGCGCCTTTAACCAGCCGCACCATAAATTTTCGTTCCGTAGCCCGCGCCAACGCGTCCAGCCAGGCCAATAAGGCCGGCGCACGTTTCTGGTAAGCCTGCACCACAATGCCGAGCCCATCCCAACCGGCCAGCTTGGGGTCGCAAGCCAGTGCGGTAAATAAATCCAACGAGATATCCAGGCGCTCGGCCTCTTCGGCATCGATGTTAAAACCGATATTCAGCGCTTTGGCGCTGTAGGCCAGTTGCTGCAGGCGGGGCAATAACTCCGCCATCACCGCCGCGTGGTGCGAATAGTGGTAACGCGCATGCAGGGCCGACAATTTGACCGAGATGCCGTCATT
>JABDKW010000070.1 GCA_013002025.1 Gammaproteobacteria bacterium | reverse complement strand
GTGCCTGTGAGCTGCCGGACGGCGTTGAGATGGTCATGCCTGGCGACAACATCAAAATGAATGTTGAGCTGATTGCCCCGATTGCGATGGAAGACGGTTTGCGCTTCGCGATTCGTGAAGGTGGCCGCACAGTTGGCGCGGGTGTTGTAAGTAAAATTAACGACTAAATAGGTCTAGCTTAATGAGGTGGGCTAATGTATATTAGCCCACCTTTTATGCGTATAGGCCAAAAAAACTCGTAAGCTATTGTTTTTAAAGGTGTATTTTACTTAGGCCAGTAGCTCAATTGGCAGAGCGACGGTCTCCAAAACCGTAGGTTGGGGGTTCGATTCCCTCCTGGCCTGCCAACACCTGTAAAAACCGCCTGTAAAGGTCCGCGAAAATTTTAGTCAATATCGGTATTTAACTGTCGTTTGAGTTCCTGTTGTGATGATTGATAAGGTCAAATTAGTTCTGGCGGTGGTGATTTTGGGCGCCGGTATTTACGGCTACTACCAATTGCCCAGTTTGGTTGGGCCGGACGTCACCATTTTGGCTCGTGTGGGCCTGGTTTTGGCGTCAATAGTCGTTGCCGCAGGGGTGGCATTTTCGTCTCAGTACGGAGCCTCGCTGATAGAATTTTCCAAAGGATCGCGCATTGAACTGCGCAAGATGGTTTGGCCTACCAAACCGGAAACCATTCAAACCACGCTGATGGTGCTGGTATTGGTCGTCATCGTCGCGTTATTTCTATGGGCGATTGATGCAATGGTTTTCAACCTGATCTATGACCTTCTGCTGGGCATAGACGACTGAATCATAGCTGACCAACTAACCCTTATTAATCCGAAGATCGATGATGTCTGACACACCCTCTACCGAGCAAGATTCTGCTGCCCCTGAAGTTGCTGCTGCAAACGCGGCTGAGACTAAGGAAGGCATGCAATGGTTTGTTGTGCAGGCTTTCTCAAATTACGAGAAACGGGTACAACTGGCGCTGCAAGAGAGCATTGAACGACATGGCATGCAGGACATGTTTGGCGAAATTCTGGTTCCCACTGAAGAAGTGGTTGAGATGAAGGCCGGCCAAAAACGCACCAGCGAGCGTAAGTTCTTTCCGGGCTATGTGTTGGTGCAAATGATTATGAACGATGACACCTGGCATCTGGTGAAAAGCACACCACGTGTATCAGGTTTCATCGGTGGTAAAGCGTCGGAACCGACTCCCCTGACTGATGCAGAGGCGCAAGCTATTTTGCAGCAGGTTCAGGACGGCAGTGACCAGCCGCGCCACAAGTTCTCATTCGAACCGGGTGAGTTGGTACGAGTTACTGAAGGACCGTTCGCCGACTTTAACGGTACGGTTGAAGATGTGAATTATGAAAAATCGAAACTGCGTGTTGCAGTGTCGATTTTTGGTAGATCTACCCCTGTAGAGCTGGACTTCGGTCAAGTCGAAAAGGGTTAGTTTGAAAGCGACAAGCAGCGGTTGTATTGCGTTGCAATGCTAGTCGCTACTTTTCACTTTCAAACACGTAAACAATTTGATGAGCTCTGCTGAACGATAGAGCTTTTTAACTAAATGGGGAGCCTTGCGGCGCTAGTACCCAAACAAAGGTTTTCTGTGAAAACCTCGGAGTAAAAAAATGGCTAAGAAAGTCGACGCTTTAATTAAGCTTCAGGTGCCCGCTGGTGGCGCCAACCCCAGTCCTCCTGTGGGCCCTGCATTGGGTCAACACGGTGTAAATATCATGGAATTCTGCAAGGCGTTTAACGCCGCCACGCAGGAAATGGAAAAGAACATGCCGGTTCCCGTGATTATCACCGTTTATAACGACAAGAGCTTCACCTATGTAATGAAGACGCCGCCAGCAGCCATTCTGCTGAAGAAAGCGGCTGGTATTCAAAAAGGTTCAGGTGTTCCACACCTGGAGAAAGTGGGCAAGGTTACGCGCGCGCAATTGGAAGAAATTGCCAAAACCAAGATGGAAGATTTGAACGCCTATGACATCGATCAGGCGGTCAAAATCATCGCGGGTTCTGCGCGCAGCATGGGCATCGAGACAGACGAGGTTTAATCATGGCAAAACAATACAAACGCTATGCGGCAGTTGCCGCCAAAGTCGACCCGGAAGCGTTTTACCCTCTGGGTGATGCATTTTCGCTGGCGAAAGAAACCGCCTCCGCCAAATTTGATGAAGGCGTCGACGTAGCTATCAACCTTGGCGTAGATGCCAAGAAATCTGATCAGACTGTGCGCGGCGCAACCGTGTTACCAAACGGCACCGGAAAATCCGTGCGGGTAGCGGTATTCACCGATGGTGATAACGCAGAAAAAGCCAAGCAAGCCGGGGCCGATCTGGTGGGTATGGATGATCTTGCCGAGCAGGTCAAAAATGGCCAAATCGATTTCGATGTGGTCATTGCCAGCCCCGACGCCATGCGCGTGGTGGGCCAACTAGGCCAGATTTTGGGCCCCAAGGGCTTAATGCCGAACCCGAAGACCGGCACCGTAACGCCGGACGTAGAAACCGCGGTGAACAATGCCAAAGCCGGTCAAGTTCAGTTTCGCCTTGATAAAGCGGGCATCGTGCACTGCAACATTGGCAAGGCATCGTTCTCCGCGGAGAATTTGCAAGAAAATTTCGAGGCTCTTCTCAGCGCGCTGCACAAAGCGAAGCCAGCGTCTGCTAAGGGTCAGTACTTTAAGCGAGTATCTGTGTCCACCACCATGGGCCCGGGTATTCGTGTAGATAGAGCCACACTGCCGCAGTTCTAAACTGCGGTCGGTATAGCGATATCTGCATTGGGTGCTCAATTTCTGATTATCAAAACGGGTACAACCGCCAGATAAACAGTAGTTGAGCTTGTCAAAGACCGTAGGAGAGCCGCAGTTTGGTTCTTAATATCCTACGTAGATGGTATTCCCAAACAATCGGTAAACACACTCAGGTGTAAAACTGAAAGTAAGGGTGCCAAAACTGGAGGTAGCTCTGATATGAGCCTAAATCTTGATCAAAAGAAACAGGTCGTTGAAGACGTCTCTGCCGTAGTCGGTACTTCTCAGGCAGCGATTGTTGCTGAGTATCGTGGTTTAACAGTAGAACAAATGAAAGTTCTGCGCCGCGAAGCTCACGACAACAATGTGTACCTCAGAGTGGTTAAAAACACTCTGTTGAAACGCGCTGTGAATGAAACCGATTTTGCATGCCTGGACGAGCATTTGGTAGGTCCTTTGGCGTTCGCCGCATCGGAAGATCCGGTGGCAGTAGCCAAAGTGCTTAACAAGTACGAGAAAGAGTATGACGCCTTTGAAATAAAAGCGGGCTCCATGGGGGGTTCACTTTTAAGCGCAGGTGATATCAAGGCACTCGCACAACTTCCGAGCCGCGAAGAGTTGTTGGCCAAACTGATGGGCACCATGCAGGCGCCTGTTGCCAAGTTTGTTCAAACGCTTAACGAGGTTCCGACCAAGTTTGTACGAGGGCTTGCAGCAGTACGAGACGCAAAAGAGGCGGCCTAGGTCGCAGCTTGACGACTGGTTTTCCAGTTTTAACTTTTTATTTGAACCTGCGGGTTCTGTTTAATTGAGGTTTTACAAATGAGTAAGCAAGATATTTTAGAAGCAATAGCTTCAATGTCCGTTCTTGAACTTTCTGAATTAATTTCTGAAATGGAAGAAAAATTCGGCGTTTCTGCGGCTGCCGCCGCGGTTGCTGTTGCTGCGCCTGGCGCAGGTGGTGGTGACGCTGGTGCAGCGGAAGAGAAGGACGAGTTTGACGTAGTATTGGCTGGTTTCGGTGACAACAAAGTTGCCGTTATTAAAGCTGTGCGCAGCGCCACTGGTCTTGGCTTAAAAGAAGCCAAAGACATGGTGGAGAGTGCACCGGCTACGCTGAAAGAAGGCGTTGCTAAAGCAGAGGCTGAAGAGCTGAAAAAAGCGCTTGAAGAAGCAGGCGCGTCTGTAGAGCTGAAGTAAGAGATTGATTTCTCTGCGCGCCCGGCCTGGTTCAGGCTGGCTCAGCAAATACGGGTAGTAGTGCCAAGGCTGATGGGTTTTTGCCCATCGGCCTTATCCCGTTCTTAGAGATAAGATAAAAACGCACTGACATTTCGGCTTGTAGGCGCTGCGGCGTACACCAGCCGAATCAATTTTTCGAACGCTGGAGGCAGTTAGCAATAGCCGCAACCAGAGTTCCAGGCTTGTAATAACAGAGGTTATCCATGGGTTACTCTTTTACCGAAAAGAAGCGTTTACGTAAGAGTTTTTCAAAGCGGCCGGAAGGCGTTTTACCGATTCCTTACCTACTCTCCACTCAACTAGAGTCGTATCGCAAATTTTTACAGGCCGACGCCGATCCCGATAACCGGATTGAAAAAGGCTTGCAGGCTGCTTTCAAATCGGTATTCCCGATTGAAAGCTTTAATGGCAGTGCCGCCTTGGAGTTCGTTAGCTACCGCCTGGGGATTCCGCCTTTTGACGTTCGTGAATGCCAACAGCGTGGCATGATCTATGCCGCGCCACTGCGGGTCAAGATGCGCCTGGTTATCTACAACAAGGACGAAGGCAAGACCGCCTCCGGTGCCAAAGCTGTTAAAGAAGTAAAAGAGCAGGAAGTCTATCTCGGCGATATGCCGTTGATGACTGACAACGGCACCTTCGTGATCAACGGTACTGAGCGAGTCGTAGTTGCACAATTGCACCGCTCGCCTGGCGTGTTCTTTGACCATGACCGCGGTAAGACACACTCCTCGGGCAAGTTACTGTTCTCGTCACGCATCATTCCTTACCGTGGCTCATGGTTGGATTTCGAATTCGACCCCAAAGACCTGCTGTTCATCCGTATCGACCGTCGCCGCAAGCTCGCTGCGACTATTTTGCTGCGCGCCCTGGGTTATACCACTCAGGAAATTCTGGAAATGTTTTTCCAGAACGATACCTTCAATGTGTCCGCCAAGGAGATCACCATGAACCTGGTGCCCTCGCGTTTGCGCGGTGAGCAGTTGGGATTTGATGTGGCCAAAAAACGCGGTGGCGTTATTGTCGAAGCCGGTCGTCGCATTACCGCACGCCATATTCGTGAGATCGAAGAAGCCAAACTGAAGAACATTGTCGTACCAAATGAGTACTTCATTGGCCGCACTCTGGCCAAAGACATTGCTGACCCGGAAACTGGTGAATTGCTGGCGGAAGCGAATCAGGTTGTCACTGAAGAACTGATTGAGAAACTGATCGAGTGCAAAATCAAAAGTGTCGACGTTATCTACACCAACGACATTGATGAGGGTGCTTACGTATCGGAAACCCTGCGCAGCGACCCCACCAATAATGAACTGGAAGCACAGGTGGAAATTTATCGCATGATGCGCCCCGGTGAGCCGCCGACAAAAGAAGCCGCTCAAGGCCTGTTCCAGAATATGTTTTTCAATCCTGACCGCTATGACTTGTCAGCGGTTGGCCGTATGAAATTTAACCGCCGCCTGAATCGCGAAGCTGATAGCGGTGACGGTATCTTGAGCAAGCAGGACATCATCGATGTGATGAAAACCCTGATCGATCTCAAAAATGGTCGTGGCGATATTGATGACATTGATAATCTCGGCAACCGCCGGGTACGTTCGGTGGGTGAGTTGGTTGAAAACCAATTCCGTGTTGGCCTGGTGCGCGTTGAGCGTGCCGTTCGCGAACGCCTGACACTGGCCGAAGCAGAAGGCCTGACTCCACAGGACTTGATTAACGCCAAGCCCGTGTCAGCGGTGGTGAAAGAATTTTTTGGTTCCAGCCAACTGTCCCAGTTTATGGACCAAACCAATCCGCTGTCTGAGGTGACTCATAAGCGCCGCGTTTCAGCCTTGGGCCCGGGTGGCCTGACGCGTGAGCGGGCTGGCTTTGAAGTGCGCGATGTACATCCGACCCATTACGGCCGGGTGTGCCCGATTGAAACACCTGAGGGTCCAAACATTGGTTTGATCAACTCGCTGGCTGTTTATGCGCGTACTAATGATTACGGCTTTCTGGAAACACCTTATTTGAAGGTTGCCAAGGGCAAGATGACCACCGAGGTGGTGTATCTATCAGCGATTGAAGAGCGCAAATACGTTATTGCACAGGCCAATGCTGAAGTAGACAAAAACGGTAAATTGACCGATGACCTGGTTAACTGTCGGCACCAGAATGAATTTTCCCTGTCCACGCCGGATCAGGTTGAGTTTATCGATGTAGCGCCATCACAAATTGTGTCTGTGGCCGCCTCATTGATCCCATTCCTGGAGCACGATGACGCCAACCGCGCGTTGATGGGGTCAAACATGCAACGTCAGGCGGTGCCGACGATTCGCAGCGAGAAACCATTGGTCGGTACCGGGATGGAGCGCACTGTAGCAGTGGACTCTGGCGTTGCTTTAACCGCGCGCCGCGGTGGCCGTGTTGAATCAGTGGATGCGGCTCGAATTGTGGTACGCATCAATGAGAAAGAAGTGACTGGCAACGAAGCTGGCGTGGACATCTACAACCTGACCAAATACACCCGCTCGAACCAGAATACCAATATCAATCAACGCCCGCTGGTAAAGGCCGGTGACGTGGTTGCCCGTGGTGACGTGCTGGCTGATGGCCCATCCACCGATATGGGTGAGTTGGCCCTGGGTCGCAATGTGTTAATGGCCTTTATGCCGTGGAACGGTTACAACTTTGAGGATTCGATTCTGATTTCAGAGAATCTGGTGAAAGACGATGTCTACACCACGATTCATATCGAAGAGCTGACCTGTGTAGCACGTGACACCAAACTGGGTTCTGAAGAAGTTACCCGCGACATTCCCAATGTGGGTGAACATGCGCTGGGTCGACTCGACGAAGCCGGTATTGTGTACGTAGGCGCCGAAGTAAAGGGCGGCGATATTCTGGTCGGTAAGGTCACGCCCAAGGGCGAAACCCAGCTGACGCCGGAAGAAAAACTACTGCGTGCCATCTTTGGTGAAAAAGCTTCAGATGTAAAAGACACGTCACTGCGCGTACCTTCTTCAATGAAGGGCACCGTGATTGATGTACAGGTATTTACCCGTGACGGTGTTGAGAAAGATACCCGTGCATTGGCCAACGAAGAGTCCGAGCTGGCCAGCATCCGTAAGGATTTGAATGACCAGTTCCGCATCGTCGAGGAAGACACCTATGCACGTGTTGAGGCATTGCTGCGCAACAAAGAGGTCGTGAAAGCACCAGGTCTTAAGAAGGGCCAAAAGGTTACGGCTGCGTACTTGGCAGACAACGATCGCAGCACCTGGTTTGAAGTTAGTCTGGCCAATGCCACGGCGGCCGACAAGCTGGAGAAACTACAAGACAGCCTGGCAAATCAACGCAAATACTTCGACGAACTGTTCGACGAGAAGCGTGGCAAGCTGGAAGCCGGTGATGATTTGGCACCGGGTGTGTTAAAGATGGTGAAGGTGTTCGTGGCTGTTAAGCGGCGTCTGCAACCGGGCGATAAAATGGCCGGACGACACGGTAATAAAGGGGTTATCTCCAAAATTGTACCGGTCGAAGATATGCCCTTTATGGAAGATGGCACCACCGTTGATATCGTTTTAAATCCTCTGGGTGTGCCCTCGCGGATGAACGTGGGCCAGGTGCTGGAAACGCATCTGGGCTGGGCTGCCGCCGGGTTAGGCAAGAAAATCGACAAAATGTTGCGTGAGCAAAAGTCTGTGAAACAGGTGCGTGACTTCCTTGGCAAAGTCTATAACACCAGTGGCAAGATCGAAGACTTAAAAGAGCTTAGCGATGATGAAGTCATCGAGATGGCGGGTAATCTGCGCAACGGCGTGCCGATGGCAACACCGGTATTCGATGGCGCTGCCGAGTCGGAAATCAAGGGCATGCTGGAGTTGGCAGATCTGCCGACCTCAGGCCAGACTACGTTGTATGACGGCCGTACCGGCGATAAGTTCGACCGTGACGTTACGGTTGGATATATGTACATCCTGAAATTGAATCACTTGATTGATGACAAGATGCATGCGCGTTCCACTGGACCGTACAGCTTGATTACGCAGCAGCCGCTGGGCGGTAAAGCACAGTTTGGTGGCCAGCGTTTTGGTGAGATGGAGGTATGGGCGCTGGAAGCCTACGGCGCAGCGTACACCCTGCAGGAAATGTTAACGGTGAAATCCGATGACGTGGCCGGCCGAACCAAGATGTACGAAAACATTGTTAAAGGTAATTATCAGATAGAAGCAAATATGCCTGAGTCCTTCAATGTATTGGTTAAAGAGATCCGTTCGCTGGGTCTTAATATCGAGTTACAAGAAGACTAAACGTTACCTGACTATCGAGCGCGCGCCGCGGTTACAGAACCTAAACGGCGCCCCGTTCATCCCGAACATTACGAGGAAAGACAATGCAAGATTTACTTAATTTATTCAAACAACCGAATCAGGTAAACGACGATTTTGACTCCATTCGAGTCAGCATCGCCTCACCGGAGAAGATTCGCTCATGGTCGTTTGGTGAAGTAAAGAAGCCGGAAACCATTAACTACCGTACTTTCAAGCCGGAACGCGATGGCTTGTTCTGCGCCAAGTTGTTTGGCCCCATTAATGATTACGAATGCCTGTGCGGTAAATACAAGCGCCTCAAACATCGCGGTGTTATCTGTGAAAAATGCGGCGTTGAAGTTACTCTGGCAAAGGTGCGCCGTGAACGTATGGGGCACATTGATCTGGCTTGCCCGGTTGCACACATCTGGTTTTTGAAGTCACTGCCATCCCGCCTCGGCTTGATGCTGGACATGACCGTGCGCGAAATCGAACGGGTGTTATATTTTGAGGCCTACATCGTTATCGATCCCGGCATGACGCCGTTGGAAGCCAAAACCCTGATGACCGAAGAGGCTTATCTGGACGCGGTGGAGCAGCATGGCGATGAGTTTAAAGCCGGCATGGGTGCCGAAGCGATTAAGGAATTGCTTAGCGACGTTAATATCGAACGCGAAGTTGCCCGCCTGCGCGAAGATCTGGCTGCGACTGCCTCAGAAACCAAAATCAAAAACATCACCAAGCGTTTGAAAGTCTTGGAGGCCTTCCAGTCTTCCGGTAACGATCCACGTTGGATGATTATGGAAGTGTTGCCGGTATTGCCACCCGATCTGCGTCCTCTGGTGGCGCTGGAAGGTGGCCGTTTTGCAACCTCCGATTTGAATGACCTGTATCGCCGCGTCATCAACCGCAACAATCGCTTGCGCCGCTTGCTGGATCTCAATGCGCCGGACATTATCGTGCGTAATGAAAAACGCATGTTGCAGGAATCGGTGGATGCCTTGTTGGATAACGGCCGTCGCGGCAAAGCGATTACCGGAGCCAATAAACGCCAGCTGAAGTCGCTGGCTGACATGATTAAAGGCAAGCAAGGTCGTTTCCGCCAGAACCTGTTAGGCAAACGGGTGGATTACTCCGGTCGTTCTGTGATCGTGGTTGGCCCGACTCTGAAGCTGCACCAATGCGGGCTGCCCAAGAAAATGGGTCTGGAACTGTTCAAGCCGTTTATTTTTAATAAGCTGGAATTGCGCGGTTTGGCAACCACCATCAAGCAGGCCAAAAAGCTGGTTGAAGCTGAAACGCCGGAAGTCTGGGATATTCTTGAAGAAGTGATTCGCGAACACCCGGTTATGTTGAACCGTGCGCCGACGCTGCACAGACTGGGTATCCAGGCTTTTGAGCCGGTGCTCATTGAAGGCAAAGCGATCCAATTGCACCCGCTGGTATGTACGCCGTATAACGCCGACTTTGACGGCGACCAAATGGCCGTGCACGTACCCCTATCTATCGAGGCGCAGTTGGAAGCTCGAACCCTGATGATGTCGACTAACAATATTCTGTCGCCGGCCAATGGTGAGCCGATTATTGTGCCATCGCAGGATATCGTATTGGGCTTGTATTACATGACCCGGCCGATGATCAATGTGGCTGGTGAAGGCAAAGCCTTTGCTGATGTGCATGAAGTACGACGCGCCTATAACGCTGGTCAAATATCGCTGCATGCACAGATCAAAGTGCGCGTGCCGGAACTGATCATTGATGAAGATACCGGTGCCCGTGAAGAGCGCAATGATCTGCATGACACAACCACCGGTCGAGCCTTGTTGTCTGAATTGCTGCCACGAGGCATGGCCTTCGCCGCGATTAACCAGACCATGAAGAAGAAAACCATTTCCGAGACCATCAACCTGTGTTACCGCACGGTGGGTATGAAGGAAACGGTGATTTTTGCTGACCAATTGATGTACACAGGTTTCCGCAACGCGGCGCTGGCTGGTATCTCAATCGGTGTAGACGACATGGTCGTACCGCGTGAAAAGCCGGAGATCATTGATGAAGCAGAAGGCGAGGTTAAGCACATTCAGGAGCAATACGCCTCAGGTCTGCTGACCGATGGTGAGCGCTATAACAAAGTGGTCGATATCTGGACGCGTACTTCGGAAAACATCGCCAATCGAATGATGGATAACTTGGGTTCTGATGAAGTTAAAGATGCCGAAGGTAACACCGTTGAACAGGAGTCTTTCAACTCCATCTATATGATGGCCGACTCAGGTGCACGGGGCTCACACGCTCAGATTCGCCAGTTGTCGGGCATGCGTGGTTTGATGGCCAAGCCAGATGGTTCAATTATCGAAACACCTATTACCGCTAACTTCCGTGAAGGCCTGAATGTGTCTCACTACTTTATTTCTACTCACGGAGCGCGTAAGGGTCTAGCCGACACGGCCTTGAAAACGGCCAACTCAGGTTACCTGACCCGCCGTCTGGTTGATGTTTGTCAGGACCTCGTGGTGACCGATGATGACTGTGGCACCACCAATGGTGTGCAGCGTAAAGCGCTGGTGCAGGGTGGTGATGTGGTGATTCCGCTGCGCGACCGAATTCTTGGCCGAACAGTGATTGGTGATGTCATTAGCAACGTTGATGAGTCAGTCGTTGTGCCCGATGGCGAAATGATCGATGAAAAATACTTCACCGCTATTGAAGAAAACAATATCGACGAAGTCGTAGTCCGCTCTGCGGTTACCTGCGAGACTCGCTACGGTATCTGTTCCAAGTGCTACGGTCGTGACCTGGCGCGAGGTCATCAGGTCAACCGTGGTGAAGCCGTCGGTGTTATCGCTGCGCAGTCAATTGGTGAGCCCGGCACACAGTTAACCATGCGTACGTTCCACATTGGTGGGGCGGCAACAGCCGGTGCATCAGTTTCCAACATTGAAGTTAAGAACAACGGGTCTATCAAACTCGAAAACCTGCGCTCGGTCACAAACTCCGACAAGAAACAGGTTGTTGTTGCCCGTTCCGGCGAACTGATTGTGCAGGACAAGAACGGCAGTGATCGCGAGCGGTACAAGTTGCCTTATGGTGCGGTGCTTGAAGTGAATGATGGTGACGAGATTGAAGCTGGTCAGATTGTTGCAAAGTGGGATCCGCACACGCACCCGATCATTACTGAGGTGGCTGGTAAGATTAAGTTCTCTGAATTGTCTGAAGGCATGACAGTTAACAAGCAAACCGATGATCTGACTGGTGTTACTTCCTATGAAGTAATCGACCCATCCGAGCGTCGTGGATCAGCGCGCGAATTGAAGCCGATGATTGAACTGACCGACGGTCGTGGTAAGCAATTAACCCTGGCGGGCACGGATGTACCGGCGCGTTATTCGCTGACGGCTGGTGCGATTGTGACCGTTGATGATGGCCAAAAAGTAGGCGTGGGTGACGTATTGGCACGGATTCCTCAGGAGTCGTCCAAAACTCGCGATATTACAGGTGGTCTGCCACGGGTTGCTGAACTGTTCGAAGCACGTAAGCCTAAGGATGCCGCCATTATGGCGACCCAATCAGGGGTGGTGTCGTTCGGTAAAGAAACCAAAGGTAAAGTACGTTTGGTTATTACCGACAGTGACGGCGAGTCGCATGAAACTCTGATTCTCAAAGGCCGCACTATCAATGTGTTTGAAGGTGAAACGGTAGAGAAGGGCGAAATTGTCGTGGATGGTTCACCGGTGGCTGAAGATATTCTGGCACTCAAAGGCAAGGAGTCGTTGACCGACTATATTGTTGATGAAGTGCAAGACGTTTATCGTTTGCAGGGCGTGACCATTAACGACAAGCACATCGAGGTTATTGTGCGTCAAATGCTGCGTAAAGTTCGCATTACCAACCCGGGCGACACCAAGTTGTTGCCGGGCGAACAGATCGAACGAACCCGCTTTTTGGAAGAAAACGAAAAAGCCGCGCGCGAAGACATTATTCCCGCACAGGCTGTGCCAGTGTTGCTGGGTATTACCAAGGCATCACTGACCACAGAATCGTTTATCTCTGCCGCATCATTCCAGGAAACTACGCGCGTGCTCACCGAAGCTTCTATTGCCGGTAAGGTCGACCATCTGCGTGGTCTCAAGGAGAACGTGGTAGTAGGGCGTTTGATTCCTGCCGGTACCGGTTTGGCGTACCATGAAGACCGTGTCCGCCGTCGCCGTGAAGCCGACGAAAAAGAAGCTGAGCTGGCGGCCTTGTTGACTCAGGAAACCGCTGATGCAGAAGCTGCCTTTGATGCAGTTGAAGATTCTCCGGAAGAAGCCGTGGCGGAATAGCATCCGCAGCGCGGGAAAATCGAGTGAAACACCCGCTAAACCCTCTGTCGAATTTTTGGCAGAGGGTTTTTTTTAACGAACATAGAAATCGACTATTAAACGGAACGCACAATGACTGAACGACAATACGATGTAATAGTGTGGGGAGCTACCGGCTTTACCGGCAAATGGGTAGCACGCCACCTGTATCAAAATTACCCGCAATCGGAATTGCGCTGGGCGATTGCCGGCCGTAATCAACAAAAATTAGACGATGTGCATACCTTTATTGGCGACGACGCTAGCACAGTTGACGCGCTGTTGGCAGACAGTAATGACGAGGTGTCTTTGCAACGATTAGTGGCCAGTACCAAGGTAATTATTACTACGGTTGGCCCTTACGCGTACTACGGTTCCAAATTAGTCGAAGCCTGTGTCGACGCCGGCACTCACTACGTTGATTTAACCGGCGAAGTGCCTTGGATGCGCCGCATGATGGACCAGCACACGGCAGCGGCCGAGGCCAGCGGCGCGCGAATTGTGCACTGCTGTGGCTTCGATAGTATTCCTTCAGATATGGGCAACTTCTATATCCAGCAACAGGCCAAAAAACGGCTGGGAACATACCTGCAATCAGTGCGTTATGTACTGCAAAAAATGAAAGGTGGCGCCAGTGGCGGCACTATTCACAGTATGTTCAATGTGATGAAGGAGGCTGTCGAAGACCGCAATATTCTCCGCCTGATGGTCAACCCTTACTCACTCAACCCCAACCCCGACTTCAAGGGGCCGGACAAGCGCGATCAGACCAGCGCCATCTATGACAGCGAGTTGGGGGTCTGGACGGCACCTTTTATTATGGCAGGCATCAATACTCGAGTGGTAAGGCGCAGCAACGCCATGCTGGACTTTGCCTGGGGCAAGGATTTTCAATATAGCGAGACCATGGTCACCAAGGGCCGAATGTCGGCTATGGGCATTGCCTATGGTTTTATGATATTTGCGGGCACAGCAACAACCAATCTGGGGCGCAAACTATTGGCACGTTTTCTGCCGGCGCAGGGTGAAGGCCCCGAAGTAGACCCTGAAAACCCGGGGTTTTACGTGATCGATTTTTATGGTCGCACTGCCGATGGTCGCAAGATCACCGCGCGAGTAAAGGGAGATTCCGACCCCGGCTATGGCTCAACTTCAAAAATGTTGGCCGAGTCAGCCGTGTGTCTGGCGTTGCATGACGATGAGTTGGTTGGCGGTGGGTTTTGGACACCGGCCAGCGCCATGGGTGAGCAATTGCTTAAGCGCCTGCAGGATCATGCTGGCTTAAGTTTTGAGATTCTGGAAAGCGACGCAAAAGCATAATAGCCCCAGATAGTTGGTTTCAGGCTTATCTGGCGCTTATTTTGAGGGGGTTGGTATCAGCTCTTGATACCATTGCGAAAGCCCATCTCGTTTTAGTTTGGCAGCATGAGTAGGGCTGGTGTGCATGTGCCAGGGCATCTCCAGTGGCGCCCAGCTAAACTCTAAACCTCCGGTTTCACTGGTCAGACCAATCAGCATTTGTGCTGTCGGCGTCTTATTGCGTAAATCTTCGTAGCCCAGGCCTTCGCCAGCCGTCCATTGGGTAAAATGATCCATTCTGGTTTCCTTGCTGCGATGCACATGGCCGCACAACCAGTGCTGCACACCGATCTTGCGCAACGAGTCGCTAAGCCAGCTTCGCTCTGCGGTACGAGAAACAACATGATCTTTATCATCGCCGCGCACATCGATGAATGGCATATGCGAAAAAACCAGTTGATTGGGCCCTGGGTTACCTGCGCGTTTCAATTGCTTGATCAACTGCCCCCGATTGCCCGCATAAGCCGGCAAAAAACTGGCAGCTGTATCCAGATTTATAAAACGGGTACCGGCAATCGAGAAACTATTGTTTAACGGGCCAATATGTTGCCGAAAAGCAGGGTAAACCAACCCATGATCGTTGAAGTCGTGATTACCAATCGCCACATACACCGGCATCGCAGCCTGATGAAATTTCGTTACTGCCTCGTCATACTCACCCGGCCCATAATTAAAATCACCGAGGTGCAGTAGGAACTCTGCGCCCAAGGCGTGTGCCCGCTGCAGGCACCAGGTTAATTCTGCGCCACCACCTGTGTCACCGATGACAGCGAATTTTAGCGGTGTACTTGCGGGCCTGTGCCACTGCAGCTCAAACTTTTGTCGGGCACCACCGCGAATCGTGATTTGGCGGCTGATGCCGGCGATCTGCTCAGTGACCTTGCCAGCATCACCACCCACCACTAATGTCGCCCCGGGCAATACATTGTTAACGCTTAAATGCAGTTCGTCATCGCGTGGTGTCAGCCGCACAGAGGCGTTGGGGGAAAACGCTCTTAATGCAATTTTGCCGCGCTGTTCATGCGATATAAATATCAGGTCACGCAGACGGAGCTCGGCATCCAGATAATTGCGGTAAGTGTCCAGCGGGCTGGGTTCGAAACCGAGCCTGGGGAATCGCAAGCCTCGCTCATGCACGAGTAAGCCACCTCCCAGCACGCCTCCGGCCAGCAGCAGATGGCGACGCCTAATGTCCATACTCTAAAATCGGCGCCTTACTCAACCGTGATTTCAATCGGCTCAGACATAACCGGCTGTTCATGAGGAATGTGCAGGTAATTACCGAGCAATAGTTGCAAAGTGTGTTGACCGGGTTCGAGCTCCAGCATCGTTTCGGTTTGACCCTTGCCAAAATGAATGACCTGTTCTGAGGCTGGCAGAGGTTGGCTAAGATCCGGCATTTCCTGCAAATTAATTAGCAAGTGATGATGGCCACTGTTTGGAATATCCGTGCCGGCCGGCGCAACGGTCATATTCTCAATACCAAACTTAACCGTGATTGGAGAGCTAAGCACCGCGCCGGATTGGGGTTCAATAAAAAACACGCGTGCTCCGGGGGCAGCACTGGAGATCAAAGACGAGAGTGCCGGGCTGGCTTCTGGCGCAGGCGTTTCTGAGCTTGCCGTACTGGCTGTTTGATTAGACGTGGGTTGCATTTGCCACCAGACAACAGTAGCGAGTGCGACCAGCGCTACGATTATTAGTAAATTTTTCATCGATATCCTCGTTTTTTTGGGGTCAACCGCTAAACTATAACACCATCGACATGAACCCAATATCGTGCGGCAAGACACCGCAGCAGCGCTATGAATGAAAAACTCACCTACTCGCAGGTAAAAGACTATTACGGCAAAGTTTTACAGTCCAGCGACGACTTAAAAACTGACGCCTGTTGCACTGACGAGGGCCTGCCAGACTACTTAAAACCAATTCTGGCGAAAGTGCACGATGAAGTACTTATGCGGTATTACGGCTGCGGTCTGGTGCTGCCGGAACAGTTACCAGGCATGCGTATTCTCGACCTGGGCTCGGGTGCGGGTCGTGATGTTTACGCCTTGTCAGCCTTAGTAGGGGAACAGGGCGAAGTGGTGGGCGTCGATATGACTGAGGAGCAGTTGGCAATCGCCGAACAGTATCGCGAGTATCACGCTGAGGTTTTTGGCTTCGCCACGCCCAATGTGCAGTTTAAACAGGGATATATTGAACAGCTTGATCAATTGCAACTCGAGCCCGGTAGTTTCGACATTATTGTGTCTAATTGCGTGATTAACCTGTCACCCGATAAAGCAGCGGTGCTGCAACAATGTTATGAATTGCTAAAACCAGGCGGCGAAATCTATTTTTCAGATGTTTACGCAGAGCGCCGGGTGCCGCCTGAGTTAATCGAAGACGAGGAGTTGTACGGTGAATGTATTTCAGGCGCCCTGTACTGGAACGATTTCATAAATATGGCAAAAGACGAGGGGTTCAAAGACCCAAGATTGGTGAAGAGTCGCCCCTTGACTATTGAGAATGCCAGCCTGCAGGCACGGTTAGGAGGCCGGCGCTTTTTCTCGGCCACCTACCGACTATTCAAGCTTGCCGACCTAGAGCCAGCCTGCGAAGACTATGGTCAAGCGGTGAGATACAAGGGCACCATTGAACATCATCCCGATGCCTTTGTCTTAGATGCACACCACAACATTGAGACAGGCAAGATGTTTAATGTGTGTGGGAATACATGGCGCATGTTGCACGACACACGCTTTGCTGAGCATTTTGAGTTTTTTGGTGATTGGTCATCACACTACGGAATTTTTGATGGCTGCGGACTCACACTACCTTTCGATCTGGAGGCAGGTGACGAGTCGCAAAACGCTTGTTGTTGAAGAAGTGCCTGGCATACGCAGCACGCGCCGCCCTGTAATCACTGCTCCTCGTCATTGAGTAACAATAACAACAATTGCGGCGTCACCACTCCTGTTTTAATAAACTGCTTGGCTGCCAACGCGTCAACACGGCCGAACCCAAACGTATTATCTCGTCCGCCCGGCCCTAAATCAGTTGCAGACTGAATCAGCGCAGTGCGTACGTCATCAGCCTTTACGGCGCTCGACGCACTGAATAGCAAAGCCGCGACACCAGCCACATGGGGTGCGGCGGCAGACGTACCAAAAAACCGAGAGGGGAATCCGCCAGCTCCGGTAACTCGCACACCGTCAATGCCCATTAAGTCGGGCTTGGATAGGCTACGCGCGGGGAAATCGATTCGAGCTGGCCCTCTAGAGCTGTAAAACGTCACGTTGTCGTTGCCTGGGTCGCTGGCATTAATCGCTCCGATTGCCAAAGCTCGTTTAACTCCGGGGTGTCCGAATACGCTCCCCGAAGTGGTGTTGAATTGTGTGTTACTGGCGCCCAGAAAGTACATTTTTATGCGCCGCGATGAACCGGAGAAGCGATTGACGATTGCAAAATGAGCTTGCGGTGTTGAGGACGGGTTGAAGGTGCATGTGGCTTCGATGGCAGGCGCTCCAGAGCCTTGGTCTTCGATACTTCGCCCAAGCAACTGAGAATCATCAACTACAAACAAGTCGTAATCGTTCGAAGGGCTGTTGTAGCGATCGTTCCATTGCAGAATTGTTACCACTCCTCGCCCGCCGCCAACGGTAAAGCCATTGGCATCAAAAGACGCCTGCCCTGCAGCAGCACCGAAATCGTGCAAGTCGAAGTCGGGGTCAGGAAATCTTCGAAATTGCTCTTGGTAGTGGGTGTGAGCACTATTGCCCGCGGCCGAGACGTAGAGCACACGAGCCGGTAATGCAGCCACCGCTTGTGCCAGATCACCGTCTTCAAAATAGGGCTCGCCGAAAAATCCGAGGTCATCAACTATTATGTCGGCCTTAAAATTATTGGCCAATTGATTGATGCGCTGAATAAACTCTAATGAAGTAGACACCGCTGCTACTGCAAGTTCTGCCTGAGGAGCGATATCATGGATAATTTCCGCCATGGCAGTGCCTTCATTACAGGTCAACTCAGGTGAACAATTGCGCTGGTTCTCTGCCCTGCGGCTACAACTACCAAAGCGTGTCAACGTGGCTGGTAGGTCGCCACTGCTGGTCGCCGCAGAGAAATTATTGGCGCCATCTGAAACGATACCGACTTTCACACCGCGACCACTCAGACCAAGAGAGCGAAGTTGGTTTGCCTTATGAATCCGGTCGCCCTCGGTGGTTACGCTGCCGCTGCGCGGCTGTGCGTAGTTAGGCGTAGTAATTTTTTGTACTAGGGCAGCACCAACAAACTCGTCTAAATCAGAAAGACTGATCCACGCCTGGACCTTATTCAGTTCTTTATTGATTACCTCAATCTCGGCACCCATCGCGGTCAACGCTGTTAATGTTGTCTGGCTGGTATCGCGCACCGAGAGGTATACCTGCACCTGATTCTGCGAGCGCTGGCGCACGAACATTGAAGATTTCAGAATCGAGTCAGTCGAGGGTGTTTCATTGGCGAGGTATTTGGCGTGCAACGATTGTACAAATTTACCGAGTTTTCGTGCCTCAGATTTGTTCCAGGTTTGCGATTGCCGTTTCGCGGCTTTGGCAGGCTGCTGCGCACGGAACGCTTGTCTCACCTGTTGCAGGGTTTCAGTCGACGCGTCAAAGTCGGCCGCCAAGGCACGGGGGCCGTTTGCCACTAAAACCAGGATCAGCAGAGGCAGCCAGCGGCAGGACGCAATTTGCCGATCGGGAACGTGTCCTTTGGCCTTCAGCTCAATCTTGTATGTGAGGCATTTTTTTCTCATTTGTCGACCCTCATGATGTTGTTGTTGTGCTGGCGTCGTGGCAGTGTATCCCATAATTTTCAATTCTGGCATACCGTTGATTATGCAGCGGAATGAATTTCATGGAATCCATGCTCGTCCCTCTAATCCTGTTCGCTTTTGCAGCAGCGATCACCCCCGGGCCAAATAATATAATGATTATGGTGTCGGGGCTCAATTTTGGGTATCGACGCAGCATGCCGCATCTGTTGGGTATCTGTTTTGGGGTTCCGGTTCTGTTATTGGCGATCGGCTTCGGACTCGGCTCCTTATTTGAACTATACCCGCAACTGCATGAGGTGATCCGAATTGCCGGAGTTTTGTATTTATTGTTTCTGGCGTGGTTAATCGCCAACGCCGCACCCATAGATGCTGACCACCATGTGGGCAAACCCCTGACGTTCCTGCAGGCCGCGCTGTTTCAGTGGATCAACCCCAAAACCTGGGTGATGGGCAGCAGTGCCTTAGCCGCGTACACGGATGTAAGCGGAGATATCTATGCTCAGGTGGTGTTGATCACCGGCGTTTTTTTTGCGTTTACCTTTCCGAGCGCCGGCGCCTGGCTGGTGCTGGGGCGAAGCTTGCGCCGGTTTATTAACAATCCGCGACATCAACGTTGGTTTAATATTTGTATGGCGGTGCTATTGGTGGGCTCCCTATGGCCAGTTGTGGCAGAAATCTGGCAGCAATACGCCGCTTAGCAGCCGTTCAGATCTAAATCTGGGATCCGGCGTAAAAAACCCTCTGAAACCCGCCAATTTATGGGAAATTTGGTTGCAATACGGCCGTCTGAGGCCTATTATCGCGCGCACTGTCCAGCCGTTACTGCCTTGGACTTGGCTCGAAACTGGGCCAACCTCTTCGGTAAGACGGTAAGTTATTGAAAACATTGCGTTTTCATTATTTTTAGACAAACAACATTGCTGAATTAACAGCGCCGTAGATTACGCCCGGATTGCTCGCGCGAAATGAAGTCCTGCACTCGCTTGACTTTGCCCGTGCCAGTCCCTAGAATCGCGGCTCTTTTGCCCCCGAAGGGGTAATATTTAAGCGCTGAACACCGCATAAACACTGGCGTTCAGGCAAATGATCGAGAACAGAACAGACTATGCCAACCATCAATCAATTAGTCAGAAACCCGCGCAAAAAGCAGGTTCAAAAATCCAACGTTCCGGCGTTGATGGCTTGCCCTCAACGACGTGGTGTTTGTACCCGTGTATACACGACAACACCAAAGAAACCGAATTCGGCTCTACGAAAGGTAGCGCGTGTTCGCCTGACTAATGGTTTTGAAGTTACTTCCTATATTGGTGGCGAAGGCCACAACTTGCAGGAGCACAGCGTGGTTTTGATCCGCGGCGGTCGTGTTAAAGATTTACCGGGTGTGCGGTATCACACAGTGCGTGGCGCGTTGGATACTTCTGGCGTTTCCGAGCGTCGTCAGGGCCGTTCAAAATACGGTGCCAAGCGACCCAAATCCTAAATCAATTGATTTAGCCTTTACCGAATAACTGAGAAGAAGAGTATTAGTTAGCATGCCTAGAAGAAGAGAAGTACCAAAACGCGAAATATTGCCTGATCCAAAGTTTGGCAACGTAACGCTGGCCAAATTCGTCAATATTTTGATGAAAGACGGTAAAAAGTCCGTCGCTGAAAAAATTATTTATGACGCCCTGGATCTGATCAAAGAGCGTCGTGAAGAAGACCCGCTGGAGTTGTTTGACACGGCTCTGGAGAACGTAAAACCAATGGTGGAAGTAAAAAGCCGCCGAGTTGGTGGTGCGACTTATCAGGTACCAGTTGAGGTACGCGCTAGCCGTCGTATTGCACTGGCGATGCGTTGGATTGTGGAATATGCCCGCCAGCGTTCGGAAAAATCAATGACGCAGCGATTAGCCGGTGAGTTGATCGATGCGTTTGAGAAGCGCGGTGGCGCAATGCGCAAAACTGAAGATGTACACCGCATGGCAGAAGCGAATAAGGCGTTTTCGCACTTTCGTTTCTAGCTTTTTATGTTTTGTGGATTGAAGAGCCGGTTCATACCCAGTCTTCAGAACGCAAATACAGTTTGTTGGTTTGCCTAGGCAGACTAAAACGCCGCAGGCAACAGTGCCTGGGGTTTGTTCTTTTAAAATTTGAAAATTAGATAGATTAGTCGTTAGACATAGCTTTTTACTTTTTATTCGCGGAGTTCGTCCGGCAAACGGTTGGCTAACCAACCCGAGCTGCAGGCTCTGAGATAACTAAAGAGAATATTTGCATAACAACAGATGGCTCGTACTACTCCAATTAATCGATACCGAAATGTCGGAATCATGGCTCATATCGACGCGGGTAAAACCACGACGACAGAGCGTGTTCTGTTCTACACCGGGATCAGCCATAAGATCGGCGAAGTGCACGATGGTGCAGCGACGATGGATTGGATGGAGCAGGAGCAAGAGCGAGGCATTACCATCACCTCTGCTGCTACTACGACCTTTTGGCGCGGTATGGATGCTTCCTTTGAAGAGCATCGTATCAATATCATCGATACCCCCGGGCACGTTGACTTCACAATCGAAGTTGAGCGCTCGCTGAGAGTCCTCGATGGCGCGGTTGCAGTATTTTGCGCGGTTGGTGGCGTTGAGCCACAGTCTGAAACTGTCTGGCGTCAAGCAAACCGTTACGGCGTTCCTCGTATGGCATTTGTCAACAAAATGGATCGTTCCGGTGCTGATTTCCTGCGCGTGGTTGAGCAAATCAAATCGCGATTGGGAGCCAAGCCTGTACCGCTGCAATTAGCGATTGGTGCAGAGGAAGAGTTTGCTGGTGTTGTCGACTTAATCAAAATGAAAGCCATCTATTGGGATAAAGATTCCATGGGTGTGCAATTCGAAGAAAAAGATATTCCCGCCGATCTGCTGGATCAGGCGCAAAAATATCGTGAGCAGTTGGTGGAAACCGCTGCCGAAAGCTCGGAACAATTGATGGATGAGTACCTCGAGAACGGGAATCTGTCAGTCGAGCAAATTAAAGCCGCGTTACGCGAGCTGACCATCGCCAATGAAATAGTGCCAGTTATGTGTGGCAGCGCCTTCAAAAACAAAGGTGTACAAGCGATGTTGGACGGAATTGTGGAATACCTGCCGTCACCCGTTGATGTACCTGCAATTCAGGGCATCGATCACCAGGAGCACGAAGTTGAGCGGCGTTCGGACGATGACGAACCGTTTGCAGCACTGGCATTTAAAATCGCAACCGACTCGTTTGTCGGCCAGCTGGTTTTCTTTCGCGTTTATTCAGGCGTGATTAAGGCAGGCGACGCGGTATATAACCCCGTAAAGGGTAAGAAAGAACGGATAGGTCGAATCCTGCAAATGCATTCGAACAACCGAGAAGAGATTAAAGAAGTCCGGGCCGGCGATATCGCCGCTGCGGTGGGCTTAAAAAGCGTCACCACAGGCGACACGCTGTGTGATGTAAAGAATATGGTAACCCTGGAACGGATGGAATTTCCGGATCCGGTTATCTCCCAGGCGGTTGAGCCCAAAACTCAATCTGACCAGGAAAAAATGGGGGTTGCGCTGGGCAAGCTGGCTCAGGAAGACCCCTCGTTTAAGGTGCGTACCGATGAAGAGTCTGGCCAGACCATAATTTCTGGCATGGGTGAGCTTCATCTGGACATCATTATCGACCGCATGAAGCGTGAGTTTGATGTTGAGTGCAACGTCGGTAAGCCACAGGTGGCCTACCGCGAAGCCATCAGTAAGACCATTACGCACGAGACCAAATACGCGAAGCAGTCGGGTGGGCGCGGGCAATACGCCCATGTTTACCTGCGTATCGAGCCGCTACCACGTGGCACGGGCTTCGAGTTTGTGGATGAAATCAAAGGTGGCGTTGTGCCGCGAGAATTCATCCCGGCAGTACAGAAAGGCGTTGAAGATGCGTTGGAAGGCGGTGTGTTAGCCGGTTATCCGATGATCGATGTCAGGGTCGCTTTGTACGACGGTAGTTTTCACGATGTGGATTCTTCGGAGTTTGCATTTAAAGCAGCCGCCAGTCAGGCCTTCAGAGAAGGTTGTCGCGAGGCGGGTGTGGATTTGTTAGAGCCCATTATGGCTGTGGAGATTGTTTCTCCGGAGGACTATATGGGTAACGTCAGTGGCGATATTAATTCGCGGCGTGGCGTGATTTTAGGTATGGAAGACACGCCCTCGGGCAAGTTGATTAAGTCAGAAGTACCACTGGCAGAAATGTTTGGTTACGCCACTTCCTTGCGAAGTGCCACACAAGGCAGAGCGTCCTACACTATGCAGTTTGAGAAGTATCAGAAGGCGCCTAAGAACGTCGTCGATACTATTGTTAACAGAGTATAAGCAGTAATTTTTTAAGAAACCAAAAGATAGGTGAAACGCTATGTCTAAGGAAAAATTCGAAAGAACCAAGCCGCACGTTAATGTGGGCACCATTGGTCACGTTGACCACGGTAAAACCACATTAACCGCTGCGATCACAAAAGTGTTGTCTGAGACATACGGTGGCAGTGAAGCCG
>JABDKW010000059.1 GCA_013002025.1 Gammaproteobacteria bacterium | reverse complement strand
ATATATGGAACACATGATTGGCGAGTTACTGAGCCGCGCCAGCCACCCAGTGATCATCGGCACTGCGCCGTTCACCGCCATCGATCTGGTCGGCATTGAAGGTGCTGAGAGTTGGGATCAGGGCGCTTTTTTTCGCTACCGCAGTCGGCGAGACTTTATGCACATCATCGCCAACCCGATGACCCTGGACAAACACCGGTTCAAACTCGCGGCGCTGGAGAAAACCATCGCCTACCCAATCGAAACCAGCCTCTATCTGGGCGACCCCCGCTTACTCCTTGGCCTGCTGATATTAGCCATTACCGCATTGCTGGACAGCTTCTGGTTGTCCCGGCGTGTGTGAAAGTGGTTTGTGAGTGCCCGTTTCTATTATCAGTTTGGTGAAAACACATATTCGTCGCCTGCAACAAACTTTTCCGCCAGCGTTTTATCAATCGGCACCGCCATCTGGCTGGATGCCTGCCACAGAGGGGGCCGGGAATTGGCCCTGTACTGGGCTAGCAGCGCCTCTAATTCTGCCAGCTTGTCCGGCCGGGCCGTCACCAGGTTATTTTTTTCGCTGGGATCGTTAGCGAGGTTGTATAACCATTTCTGCAGGCCATCGGTTGTTTTACGGTCATTGAGTTGCAGTTTCCAATCGCCGTGGCGGACCACCTGCGAATGATCACTGACCCAGAACAAAGTCTCGCGCTGCCAGCTTTTTGCCGTTTCCGGGTTTACCAGTGGTAACACGTTCTTGCCATCAACCTCCAGCCCGGCAGGCAGTTGTGCGCCAGTGGCTGCAGCAATTGTCGGTAACACATCGATGTGCGCCACCGGCTGCTTGACTTTGCTACCGGCAGGCAGCCGATTCGGCCACTTCACAAACATGGGCACGCGCAGGCCGCCTTCGAACGAGGTTATCTTCCAGCCCCTGAAGGGCTGGTTAACATCCGGCAAGCCGATATAGCCGGGGCCACCATTATCACTGGTAAACATCACCACCGTGTTGTCTGCCAGGCCCGCTTGTTCAAGCTTTTGCATGATGCGGCTGACGCTGCGGTCCAGTGCGCGAATCATTGCTGCGTAGACCCGCAATCGATGCGGCCTGATATCGCCCACGGCGTCGTAATCTTCGCGCGTGGCCTGTAACGGTGTGTGTACACCCCAATGTGCCAGATACAGGAAAAAAGGCCGATGTTTATTGGCCTCGATCACCCGCAAGGATTCATCCGTGTAATAGTCTGTGAGGTAACCACCGGGGATAAAGCCGGGTGCCTCGGTGCTATTGAAATTGGCGGAGTAGCGCATACTCGACCATAAAAATTGATCGATGGGGTCAAAATTCAATTTTGCATTCACCACGTCAGGTGAATCTTCCGGCAGGTACAAGCCACTCACCATCAGCAAGCTATCGTCAAAGCCCTGATCCTGCGGCGCGAAGCCTTGATTGCGACCCAGGTGCCATTTGCCAATGTGCGCGGTGTAGTAGCCCTGAAGCTTGAGAATTTCAGCTATTGTGATTTCCGAACCCGGCAAACCCATTTGTTCGTAGGGGGGCTTATTTTGTTCAATCTCGGCATCGATATCGGCACGCGGTAAGTCGTTGTCCATACTGCGGGCGATTGTGCTGACGATGTTTGCCATACCGTCGGGGGTAGGTGTGAATGCAAAACCGGTTCGGGCAGGATAACGACCGGTCATTAACATGGCCCTTGAAGGTGCGCAGGTGTTGTGCCCCGCATAGGATTGCTCAAACACCACGCCTTCAGCCGCTAGCCGGTCAATCGCCGGCGTTTTTACCCGCCCGTTTGCAACTCCACCACCGAAGGTGGAGACATCATTAAAGCCCAGATCATCGGCGACGATTAAAACAATATTCGGAGGCCGCTCACTGGGTGGCAAGGCCGCCAACGACGGCCCTTGCTGCCAAGGTACTTGATAAAACAGTTGCCGGTCAGCGTATTTTTTGTCCGCCTGATAATTAGCCATCGTCAGCAGCAATGGAATTTTATTCAGCCACGCCACGCCGCCCAACACAGCGGCGGCAAGCACAACTAATAACAATGTTTTTTTCATAGAAGCCACCCCGCCCTGAAGGGGCTGACCGATGCATGTGACTCCCATCATCGTGTCGGTAGTGTATTTACATATATTATGCCATTATATGTGCTATGTCCATTTCCCACAGAGTTCGAATGTCGACCGCCAGACAATTAAACCGGAACCGCGGAGAAAGCTGAATGATTAAGTGGTTGCTGAGAATTTTTATTGTGCTGGTGTTGCTTGTGGCCGCTGCGTTCTGGCAATTATTTTTCTCTGCCCGCCCACCGTTAACCACCGATACAGCCACGCTCGCCGGTGACGGCAGCACGCTCAACTACTGCGAGCTGCGGGAACTGGATGGCACCGGCCTATTAGCCAAAGACATTCCCAAGGGCAATACGCCGGGCTGTGCTTACCAGCACTTCCCGCTGCCTATCTTAGCAGGCTGTACGGAGCCACTGCCCGACGGCGCAGCCGACATTCGCGGGTTGTGGATTGGTGTGGAAGGCGGCCACGTAGGGCATGTAGAGCGAGTCGAACAATGTGGCAACCGTACCGTTGTGACGTCTGCAGGCATCATCCACGACTATGGCCCCAACAGCAGCGCTGGTTTAAACACCAACGACACAGAGGGGTCGGTTCTGTTTACCATCGGCGAGAAAGAATACTGTGGGCGCACCTCCGCCAGCATGATCTGGAACAAGCAGGTGCTGGATTTTCATGTATTCGGATGGGGCCCGGTGGTAGTGCGGCGCTACCTCGATGGCGAACAACTGGTTTGGGAATACGCCGACGGCAGCACCACACACATGGATCGCATTTGCACCTTGCCTGAAGACCAGAAAGTGCCGCGCCCACGCGGGAAGCGTATCAAGCTCTGGTTTTGACCAAACAATGTCTGGATTGTTTGACACAAATATCATTACTTGTAGAAAGAAGTTACAAGAAAAAGTTGTTGAGCACATTGCAGTAATCGACATCCTTCACCAATCCATGGAACCCAGGCGCCATCTGAGCGACTGATACTGATTAGCTCATTTCGGGTTGATCGGTAAAGGCCGGCCGACCAACTCACCATTCGGCCACTATGAGACTGCCTGTGTACATCCGGAAGTGTTGGTGGCTATCGGTGGACTCGGTCTGAAGGACTTGAGACGCGCCATGCCATATCACCGACCCCAGCACCTTGAATACGATCGAATGGAAGATTCAAAATGCCAGGGAAATGGCTAACAGGACGGAGTATTACTTACACCTGGTCGCTGGGATGGTAAGTCTCAGGAACGAATAAACCCCTACAACTCAATAGAGGTTAGCGCGATGTTTCGGGCGCGCGACCTTATTTTGCCAAGCCACTCTCAACGCAGCACGTCAGATCACAGTCGAAGCAGCGCAGACAACTCTGGTCGGCAACTACCACATTTGGATCCACCGCCAGTGGCTGCGGCAATGTCCTGCAGGTGATGTTGCTCCAGACTAGTCACTGCCAGAATCAGGATCGCAGGCAACACCGGGTCCAGTACCGCTGACCAGGGGCCGGCCGGCAAGGAAACAGTTTCGGTTGATGTTTGCAAGTGTTCCAACAGCAATTCAAGTTCTGCGCGCAATTCTGGTGCACCTAGATCCGCGAGCACGACACGAGTAGCCCCTATGGTTATGCACACTTAAATATACATTTAAATATACATATGCTACTCTGAACCCAAGCACCAATCATGGGTAGACAAAACAATGGAAAATCTTCTAACTAACAAAACCGCGTCTTTAACCGAGCTGAGAGACCCTAAAAAGGTCATTGAGAACGCCGGTGAACAGCCAGTGGCAATACTTAATCGCAATCAGCTTGAGGGTTACCTGGTGCCTGCCAGTGCAGTCGGGAAGATAGACTTTCGCGCTGCTGAGGCTGGGTCTGCTTCTTCTATATTCCAATCACGCCGCGGACAACTGGAAAGCACTCTGGATTACCTGAAGGATAAGTAACCATGATTTTTATCTCGGTCGCTGACGTGATCGAAATTCATGATTTGGTCATAGCACCAAATGAGCTTCAGGGTTTGGCGCGAGACAAGTCAATTCAGGCGATTATCGCTCGCATAGATAACCGAATTGCTTATGGGTTGATTCGCGACGTTTACGAACTGGCGGCATGCTATGCCTGCTACATTGCCGTTGGTCATGCTTTTCACGATGCCAACATGCGTACCGCGTTCGCCTGCATGGATGCCTGTCTTGTGTTGAACGGTATCGAGCTTAATTATGAGCCCGAGGAGGCCGGCAATCAGATTATCAAGGCCGCCCGAGGGATCGTAGATGAAGTGGAACTTGCAGCGTGGCTAAGAGGGTTGTAACTCTCGAACCCTCACCCGGCCAAAATAATCCGAGCGTTGTCGAATTACTAGGCACTCGGGTCATCCCTTCACCTCAAGAGTGGTACCTATGTCATCTAGATATAGCCCGGAAGTATATGGTGGCTATAGGTGGGCTCGGTCTGAAGGACTTGATTCTCGCAATGAAGTTGGCGCAACGCAGTTGGCGCAACGCAGTTGACTCTACTTCGTCATTGCGAGCAAGCGCAGCGACGCGCGGCAATCTGATCGAAGATTGCTTCGCCTGCGGCTAGCAATGACAGGTGCGGAAGGAATGGTGGCTATGGGTGGACTTAACGGGGCGGCCTTCCGCCACCGACCAGCATTATGAATGGGGCGTAACGGGTTATTCTGAATAGTGAAAATGGACTAAAGTGTAGATAAGTGATGGTTTGTAAAATAATTTGTGAATTTTAGCTATCACTTTAATCCTCTTTAAATCGCTGCAATCCACTTAGTCATTCCCCCTACCTCGGTGCCGCTTGACGGTATATTCCCCTCTTTTATTGGCCCCCTGATAAGTCCATATTGTTGATTCTTAATTTCGCACCCCGCACCGAAGGTTGCGTAATAATCACAGGCTGATGGATGCCCAGAAAGGTACCACAGACGCCAAAACTGATTACCTTATATCGAGCACGTGTTACGATACTATGCATAAATTAAACAAATAATTATCAAGTAGTTAGATGGCTTTTACCTGTTTTGGGGAGATCCTTTGGGATATTTTTCCTGACCGCCGCCACCTGGGTGGTGCGCCGCTGAATGTCGCATATTATTTAAATCAGCTCGGCAACGATAGTTTGTTAATCAGCGCGATCGGTGAAGACAAATTGGGATTCGAGGCGCTCGAGGCTATCAGCGCCGCCGGCATTGCGACCGATTCGATTATCCGGATTCCAAATAAAGAAACCGGCCAGGTATTAGTGTCTCTGGACCAAGCCGGTTGCGCCAGTTACGAATTTAAAGCCGATGCCGCCTGGGATTACATCGAACCACCCATCGGCGAAATAAAACCAGGCGAAAACCACACGCTGGTGTTTGGCTCATTGGCTGGGCGTAGTGCGCATAACCTTCAAACGCTGAACACATTATTGAGTGGCTATAAACATCGCGTGTTTGATTTGAACCTGCGACCACCGTTTGATGATTTGGACCTCTGCCTTCGACTTATGCGAGCGGCCGAGTTGGTGAAAGTGAACGATGATGAACTGGCGCTGCTGTGTGAACATCTGGCAATTAGCGAAACTGATTTACCGGGCCAATTACGCGCGGTTCTCGACCATTGCCAGTCAGACAGTATCTGCGTTACTCGCGGTTCTGATGGTGCGGCATTGTTGCACCACAATGAATTTTATTCACACGCCGGATATCCTGTCGAAGTGGTGGACACTGTCGGCGCTGGGGACGCGTTCCTGGCTGGTCTGATTTCGGAGTTGGCCAGCTCCGGTGATGCTGCGCGAGCGCTGACTGTGGCCTGTGCCGTCGGGAGTATAGTAGCAGGGCAGGCAGGTGCCCAATCGCCTATTTCAGTTCAACGGATCGACGAGCTGATCAGCCATCTGGGCCCCACTGCCGCGTAACCCTTATCCGTGGTTAGATTGAGATCAGTCCCAAATACTTTCCAGTTCATTGATGACCGCCTTTATTAACCGTAACTGATCACCATCGGGCAATTCAATCTTGATTTGGTTGAGCGGCCTATGCGTGAAAAACAAGGCGGTGATTAATGCCACGCCTTCGCCAGTAAAGATTTCCAAAGATGAACGGTCTTTTAGTATACGCAGCGATAGATTCTGTCGTCCATTCAGGTCAAGGGGCGCCTTGATCGCCCTAACAAAATCCCCCTCAGGCGGCATGTCAAACGCCGCGCGATCACGCCTGACCTCTATCTCACCGCCAGTCACCCTGCAATTAATTTCGAGTTGTTCATCATGTTCATTGCATATTTTGAGAATCCAATCACCTTGTAAAGCGTCCAGTTCAACTTCAATTTCGATATCCAGTGAATCGTGGACGGTAGCCCCCTGGCATAAGAGCTTGTCACTTTCGATCAGGGTGTTTTCCAATATGAACTGTTGCCCGACGCGCAATTGGTCATACTCGCTGACCGGTTTAGCGGCAACGCGTAAACCTTGCCCAGTTTCAATCAGTGACAATTCTCGTGGCACGGTCATCGCACCGCGCCAGGGGTCGGTGGGAACGTGGTTTGCGTATTGCCAGTTACTCATCCACGCGATTAGGATTCGGCGACCATTAATGGGAGACAATCCACTCCAGGTTATGCCTGCATAGTGATCAGGCCCATAATCCAACCATAGGGTATCACTATGCTCCTGACGAAAGTTGTCGCCATCAAAATCACCGACAAAATATTGCGTCGCAGAACCACCATTCGGCCCACCGGGATTAAGCGATACCAGCAACACCCATTTTTGAATATTCTGATTCTTGGTTGTTAACGGGAACAGGTCTGGGCACTCCCAACAACCGCCGTGTGCACCAATCCCCTCTCCAAAGTCTTGTAAAAATTCCCAGTCAATCAAATTGATAGAACGATAAAATTTAATCCGGTCTCCTGCTGCCACAACCATGATCCACTGATTGCTTCTGTCATCCCAAATAACTTTCGGATCTCGAAAATCGGCAATTCCTGGATTTTCGATAATGGGATTACCTGCATACATCACCCAGCTTTCGCCTTGGTCTGCGCTATAGGCCAGGCTTTGCACCTGGTGCCCGGAAACTGAGCTGTGTGTGAACTGGGCCACTAACGGAGGTGTTGATTTAGAGCCTAAACCGGATGAGTTTTTCCAATCCACAACTGCGCCGCCGGAAAATACATAACCCAACCCCTCAGCATCCGGAAACAGTGCAACCGGTTTGTGTGTCCACCGAATCAAATCGCTACTGGTCGCGTGCCCCCAATGCATGTCATCCCAGACTTTGTCTGCTGGATTATATTGATAGAAGAGATGATAGACCCCGTCGTAGTAAACCAATCCATTGGGGTCGTTCATCCAGTTTCGTGGCGGGGAAAAATGTGTTTGTGGACGGTTTATCTCCGAGTACCGAAGCTCACCAGGGAGTGTCAAATTATTCATTTATCGGCGTTCTTTTTATTGGGAGCATCTTGCGGATGTTGACCGTTGAAAGAACCGCCTCACCATACGGCTTAATTACGGACAACGGTTCGTCGGGATAAATTAGTTCCGTCATTGCGTATTCTCCATCGTTGAAAAACACCTCGACAGAACATCGATCTATAAATACTTCAATCTTGAGCACTTGGTGTTCACGGTTCGCCATGGCCGTATGAACACCGGCAAAACCCTCTGCAAAGTCTTCATTGCCGCTTTTTGTGCGGTCAATATAGAACTGGCCATTTGCTTGAGAGTAACCAATACGGGTCACCTCGCCTACATCATTAGCGAGTTCGATACCGACGTCGCTTGCACCAATATCTGCAAACGAAATCTGTACACGGCTGGAAGATAGGCTGGTGCCGATACGAGATGCGTGATTCAGGCGAACTTGGCGCATATTGGGCAATTCCGGGCCCAATAATTGGCTGTAAAACGAGGCGGGTAGACAGGTTAAGATGGTCTCGCCGGCAATAGTCTCCAGCTTGAGTTCACGAATCATGGTCATCACACCACGCCACTGGCTGGTTGGTGTTTTGTAGGCGTAAATCCAGTTATTCATCCAGCCAATGGAATACAGGCGGTCTCCATAAGGAGACTCCTCCATGTTGGTCCAGCCCACGCCCGCGTAGTTGTCTATACCCCAGTCCAGCCATTTAACTTGTGATTGCTCGCTCGTAAACGTCAACTTCCCGTTCACCTCAGAAAAATCACCGATGAAATATTGCGTGCCACAGCCACCGTTAGGCCCACCGGGATTTACGCTGACGATAAGAATCCAGGCACAATTGTTCTGGTCACCATCAAGGGGCAGTCTGCGCAGGTCTGGGCACTCCCATTCACCGCCATGCGCACCCATGCCTTCGCCAAACCAGCTCTCCAGTTGCCAGTCAATGAGATTGGGGGAAGACCAAAACTCGATTCGCTCTGGACCCGCCAACGCCATGACCCACAATGACCGAGGTTCATACCACATAACTTTTGGGTCCCGAAAGTCGGGCGACATATCTTCGGTATTGCGTATAACCGGATTATGCGCATATTTTTGGAACGTGCGGCCACTGTCGGTGCTGTAGAACATCGACTGCTGCTGCTTCGGTAACTCAGAGGTATAAAAACCGACCAGCGCGTTCTCACCCAGACCGGAAGTGTTTTGTTTATCAACCACCATGCAGCCAGAAAAACACATGCCGAGATGTTCGTCTGGTTCGACCACCTTCGGCAACTCCTGCCAGTGCAGCAGATCCTTTGAAACCGCATGCCCCCAGGACATTGCACCGAACACTTTGTCATAGGCATCATGCTGGTAACAAAGATGGAACTCGCCGTTATGAAAAACCATGCCATTCGGATCACTGAGCCAATCTTTGTCGGCGGTGTAATGGTACTTGGGGCGATATTTTTCCGGCCCGGTGGAGACGACCTCCACATCGGGCAACACATAGCTATTTAGTGACATGGCTAGACTCGAAATTTACTTTCGCCGATTCACGGTCGAAAAAAGTTTGTGCGTATCTATTCTTTGTTTAAAACGAGGATGTTTTAGACACTAATCAGAAGCGCTATCAGTGCCCTGCCTGCGCACAGCCAATTCTGCTTCAACCTGCTCCAGAGTCGCGCGGTTTATTCGGTAGAACATTATCAGAAAACCGGCGAGCATAAAAAACAGTGCGGGTAAAACATTGAACATCAAACGGATACCTTCAATGGCGGTATCAGTCTGTATCTCGTTGGCAACGAAACCAACACTTGCCAGAATGAACCCTGGTAATGCGCCACCGATAGCTGAGCCGAACTTTAATGAAAACATGGACGCCGACACAATCAAGCCTGCGGTGTGTTTGCCGGTGCGCCATTCACCGTACTCCGCACAATCGGTATACATGGAAAACAGCAAAGTAATAATCACCCCGAAGGTCAGGATCCCGAGACTGTGTACGATCACAATCAAACCGAACTGCTCTGGAGGGATAATGAAACACAGCCCCAACAAAACAACATGTACCAGATTCATTACAGCGACCAGATGATGTTTTTCGAAACGGGCTGAGAGCATCGGTGTAATGAGTGCTCCGATCAGTTGTCCGATCAATCCACAGGAAGTCAGAAATGCAGTGGTATCAAGAAACAGAAATACATTGCTGCCATCGTCGTTCAAATAGTACTTGGTGTAATAAATAATGGAGGCGAAGCGCGCGATTAGCCCCACGACAACCAGAATTCCGGTTATCACCAGTATTAACCAGGAAGGGTTTTTTAGTAGCGCGCCAAAGTCTTCTCGAACGCTCGACGTATGTGGCTTGGGTTGAATACGCTCGCGTGTGGTCACAAAGGTCAGCCAATACAACATCACTGATAGAATCGCGAACAATACGATGGTGAGCCGGAAACCAAGTAGCTCGTCCTCGCCACCAAACCACCCGACCAGAGGTGTCGCCAATGCGCCCACTGACAACGTGCCTAACGAGGCAAAAACAAACCTGAACTGAGTTGCTTTGGTGCGCTCCTCCGCGCTCGGTGAGATGACTGCCAGCAAGGCCGAATAAGGCACGTTAATCGCTGTATACGCCAGCATGACCAGCGAGTAGCTGACGTAGGCAAAGATCAATTTGCCAGTCGCAGAGAGATCCGGGCCCAGGAATAAAAGGTAGCCCAGTAATGCGTAAGGAATGGCCATCCACAACAAATATGGCCGGTACTTGCCCCAACGTGAATTTGTACGATCTGCAATTAAACCCATTGCCGGATCACTAACAGCATCGATAACTTTCGTTACCAGCAGCATTGTCGCTGCCGCCGCAGGGGATATTCCGAATACATCGGTGTAGTAATAAAGCAGAAACAGGCCAAAAAAGCCCATATAAAAATTCGATGCCATATCACCGAGGCCGTAACCGATTTTTTCGGTCAGTGATAGCTTGCCTGTGTCTGCTTTATTATTCATTTTTTTATCTTAACCGAGTAGCCCAATCAAAACCCTGCGCATTCTGGCAGTGTGCTGATTGAAAATTGTACGTTACATGTCTAGCCGAGCTCATCCAAATCAAGGCTATAGGTAGGAGATAGCGTAAGAAACTTCTCCTCACCCGCTTGTTCAGTATACGGCGCAACATAATGTAGTTTCCGATCATCAAAATTCGCATCGATCACGGTAATCCCGAACATATGTGGTTCAGCGAGGTCGAGCGTGCTGCCTCGATGGCCATGTGGCTGCCACGGCCCATCCAGTGAGTTCGACTGATACATTCTTACCTGCTTATCCGCTTCAGCGTCGCTTTGTCGTTCGTGCAAACGGTTGCAACTACCGATGATCAATAAAAACCTTTCACTTTTGTCGTCAAACATTACTTTGGGGAGTTCCAGCTGAGTATAAAGATCACCATCCGGCATCGCTGTGGGCGGCAATAGCTGGTCGAGAACAAAGCCGCTGTCAGTCTCAGCAACTATGGCGTGCCCTAAAGCAGATGCGCCATCGCCCATTTTAGCGCCCCAGTACATGTGTAGCTGCTCGTCGTGCTGAATAAAAAACGGGTCTCGCCAGGCAAGTATCGGGCCATCTGCTTCGCCATCTTTGTGACCCAGCGAATTGACCTCACCCAGATAGTAGCCTTGATCGGTTATGGTCTGCCAATCGCTTAATGGATCTGACAGCAGTTGATGCGAGCCGGGTACAAGTTGATCCCAATCATTGCTCACCGCCAAAGCCAAGGATTGCTGAAACAGTAAATTGCTATCCGCTTCACGTATTCCGGTATAACCGGCTAGTTTACGGCCATCGGCAAGTGGCAATATGGATCCACTCCAGATTGTGCGTGAATCGAAGGTATTGTGGCCGACGCGTGGTTGCTGAAAGCAGCCACGGTCCTGCCAGGATCGACCGGCGTCGACTGACAGGAAGTGCCGAATATGAAAGCGCGCTAAATTACGGTCGGCAGGCGGAAAAACATGGCCGTTCACATCAGTTCGGCTTACAGCCAGACAATAGAGGTGAATATCGCCAGCCTGCTGAGCCGACCAAACATCCCAAAGGTATAGATCTGGGTGAGAGATAGCACCCATAAAGGGTTCCGGCCTTGGTGGAGGAATAACCTCACCGGCCGCTAGCGGAGCTGCATGGGCTGAAAAGGTATTATTGGACTTGGATTGGTTCACTGATATTTCCAGATAATATACTGGCCGATTCAGACAGCCGGGTTAACTCACCGCAGGCGTCAGCCGTTAATATACAAAAGCCCGATGAGTAAAAAGGGTCGATCTACAGCAAGGCAGCGGTTGAGAAGTCTGCCTATTCAATCCGTGCCCTAACCAGACAACCCCGAATTGTTAAGTTTATGAAGGTTGGTGCTCAACCGCGATCCCGGAGTGCAGGGATCGAGGCTGAGCACGCATTTACCATCAAATCTGGGACTAGAAATCGTAGCGGACAGTGGCTGAAGTAGTTCGACCATTGATCGGCCGAATTCGTACAAATCCACCCGGCGCTGCTGACCCTTCTTCACCTTCAGTAAAGCCCTCTTCATCAAACAGGTTGTTCGAGTTCAGGCTCACGCTGGTGCGATCGTTTATCTGGTAGTTCACGAACAGGTTGGCAGTGATATAGCTATCAAATTTCAGATCGTTGCTGTCCTGTACGAATACCTCATCGGTACCGACAAAATTCAGACCTGCATTCCAATTATCAGCATTGTAGTAAGGTGTGATATTGAAAATATAATCGGCCTGACGACGAGGTGTATTGCCTGCGTTGGCACCGCTGGTAAGCTCAGAATCAGTCAGCGTCAAGCTACCCTTCACACCAAAACCATTATCCATTTCGTATTCGCCTTCAAATTCGAAACCAGAGGCACTGAAGGTGTTACCACGAAGTGTTTGCGACGTTACTTCAAACTGACGCGACTCTGTCGTATCAGCATCAAAGTAAGTAACATACAGAGAAGAATTATCTCCCAAATACTTAATACCAATTTCAGTTTGCTCTACTTCGCTGAATGCTGCTTCGTTCAGAATGCTGCCATCCGCGTTCAACGCTCCAGTCACTCGATCAGGGGAAGAAATACTGGCGCCCTCGGAAATATTAGCGAACAAAGCCACACTATCATTTAGCGCATAATTGACGCCAACGGACCATGAATCGAAGTCTGTTGAATAGTCTGCTCGACGAGCTAAACCAAGGGTTGGGACCGCCTGTTCGTTACCGGCCACAACACCATCACCATTCACGTCCAGTGGCACTAGAATGGTGCTCTCCTGGAAAGTGCCTGTGACATCGTAGTCATCTTTTCGGTAACTGGCATCCCATGTCAAGCTTTCACCTAAGTCACCCGAAAGAGAGATATAGGGCGCTGTTCCCTCGATGTCAAAATCATAAGCCCGGGTACAGCAGTTGCCAAACGCGGGGTTACCATACAAAACACCACCAATCGAATCACCCTGATCGAAAACCGTCAGGTTGCCATCAAGCCGGCGATAGTATTGGTTAAAGTTCCAGGTAGTGCTCATCTCTTGATCGGCAAGCGCTACACCAGCTCTTACAGTTACCGGGCCGAACTCTCCAGTTAAACTGGCATCGAAGAAATCATTACCCACGCTGTTAACCTGAGTATCAAAGTAGACGATTTCCACCGACGGGCCGGCCGCGCCATCGTTGAACGTATTGGCCGGGAATGGCGATGCAAAATTACCTTCTGTGCTGGCAGTACGGAACTTAACTGCAGCGGTAATGTTATCAGTTAGCAGGTAATCCGCGGCTACCGCGATCGAAGTCATTTCAGCTTCAAAACCATCACCATCGACAGCCTGTACTCCATTTCTGCGCGGCGCAAAATCAGTGGTGTTCAAAAACAAGGTCCCATCACCAAAGTTAGTTCCGACTTCTGCAAAGCTAGTTCCACCAGTATATCGAGCCGGGATTGGCAGGTAAGTTGGAACTTCGTCATCGAGGTGCTTAAGGTGTACACGAACGGAACCACGATCAAATTCTTTGGCTATTGTCGCTTTGACTTGAAAACCTTCTTCTACATTTTCGTCGGCTTCACGTGGGCCTTCACCTGAACGATAGAAACCACCAAAGTGATACGTCCAGTCTCCACCAAGATCGCCGCCGTTTTCAAAATCAAGCCGTAGCGAGTCGTAATCCAAACCGGCTGTCAGGCCAATTGAGCTGCCTGCATATTCGCCCGTTTTGGAAATAAAGTTGATAATTCCACCCGGCGCATTGGCTGCCTGAGTTGAGGCTGAGCCGCCACGGATAGACTGTACGCTAGCGACCGTAGAATCAAATCGCAACCAGCTATCTGCGGTAGCGAAGGCAGAGTCACCCACGATCATGACCGGGAAACCATCTTCCTGTAAAGACACATAGCGCGCGCCACCCGAACTAATAGGTAGACCACGCACCTTAATGTTTGCATTTGCATCACCCGATGATGATTCTGCTTGAATTCCGGGCAGGTTGCGAAACAGCTCCGCAGTAGATCGCGGCGCAAAATCTTTAATATCATCTGCAGGCAATGCAGTTACAGACATGGAAGATTCAAATTTCGTAGTCGGCTTCGCCACACCAGTGACGATGACTTCTTCTATTACACTCTGACCATCCTGTGCGAATGACGTTGCCGGCAATGACGTCAGCGCAAATGCAAATGCGCCGACCGCAAAGCGGGACATATTTAGGTTTTTAATGGTGTTCATAAACTCCTCACTAACGATTTAACTGATTTATTAAATTCGACGAATCGAAGACTAACGTTTTACATGCATGCTGAGTTTGAATCCGATTCAGCAAGACCCAGAATCCGCCACTCCAGTAAAATTTTCGTGAGGGCGACCTGCGTATTCTGAGCACAATACAACCGATTGTATTTAAATGCAACCGGTTGTATTATCATTTTTTAACAATTTTCTGTGCTCGAGCTGTGGGTTATTTATTAATTGGGACCCGAAAACAACGTAGTCTGACGTTTACTAGAGTCCGGAGAGCCAGCTTTCGTAGGTGATACAACTAATGTTATTGCTTCACACAATCTATAATGGGGTGAATTTGGTGCGACCTTCGAGGTTTCATCTGCTCTCGTCCATGCAACCATCAGTTATCTGAATATGAGAATGTCTGATCTCGCCAAATTGGCGGGCGTTTCAAAATCCACCGTATCGCGAGCGCTTGCCGGCAGCGAGCGGGTTACCGTTGAAACACGCGAGCGAATTCAAAAGTTGGCGAAGGAACACAACTATCGCATGAATGTGCGGGCGCGAAACTTCCGTTTACAGGAAGTCAGCACCTTTGGAGTGTTACTGCCTTCCAGTGGGCGTCCGGATTGGCTCGCATCGGATCCATTCGTGCTGGAAATGCTGGGGTCAATTTCTGACGCTCTTGAACAAGCGGGTGGACACGAGCTTTTGCTGGCCAAGCACTCAAGTAATGACCCGGCATGGATCGAAGATTTTGCAAGCACTCGCAGCGTGGATGGAATTATTGTTATCGGGCAGAGCATCTACCATCAGCAACTGAACTCCCTGGCAAAATCGGAACAAAACATGGTCGTCTGGGGCGCCGAAATGCCGGATCAAAACTATGTGACGGTTGGCACCGATAATATTCATGGGGGCTATCTGGCAACGAAGCATTTGATCGAGCAAGGTAGAACGCGCATCATGTTCATTGGTGACCTTAACCACCCGGAAATACAGCATCGTCGCCAGGGGTATCTGAATGCACTCGAAGAAGCCGGTCTGGAGTTTCACCCTCACGCCGAAGAATTAGTCATTTCCAACACCCTGCTTGATTTGCCGGCATTCGCGCAGTTCCTCGATGAGCAAAAGCCTGATGCGATATTTGCATCGGTTGATATGCTGGCTATCAGTTGTATCAACGCGATGCATAAAAAGGGACTGTCAATTCCAACAGACATTGCTGTTGTTGGCTACGACAATATTATTCTGGCACAACATGTAAACCCGGCACTGACAACCGTCAAGCAGGACGCGCGAGTGGCTGGGCACTTACTGGTGAAAAAACTGCTCGAACTAATCAACGAAGGAAAAAGCAGCAACGCCACAATCCCTGTGGAACTTATTGTGCGTGAATCGTCAGAAATAAAATAGCGAACCGTGCGGGCCGAACTAATGTGCTTGTTGGACAACACTCGACGGGCATATGGAACCCAAACGCCGCTTAAGCGATGGACCTTATTAATTTATTTTGGGTTCCCGTAATGGCCGGCCCGGCGGGACTTGATACGCGTCACGCAGTGACCCTACCCCAGCATGATGAATGCGGTTAAATGAGTAATTCTTAATGGTAAAGAAAGAATAAAGTGCACTCGATTCATTGACCTTTCCCCCGTAATCCAGTCCAAGCACATTGAGAGTTTTCCCATTATTATGACTGACAGGCGCACCCAAAAGTCGGCCGTTCGATACATATGTCGGACGTTGTTCATGAGGGCAAACAACAAGTCCTGACATAATATACTGCCCTTATAATTGTTGCATGGATACCGTGTATCCGTTAATATCGGTATTATGATTATTTCATTTGGCGATAAGGCTACATCGGATCTGTTTCATGGTGTTTCAAGTCGCCACATACGCAAGCTTCCAAATCAAATTCACGGACTTGCCCTGTATAAACTTGATGTGATCAATGCCGCGAAGAATCTTGATGATCTTAGGTCGCCTCCCGGTAACAGACTGGAACGGCTTAAAGGTGATCTCAAAGCCTTTCACAGTATTCGAATTAATTCTCAATGGCGTATAGTCTTTCGTTGGGAATCACATGCGGCACATGATGTCCAGATTATGGATTACCACAAATAACGAGGTGACTTATGATTCCTTCAAATAGAACAGCAACCCACCCTGGGATTATTTTACTCAAAGAGTTTTTGGAGCCGCTTGAATTAACTCAAAAAGCTCTGGCGAAGCATCTGGGTATCCCGGTCCAGCGCATTAACGAAATTGTTCGTGGCAAGCGCGGCATCACCCCTGAGACGGCTTGGTTACTTTCTGAGGCTCTCAGTACCTCGCCGGAATTCTGGCTTAACTTGCAGTCGGTTCATGAATTGTCAGCTAACCGCCCTGATCATCATATACAGCCACTCGTTGCAGCGGGCGTATAAGGAGTCACTGCAGACGACCGCTACAGGCAAAACCGAGTCAGTTCAATACTCAAATCGGACATTGAGTTTAATACCGATGAGTGAGCCTTAACATATAGTTCACGCGCGCGAATTGAATTTTATTTTAACAAGCTCATCCATTTTCAGTCTCATGTTCGTTAGACGATACTGCTCTATAACGGGCATCTGATTAATCCATTCTCATTAGTTTCAGAATGCCTTGGGGGCACTCTCAATGACAATAGCTAAAACCAAAAGTGTGAAAGCGATTCTTTTAGAGGGACTGGCTATTGTGCTGTCAATTCTTCTGGCCTTCGCTATTGATGCTTGGTGGAGCGAGCAGCTAGAAAGAGCTGAAGAAAAGGAGGTTCTGAAGTCTCTTACTGCAGACTTTGAGGCCAATCTCGACGAGGCAAATCTTATTGTTTCTATACACGACCGCCAGATACAGGCGGTGGCAAAGTTGATGCGCTTAAATGAGGAACAGATTCTCGATCTACCCAGCGATGAAGTTGCGAGCATTATAAGTTCTATGGCAAATCCATGGGGGTTTGACGCCGTGCGAGGAGCCGTTGACGCGCTAATAGGCTCGGGCAAGCTCGAGATATTAAAAGACCGAAGACTAAGAGAAGCGCTCACTACATTTATTGGTATGGACGAAGCCGCTGCTATGGATCGCGAAATTTTGTTGGCGCGATCGCATGCAGTTTGGGATCAACAAATCCGAGATGGTGGCCCTTGGCGGGCAGTGCAAAAAGGGCTCAGTTTAGAGGAGTGCGAGAGCCAAGAGGAGTCAGTATCTGTAGCATGTGGTCAGGAAGATGCTTTAGCTTACTTACCAGAAGCTACCCCAGAAGATTTATTACGCCTTAAAAATAATTCCGTTCTAATGGGCGCTGCTAATCAAAATAAAGCTTCAGCCAGTATGTACGTAGGGGGTATTCGGCAAATCCAGAGTCAAATCAAAATCGTCTTAGAGTTACTCGCCGAATAATATAGAAACTCTATTGAGTTATGTTTAGATCAATGTCCGCTTAGGGCACGAAGCGGTCACCCAGAAAATGGTCAGTCCATGACAAACATAAAACTATATCCGACTATATGGTCACATTTTGGTCACAAACAGTTGATCAGCAAGGGGGCCGGATTTAACACGCTTGTATCTTATTGTTTTTAATGAGAAAATTGGTGGCTATGGGTGGACTTGAACCACCGACCCCAGCATTATGAATGGCGTTGGTTAATTTCAAAAACTATTAAAATCAATCACTTGTAGCGCTTGCCAATCGCTAAACTGCTAGTAAACGCCAGTAAAATGGCACAAATGTTGGTCACTTTGGCACAAATTTGGCACATGGGAACTAACAAGCCGTCGCGGGAAGAGTCCGTTCGAATAGAATTCCTTTAATTACTCCGATAGCTTCAAAATTTCGACTTATTTGTGACAACGTCAATGACAGAAGGTTTGTGGCTCTGTTGAGACAACCAATTGAAAAACTGATGTGACGGACCAATGTCAAAGGCTTTTAAAATAGGAATCACTCGATAAGGCTTAGAAGTTGTGCTACCACTTCACCGCCTTGACTGGTTTCGATTTTGCCCTCTTCCAAAGCTGTGGGCCAGCTGAGCATATTTGCAGCGATTCGATTCAGTGTGTCTCGATCTAACGACATGGATCCACTTACTTCTTTGTCTTGGTCGTCGCTGATTAACAAAACATTATTTCGAATTATCATTTAAAGAGGCTTCTCGTTTGCGACTTGTACCTTAACCGACAGTGTTACACCATTTGCATCTTCTGCTTTAAAGCGTGATTTCATTAAGCTCAAAACCGAGTCGATGCTCTGCTCAGAAACGGCCTGATAAGTTGCTGTTGAGAACATGCGCTTCCAGTTTATTTCACCATTTTCCTCTTTGATAATTGTTCGCAGGTAATTCCGCTCATTGGCACTTACAGTTGTCCTAGCAATCCGCTTAAACGCAGCTTGGCGGATTTGTCTAGCAGCGGCATCACCGGGGTTAACTTCTGGTGCATAGGTCGCTAACCTAGCAGCCCGCCGAGCATCATCTTCGTCCAGTGCTTTTTGAGCCTGATTTCTTACTTTTTGTGGGCCGCAAAGTAATTTAGCCAATCGTATGGCTTCCTGGTTATTGGTAAGGGTACTGACAAAACATGGTGTGCCCGAAGAAATTGTAACTACAAACTACGTACCGCGCTGCATTAAAGGGTATTGGCGGGTTGAGCCAACAAGAAACTGGGCGCTACTTGAACAATAATTGCGAAAACTCACATCTCCCATTTCGGCGATAAGAACGGTCGGTGTAAAAATTTAAGAATGGTGTGAAACTACTGAAATACACGCAGCCCTGCTCATTCTAAGCTTGTTTGCTTGAAAGCAGCCTACTCGCATAACAAGCAGGCTGCTAAAGCATGGCTTAAAAGTTATATTTAAAATCTACGCCATAGGTTCTTGGCGCGCCAGCAAAGGCAACAGTGAAGCCAAAATTCCCTGCGCCCGTTTGAAATGGTAACAAACGATTATGATATTCCTCATCCGTAAGGTTTGACCCCCATATGGAAACTTCATACTTTTCGCTGGAAGGAGAAAAGCTGATACGCCCGTCAACTAGACTGCGAGAAGGTTCTAGATCATTAACGCCATTCTCGTAATTTATCTCATCACGCCAGCCGTAGTTCAGGTAAAAGCTAAGATCACCTTGATCCAATGGCTGGACATAGCTTGCACCAATGTTATAGGTAAGTTCTGGTGTAAAAGGGAATGGCTGATCTGAAAGGTCTTCTCCATCAACGATATACTCGTCAAACTCTGCGTCAATCCAACCACCTGACAATAAGAAAGTCAGGTTGTCAGAAACGGCATAAGTCAGTTCAAGCTCAGCTCCATTGATCGTTGACTCACCCACATTACTCACAACGGTTGTAGGTCGTGGCGGAGTGCCTGTTATAATAATCGCGCTCAGCTGCTGATCCTGATAGTCAGTCTGGAATAGTGCAGCGTTAACACGTAGCTGGCCATCCAAGAAATCACCTTTCATACCAAGTTCAATATCTTCAACAGTCTCTTCCTCGAAGACACTTCCTGGAGTACGGTTATCGAAACCGCCAGAACGGTAGCCAGTACTGGTTTTCAGATAAAGTAGCACATCTTCGTTAACCTTGTAGTCAACACCGATTGTATAAGATACGTTGGACCAATCTTCGTCAGGCTCATCGAAAAGTACCGCACCTGGGTTAAAATCGAAAGTAGTTCTCTCCGCGAAACGAGTCAGCTCTCGATCGTCTTTAGTGTAACGAAGCCCAACTGTACTTGACCATTGATCGTTAAAGTGCCATGTACCCTGAGCAAATAGAGCCTGACTCTGGTTTTTGGCAACCTGAAGACGTCCCGGACGGGGACCCCCAAAGAATTGCGTAAGCTGAAGTTCTTCACCTTCTTCTACGAAATAGTAAACACCGGCAAGCCAATCCAGCTTCCCATCATACGCAGAGCCGAAAAAGTTGAATTCCTGCGAGAAGGAATCAGAGAGGCTGACGTTGTTGGTGTGAATCATATTCACAATACTTGCATCCAAATCACCACTGTTGCTACTGTCATATTCTCTGTAGCCGGTAATGGAGCGAAAGTTGAAGTTCTCAAATTCATGCTCGACCGTCAGGTTCAATCCCCAAAATTCACCATCTCCGTACATACCGCTGGTGCCATTGCTGTTCAAACCAAATGCGCCTGGCAGACCATTGTTGGCATTACCATCATGAAAATTTGAAGGCACCAAGTCAGCATCTGTAAGGCCGAAAAGACTTGCAAAGTTAGCTAGGGAAAAAGGAATTGGATTACCAGTGGGTTGCAAAAATACAAGGCGGCCCGGTGCCCCAGTCTGCTCATATTCCGAGTAATCTGCCACCAATTTTACTGAAGTTAAATCTGATGGTGTCCACAGCAAGCTGGCCCTAAACGCTTCGGCATCAGCATCGTTCCCGTCAGTGGTGGTGCCGGGATCTGTTGGATCAAAAAGATTGCGAGTCGTTACATTCTGATAGCCATCACGGTCTGTTGTTTTTAGGGCAATACGAGCAGCCAACGTGTCATCAACCAGAGGAATATTAATAACACCTGTCGCCTTCACGAGATCATAATTGCCAAGTGAGACGGCAGCACTGCCGTTAAACTCATTCATCTCCGGCTCGTTAGAGTACACAGAAATTGCGCCGCCAGAGGTATTACGACCATAGAGAGTACCCTGCGGCCCTTTCAAAACTTCAACGCGAGCTACGTCGAAAAAATCTTGTGAAAGAGCTTGGCCACGAGGAAAAACTACACCATCAATATAAACCCCAATCGCGAGGTCTGACAAAATAGTGAGGTCTTGGTTTGATTGCCCTCGAATGCTGAAATTGCCACCCGTTGGGCCAGTAGCGCCCTGTCCAATCTCAAGATTTGGGGTAATGTTACTCAGATCACCAATCTCCTCTACTCCGCGAATTTCCAACAAGTCACCAGTGAAAGCACTGATGGAAACTGGAATGTCTTGAGCACTCTCATCCACTTTACGGGCGTTGACAACAATTTCTTCAAGGATTTGATTTGCTTGGCTTAATTGTGGTGCCGCCGCCTGCAGCGCAAGCGCTATCGCAAGTGCGGATTTCGTTAAATATTTTTTTCTCATTATTGACTCCCTCATACATGGTTCTTTGGTTGTAGTCGCAAGCCATAATAGAGGATACAGACATCGAATAGCGTTATAGCTGTGTTAACTCCTCGCTATTGGCAACTAGTAGAGTGTGTCAGGCTGTTCATGGTTGGTGTGTGGCTTGTCAAAATGTGACAAGTTGCTTGACTGTATTCGTGATTTATAGAGCCACAGATTATTGAGAAATGACAGGCAAATAATTAACGTTCATCTAGTTAATCTTGCCAGACATTCGCAACGTGAACATCAAAATATAAGCATTACACTATTTAGCCAAGTGGGACAAAGACGAAACTCCATTTAGAGCAAGTGAGTGGCTCCTTAGAGAATCGATTTCGGTCAGAAAGAAGCGCACCAATTTGCGTCGCAGAAGAGGAATAACTAGTCGGATGGTGCACAGCTTAAGACAGTTGTAGCCCGACAGTTATGCCCTCTACGAATAGTTGCCTCTAACGTTCTCTGCCATTATCCATTTTGCTTAAAAAGCAGCCAACCTGCTGTGGCAGGCGGGCTGCTAGAGGTTTTTTAGAAGTTTACTTTGACTTCTACCCCATAGGTTCTTGGTGCACCAGCAAACCCGAGGGTGTAACCAAATGGAACTAGTCCCGTTTGGAATGCCAGCTGCGAATCATTATATTCCTCATCATTAAGGTTGGCGCCCCAAATAGAGAACTCATAGCGCTCGCTGGCAGGGGTATAGCTGATACGCGCATCTAGCAAACCGCGACTCGGCTCTAGATCTCGAATGCCATTTTCGTAATTAATTTCATCACGCCAACCATAATTAAAGTAATAGTTAATGTCACCGTCTGACAATGTCTGTATGTAACTTGCACCGATGTTATAGGTCAAATCTGCCACGAAAGGGAATGGCTCATCAGAGTTGTCAGCGCCAGTAAGCGGATCAATAAACTCGTCAAACTCTGCGTCAAGCCAACCGCCTGACAGAAAGATAGTCAGATTGTCAGTAGCGGCAATGGTAACGTCAAGTTCACCGCCCTTAATCGTAGATTCACCGACATTAGTAACAATTGTCGTTGGACCAGCTGCCGTTGCGAAAATAGAGCTCAGCTGCTGATCTTGATAGTCAGTCTGGAACAGAGCCGCATTTATTCGCAACCTTCCTTCTAAGAAATCGCCTTTCATCCCAAGCTCAAAGTCCTCAACGGTTTCTTCATCGAAAAAATTACCTGGGGTTCGGTTGTCATGACCACCAGAACGGTAACCTGTGCTGGTTTTCAGATATAACAACACATCCTCGTTAACCTTGTAGTCAATACCAGCCGTATAAGATGTGTTATCCAAATCTAGGGTCGGCTCATCAACAAACACCACACTTTGGTCAAAGTTAAGAGTGGTTCTAGGTATGAAACGAGTCAGGTCCCGCTGGTCTTCCGTGTAACGAACACCCACTGTAGCGGACCACTGATCGTTGAATGACCAAGTGCCTTGAGCGAAAATCGCTTCACTCTTGTTTGTGGCAACCTGGAGAGCGCCTGGAATGAGACTTATGCCATCAAACGGGGCGTCAAAATCGTTGGGGCCAGTGAAAAATTGAGAAATAGCAAGTTCTTGACCGTCCTCTTTGAAATAGTAGAGACCAGCTATCCAGTCTAGCTGCCCATTATATGCAGAGCCAAGAAGGTTGAATTCCTGTGAGAAGGAATCTGAGGCGGTGTTAAGATTCGTGTGTATAACAGTCAGGACACTGCCATCCAAATCACTACTGCTTTTAAGGTCACTATCCCGATAGCCGGTAACAGATCGTAAGGTGAAGTTATCGAACTCATGTTCTGCCGTTAGGCTTGCTCCCCATATTTCGCCCTCACCGTAAATGCCACTGATACCATCATTATTCAATCCATTTTGTCCGGGTAAGCCATTATTAGCATTAGCATCGCGAAAATCTGAGGGTACCAAGTCACTTTCTGAAAGACCGCTAAAAAAGGCAATACCCGCTAGTGGGCCTCCCTCAAGGAGGGGAACTAGGTTTACTATTCGGGCGGGCGCACTAGTTTGCGCAAATTCTGAGTAGTCGACAGCAAGCTTTACTTTAGTTGCATCCGACGGTGTCCACAGTAAGCTTCCCTTGAAAGATGTAACATCAACATCGTCCTGATCGGTCGTTATACCATTGCCGTCCGTTACATCAGAAAAGCCATCACGGTCTGTCTTTTTAACTGCAAAACGAGCAGCAAGCGTGTCTTCAATCAGAGGAGTATTAATAACGCCTGTACCTGATACCAGACCGTAGTTTCCGAGGGAGACAGCAGCGTTGCCGCTAAACTCATTCATCTCAGGCTCGTTTGAGAAGACAGAGATGGCACCACCAGAAGTATTACGACCATATAGAGTACCTTGAGGCCCCTTCAAGACTTCAACTCGAGAAACGTCGAAGAGTCCCAGAGAAACAGCTTGAGCACGCGGGTTAACGACTCCATCCAAGTAAATCCCAACCGCAAGATCTGACAAAATAGTGAAATCTTGGTTTGATTGACCACGAATAGTAAAGTTGGAACCCAACGGACCCGACGCACCCGATGTAATCTCAAGGTTTGGTGTAATGTCATCAAGGCCACGAACATCCACCACCTGACGGGTTTCAAGTGCGGCGCCAGAAAACGCACTTATTGAAATAGGGATATCTTGAGCGCTCTCTTGTACTTTTCGAGCACTGACAACGA
>JABDKW010000057.1 GCA_013002025.1 Gammaproteobacteria bacterium | reverse complement strand
CCCATGTCGGAGATATAGGCCAACACAGAATTATGCGCGTCCGGGTCATCCGGCAAAGCCTCTTTGGTTTTGATCCACAACTGCATACCACCGGGATTGGTGCGCTGCTCTATGGGCAGGTAATAGGCGTCCAGATACTCGCCCTGAAAATGATTCAAGCTGGGCAGATCATCCGCCAATGCCTCTTCCAGCGCCGCCAGTGGCAACTCAGTTTGCGGCTGATACTCCAGGCCCGGCTCGGCGGTTTGAAACGACGCCGACAAGTGCAGTATCTGTCGGCCGTGCTGGATCGCAACGACCCTGCGCGAGGACACACTGCCGCCATCCAGGCTGCGGTCAACTTCATAAATAATGGGTGCGCTAACATCGCCCTTGAGCAGAAAATACGCATGTGCGGAGCGCAGCTGCCGCTCGGGGTCGACGGTGTGTAGCGCCGCCTTAATCGCCTGCCCTAAAACCTGGCCACCGTACACCTGGCCGGTGTTCAGATCGCGACTTTGACCACGGTACAGATCCCGGTCGAGTGGTTCGACCGTCATAAAATCAATCAGGCTATGTGCGTTGTCGGGCATTGACTGCGACCTCGATTAATCGACTTCCACGCCAGCCTCATCGGCGGCCTTTTTAAACTCTTCACATTCCGGCGATGTAAAATCGCCCTCGCGGCTCATTAAATCTTCACAGGATTCAGACACCACTGACTCAACACAGGCCTCGGCCTTGTCTTCCAGACCCGCCTTGCCCAATGCCTCCGCATAGGGGCCCATCCATGTTTTACACATGCCGTCGAACATGGCCTCTATCATGGGCGCCATCTCGGGCGGCAGTTCCTGTTTCTTGATCTCAGCGACGCTACAGGTTTTCATCTTGTCGCACATGGAATCCATGGCTTTTTGTAAATCCGCCCAGGCCGGCGTACTCATAATTAATAGGGTAGTCAGAATCAGATAACGCATGGGTGTCTCCCGTTGCGAATAGGATAGGGCTGTCGATTATGCCGCAGCCCCGCGACAGTAGCAAAACGCTTAGGTATCGTAGCCCAATACCGGCGCCAGCCAACGCTCTGTGGTCATCAAGTCCATGCCTTTACGTTCCGCATAATCTTCGACCTGGTCCTTTTGCACGCGCCGCACTGAAAAATAACGCGCCTGCGGATGGGCAAAATACCAGCCACTCACTGCGGCAGTCGGCAACATGGCAAAGCTTTCGGTAATGGTCATGCCAGCATTCTGTTCCGGTTGCAGCAATTCCCATAGTGCTTGCTTTTCAGTGTGGTCGGGGCAGGCCGGATAGCCGGGCGCCGGCCGGATACCGCGGTATTTCTCGCGAATCAGCGCATCATTATCCAGGCTCTCATCGGGCTGATAAGCCCAGAACTCTTTGCGCACCCGCTCGTGCATATGCTCGGCAAAGGCTTCCGCCAGCCGGTCCGCCAACACTTTCAGCATAATCGCCTGATAGTCGTCGTTGTCCGCTTCAAACTCGGCCACCTTGGCCTCAATTTTATGGCCGGTGGTGACCGCGAAGGCCCCCAGATAATCGGCCACGCCGCTGTCTTTCGGGGCCACGAAATCAGACAGGCAATAGTTCGGCTGGGTGTTGTTTTTCTTATCCTGCTGGCGCAGATGGTGCAGGGTCTTTACTACTTCAGCCCGATCATCGTCGCGGTATAACTCAATATCATCGCCAACACTGTTGGCGGCGAACAGGCCGATCACGCCACGCGCCTCTAGCCAGCCTTCTTTAATAATCTGCTCCAGCATGGCCTGACCGTCGGCCAGCAATTTTTTCGCTTCACCGCCGATCACTTCGTCTTCCAGAATCCGTGGATAGCGCCCGGCCAGTTCCCAGGCGCTGAAGAACGGCGTCCAGTCAATGCGCTCGACCAGACGATTTAGGTCATAGTCATCAAAACTCTTTACCCCTAGAAACCTTGGTCGTTCTGGCTGGTGCTCAGACCAGTCAATCTGCGGCTTATTGGCGCGGGCCGCTTTGATATCCAGGGTTTTGTGCACCTTGCCATGCTTGGCGCGCTCCACACGAATGCGCTCATACTCCTCTTTAATGCCATCGCTAAAGCGGCTTTTGTTATCCGCAGACAACAGGTTCTGCGCCACGCCCACCGCGCGTGAGGCATCCGGCACATGCACCACCTGATCCAACTGGAAGTTGGGCTCAATTTTAAGCGCGGTATGTACTTTGGAGGTGGTGGCGCCGCCAATCATCAGCGGCAGGTGAATCTCCTGGCGCTGCATCTCTTTGGCCATGTGCACCATCTCATCCAAAGATGGTGTGATCAGCCCGGAGAGACCAATGAGATCGCAATCGTGCTCTTTAGCCTGCTGCAAAATTTGTTCGGCCGGCACCATCACACCGAGATCAATCACCTCAAAATTATTGCACTGCAACACCACGCCGACGATGTTTTTACCAATATCATGCACATCGCCCTTAACGGTCGCCATGATAATACGGCCCTGAGTTTCGCTGACCGTGCCGCTGTTGAGCTTCTCCTCTTCAATAAAGGGCATCAAGTAGGCCACGGCTTTTTTCATCACGCGGGCCGACTTGACCACCTGCGGCAAGAACATTTTGCCGGAGCCAAACAGGTCACCGACGATGTTCATGCCATCCATTAGCGGCCCTTCAATCACTTCCAGCGGCTTGTCAGCAGCTTGCCTTGCTTCTTCGGTATCTGCCTCAATGAACTCCGCTACGCCTTTGACCAGCGCATGCGCCAGCCGCCGGTTAATCTCCCAACTGCGCCACTCAAGATCTTCCTGCCGATCGGCCTGCTTACCGTCGCCAACATAGTCATTGGCAATCGCCAGCAACTCTTCGGTGGCGCCGGGGTGGGTGTTGAGCACCACCGCTTCGACTTTGTCGCGCAAATCGGTGGGCAGGTCTTCATAGATCGCCAATTGCCCGGCATTGACAATGCCCATATCCATGCCGGCATTAATCGCATGGTATAAAAACACCGAGTGAATCGCTTCGCGCACCGGGTTATTGCCACGGAATGAGAACGACACATTGGAAACCCCGCCCGACACTTTGGCGTGCGGCAGGGTGCGCTTTATCTCTCGCGTCGCTTCAATAAAATCGACCGCGTAATTATTGTGTTCATCGATACCAGTGGCGATGGCGAAGATATTCGGGTCAAAAATAATGTCTTCGGGTGCGAAACCGACCTGCTCGGTCAAAATATTGTAAGCCCGCGTGCAGATTTCCACCTTGCGCGCTTTGGTGTCGGCCTGGCCCTGTTCGTCAAAGGCCATCACAATCACCGCCGCGCCGTAGCGCATCACCAGCTTGGCGTGCTCAATAAATTGTTGTTCGCCCTCTTTCAGTGAGATCGAATTGACGATGCCCTTACCTTGAATGCACTTTAGCCCAGCTTCAATCACCTCCCACTTGGAGGAATCGATCATGATCGGCACCCGCGAGATATCCGGCTCCGAGGCCAGCAGGTTAAGGAAGGTCACCATTACCGCTTCCGCGTCGATCAAACCTTCATCCATATTGACGTCGATGATTTGCGCCCCGGCTTCCACTTGCTGGCGGGCCACTTCCAGGGCCGCTTCGTAATCTTCTTCTTTAATCAGCTTTTTAAACTTGGCCGAGCCGGTGACATTGGTGCGCTCACCCACGTTCACAAACAACGACTGATCGTTGATGTTAAACGGCTCCAGGCCTGACAAGCGCATGGCGACTTCGCGGCTCATGCTAGGCAAGCTCCCGTGGTCGCTTATCGGCCACCGCATCGGCAATGGCGCGGATATGCTCCGGCGTAGAGCCGCAGCAACCGCCGACGATATTTAAAAAGCCATGCTGGGCCCATTCTTCCAGATGCTCAGCCATCTCTTCGGGGGTCAGGTCATATTCACCCAACTCATTAGGCAAGCCCGCATTGGGGTGGGCAGACACGCCCACTTCCGAAATACGCGCCATTTCCTGCACGTATTGGCGCAGCTCATCCGGGCCCAGCGCGCAATTGAGGCCGATGGTGAGCGGACGGGCATGGCGCAGGCTGTTGTAAAAGGCTTCCGTAATCTGGCCGGTCAGTGTGCGCCCCGATTGATCGGTAATGGTGCCGGAAATCATTATCGGCAGTTCTACTGCATCCTGTTCAAACACGGTTTGCACGGCGAATACCGCGGCCTTGGCGTTAAGCGTATCGAAGATGGTTTCAACCAGAATTAAGTCCACACCCCCTTCAATCAGGGCGCGAGTAGCCAGTGAATAATCCTCGACTAATTCATCGAACGAAATAGCACGGGCGCCGGGGTCGCTGACATCCACTGACACCGAAGCGGTTTTTTGATTGGGGCCTAACACACCGGCCACAAAGCGGGGCTTGTCATCGCTGCTGAATTCATCAGCGCAGATGCGAGCCTGGCGGGCGGCCTCCAGGTTTATTTCGTGCGCATAGTCTTGTAAACCATAACGCACCAGATCGCTGGGGGTGGCGTTAAAGTTGTTGGTTTCAATAATGTCGGCGCCCGCTTCCAGATAGGCGCGGTGGATATCTCTGATCAATTTGGGCTGGGTCAGCGACAACAAGTCGTTCATGCCCTTAAGCGGCGAGGCCCAGTCCGCGAAGCGCTCACCGCGATAGTCTGCCTCTTGCAGATTAGCGCGCTGAATCATGGTGCCCATGGCACCATCAAGCACCAGAATCCGCTCTCTTAATAATGACTTGATATCTTCTGATGAGCTCATTGTGATGCGGGGGTGAAACCGATCCGCCGGCACAGTTCGGCCACCGGTTCAGTTTTATTCAGTGCGTAAAAGTGCAAGCCCGGCACGCCGTTATCCAACAGGTCCAGACACAGATGGGTAACCACATCCAGCCCAAATTCGCGTAATGATTGCGGGTCGTCCTGATACTGCGCCAGCCGCGCTCTTATCCAACGCGGCAACTCAGCACCACAGGCGTCGGAGAAGCGCGACAGCGTCGCATAATTGGTAATTGGCATAATGCCCGGGATGATTGGCACCTCGACGCCCATGCGGGTCACGTCATCCAGAAACGCAAAGTAACTGTCGGCATTGAAAAAATATTGGGTCAGCGCGGAATTAGCCCCGGCGTCGATTTTACGTTTAAAGTTTTCCAGGTCGGCCTGCGGATTGCGCGCTTCGGGGTGAAAATCCGGGTAGGCGGCCACTTCCAGGTGTAATTGGTCGCCGAACTCAGCGCGAATAAACGCCACCAGCTCGCTGGCATAGGGAAAGTCACCGCGGTCGACCATGCCGCCCGGCGGATCACCACGCAACACCACCAGGCGCTGAACGCCCAAGTCCAGGTAACTTTCGATAATCTCGGAAACGTACTGCTCTGAGGTGCCGATGCAGGTCAGGTGCGGGGCCACCACAGAACCGGCCTCGATCATGCTCTTAACCGCCTCATAGGTGCCCTGCTGAGTACTGCCGCCGGCACCAAAGGTGACCGACACAAACTCCGGCTCAAATGCTGCCAGTTCTGCATTCACACGCAGCAATGCCGCGGCGCCTTTATCGGCGCGCGGCGGGAAAAACTCAAAGCTTAGTTCGACTTCAGATACAGCCATCGTCGTAGGTCCTGCTCAGTGGCGGCCGCTTAGGCCGCGTGCTGGAGAGCGGCGCAAACCGCGCCGCTCCCAGACAAGCTAGTTAGTAGCGATAGTGATCCTTTTTGTAAGGCCCATTCACATCAACGTCGATATAAGCGGCTTGCTCAGGTGTGAGCTTGGTCAACTTAACGCCGATTTTCTCGAGGTGTAAACGCGCCACTTTTTCATCCAGATGCTTAGGCAAGATATACACGTCATTATTGTACTGCTCGCCCTTGGTCCACAGTTCCATTTGCGCCAGCACCTGATTGGTGAAGGAGTTGGACATCACAAAACTCGGGTGACCAGTCGCACAACCCAGATTTACCAGGCGGCCCTGAGCCAGCAGAATAATGCGCTTGCCATCGGGGAAGATCACGTGATCAACCTGATCCTTGATGTTCTCCCATTCGCAATCAGCCAAACCAGCCACGTCGATTTCATTGTCGAAGTGACCAATGTTGCAGACGATGGCCTGATCTTTCATGGCCGCCATGTGCTGCTTGGTGATGATGTTGAAGTTACCAGTCGTGGTGACAAAAATATCCGCCGACTCGACGGCGTCTTCCAGAGTCACTACCTGATAGCCTTCCATCGCCGCCTGCAGGGCACAGATGGGGTCAATCTCGGTCACCTTAACAATCGCGCCCAAGCCACGCAGCGACGCTGCGGAACCTTTGCCTACGTCACCGTAGCCACAAACCACAGCGGTTTTACCGGCGATCATTACGTCGGTGGCGCGCTTAATGGAATCAACCAGTGACTCGCGACAGCCATACAGATTATCAAATTTGGATTTGGTTACGGAATCGTTGACGTTAATGGCCGGGAAAGGCAGCTCGCCTTTTTCAACCATTTGATACAAACGCGCAACACCCGTGGTGGTTTCTTCGGTGACGCCTTGTACGGCTGCCAGACGACGTGAATACCAGGTGTTGTCTTCCGCCAGCTTGGCTTTGATGGCCGCGTACAGAAATGTTTCTTCTTCGCTGCCCGGGTTGTCCAGCAGGCTGGCATCTTGCTCCGCTTTCGCGCCCAAAATCAACAGCAGGGTGGCGTCGCCGCCGTCATCCAGAATCATGTTCGGGCCTTTGTCGCCCGGCCAGTCCATGATGCGGTGAGTGTAGTCCCAGTACTCTTCCAAAGTTTCGCCCTTGTAAGCGAATACCGGAATGTTCTGCGCCGCAATGGCAGCAGCAGCATGATCTTGGGTTGAGAAAATATTGCACGAAGCCCAACGCACTTCAGCGCCCAGCGCCACCAGTGTTTCGATCAACACCGCGGTTTGGATGGTCATATGCAATGAGCCGGTAATGTGAGCGCCTTTCAGTGGCTGCTCAGCACGGTACTCTTCGCGAATAGACACCAGACCCGGCATCTCGGTTTCGGCTATAGCGATCTCTTTGCGGCCGAAATCAGCCAGACTGATATCCGCTACGTGATAATCAACAAATTCAGGATTGGATGGATTTGCACTCATCTTTCATCTCCGTTCAGGTTAAGAAAAATGAGCGCCGTTGCGATTGTTTCGGGCTAATTGCCAGCAATTACCGGCGAATCAGTCTCCGCGTATCCAAGCCTGACGGGAGGACCCCGTTGCAACGCTCCTCAGATACGATCGGGCGGCATTATAGACACGGCTTCTGTGAAATTCCAGTGTAAATCCGCAAATTGACGGCTATTTGAATGCCGTTTCTACTCGGACCAAACCGCGAATTCGTTGCCACCCGGCTCAATAAAATGGAACCGACGCCCGCCGGGAAAAGTGAATATCGGCTTACTAATCTGGCCACCCGCTT
>JABDKW010000052.1 GCA_013002025.1 Gammaproteobacteria bacterium | reverse complement strand
TCCTGGTCGGCACGCAGGATGCCATTCTCCTTGGCCATCTTCTCGGCCGCTTCACCCATGGTGTATTCACCGGAGGGGTCTTTGATGGCGGGCTGGCGCGGCATTAAATCACCAATGCCAACGCCTTTAAACGCCTTGAGTTTAGCGCCCATGGATTTGGCATAGCTGGCCCGCACCATGGCCTCTGTCATTTTTTTGTTGAAGCTAATCGGGGGTTGCGACATAACATCGCAGCCACCGGCAATCCCGACATCGACATTGCCGCTTATGATGTTGTGATACACGTCAACCGTTGTCTGGTAGCTGGTCGCGCAGGCTCGAGAGATGCTGTAAGCATCAACCTGCTCCGGCAAATTGGCGCCCATTACCACTTCACGCGCCAGATTCGGCGCATCCGGCGCCATCACCACCTGACCAAACACCAGTAATTCAAGCGTACTGCGATCCAGCTCACTGCGCTCAACCAATTCATTAACCAAATGCGAGCTGAGCGCTCGCGCGGTGACCTTGCTGTAACCACTGGCAATACGTTGAAAGGGGGTGCGTAATCCGGCAATGATGGCTACGCGATCCTGCGGGGATGAAGACATAGGTTCTCCGACTCTAATTCTTGGGTTTTCAGGTTTCGGTTTCTGCTTCAGCGCCTGATTCGGGCAGTCTGCCCAACGAGTATTCGCGCAAAGACTCAGTAGTTAATCACGAAAATTGCGGGCGTAGCACGAAACTATTGTGAATTCGGCAGGCGGCGAGGCCAGATTCTAGCAAAGATAGCCGCTGCTGGTGACACAAATGGCAAACGCGCCCAGCGCTGTAATAACTCGGCGAGGTGCTAAACTCAGTGTCATCAAGCCGTTAACCAAGCGACACATCGTCCTGACCAAAACGCCGCCCCCCGGGAGCCACCAATGGTAGACAAATATTCAGAAAATCAAATTCAGGAGGCCCTGCAGGAGTTGAATGCGGCCTGCGAAAGCCCATGGCAAATCCGCGATGCCAAACTGTGTAAGCAATTCAAGTTTGCCAATTTCTCACGCGCCTTCGGATTTATGTCCTCCGTGGCCCTACTGGCGGAGCGCGCAGACCATCACCCAGAATGGTTTAATGTGTATAACCGCGTGGAAATCGAACTCACCACCCACGAAGCCGACGGCATCAGCCACCGCGATTTCGACCTAGCCACGAAAATTGAGGCCCTGCTATCTTAGTACATCAAAATATTAGAAAATAGCGAAAAATCTCGCTTTGTTGAGGGGTTTACTGACAGGCTGCTTTGTGCCCTGAGCGGCCACTCGTCCTACAAGCAGAACGTGACGACATTGCCATTGGCGGCCTTCACCACAAAGCAACTCTCCCCAACAAGCTCATAAGCGCCAATATCGCATTCGCCATCACTGCGACTTTCACCCCGCTGGTCTTTGGCCGGGCATAGTCCGTTATCTCCACTGTTAATTGCCGGACTACCTCCCGGTAGGGCATGTGTTTTGGTGGGGCCACCGTTAGAGGCCAGGGGGTTAATGATGGATGTTAGAGAGGTCGGCAACGTGCCATTGCTGGTCGCAGTTACGTTGCCGTAACCTGGAAATGGAAAACCAAAAGCACTTGCATTGGAATTACTGCTGTCACCAAAAAGATTACCGGATGAGTTAAAGGCGGAACTCGCTGTACCACTCATCTCCGCGGCTGAGCCACTATCAAAATTACCTGCTACGATGTTGTTGTACATGTAAATGCGGGTTTTATCTATTCTGATTCCACCACCATGATCACCAGCCGAATTACCTGATAGCGTGCTATTGGTGAGGCTGACGATTGACCTATCAAAAATGCCAGATCCACCCACCGTTGAAATCCCACCCCCATAAACCCTCGCCAAGTTGTTTGAAACGGTGCTATTAGTCAGCGTCATAGTTGAAAACTCAGCGAATATTCCACCGCCAGAAGAAGCCGAATTGCCCGATACCGTGCTGTTGGTGAGGCCAACGGAGCTGAATTTTCGGGCATAAATACCGCCGCCATCTCCAGAAGCAGAATTTCCTGACACCGTGCTGTTGGTGAGCATCAATGAACTACGACCTGAATAAAACCTGCGACCCAAATAAATCCCGCCGCCAGAAAAAGCCGTATTCCCCGAAACCGTGCTGTTGATCAGGCTGATAGTGGATCTGTTTTCTCCATATATCCCGCCACCATAAACAGCCAAATGCCCCGAAATCGTGCTGTTGGTCAAGTTTACACTCGACGCAAACGAAGCAATCCCGCCACCACGACTGAAATCACAATTAAGAGGGACACCGCTACACGGCGTGTTCTCCGAAACCGTGCTGTTGTTCAGGCTAACCACGGAACTTACCGCATAAATCCCGCCACCTCCTTTACCAGAGGAGGTATTCCCCGCGACGGTGCTATTGGTCAAACTGATGGTGCTGCCGGAGGCCCAAATGCCGCCGCCTCTATTAGCCCGATTTCCAGATACCGCACTGTTGACGAGGTTGACATTGCTATCGACGGCGGCGACCCCGCCACCAACGATGATGCCATAAGCAGCTACTCCCCCTACCCCTTTTCCGCTGGTGATGGTGATGTCGTTGATACTGATCGTCGAGTTGCTTATCGAGAATACCCCGGAATTGCCATTGCCATCGATAGTCAGCAAATTCTGCCCGAGGCCATTGATGGTGAAATTATTGGTTTGCTGGCTATCAATCGTTAGCGGCGTAGCCTGACTCAATAAAATGGGCGCGATACTCAATCCGGGATCAAATTCTACCTTATCATCGATGCCGAATAAGCCTGTATAGCTGCACCCGGTCCCCGCAGTACTTGAGTTCTGTATAGACGTTATTGCCTCGCGCAACGTACAAACGTTATCCGCTAAATCTACGTCGAGGTTGCTGTTTACAACTATAGTCGCCGCCTGGGCAGGCGCAGCCACAGCCTGGCCAATAGCCAGCGCTAGGCAACTGCGTGTAAATGTGTTCAATGGCGGCATAAAAACCCCAGTTCCATACGGAACTGCCTAGGTTAAAATACGCCTCAGGGGGTTATGCCGTCAAATTTGTGGGCTTTTTACTGCAATTAATTTCAAATGGCGAGCGACCGCTTTGTGTATGAAACCGCCTCAACTTTGCACCCGTAGCGGTCGTTTAATGCCTCGAACACGGACGCAATTTATTGCGTACACTACTGTTTTGAATTGTTAGCTGTTTTATCCGTCAGTGATCCAGATATGTATTTGTGTATTATGCTCGAAACTAATGTTTGATACGGGATTCCCTCTTTCGAGGCCTTTGATTGAACTGCCAATAGGTCTCTCCTGGAAATACGAATATTAATACGTTTATCCTTTTTGAACGTGTTAGCCGCCACAGCGGCTAACTCTGCCTTGCGATCATCTGTGAGAACTGATTCGAATTCACCGTCTTCGACAGCATCTAAGAGTTGCTTCTCTTCTTTGCTGAGTTTAATTTTGCTCATGTGTCTTCTCCAAAATATCGTTTAGTGAATTTTCGACTGGGGATGATTGTTTTTAGAAATATTTCTTCATCATTTTCTACGTAGGGAATTAGGTATACGTAACCATCTATCGCCACAACGAACAGTCGCTGATTTGGATAGCTGGCACTGTTGGGATGCGCAATCTCATCGAGAAGCCCCCCGTTCTCGATAAAGAAAATAACTTCCTCAAAAGATTTATCGCGTTCGGCAATCAGTTGATTGTTTTTTTCAGCACTCCAATTGTATAACTTCATTAGCCTGACAATAACACTATTGTGTGCACTTTGTCATCAGCAGTGGGGTGCGGCGAAATGTGTACAAGGGGTTCCCCCTAATATTTTTCCGGCCCGAGATGGCCTAAAAACTGCTGTATCCAATTGAGTTTATTACTTTTTTCATAAGTACCCCACCCTTTGTTAAGGCTTGAGCATCCTTGACACTGTCCTGCCCTACGTGCTCGTCGTGAGCCTAACCGACTGAAACGGCAACCAGCATAATATGCCTCCATTAACTCAATGAGGCATCAATCATGTATTTACTTTCCTATAACCCAATAGTTAAACCTCCCTGGAACAAAGGCAAACTGGTTGGCCAAAAGCCAGCATTAAAACTTAAGGAAGTCTGGGCTATCCGTATTCGCCTGCAACTGGCCAAAAATGTCCGCGATCTCGCCCTCTTCAACCTTGCTATCGACAGCAAGTTGAGAAGCTGCGATCTGGTTGCACTTAAAGTGAAGGACATAGCGAATGGAGGGCGGATATCAAACCGGGCAATGGTCTTGCAGAGCAAGACAAAGCAGTCGGTGCAGTTTGAGATCACCGAACAAACCAGGCTGTCCATCGCCTCCTTGATCTCGGAAAATAAGTTGTGCGACGAAGACTATCTCTTTCAAAGCAGAGTACGCGAGTCCATGCACCTCTCTACACGGCAATATGCGCGAATTATCAAGCAATGGGTGGCCACTATCGGATTAGACCCGGCGGCTTACGGCACCCATTCAATGCGCCGCACAAAAGCCTCTTTAATCTATAAGCGCACCAAGAACCTTAGAGCGGTTCAATTGCTGCTAGGGCACACCAAGCTGGAGAGCACCGTGAGATACTTAGGAATTGAAGTTGAGGATGCTCTTGAGATATCAGAAAAGACAGAAGTATGAGTTCGCACCTGCCGGTTGGGTCTGTGTCTCGGGCGCTTCCGGCAGGGTCTGCTCCTTGGACGAAAATAGTGCTTTGCACGCGAAGCTATCTTCCGCAGTGCCCCGGGCAAACCTTCGAGTTAATTTGGCTCAGACTCCTTCATTATCGGCCACATCAACCACTGGCATATCACTGATCACGGCGCGCTGTTCAGCACGGCTCAGCTTTTTGTATTTCACCCGTCCGCGGTTATCCTTAAAACAGTCTGCTGCACTCACCGCAGGAATATCCGGGCATAGATTCTGTTTCACCAGAAACGCATCAACTCCGGTCTCGTCTACCCCAACCAGTTTGTAGCCTTTGAGTTTTCCAAGGTTTTCAATCGCTGACAATGAACAGCCATGGTAAAAACCGCTGGGGTGTGCGTCGTAGCGCACAAAAGTTGGGTCATAAGGAATCGACACTTTGTCATCGGGGCCGAATGTGGCGTTGTACTCGATCACCACAATGCGCGGGTCAATGCCGTCCAGTGCTTGCCAAAGCCAATAGTCGTTACCGTCGACATCCAGTGACAGCACGTCAATTTCGCCTGTGATCCCGGCGTCAGAAATTAATGCGTTCAGATTATCGCGATTGATAAACGCGTTTTGCACTTGTACGCCGGTTAAGTTTAATTGCTTGTAAGTGGTGACTGCATTGCTACATATAGTTTCTGACCCATCCATGAATAATCCGGAAAACTTCCGGTTAACAGCCAGGTTCAGGCAATTGCATTGATCTGGCGCGAAACCAAATTCGACAAACTTGCCGATGTCGTCATCAATGGCATTTAACAAATAATCAATTATTCCGTCCTCGCGATGCTGCGAGAATACGCGGTATTCCTGCCGGTTAATTGCCCGTTCTGCGGTCCCGCGCCTGACCTTAAGCTTACCCAACCATTGTTTGAGTTTGATCTTGAAATAAAGTTTATTCACGTGTGGTGGGATGGCGTCAGACGCTAAATATGCGCCAGCGCCTGCTCCAGGTCGGCGATTAAATCATCCGCGCTTTCAATACCCACCGACAGCCGCAACAGGCTTTCACCGATCCCTAACTCACGGCGCAGCGCTTCAGGTACCGAGGCATGAGTCATTTGCTCGGGGTGATTGATCAATGACTCTACCCCACCCAGGCTTTCTGCCAAGGTGAATATGTTCAGGTTTTGTGTGAAACGCGTGGCTGCCTGCAGGTCGCCATCAATGTCGCAACTGACGATGCCGGAGAAACCCTGCATTTGTCTCTGCGCCAGTTCGTGCTGGGGGTGATCCGGCAAGCCCGGAAAATAGGTTGCCGTAACTTTCTCGTGCCCGGCCAGATACTCGGCCACGGCCTGCGCATTCTCGGCGTGGCGCGCCATGCGCACCGCCAATGACTTTATACTGCGATGCAACAAAAAGCATTCGATAGGGCCGCTCACGGCGCCGGCCGCAAACTGCACATAGCGTATTTTTTCCTGCCAGGCCTCGTCGTTCAGCATCACTGCGCCGCCGATTAAATCGGAATGCCCGCCTATATATTTAGTGGTGCTGTGCACCACGATATCAGCACCCAGCTCCAGTGGTCGTTGAAACAAGGGCGTGGCGAAGGTGTTGTCCACCACCGATACCGCGCCGGCCTTGTGCGCAATCTCAGACAGCGCTGCGATATCCAGTATCTGCATGGTCGGGTTGGTGGGGCTTTCAATCCACAACATGCGGGTATTGTCTTTGACGCGCTCCTTAACTAAATCCAGATCACCCATATTGATAAATTCAAACTCAATACCGAACTTGCCCATCAGAGTGCGAAATAATCGGCCGCTGCCGCCATACACATCGTTGCACACCAACACGTGGTCACCGGCCTCGAGGTTTTGCACAATGGCGTGCTCGGCTGCCAGCCCTGATGAGAATGCAATGCCGTATTGCGCACCCTCAAGCGCCGCCAAGGCAGCTTCCAGCGCATCACGCGAGGGGTTGGTGCCGCGCGAGTAATCCCAACCCTTGTGCTGGCCAGGGGCTTCCTGAGCAAAGGTTGATGACTGATAAATCGGCGTCATCACCGCGCCGGTGGCCGGGTCGGGATGCGTGCCAGCGTGCACCACCGTGGTATAGAGTTTGGGGTCAATCATGACTTGCGCGTTCCGAGATAGTTCAACACATCGATATTGGTGACAATCGCCAGCAGCTTGCCACTGTCGCCACCCTCTGCCACCAGCGGCACTTTGCCCTGGGTGATCAAATTAGAGACCTTGTCTACGCTGTCGCTGGGCGACACAAACTCAATCGCCGTGTCAATAAGGCCATTAATGGATTCGTCGGCGCCGGATTTTTCTTTGAACAGCGCTTTGAGTAAAGCACCCTCGCGAATAATGCCTTTTACCCAGCCATTATCGTCCGCCACCGGTAATTGACTGATGCCCGCCTCGCTCATAATCTCGACCACCTTGCCGATTTTCTCGTGCTGTCCCGCCATGGTGATTTCGCCGGGCTTCTTGTGCAGAAAATGCAACAAGTCTTCCACGGTGCCGCTACTGCTCTCGACAAAGCCCATTTCCAGCATCCAGTCATCGTCGTAGACCTTGGAGATATAGCGGTTACCACTGTCGGGCAACACGATCAGGATGTTCTTGCCTTTGAGACGGTCGCCCTGCGCTTCAATCCAGCGATTGGCGCCGACCACGGCCGCACCGGATGACATGCCGGCAAAAATGCCCTCTTTGACCAACAACTCGCGGGTCATCAAAAAGGTTTCTTTGTCGCCGACTTTGACCATGTCATCGTATTGATCGAAATCATAGTTCTGCGGAATAAAGTCCTCGCCAATGCCTTCCATCACATAGGTCTTGGCAGGCTGTTCATGGCCGCCGGTGCGGAAGACTTCTTCCACAATTGAGCCTTCCGGGTCCACCGCCACTACTTCTACGCCGGGCTTGTTCTCTTTTAAATAACGCCCCACCCCGGTGATCGTGCCGCCGGTGCCGATGCCGGCGATAAACACATCAATATCCGGCATCTGGCGCAGAATTTCCGGGCCGGTGGTGTGGTAGTGGCAGTCGCGATTGGCCAGATTGTTGTACTGGTCCATATAAAGCGCATTAGGCGTTTCCTCTGCCATGCGCTTGGACACCGAGTAATAACTGCGCGGGTCGTCCGGTTCAACTGCGGTGGGCGTGACAATCACCCGCGCACCAAAGGCACGCAGATTCTTAATCTTTTCTTCAGACATCTTGTCCGGCAACACAAACACGCAGTGATAACCCTTGATGGCCGCTGCGATAGCAAGACCAAACCCTGTGTTGCCACTGGTGCTTTCCACAATGGTGCCGCCCGCCTTTAATGCGCCGCGTTTTTCAGCATCCTCAATCAGCCACCAGCCGATCCGGTCCTTGATGGAGCCGCCCGGGTTCATGAATTCGCATTTCACATACACATTCACGCCATCAAAACGGCTGACGCGGTTCAGTTTCACCACTGGCGTATTGCCAATGGCCTCCACAATATTGTCGTACATTTTTTCTGTCATTTTTATAAGGCAGGGCGCGGGCGAAACGCTGCGCGCCGTTACATTTTCAATGTGCAGAGTATAAACCATGCGCGAGCCGCGATCGGCAGCGCTTTTAACCGTAGTTCACAGCCCGTCTGGTAGACAAGCTCTACCCCGCTGCCTATAGTAATTTATTCGCTTGATGCAGAACTGAGCCCCACACCATGAGCATACAAATCACCCCCAGCGGCCAAAGTTGCGGCGCTGAGATTCGCGGCCTGGACATTAGCCAGCCACTTAGTTCTGAGCAACTCACAGAGGTTCGTCAGGCCTGGTTGGAACACCATGTGTTGTCGTTTCCGGATCAGCATCTGGATGAAGATCAACTCGAGCAGTTCAAACTGCAGTTCGGTCCCTTTGGCGACGACCCGTTTATCGCGCCGATTCCAGGCCGCAAACATATTATTGCCGTGCAAAGAGCGGCTAATGAAACCGCACCGGTCTTCGCCGAAGCCTGGCATACCGATTGGAGCTTCCAGGTGCACCCACCCATCGGCACCTGCCTGTACGGCGTTACCATACCGCCAACCGGAGGGGATACTTTGTTTATCAATCAGCACCGCGTGTGGCAAGACATGCCTGATGAACTAAAGCAAAAGGCGGAAAACGTACGCGCCATTCATTCCGCCAAGCTGGCCTACCACCCAGAAGGCCAATACGGCAAGGAAGACGCTGGTCGCAGCATGGACATCCGGCCAGACGAATCGGCCGCACAAACCCAGGCTCACCCCCTGATTCGCAACCATTCGGAGTCTGGCGAAGCGGCGGTGTACGGCTGCGCCGGTTATATCATCGGCATCGAGGGAATGGAGCAGGCTGCTGCCGAGCAATTGTTAATGGAGTTGTACCTGTGGCAAACCCAGCCGCAGTTTCAATATCGCCATCAATGGCAACCGAATATGCTGGTGATGTGGGATAACCGCTCGGTATTGCATATGGCCACCGGCGGTTATGATGGCCATGCCCGTTACCTGCTGCGCACCACCATCGGCGCGACTGCCTGAGCAAACCTTAATTCATCTGTTTGCGATCAAGACTCGCCAATCACGCGTTGCCAGTCGAAATATGGCCCGGGGTCAGGCTTGCGACCCGGTGCAATATCGCTGTGGGCAAATAGGTGTTGCGACTTAATCTTGGGGTAATTCGCGCGTAGCTCTGCAACTAATTCATTTAACGCAGAATATTGCTCGGCGGTGAAACCGTCGGCATCGGTGTCCAGCCCCTCAAGCTCAATGCCGATGGAAAAGTCATTTACCAGAGGCCTCCCAAGGCAATACGATTCCCCGGCATGCCAGGCCCGCTGGTTAGTGGGCACAAATTGCAATAGCTCACCATCGCGGCGAATAAAGAAGTGCGCCGATACCGTTAAGGCCGCGATCTCCGCAAAATATGGGTGCTCGTCGCCATTCAGCTGATTGCCAAAAAACCGTTCCACCTGATCGCCACCGTATTCACCCGGCGGCAGGCTGATGCAATGCACAATAATCGCCTCTGGCTCATCGTGATGCTGACGCGCATCGCAATTGGGCGACTCAGCGTAGCGTGCGCCCTGCATTAGCCCGGTACTTGTGTCGAGTTGCATGGTCACAACAGCGGTTGCACAATCACCAACACGGCGGCGGCAAAGATACCCGCAATCACATCGTCCAGCATAATGCCAAAGCCGCCGTGCACCTTGGCGTCCAGCCAGCGAATCGGCCAGGGTTTGGCGATATCGAACAAGCGAAACAGCGCGAACGCCAGCGCCACATTAATTGGGCTCGCAGTAACAAAATGGAGGGCAATCACCATGGTGACAAAAAAGCCCACAAACTCATCCCAGACAATGGCACCGTGATCATGCGCACCCACGTCGCTGGCGGTTTTACCGCACAGATAAATACCGGCCAGGAAGCTAAGCACCACGATCAGCCACCAGATTGCCAAACCGGGTTGCAGTGCGTTAATGGCGAGGAACAGTGGCACTGCCACCAGCGTTCCCCAGGTGCCCGGCGCCGGCTTTAACAGGCCGCTGCCAAACCCTAGTGCTAGAAAATGCACCGGATTGCTGAGCGTGAATTTCACATCGCTAGTCATGATAATTCATTGAAATGTTGATACGCAGATGACTCCTGTGGTTCGTAGGGGGCGCCGTTAGTGTAAAGCTTAACATCTATGCCCTCCGTCACCGTGCCAATGCGGCTCAGGGTAATGCCAACTGAGGCCGCTAACGTCTCGACCTTTGAGCGGTGTTGCGCCGCAACGGTAAATGCCAGTTGATAATCATCACCACCACACACGGCGAGATCAAAGCTGCCGCCCAGTTCCATATATCGCCGATAGTCGGCTGACAGGCTAAGTTGGTGCAGCTCCACGTCCATCCCCACACCGCTGGCCTGGCACAGGTGGCCGAGGTCACCCAGCAAACCATCGGAAATATCAATACAGGCGCTGGCCAGCCCACGGAGAGCCAAGCCTAAACTCAACTGTGGCTGCGGGCAGTGCAGCTTGCGGGAAATGCGCTTTACATTTAGTTGGCTGGCCAAATCAGTATCGGCCTGGCAGCGCAGTGCCAGCGCCGCATCGCCAAGTTCGCCACTCACCCAGACATCATCACCGGCCTGCGCGCCCGAGCGCAACAGCGCCGCACCGGCCGGCACCACACCCATTATCTGCAGGCTTAAGGTCAGCGGGCCCTGCGTGGTATCGCCGCCGACCAGCTCTACATTATGCCGGGTAGCGGCGTCGTTCAGGCCAGATGAAAATTCGGCCAGCCAGTGCTCGTCTGCTTTTGGTAGCGTGGCGGCCAGAGTTGCCCAACGGGGCTCTGCCCCCATAGCGGCCAGATCGCTGAGATTTACCGCCAATAATTTTTCTGCCAGCAGGCGCGGCGCGAGGCCCGTGCTGAAGTGCACTCCCTCAACCATAGTGTCCACACTGACCACAAGCTGCTGCCCGGCGTCAATCTGTAACAAAGCTGCATCATCCCCCACGCCCAATAACGTGCCTGTCTGGCGACGGCCGAGGTCTCGGCAGTATTGATCTATCAGCTTAAACTCGTTCATGCTGATTCAGGCCGGCGTTGACGCAAGCTCAGGCTATGGCGCCTAGGCAGCGCTGCCCTTGGGTCGCAGCTCGGTGGCCAGCTTATCCATAACGCCATTAATAAATTTATAGCTGTGATCAGAACCAAATACCTTGGCCAGCTCGATCATTTCGTTCAGCACCACCTTAGTGGGCACATCAGCGCGGTGCTGCAATTCATAGGCACCGATGCGCAAAATGGCTTTTTCAACCGGGTCCAACTGCGCAAAGCTACGACCTATGAATGGCGTAATCGCCTGTTCCAACTGTTGTTCCAGCTTTGGCACTTCACGCATAATTTCACGCAAATATTTGCGGTCAATGTTTTGCATATCGTGAATCTGTACAAAACTCGGCTCAATCTCATCGGCATCCTGCTTGGTCAGGTCCCACTGATACAGCGCCTGCACAGCGGCCATACGCGCATTATGGCGATTCGACATCGGTGTTAGACCTTGCCCAGGAGATTCACCATCTCAACCACGGTCATCGCGGCTTCCGCGCCCTTATTGCCCGCCTTGGTGCCGGCTCGTTCTATCGCCTGCTCAATGGAGTCAACGGTCAGCACGCCAAAGCCCACCGGCACACCGGTTTCGAGCTGCACTGAATTTAAACCTTTGGCACACTCGCCCGCCACATAATCAAAGTGTGGCGTGGCGCCACGGATCACCGCGCCCAAAGCAATCACACCGTCATAATCGCCACTGGCCGCCATCTTCTTCACCATCAGGGGGATTTCAAAGGCACCGGGTACGTACGCGACGGTAATGTTCTGAGGTTTAACACTGTGTCGTTCCAATACGTCTGTGGCTCCGCCGAGCAGCGCGTCGCCGATAAAACTATTAAAGCGGCCGACCACAATGGCCAGCTTCTGACTGGCTCCCTGCAGTTCGCCAGTTAATACTTTGTGACTCATAATTTTCCTGTTGTGTTATGCCGCTTCTCGGGCGACTTGTGGTTCATTGTTCTCAGAAGCTACGCTGACCATCGATAACGGTGCTACTGATTCTGTTTATTACTGATGTAACCGACAATTTCCAAATCAAAGCCGGATAAGCCATGGGTTTTACGCTCACGACCTAACACCTTAATTTTGCCCGCGCCCAGATTTGCCAATATCTGGCTGCCCGCGCCCAATAAGCGCAAATGGCTTTGAGCGCCAGGTTTGCGCCGGGTCTTAATTTGCTCGAGATCGAACACCACTTCTTCCACGCTTTGCACATAGCGCAATACGACTACGATACCAGTGCCGTTATCCAGAATATAGTCCATGGCATCCTGCACCGGAAAACTACTTTTGCGATGGATACCATTGAGCACATTCAGAAAGTCGGATTCCACATGGATGCGCACCGGAACTGGCACATCCGCCTTAATCTCGCCGCAGACAAATGCGGTATGTGTTTCATCGCGCTCTTTGTCATGAAACACCACTGTGCGCAATGCACCGCGATCGGTTTCGATTTCGGTGTCGGCCACCGGCACAATAGTCGGCTCTTTCTCAAGCCGGTAACGAATCAGCTCGGCAATGGAACAAATTTTGAGGTCATGTTGTTCGGCAAACTTACGCAGGTCTGGCAAGCGTGCCATGCTGCCGTCTTCATTGAGGATTTCACAAATCACGCTGGACGGGTCACAACCCGCGAGCCGCGCAAAATCGATGCCGGCCTCAGTGTGGCCAGCACGGCTCATTACGCCACCCGGCTGCGCCATAATGGGAAAGATATGGCCCGGCATGACAATGTCACCGGGCTTGGCATCGGGTGCCACCGCGGTTTGGATGGTATGCGCCCGATCAGCCGCTGAAATACCGGTCGTCACGCCTTCGGCCGCTTCGATAGACATGGTGAAGTTGGTCGAGAAACGTGCACCGTTATTATCGCCAACCATCAGCGGCAGGCCCAATTGCTGACAGCGGTCTTCAGTGACCGTGAGGCAGATCAGACCGCGCCCGTAGCGCGCCATAAAATTGATGTCAGCAGCCGTCACCTTCTCAGCCGCCATCATCAGGTCGCCTTCGTTTTCACGGTCTTCATCATCGGTGATGATAACCATTTTGCCCTGGCGGTAATCTTCCAGGATTTCTTCGATACTGCTTAAAGACATATTAGTGACGAGACTGATTAGGGAAGGTCGAGAGCGCGGTTTCAGGCATTACCACTGAGATAAGTCCACAGCAACAACAGGGCACAGACAGCGATCACAATAAACGTTGCCAAAACACCAATCTGCCGAAACTTGAAGCGAGCATGGTCGAGCATACCGATAATGTGACAAATGCGGCCGAGCAACAGGGCACAACCCAGTACGGCCACCAGCAGATGCATGGCTGTCATCATTTCGACAAACCACATCAGCAGCAGCGCAAGCGGCACGTATTCACTAAAGTTTGCGTGAATGCGTATGGCTTTTTCGAGTTCAGGGTCTTGGCCAGCGCCCAAAGAGGTTTCAGTGCGGATCCGCTGGCGGATAACGGCGATCGACAAGACCAGAAACAACAGCGCAAACAAGGCGGCGAACAGGGGAGTAATCAGCATAGTATTCATTTTCGTTGCAGGCCAGATACCTCGTAGGCAAGATACTGGCTAGAATTCAGGTGCACCCATTGTATTAGGCAAACCCATGTTCAGCTAGAAATGATTGGTTTATTACTGAATCGCCTGCCTGGCCATCTGCCACCTCGCCCTTGAGTAACCGCTCCAGATAACGCGCCACCAGATCCACCTCCAGATGAACCTGATCTCCAAGACCCAACTCACCTAGAGTAGTTACTTTAAATGTATGTGGTATCACATTGATATCAAACACATTTTTATCAACATTATTAACCGTGAGACTGACTCCATTAAGGGTAACTGAGCCTTTTTTAGCAAGATAACGCGCTAACTCGGCTGGCGCCCTGAAGTGCATTCGCCAGGAACGGGCATCCTCGCGCAGCTCGATAAGCTCCGCCAATCCATCCACGTGGCCGGAGACGATATGCCCGCCAAAGCGGGTGGTGGGTAACATGGCCAACTCCAAATTAACTCTGCTGCCACCGCTCCATTGCCCGATCAGGGAATGATCGATCGATTCTTTGGACACATCAAACGCCAACTCTGAGCCACTACGCGAAACCACTGTCAGGCACAGACCATTGACTGCAACGCTGTCGCCCAGCGCAATGTTCTGATCGGCCAATTCCGGCGCGTTGACCACCAGACGCAGATCACCACCCTGACGGGTGGCGCAGGTTACGTTGCCAATGGCTTCTATAATTCCTGTAAACATTACTTTTCGCCCTCGGTTGCTGACGACTGACCCTGTATCTGCGCCAGACTCGCCTCATTGACCGCGCCCACCCGAATGTCCTCACCCACCATCTGTGCCTCGCGTACCCGATACTGGGCTCGCTCATCGAACGCCAGCGGCCGGTCGAAATGAAACATGCTCTTGCCGGCGTCGCCCAGCAGGCTGCCAGCATAGAATAACTGTAGTTCGTCAATTAAAGATTGTTGCAGAAAAGCGCCCGCCAAAGTCTGGCCGGCCTCAATTAAAACTTCGTTGCACTCCCAATGCCCTAATTCCACTAACACTGCCTCCAGATCAAGTGGCGTAGCTCCCTCAGCCTGCTGAATCACTTCCACACCTAACTCGGTGAGCGCCGCAATCTTGGGCAAATCCTGAGAGCGTGTAAACACCACCAGATTTTGATCAGAGCCGATAATCCTAGCTTCCAACGGCAACTTTAGATCGGTATCCAATAACACTCTTAATGGCTGACGCAGCACGCCCGGCAGGCGCACATTCATTTCTGGGTCATCCGCCAGAACCGTGCCAATACCGGTGATCACCGCCGAGCAGGCAGCTCGCAACTGTTGCACCTCGGCCCGCGCCTGTTCCCCGGTTATCCACTTGCTCTGCCCGTCAAACGCGGCAGTCCGCCCATCCAGCGTGGCCGCGGTTTTCAGTACCACCCAGGGTCGGCGACGGCTCATGCGGCTGATAAAGCCGCGGTTAAGCCAGCGCGCTTGCGCTTCCATGACACCGTTGCTGACTTCGATACCGGCATCCTGCAGTATTGTGTAACCACCGCCCGACACCGCCGGATTGGGGTCAGACATGGCTGCCACCACCTTCGCCACGCCAGCGTCAATCAAGCCATCGGTACAGGGCGGGGTGCGGCCCTGGTGGCAGCAGGGTTCAAGATTAAGGTACACGGTGGCACCTCGGGCCCTGTCGCCCGCCTCTTGTAATGCCACCCGTTCAGCGTGCAGATCGCCCGCCATGTGGTGGTAGCCACGACCGACAATTTCGCCGTCGTTGACAATAACGCAGCCCACTCTCGGGTTAGGCTGAGTTGTAGTAGCGCCCTGCTCTGCCAGATCCAGCACCTGCTGCATCATTTCCACATCATTGTTGGCGGCAACGCTGTTCATTTCTTTCGCTTAGGGGTTACTTTGCCGCGCGAATCCCGACGGCCACGCATGGTTTCGGCCTGTAAACGCTTAATCTCATCACTAAAGGCATCCACATCCTGAAATGAGCGATACACCGAGGCAAAACGCACGTAGGCCACCTGGTCAACATCGCGCAATTGCTGCATCACCATTTCGCCAACTTGGCGGGCATCAATCTCGCGTTCGCCGCTGGTCATCAACTGATGTTTGATACGGTGCAGTATCTGTTCAATCTGGCCCGACTCAACCGGTCGCTTTTCCAAGGCCCGCTCCAGACCACGCACCAGTTTGGTTTCATCGTAATGTTCCCGGTCACCATTGGACTTGATTATAAATGGCAACTTTAGATTAGCTTCTTCGAGGGTGCTGAAACGCTCCCCACAGGCTTCGCAGCTGCGCCGCCGACGTACCGCGTCGCGGTCGTCGGTTAAGCGCGAATCAATAACACGCGTGTCTTCGTTTTGGCAGAACGGGCAACGCATAATGCTGGCTGCGGGTTGGTCTAGTCGGTGTAATCATACACCGGATGCGCCGCACATAAGGCCAGCACTTCCTGTTTCACCCGTGCCAGCACCTCAGGGTCGGCACTGGATTTATCCTCCCCCTCAGCCACACTATCCATGACATCGGCCATCCAGGTTGCCAGACTTTGCATATCATCCAGACCGAAACCGCGGGTGGTAATGGCAGGTGTGCCAATACGAATACCGCTGGTCACAAACGGGCTCTGTGGATCACCGGGTACGCTGTTTTTATTCACCGTAATAAAGGCCGCGCCCAGAGCCGCTTCCGCCGCCTTGCCGGTGATGCCTTTTTCAATCAAACTGATCAGGCTCAGATGGTTGTCGGTACCGCCGGATACCGGCGAATAGCCGCGCGCTTTTAAAGCCGCCGCCAGCGCCCGTGAATTATCCAATACCCGCTGCTGATACTCGGTAAATTCGGGGCTTAGTGCTTCTTTGAAGGCCACCGCTTTGGCGGCAATCACATGCATTAGCGGGCCGCCTTGCGAGCCCGGGAAGACTCGTGAGTTAAGCGCTTTCTCAAGGTCCGGGTTGGACTTGGCAAGAATAATGCCGCCGCGCGGGCCGCGTAAAGTTTTGTGCGTAGTGCTGGTGCAAACGTCGGCAATATTCACCGGACTGGGGTAGACCCCGGCCGCGATCAGGCCCGCCACGTGGGCAATATCGCACATCATGACCGCGCCGACTTTATCTGAAATTTCACGAAAACGCTGCCAGTCAACCACTCTGGAATAGGCCGAAAAGCCGGCCACAATCATCTTCGGCTGGTGCTCCAGTGCTAACGCTTCAACCTGATCGTAATCAATCTCGCCGGTGGCCACATCCAGACCGTATTGCACCGATTGATACAAACGCCCGGAAAAATTCACCTTGGCGCCGTGGGTCAGGTGACCGCCATGGTCAAGACTCATACCCAGCACTGTGTCGCCACCATTCAATACCGCCTGATACACCGCGGCATTGGCCTGCGAACCAGAGTGAGGCTGCACATTGGCGTAGTCTGCACCAAACAACTCCTTAACGCGTTTAATCGCAAGATCTTCAGCAACATCGACATGTGCACAACCGCCGTAATAGCGTTTGCCGGGGTAGCCTTCAGCATACTTATTGGTCAGCTTGGTGCCTTGTGCCTGCATCACCGCCGGGCTGGCGTAATTCTCCGAGGCGATCAGTTCGATATGCTCTTCCTGACGTTGATTCTCTTCCAGAATGGCGGCCCATAATTCAGGATCAGTACTGGCGATAGTTTGAGTTTGCTTAAACATAGGGTGGGCACGCAACGGCGCGCTGGGTTATCTTCATGAAAAAAGAGTTACAAGGAAAGGGGTGAGCTAAGTGAGTCGGCGATCAGGGAAGGTAATGGTCAGGGTGTTCGGCGCCCTCTTTCTCAACTTCTTCAATAATCAGATCCTCCGGCTTGGCACCTAAGGCCAATACGGTCGGGCTGGCAACAAATATCGAGGAGTAGGTACCAATCAACACGCCAATAATCAATGTTGCCGCAAAACCATTCAGCGCTTCACCGCCGTACAGGTACAGTGCGCTCAATACCAGTAACGTGGTCAGCGACGTCAGAATAGTCCTTGGCAACGTTTGGTTGATTGAGACATTCATGATGGTCTCGGTATCGGACTCGCGCACCCGGCGGAAATTTTCCCGGATGCGGTCAAACACAACAATGGTATCGTTCAACGAATAACCAATAACCGCCAGTAATGCCGCCAACACCGGCAAGGTGAACTCAAGCTGTAATATGGAGAATAGCCCAACGGTGATTAACACGTCGTGTATCAAGGCCGCCACCGAGCCCAATGAGAATTTCCACTCGAAGCGAAACGCCACGTAAATCATCACCCCGATCAGGGCGTAAATTAACGCCAACAGGCCCTTTTCAAACAATTCCTGGCCGAACTGTGGTCCCACGAATTCCACGCTGCGCACATCGATAGTCTCAGCGCTGTTGGCACTTAGCAACTGAACGATACGAGTACTGACTTCCGCACTGCTGTTTTCCGCCGATAAGGGCACACGGATCAGAATATCTTTAGGGCTGCCGAAGGCCTGTAC
>JABDKW010000046.1 GCA_013002025.1 Gammaproteobacteria bacterium | reverse complement strand
AAGGCAAGCTCGAAATCAGCCGCGGCGCAACGGATAACAACGGCAAGCACCACCCAGTCGTCCACGTGATCGCCGGCTACATAGAAGACCAGGACCACGCCCTGCCCACCCTCAAAGCCAAGTCCCGGGATTTTCATTGATGAGATTGCTTCGTCGCGATGCTTCTCGCAATGACGTGGGCTTAAGATTGCATCGTCGCTGCGCTTCTCGGAATGACGGCATTAAAAACTGTCATTGCGATAACGCCGTTACGGGACGAAGCCGAAGCAATCTAACCAACCCAAAAAGGAAACAATCATGCAAAAACATGGATACGTATACATCCTCTCAAACCCAGGCCGCACGGTCTTATACACCGGCGTCACCTCTAACCTGATTCGTCGAATCCATCAACACAAAACCAAATCAGCGCCCGGATTTACCAAACGCTACAACTGCACCGATCTCCTTTGGTGGCAACAGTCAGATTCAATCGACAGTGCCATTACTCGAGAAAAACAGATTAAGGCAGGCTCCCGCAAGAAAAAGGTGGCATTAATTGAGGAAATGAATCCCGAGTGGCGAGATTTGAGCGAGACGCTGTAGATTGCTTCGTCGCGATGCTTCTCGCAATGACACGGGACTTAGATTGCTCAGTCGCGATGCTTCTTGCAATGACGTGTACTTGAGATTGCTTCGTCGCGATGCTTCTCGCAATGACACGGGACTTAGATTGCTCAGTCGCGATGCTTCTCGCAATAACGGCATTAAAAACTGTCATTGCGAGCGAAGCGAAGCAATCTAACCCGCAACCCCGTCATTGCGATAACGCCGTTACGGGACGAAGCGGAAGCAATCTCGCGGTTAGCTTATTCCTTAAGCGAGGCTTCGAGCGCGGCGATAAAATCGTCACTCTCCGGTGTCACCTTGGAGGGAAAGTGCGTCACTTGGGTGCCGTCTGCAGACACCAGGTATTTAGTGAAGTTCCAGCCCGGTTGTTGGCCACTGCGTTGGGCGAGCTGCTTGAACAGCGGATTGGCATCGTCGCCGGTTACTTTGCTGGGTTCCAGCATGGTGAAGGTCACGCCGTAATTCAGATAACACACGTCGGCAATTTTCTCGGACTCGGCGTGTTCCTGATTAAAGTCGTCGGAGGGAAAGCCGACAATCGCCAGCTTGTCGCCATAGCGCTTATGCAGGGCTTCAAGGCCTTTGAACTGCGGCGTGTAACCGCATTGGCTGGCGGTGTTGACCACCAGCATGGCCTTGCCCCCAAATTGCTCGCAGAAATTCACGGTTTTGGAGCTGCGTAACTTGGTCGCGGAAAAGTCCTGCAACTCATTACAGGCGGCTTGGGCAGTCGTGCTGAAGAAAAGAGTGCTGAACAAAACAATACTCAGGAACGCCGTGCTTAACAGCGCGGCGAGTACGTGGCCGAGTTGGCGGCGGCTGGAAGAGTGATGCGTCATAATTGGCTCCGGTGCAACTGTGTGCAGTTGGTTACTTTAAATAGTAGCAAACTTCGATGATTATTCTGTGGAAGTCTCGGCGCTGCTTTGTTCGATCAATTCCCGCAGTGCGTTAGCGGCGTTCGACAAACTGCGTTGGCGGTGAAACACGAGCCCCAGCCGGCGCTGTAATTTGGTGCCAATATCCAGCGACAGCAGGCTGTCATCCAGCATGCCGGTGGGTAGTAGCGACCAACCTAAACCGGCGACGCTGAGCATTTTCAGAGTTTCCAGATTGTTGGTTTGCATTTGAACTTTGAGCGTCAGGTTTTGCTGGTCGAACAGACGCCGGATAATCTGCGCGGTCTCGGTGTCGTCGCTCGGCAACACAGCCGGGTATTCGGCCAGCGTAACACTTGGGAGCTTTTTTGATGGATGCTCGGCCAGCGCATGCCCCGCCCCGACCACAATGCTCAAAGGGTCCGGCCACACGGTTTGCATCTGCAAGTTCTCGGAGGCCTCACTGGGCAGGGTGATCACCGCGAACTCAATCTCGCCCTGCTCCACCGCGGCGCAAGCAAGGTCGGAATCGGCGAAGCGTATATCCAGCAGCACCTGTGGGTAGCGTTGGTTAAACTCGCGCAATACCGGCGGCATACGATGCAGACCGATATGGTGGCTGATGGCGATGTGCAGAGTGCCAGACACTTCTGCGCTCAGGCTCCCGGCATAGGTTTGCAGGTCCCGTGCCTGCTGCACCAGATCCCGCGCCCGGGGCAGCAATTGCCGGCCGGCAACGGTCAGGCTGACGCGTCGCGCCACTCGGTTAAACAGCTGGGTATCCAACTCCGCCTCCAGATTCGCCACCCGCTTGCTGACCGCCGGTTGGGTGAGGTGCAGTTGCTGCGAGGCACGCGAGAATGACTGCTGCTCGGCCACGGCTAAAAAGGCTTCCAGAGAACTGATATCCATAATTATGTTGCTTGACCTTTATATATTCTATTTTGGAATAGATATTATAAAAACAATGAATTTGTATTATCAATAGCCCTTGCCTATATTTGTCGCCATAGCGCTTATTTATTGAGCTTTGATTCGACTTCACACGTTTACCCGCGAGACCGCTATGGCCGATAACGCACCCCGCACCATGTATCAAAAAATCTGGGACACACACTTTGTGCACCAGGAGCCCGGGCAGGCACCCTTGCTTTATGTTGACCGACATTTAATGCACGAGGTCACCTCGCCGCAGGCCTTTGAGGGGCTGCAATTGGCTGAGCGGCAAATCCGTAACCCGCAAAGTATTCTGGCCACGCTTGACCACTGTGTGCCCACCAAATTGGCTGATCGGTTGAACCTGCCAGACCCGATTGGTGCCAAGCAGGTGCAGACCATGATTGATAACTGCGCCCGCCACGAATTGACCCTGTATGACATGCAGAGTGAGAACAACGGCATTATTCATGTGGTGGTACCCGAGCATGGTTTCGTGCACCCAGGCATGACCACGGTGTGCGGTGATTCGCACACCGCCACCCACGGTGCTTTTGGTGCGCTGGCCTTTGGCATTGGCACTTCTGAAGTAGAGCACGTGATGGCCACCCAGTGTCTGCCGCAAATGAAATCCAAAACCATGTTGGTGCGGGTGGACGGCACGCTGTCTAAATACAGCACCGCCAAAGACATCGCGCTGGCTATTATCGGCAAAATCGGCACCGCCGGTGGTAACGGCTATGTGATCGAATACGGTGGCGAAGCCATTCGGGCGCTGTCCATGCAGGGCCGCATGACGCTATGCAATATGGCCATTGAGAGTGGCGCCCGCGCGGGGTTGGTGGCACCCGATGAGAAAACCTATGAGTTTCTGGATGGCCGCGAATTTGCCCCCAAGGGCAAGGCCTGGGAGCAGGCCTTGGCCTATTGGCAGAGCCTGCCGAGCGATGCAGGCGCCGAATACGACGCCGTGGTTGAACTGCGCGCCGAAGACATCGCGCCGCAGGTGACCTGGGGCACCTCGCCCGAACAGGTGGTACCGGTGGACCAATGTGTTCCGGGGCCGGATGATTTCGAGCAGGAAGGCAAGCAGATCGCCTGCCGCAGCGCGCTCGATTATATGGGCCTGCAGCCCGGTACACCGATGACTGACATCGAGGTCGACTTTGTGTTTCTCGGCTCCTGTACCAATTCGCGCATCGAAGACTTTCGCGCCGCCGCCGCGGTGGCGCGTGGTACTAAAGTACCTGAGGGCGTGACCGCAATTGCGGTGCCGGGTTCTTATCAGGTCAAGCAGCAAGCGGAAGAGGAAGGGCTGGACAAGATATTTACCGAGGCCGGTTGGGAATGGCGTGAGCCGGGTTGCTCTATGTGCCTGGCCATGAACGGCGATCAGCTTAAACCCCGCGAGCGCTGCGCTTCGACCTCCAACCGAAACTTTGAAGGCCGTCAGGGCAAAGGCGGCCGCACCCACCTGGTGTCTCCGGCCATGGCCGCTGCGGTGGCCGCACGCGGGCGCTTTGTCGATATCCGCGAGCTTGACCATGCCTAGCCCTGCCCCCTCACTGACCGAATACAACTGAGCGACACACCATGCAAAAATACACCAGACATACCAGCGTTGCGGCGCTGATGAACCGCAGCAATGTGGACACCGACCAGATCATCGCCAAACAGTTTCTGAAAAAAGTAGAGCGCACCGGCTTTGGCCAGCACCTGTTTCACGATTGGCGCTTTAACGAAGACGGTACACCGCGCGACGATTTTGAGTTAAACAACCCAAACTTTGCCGACGCGCGCATTCTGGTCACCGGCGATAACTTCGGCTGCGGATCGTCGCGTGAACACGCGCCCTGGGCGATTGAGGATTACGGCTTCGACACCATCATCTCCACCAGCTTTGCGGATATTTTCTATAACAACTGCTTCAAGAACGGCATTCTGCCGATTGTGGTGAACGCCCCAACGTTGAAAAGCCTGATGGCGGAAATCACCGAAAACGAAGGCGTGGCCTTTACCGTGGACTTGGAAAATCAGCGCCTGACTACCCCGGGCGGACTGGAAATCACCTTTGAGTTGGACGGCTTTCGCAAACACAATCTATTAAACGGGCTTGATGATATCGGCCTCACCCTGCAACATACCGATAAAATCGACAGCTTCGAAGCCGGCCATAAACAAAAGTTCCCCTGGCTCTGGGCCAGCTAAGCAGGCTGGCAGCCCTTGTAAAAATGGGGTCAGAGCCGATTTAATCATGGGAAACCATGGAAAATGTCATTATAATTCCGTAACTTAAGGAATTTTATTAAAGCACTCTATGCCCCGCCCTATTCTATTAATGGACACCACGCTGCGCGATGGTGAGCAAACTCAGGGCGTCTCCTTTGCGCCGGCTGAGAAGCTGGGTTTGGCGCAGGCCTTATTGGCCAGGTTGAATGTGGATCGCATTGAAGTGGCCTCGGCCGGGGTCTCGCAGGGTGAACAACAGGCAGTACGGCAGATCAATGAGTGGGCAGCGGCAAAAGGCCATGCTGGGCAGGTGGAAGTGCTGGGCTTTGTGGATGGCCAGCGTAGCGTGGACTGGATCGTGGGCGCCGGTGGCCAGGTAATAAACCTGCTCACCAAGGGCAGCGAGAATCACTGTTTAAAACAACTGCGCCACTCACCGCAGCAACATATCGAGCGTATTCTCGAGACCATTGCCTATGCTCAAGAGCATGGCTTAACGGTCAATGTGTATTTTGAAGATTGGTCGAATGGTTATCGTGACAAACCGGAATATGTGTATCAGCTTACCGATGCGCTGGCCGACAGCGGCATCGCCCGTTTTATGCTGCCGGATACCTTGGGGGTGATGTCGCCGCAAGAGGTTGGCGACAGCATTGGCGACATGGTGTCACGCTACCCGGCGCTGCATTTTGATTTTCACCCGCACAACGATTACGGGCTGGCCACGGCCAATGTGATGGCGGCGGTGGCGGCGGGCGCCAAGGGGATTCACTGCACGGTGAATTGTCTGGGCGAGCGCGCTGGCAATGCCTCGCTGGCGGAAGTGGCGGTGGTGTTAAAAGACAAGATGGGCGCCGAGCTCAGCATCGATGAGCGACACATTATCGATATCAGCCAGATGGTGGAGAGCTTCTCGGGTAAGTTTGTGGCGGGTAATGCGCCGATTCTGGGCAGCGATGTGTTCACGCAGACCGCCGGCATCCATGCCGATGGCGACAAAAAAGCCGGGCTCTATGAAACGCATTTATCACCGGAGCGCTTTGCCCGTAAACGCGCCTATGCGCTGGGCAAGATGGCCGGCAAGGCCTCGCTGGAGCAGAACCTCGATGCGTTGGGCATCAGTCTGGCACCGGACGATCAGGCCAAGGTGTTGGCGCGCGTGATTGAATTAGGCGACTCCAAACAGACCATCACCCCCGAGGACCTGCCGTTTATTATTGCCAGCGTGTTGGAGAGCAGCGATCTGGCTCGGCTGACGCTGGAGCAGTGCAAAACCTACGCCGATCTCAGTGATAAGGCCACGGTGGATATCACCGTCAATATCGACGGTAAAAGTTATAGCGAACACGGCACCGGGAATGGCGCCTATGACGCGTTTACCGATGCGCTGGACAAAATTTTAGCCGCGCATACCAATGTGCAGCGCCCTACCCTGGTGGATTATGAAGTGCATATACCGCGCGGCGGGCGCACCGATGCACTGACCGAAGCAGCCATTACCTGGCAACTCGCCGACAACCGCCGCATTACCACCCGGGGAGTGCATTCCAATCAGGTATTCGCAGCCATTCAGGCCACCCTGCGCGTGATAAATATGCTGCTTAACTAGCGCACCCGCTGGCGCGCCACCCAGGCGAAGTGCGCGCTGAGTGCCTCGTCCTTCTGCAGCAAATCCAACTCTGGTAGATTCTTTGCCAGATGCATTTCATCGTAAAATTGATGAATGCCCCGGTGACATTCGCGACACACTTCCACGCCTTGGTTTAGCTGAGCTTTGTTATAGTGTTTTTTAAAGTGCGCGCGGCGATGCACCTTGCGCGGAATAAAGTGGTGGAAGGTGAGGTGTGTTTGCCTTGCGCATAATGGGCAGGCGCCAAATTTGGGCTGAGGGCTCTCTTTGGGCTGAGGGCTCACTTTGGGCCGACTGATCGCAACGCGACTTTTGCAAATTCGTTCATAGCGTACTATGGTAATTGTTCCCGCATTACCAACACAAGGAGTCAGTCATGCGCAAATTACCGGTTATTCTCATCCCCGGCATTCAGGGCACCACATTAATGGACACCAACCGCCACGATTTCAAATCGGTGTGGTCCGGCATTAAGAAATTCTTCAGTAATATCCATCAGCTACGCTTAAAAATTGATGGCACCAGCGATGAACACCTGGAGGCCATTATCGAGCGAGCCGATGTGGAAGATCTGGCCTACTCCGAGCTTATCAACTACCTCAAAGACCGAGGTTATAAGGTGTTTATATTCGGTTATGACTGGCGTAAGTCCACCGCCGAAAGCGCAATCAAACTGGCGGCCTTGGTGGAATCATTAAAAAAACGCTATCGCAATACCGGCTCGTTTAATTTCATCACCCACAGCATGGGCGGGCTGGTGTTATCGGCCTATTTAAAATCGCTGGACAAGGCCGAACGCAATAAGGTGGTCAACCGCGCGATTATCACCGTACCGCCGTTTTTGGGCTCGATGGAGGCCACCATGAGCCTGACCATGGGCAGCTCGTTGTTATTTAATTCCAGCGAGGATTTTCGCAAGGTGGCGCGCACCTTCCCCGCCATCTATGAATTGCTACCGGTGTACGACGGCGCCTATAAATTTGATAACGCCAATGATGCAGCAAACTACGACCCATTTAATTTCGACAGTTATTGGCAGCAGGTGAAACGAGTAAATAGGGATGACACTAAAGCCAAGCACGAGTTAATGCGAACACGCCTGCAAAGGTTAGGTAAACTTCGCGATCAATCCAATCTTGTGTTTGACTTTCGCAATGAGAGCAAAGCCTTTTGCAAGAAGTTTGTGGTGGTTAGCGGGGTCGGCAGCGACACCCGTCAAGTTACCGGCATCAAGCAAGGCCACAAACACTATAAATACTTTTTTGAGTTTGAAAAACGATCCAAAAATGACGGCGATGGCACCGTCCCCGCGCCCAGCACTCATGTGTTCAAAGACCACATCACCACCATCTCGGTTGAGAAAAGCCTGTTCGAGGCGTGGATGGATTCGCGCATTGTCGGCCGCGCCGATCACCACGCCTTCTTCTTAAATAATGGGCGGGTGCAAAATATTATTACCCGCTTTCTCGAGGGCAAGACCAAGCGCAGAAACTGGTATGAATCGGCCGGCAGCGGTGTGGAAAAGGTGGTATAGCAGGCTATGACACCGGCGGTGCAACTATTGGAGGGCCAAGGCTTGCCATACCAGGTGCACGCCTACCCACACAACCCGGGTGCAGACTCTTACGGTGACGAGGCAGTGGCCGCGCTGGGGCTGAGTGCGCACCAGGTGTTCAAGACACTGGTCGCCGAGTTGGACGGCGCCGAATTGGTAGTGGCTGTGGTGCCGGTGTCGGCCATGCTCAACACCAAGGCTCTTGCCAAAACCCTGAGTGCCAAAAAAGCGGTGCTGGCGGACAAGCAAAAGGTGAGTCGGGTGACCGGCTATGTATTGGGCGGCGTTAGCCCTCTGGGGCAAAAGAAACGCTTGCGCACAGTCATTGATCAATCGGCACGGAATTTAAGTACCATACACGTCAGCGCCGGGCGGCGTGGTTTGGAAATTGAACTCGCGCCTGACATACTCGCCAAACTCTGCCAGGCATCCTTCGCCGACATCGCAGTCGACAACACCTAACACCTTGATACAACAATGAGCCAATTACTTATTCGCCCCGCCCAGATCGACGACGCTGGCCTAATCGTGCACTTTGTCACCGAGCTGGCGATTTACGAGAAAGCCGAGCACGAAGTGCAGGCCAACGAACAACATTTTATCGACACCCTGTTTTGCGAACAGCCGCGCGCCCACGCACTGATATGCGAACTCGATGGTCAGGCCATCGGATTTGCGGTGTACTTTTATTCCTACTCCACGTGGCTCGGCAAATACGGCATCTATCTGGAGGATTTGTATGTGTCACCCGAATACCGCGGTGCAGGCGGTGGCAAGGCGCTGTTGCGCGAGCTAGCGAGAATTGCCATGGCCGAAGACTGTGGTCGCATCGAATGGAGCGTGTTGGACTGGAACGAGCCCGCCATTCAGTTTTATAAATCGTTAGGCGCCCTGCCCAAAGAGGGCTGGACTATCTACCGCATGGAAGGGCCGTCTATCGGTGAATTGGCCGACTGTTAATAAATATCTGATCGCTGATCAATATCGCGCAATATGCCGCGGTCCGGCATTGCCACCTGGGTCACCCGCTCAGGGTATCGTTCGATCAGGGATTTAGCACCGGTATCTCCGCTGAGCTCCTGCAGTTGCGGGAAATAATGCTTGGAAAAAATGACCGGGTTACCCTGCTGCCCGGATGAAACTGGTACTGTGATGCGGCCCGGCTCAGCGGCACGACACAGTAGCTGAACCGATTTTTGTTGTACATAAGGCATATCGCCCAACGCTATTAACAGACCCTGCGCATCCGCGTTAGCTTGCACGCCGGCAATCAGGCTCTGGCTTATCCCTAGCTGCGCATGAGCGGCGGTAATCAAGCGAATATTGTGCTGCCCCTGTAGCGGGTGGTCGGCGATCTGCGACGGCGAAGCCACCACACTGATTTCATCAAACACCGACAAATACAGCTCCGCTGTGAGTTCAATCAACGACTGCTTACCGCGAATGCGGAAGCGCATTTTATCGCCCCCAAAGCGGCGACCCGCGCCAGCCGCCAAAATAACGCAGGCTAACTCCATAATTCCCTTCCCCACATATCAATCGCCCCTCTTCTGTATCTAGTTTGCCACCGCGATTGCGCTGATTTACTTGCTGGTCGCTGTGTAAACACCATCCCAATCCTCACCTGGCGGTTCGGCAATAAATAGCGCGCAACGCTCTAAATACAAATCATACAATACGCTCTGTCCAAACTGGTTGCTAAGTTCTGTAAACAATTTGCGGGCCTGTTCAAACTCCTGCTTAAGATATAAATCCAGGGCCTCGTGAAAAGCGTCGGCCTGCTGGCTTAAGTCCTGTGGTACCGCGCCCTTGGCGCCCAGCGGCCGCAACATAGATACCGGTTCTTCCTTGCCCTTGACACGCACGCTGTCGATGCGTTGATAGTCGAAATCGGTGGCCACCGCGGCGGTGAATTCGGTGACCAATATTGGCACCCCGTAATTTTTGGTAATGCCCTCAACCCGCGAGCCCAGATTCACCGCGTCTCCCAATACCGTATACGCCATACGGAATTCAGAGCCCATATTGCCCACGCTCATTTCGCCAGAGTTTAAACCCACCCCGATGGCAACTTCGGGCCAGTCTTTGCCACGAAAGTATTCGTTCATTTCCGGCACCGCTGCCAGCATGCCTAAACCGGCGCGCACCCCATTGTTGGCATGCTCCTCATCAACCAATGGCGCACCCCAAAACGCCATAATGGCGTCGCCCATGTATTTATCAATCGCGCCCTTATGCGAGTGAATCACCTTGGTCATCGGGGTGAGGAATTCGTTCATCCACGCCGACAAGGCTTCCGGCTGCATGCCCTCTGAGATGGTTGTGAAACCGCGGATGTCGGCAAACAATACTGACATCTCGCGTTTTTGTGATGCCATGGTGAGTACGTCTTCCGTGGAGCTCATTTCACTGACCACTTCCGGTGGCACATACAGGCCGAACATCTTTTTGGACATACGGTGCGCTCGTGACTCCACGAAAAACCCCACCACCGTATCCGCGATATAGAGCAGGGTCGAGAGCAGCAATACCGGCGCTATGCTCAGGATGAGTAATTTCTCTGACCAGAAATACCAGTTCAACCAGACTGCTGACACCACCGCCAGCAAATACAAAACAGTACTCAAAAATGCCGAGAAATAAGGTAGCCCGAACGACAGGATGATCCCCACTACCAACAGGAGAAGCATGTCTGCTGCGGTGGCGAAGTTGGGCCGAATCCTGAAACTGCCATCGAGCATGGCCGACACCACATTGGCGTGCACCTCCACGCCCGGCAACGACGGCGCTACCGGGGTACTACGAAGATCAACCAGCCCTGCGGCAGATGTGCCCACCAGCGCAATGGCGCCGGTAATATCCCCTTCATAGGTACCAGACAACAGATCAGCGGCCGACACATACTCGTAGCCTTGCAGTGCTTTGGCATAGGGTACATAGACGCCCGCTTCACCATCCAGCGGGATAGCCGCGTGCAGCATTTGAATGCCCTCCAGCCCGGCATAACCGTCATCGGGATTATCAATCAGGATCGGCTCCGGCTCATCTAAAAAATAGGCCGTGACCAGTTGCAGGGCCAAGCTGCCGTAAAGTTTGTCTTGGTATTTATTCAGCACTCCGACCCTGCGAATAATTCCGTCCGGATCCTGTACCAAGATAGAGAAAAAACCAGCGCGGCCTGCGGCGTTTTGTAACAGCGGAATATTAGCACTGTAGCGCTGTACTTCACGGGCGGCTGATTCTTTAATGAGTTTGGCATTCAGTTCAGGATCACTGCCGAAAAAGGGCTCCGGTAGTACTCCGACGCTTTCTTCCACATGGGCGATTTGCCCATCGTTCTCGAATACCACCCCCATCACCACCGAACGGCCTTCCAGCGCATCGGCCAGACGTTGATCACCCCGTTGTGCTTCGAGCTCCGCCATACCGATTGAATCGTCACTCAGGGCGGCAGCGACTTCACTGCGGGTAAAACTGTCTTCCGGCTCAGCGAACAACACATCAAAGCCGAGCGTATCGACGCCATACTTATCAAAAGAAACGTTTACCAGGTCTGCAACCAAACCACGCGGCCAGGGGAACTGCCCGTATTCCAGCAGGCTTTTCTCATCGATATCAATGATTACCACGCGTGGATCACGCTCTTCACGCGCTGACAATCGCACCCTAATATCGTAGGCGCTGCGCTCCAACGCGTCGGTAAAACCGAGGTTGAAGGTGAACTTGGTAAACCCGAGGTCGACCTCCTTCTTAAACAAATCCATCGCAAAAATCAGCGTCAGCGCCAAGCTGAATATGACGAGGTTACGTTCCATCGATCAATAATAAACTAAATCGATAGCCGGTTTGACATGCAACCTGGGTGCAAATAAAAAATGGCCTTCACCCAGGTCGGAAAGAGAGTCTGATCAAGCGCCTGGCGACCCCTAGGTCGCCACGCACATATTGACCTTTTTCAATTTCTTGCGAACCCGTTCGGACTGCAGATATATGTCGCGCTGCTCATCATCCAGGTTAACCAACACATCAACAATATCCGGCGGCAGAGCGATGGGCTCATCATCAATGATAATGACGATAACCTCAGGCTCCATGGGTGGTTCTGGCGGAGGCGCAGGCGGTTCTGGCGGCGGAGGCGCAGGTGGCTCTGGCGGCGGAGGCGCAGGTGGTTCTGGCGGCGGCGGTGGAGGTGGCGGTGGCGCCGCAACTCGATCAAACGTCAGCACAAACTCATTATTACCGACCACTTGCTGCCCCGGAGTCACGGTTCCATCTTGCTGGGTATGAGTTGTGGGCAATGCCGCAATGTATGAATTTCCACCCTCAGCAACGATGGCGCTATAAGAAAACATTGCTCCATCGTAAGGCCCTTCAGGACCAGTGTAAAAATAGCCGCTTTGAATCGCCTGGACTGAATTGTTGGCGGTGATATTTGCATCACCGGTGATCAGCAACTGATCATATTCTCCAAAATTCGAATCAACTTCCAGATAGAAAACATTACCACCGGCACTGGCGTCGAAATTACCATCGATGGTCAGGATGCCCGGAGACGAGCCCGGCGCGATAATTGCATCTTGTACTGTTATGTTGCTGGCCAGAGTGCCGCTGCCCCCAATCGTGCCGCCGACAAACCCAGTGCCACCGGCAATATTCAGATCGCCATCCGTGACTTCAATGTTGCCGCCAGTGTTGAGCACCGCCAAATTTAGCTGTGTTTCACTAGCGTAGTCATGAATCAGGGTTCCACTATTATTCAATGCGCCATACTGCCCGGCATTGTTAAAGAAACTGAATTGTCCATTACCCGCCGCGCTATCGCTGTTAACGTAAAAGTTCGCTCCGGCATTGTTATTAATCTGTGACTCAGCCGCGATACCATTACCAGCAGTGAATTGCAGCGCGGAGATACCGGCATAGATATCGCCGGCATTCCATCGCACCGTGCCATT
>JABDKW010000043.1 GCA_013002025.1 Gammaproteobacteria bacterium | reverse complement strand
AGGCTGTTCATGGCAGTGCTGCGAGAGCAACCTGTTAAATGGTTCATTGCCGAATACGCAGGCCGCAATCTGCAGGTCATCAAGCATCGCACGCTTCTGGTGTGCAATGTGGCGTTAGCTGACTTTGATACATGGCTACATTATGTGAAGGGCAACTTTGACCTGGTGGGGCCAGCCCCGCTCAAGTTCAATATTTCCAGGCTCAGCCCACAGACTCGGCAACGATTGCAGGTTTCACCCGGCATCATTCATCCCTACGCCGTAAAGAGAGCATCTGGTATTGCCCATAAAACGGAAGCAGAGGTGTCGCACGATTTTGCATGCGAGGCCACGGCCGGCCGGCGCATCCAGCTTCTCTGCACGCATCTTTTGCAACGTGCACTCGGCACCGGCAAAGTGACGTTGTCGCAGCCCCGCTTATTCAACCTGTTTGGCGTGCAGCTGGCAAATGTGTCAATGCAGGGAGCCATCGACAACATTATCAGCGCCCTGGGTGAGCGTGATGGGCGTCAACATCACTATGCCTTTGTGAATGCAGATTGTGCCAACCAATATTATGGTGACGATCAGTACAAAACCCTTTTGAACAATTGCGAGCACGTATTTGCCGATGGCATAGGCGTGAAAATTGCCGCCCGCTGGCAAGGGGTGGAACTGGCGGAGAACGTCAACGGCACCGATATGTTTCCACTGCTGTGTGAGCGACTACAGGAAACCGGTGATCGCCTCTACCTGCTCGGTGCTGAACAGTCGGTGCTCGAAAAGCTGGTGAAAAATCTCCACAGCGCTTACCCGAGCCTGAACATAGGGGGCTACTGTGACGGCTTCTCACATCAGGATAATCCGCAACAATTGATTGAAAAGATTAACCGTTCGCACGCCGACTTGTTGTTGGTGGCAATGGGTGCGCCGCGCCAGGAACACTGGATTGCGGCCAACATGCCAGCGCTCAACGCCAAGGCAGCGATCGGCGTGGGTGGCCTGTTTGATTTTTACTCAGGCGAAGTATCGCGCGCGCCGCAATGGCTGCGTGAACTGTCAATGGAGTGGGTATGGCGCCTATTAATGCAGCCGCTCGACAAAGGCAAGCGCTACCTGATCGGTAATCCGCTATTTCTATTCAGGGCATTCACTGCATCTCGGCGCGCTGACGCCGCAGCGAAAAATGCTAACGAGGTGACCTATGACTACGTATGAAATTCGACCCAGTCTTGTAACCCGCATCAAGCGCAGTTTTTGGCGGGCGCGATTCCGACTGAACACCGTGGCGAAACGCGCCATGGATATAATCATCGCCTTCATCGCACTGATCGCCTTGAGCCCGCTGCTGGCGACCGTTGCGGTCTGGATCAAACTCGACTCACCCGGCGCGGTATTGTTCAAGCAACAACGTGTTGGCCTCAATGGTGTGCCCTTTACAATGTGGAAGTTCCGCTCAATGCGTAATGACGCCGAGCGCATCAAGGATCAGTTGAACGACGCCAATGAAATGCACAATGGGGTCATTTTCAAAATGAAGCAGGACCCGCGCATCACAACGGTCGGCCGCTTTATCCGGAAAACCTCAATCGACGAATTACCCCAGTTGTTCAATGTGCTGGCGGGTGATATGTCGCTGGTTGGGCCGCGCCCGCCGTTACCGTCCGAGGTATCAGAATACCAACGCCCCGACCGGCAGCGTCTGGCTGTGCTGCCCGGCATCACCTGCCTGTGGCAGATATCCGGGCGCTCGGATATTCCGTTTGAACAGCAGGTGCAGCTGGACATCAATTACATCGAGAAGCAGTCGCTCTGGTTTGACCTGCAAGTGCTGCTAAAAACAATACCGGCGGTGTTGCTTGCACGCGGCGCCTATTAATCAATCGTCAACAAACTTTAATGCAATCCAGCAGGAAACCTCTCATGACTACGCCCACTGCAATCATTCTCGCCGACCAGCCATTGCACAATGAACTGGAAACGATTTTCGGTGCTCAGCAAACTGCCTCACTGATGATCGCCGGCTACCCGGTGATCGAACATATATTG
>JABDKW010000024.1 GCA_013002025.1 Gammaproteobacteria bacterium | reverse complement strand
GTCTTTAGGCGATAAACTGAACTGTTTGTACAGTATAGAACGGGTGTACCAGAGCAATAGCGGGCCTTCCAGCCAGTACGCTATATCAAACAGGTGATAGAGCGCAGGCGATATGTCCATGGCGATGAACTTGAAGCTGGCGCCAAAATTAACCAGTAAATGCAGTGGAATAAGGGTCTGAGCAAGGAAAAAGCCGACCAAAAAGTAATCACTGACGTGGTGCTCGTACTTTGCAATCAGGATCAATAACACGAACAGGGAGCTTTGAAATGCCGTGGCAATCAAAATGGTGTCGTGAAAATTGAAAATCGTTTCGGACATATACCGCGTCAGCGTTTATTTTTGTTGGCCATAACGTCCTAAAATTAACGTACAGCCTGTGTAAAAGCAGTTTAAATCAGCGTAATTCGGTCATTAATACGTCTTAATTACCGAAAATTCACGCACTTGGTCGCAAACTAAGGTCCCGCGCGTTAATTTACCGTACGCACCGGACTAATCAATCGCAATTACTTCGGGCTTGGGTATTATCTCCAACCTTCCGAGCCTTACTGCGAGAAATTATTCAAGCCAAGAACTTGATGGCCTGTGCAAAGATGGGGCTGATAATCCAAGCCGCAACAGCGGCTGGCAGCGTTAAGACCTTAAATATAATCGAAAGTGAGGAGTTTTATGAGCACTAAATTCAATCTGGGCGAAAAGACCATATTGGCAGAAGCAGTGACTTCCGCCATTGCGCCCGCTTCAAAATCTCGCACGGCCATGATGGGCCTGCTGATGGGTGGCGCAATGCTCGCTCCTACAGCAGTCTCCGCACAGTCCGATGCGTCAGCCAGTCCGTTGGAAGAAGTCGTAGTTACCGGCATCAAGGCCAGTCTGCAACGCTCCAGTGAGATCAAGCGTAACGCCAGTGGTGTTGTTGATGCAATCTCTGCTGAAGACATGGGTGTGTTTCCTGACACCAACCTGGCGGAATCCCTGCAACGTATTACCGGCGTGTCTATTGACCGCTCGCGCGGTGAAGGCAGCAAGGTAACGGTTCGTGGTTTCGGCCCCGAATTCAACCTGGTGACCCTCAATGGCCGTCAAATGCCTACCCATGATGGCGACAATCGTTCGTTCGATTTCGCTGATCTGGCCTCAGAAGGTATTGCTGGCGTACAAATCTACAAAACGGGTGATGCAGCAACTCCGACCGGTGGTATTGGTTCAACGATCAATATCAAAACCACCAAGCCTCTTGAAAACCCTGGTTTGAAATCGGTGGTTTCTCTGAAAGCGGTACATGACACGTCTACCAGCAAGGGCGACGACCTGACTCCTGAGTTGTCCGGTATCTATAGCAACACCTTCGCTGACGATACTTTCGGAATTTCAATCTCTGGTAGCTACCAGGAACGAGACAACGGCGTTAACACCGCAACCGTAGGCGATTACAACAATTTCCTGGGTGTGGTTAATAACGACTGGGGATCCAACAACGGTGTGCAGCAATGGGGTGGTATTCCTAATAATGCCAACCAGATTAACCGTCCCGGCGATACTGATATCTACGCAGTGCCGCAAAGCATCGGTTATGAAATCGCTGAATTTGCCCGTGAGCGTATTAACGGTCAGTTGACTATGCAATGGCAGCCCAGCGACAACGTTGTTGCGACTTTGGACTACACGCACTCGGAAGTTGATTTTGAGCGCACCTTTAATAACTACTCAGGTTGGTTCAACTTTGACTTGCAGGAAACGGTTTACACTGACGGCCCGATCGCTTCACCGGTCATCTATCAGGAAAACGGCGCTGCGCCTGACTTCGCCATGGCTGCTGGCCGTGACGGTGTTAAGACTGAGAACGATTCAATTGGTGTCAATGTCGACTGGCAGGTGAATGATCGCCTGAGCCTTGAGTTTGATGCCCATAGTTCAGAAGCACAAAGTGGTGCCAGCGGTAACAATGGTACGGCGTCTCAGTTGGCTATTGCGAGTTTTACGCGCGACGTTACACGCGGTATTTTTGACACCTCTGGTATCCCCATCCTGGAACTTGAATTGGCACGTCCGCTGAACCCCAACGACATGATCGTAACGGGCAGCGTATTTGACAACAAGAAAACCAAAATGGAAATTGAGCAGGTTGCGGCCCGTGGTCGTTATGATCTCAATGACACCAGTACCGTTGACTTTGGCGTGCAATTGACCAATGTTGATAATCGTTCACAGTTTGCCAACGTGCAACGCGACACATGGGGTGGCACTACGCAACCAGGCGACATTGCTGACCTGCTGACACCGGCTAACTCTGCAGGCGCTTTCGGTGATTTTGGTAATGGCAATGACCCGCGTCTGCAAACCGACTTCTTCACCTTTGATATCGATGCGGTTGCAGCTCGTACTGTTGCCTTGGGCGCGACCCAATCAACGGGCGGCGATTGCGGCAACGGCTTATGCCCAAGCAGCGATTTCACGACCGACCGAATCACCTCTGAAGAGTCGACTGCGGCCTATGTGCAGATTAATTTAGATCGTACCTTGGGTGACATGCCGGTCAATATCAAAGCTGGTTTGCGCTATGAAGAGACTGACGTTGAATCGCTTGCTCTGGTACCGACCTACAGTGGCGTGGTTGTTTCCTGTGTTGACGGCGCTGGCAACCCGGTCATTGCTGGTTGTAATGAGTTCTCAGCTGTGGCGACCGGGGAAACCGACTTCACGCGTCTGACTGGCAACTATGATCATGTGCTCCCGAATGTTGATATCAAATTTGATATCAATGACAATCTGGTGGCTCGTGCTTCTTACAGCGAAACTATTACCCGGCCTTCCTTTGTTGATATTCAAGGTGGTTTGACAATTGATTCTCTGATTCGTGTCAGCGGTGGTAACGGTAATCGCGGTAACCCTGCGTTGTTGCCATTCGAGTCTGAAAACCTCGATCTGTCGTTGGAGTACTACTTCGGTGATGTGGACTATGCTTCTATCGGTTATTTCCGCAAAGACGTGAGCAACTTTATCGGTATCAGTACCCTGCAGGACGAAGTATTGTTCCCGGGTCTGATTCATCCGGCTACCGGCGCACCCACGACATTTGATGTTACGGCTCCGGTCAACCAGGAAGAGGCGACTCTCGACGGTTTTGAAATTGCGGTTCAGAAAAGCTTTGGTGATACCGGTTTCGGTGTTATTGCCAACGCCACTATTGTCGACGGTGATGTAGCCTTTGATAACTTGAGTCTGGATACACAGTTTGTACTAACTGGTTTGAGTGATTCTGCCAACCTGATCGGCTTCTATGAAAATGAGAAGTTTCAGGCGCGGATTGCCTACAACTGGCGTGATGACTTTTATGCTGGTGGAACCGGTGCCTCTTCAGGTACACCGGGCCCCAACAATATTGAGTCTTACGGCCAGATTGACTTCAGTGCCAGCTATCATGTTAATGAAAACATGACTGTGTTCCTGGAAGGCTTGAATGTGACTGATGAAACCACCCGATCATTCGGGCGGGATCTGCGACAAGTTATCCGTGCTGGCCAAACTGGCGCGCGTTATAACTTTGGCGTTCGTTACAATTTCTAAGCTTGCTTAGAACAGGGCGGCGGAGTCCATCAGGGCTCCGCAACCCAAGCGCCACTCGAGCCTAAAGTTCGAGTTGCTAAAGGTTGGGTAGGTTACACTACCTGACCTTTTTTGGTTTTTGCCTTATCTACTTTACCAACGCCCTAAGTATCAATAGATGACATCCCAAGCAATCCAATCAATAGTCATCGTCGGTGGTGGAACCGCTGGCTGGCTGACTGCAGGTGTGTTGGCCAGCCGCTTTAAGAGTCTGGCCGAAAATAACGGCGCGGTCGGCATTGATGTGACTCTGGTGGAGTCTCCAGACGTACAGACCATCGGCGTGGGTGAGGGAACCTGGCCGTCCATGCGCACCACACTGCAGAGCATGGGCATCAATGAAACTGATTTTATGCGTGAGTGTAATGTCAGTTTGAAACAGGGCTCGCGCTTTGACAACTGGGTGACCGGCGAATCGGATTACTACTACCACCCGTTCTCACTGCCGCGAGGTTATGGCGAGTTTAACCTGGCACCCTATTGGCAGTTGGCCAGGGACAAGATCAGTTTTGCAGATGCCGTCTCAATTCAAAGCAAGTTGTGTGACCGCGGCCTGGCGCCTAAAACTATTGCCACCCCCGAATTTGCGTTTAACGCAAATTACGGCTACCACCTGGACGCCGCAAAATTCGCCGCGTTTCTACAGCAACACTGTGTGGAAAAACTGGGTGTTAAGCATGTTTTAGATCATGTGACTGCGGTCACAGCCAAGGACAATGGCGATATTGAGGCCGTGCAAACTCGAGACAGCGGTGCCATCGGTGGCGATTTGTTCGTCGACTGTACTGGTTTTGCAGCCTTACTGATTGGGGACCATTACGCTGTGCCATTTAACACAGTGCAGAGCGTATTGTTTAATGATTCGGCGCTGGCCGTGCAGGTACCTTATAAGGACGAACAGGATCCGATCGCCTCACATACGCTGTCGACTGCGCAGAGCGCAGGCTGGGTATGGTCTATTGGCCTGCCAACGCGTCGTGGTGTCGGTCATGTGTATTCCAGCGCCTATATAGACGACGAGAATGCAGAGCGGGAGTTGCGCAACTACCTCACGCCAATCGTCGGCCGGCCGGAAGCCGAGCAGTTGGCCGTTCGAAAAATCAATATGAATCCCGGTTATAGAGAACACTTCTGGCACCGCAACTGCGTGGCAGTGGGATTGTCCGCTGGTTTTGTTGAGCCATTGGAAGCCTCCGCTTTAGTGCTGGTCGAGTACTCCGCCAAAATGATTGCGCAGCAGTTACCCGCCAATCGCGCAGTGATGGATCTGGTCGCTAAACGCTTCAACGATAAGTTTGCCTATCATTGGAACCAGATTATCGATTTCCTGAAGTTGCACTATGTGCTGAACCAGCGTGAAGATAATGGTTACTGGGCCGCCAATAGGAACCCTGATAGCGTGCCGGATAGCCTGAAAGAGATGCTGGAGCTTTGGCAGTTTCAATCACCCTGGTTGCAGGAGGCACCCCGCTTCGACGAGCTGTTTTCATCCGCCAGCTTCCAATTTGTGTTGTATGGTATGGGATTTGTAACGCAGGAAAACCCCGCTGGCCTGCGCGCGGAAGATGAGACCCTGGCCATCGCCAACCGCTTATTCAGCGATAATGCCAAGAAGACTGAGCAATTGCTTGGCGCCTTGCCGACCAATCGAGAGTTGGTGAGTAAAGTGGCCGAGCATGGCTTCCAGAAAATATAACTAACGCCCCTGTATAGCAGGCATAACAATTACTAACAGATATGACTAATTTTGTATTATTAAATCAGGCAGACCATTCGGATATTAAGGTCATCACTGACCGGGCCGCGAAATACGGTGACAACCTTAAATCCGCCATGACATTTCCGTTTGAATTCAGGAATATTCAGGGCTGCTACCCGATTTTCTTTCAAAAGGACTCGGACAGCGGCAGCTTTTTTCCGCTGGCGTTGTTTGGCTTTACCAAAGATGAGAACCTGTTCTTATCCGAAAGCGGTTGGGACGCGACCTATATACCGCTGATGATTCGCCGCCAACCATTCCTGATAGGTTTTCAGGAAGACGCGACCAGCCCGGAGGGCAAAAAGCCGGTTGTTTCGATCGACATGGACAGCCCGCGCATTAGCAAAGAGGAGGGCGAGGCGCTGTTTATGGAACATGGCGGCACCACTGAATTCCTACAGGAAGCAACCGCTAATTTGGAGTTGATTCATCAGGCACATGAGCATGGTAAAAAGTTTATGCAGGCGCTGCTCGATTACGAGCTACTGGAATCCATCACCCTGGACGTGCAATTGGATGATGGTAGTCAAAACCAGCTGCTGGGCTATTACACAATCAACGAAGATAAGGTGCAAAAGCTTGGTGCTGAGGCGCTGGGAAAATTGAACGAACAGGGATTTTTACAGCCAATTTTTATGGTGATTGCATCACACAACCGGATTCGAACTCTGGTGGACCTGAAAAACGCTAGCCTCAAGCAGTGATTTGAGAAGAGGGCCACGTGGTTGATTATGAGAACGAGGTAGCGGTAGTTGATGACTGTTCCGGCGATGCAATTCCTGATTCAGTCTTAACTTCAACACGCCCTCTACATCTCAAAGGCCTGATCGCCGACTGGCCGGCTGTCTCTGCAGGTCGCGAGACCGCCGTCGAGGCTGCCAAGTATATTCGGCAATTTGACTCCGGTGCGCCACTCACGGCCTATGTCGGTGGTCCCGAGATTGAAGGGCGAATATTTTATAATGAGGATTTCACCGGCTTTAATTTTGAGCGCACCCGCCAGTCGCTCGAGCAGGTGCTCAATAATCTTTTTTCCCCATCCGCGCAGGGCGGCAATACTTATTATGTCGGCTCAACACTGATTGACCACTGGTTGCCGGGGTTTCGCGAAGACAATGATTTAAACCTCGCCGGCCGCGAGCATCTGGCAAGTATCTGGTTGGGTAATCAGAGTCGCATTGCCCCGCATTACGATTTCCCCAATAATATTGCCTGTGCAGTCGCTGGCCGGCGGCGATTCACCTTGTTTCCCCCTGATCAGGCTGAAAATCTATACGTCGGGCCATTGGAATTTACCCCATCCGGGCAACCAATCAGTTTGGTGGATGTTGTAAACCCTGACTACCAGACACACCCGAAATACCGTGTGGCGGAGGCGGCCGCTCTGGTGGTTGACCTGGAGCCGGGGGATGCGGTGTTCATTCCCAGCATGTGGTGGCATCACGTAGAGGCACTTGATGCATTTAATGTGTTGGTAAATTACTGGTGGCGATCCACGCCAGCCTGGCAGGGTTCGCCACTGAACGCTTTGCATCATGCAATTCTAAGCTTGCGAGAATTGCCACCTGAGCAAAAACAAGTGTGGCGCGATATTTTTGAATATTATGTTTTTAGCGATGATGAACACGCTTTTGATCACATCCCAGAGCAGGCACGAGGTGTACTATCAGGGCTAGACGAAGTCAGCGCGGCCGCCTTGCGGGCGCAGTTGGTAAAATTCCTTAAGTGAATTCAGATGCGCAGTCACACGAAAAAACATGAACCTGAGTAATTGCAGGCCGAGTGGCCAGAAGAGGTAGTAAGTGAATAACACTAAAATTCAAAAGGTGGTAGTGGCTGGTGGTGGTACGGCGGGCTGGATGGCCGCGGCATCGCTGGCAAAACTGCTTGGTAAAACCCTGGATGTAACACTCATCGAGTCGGATGACATTCCGACCGTCGGCGTAGGTGAGGCGACCATACCAACCTTGTTGACCCTGCACGAGTTGCTCGGTATCAATGAGAAAGAATTTGTCGCGGAAGTGAATGGCACCTTTAAGCTGGGAATTTCATTTGAAAACTGGCGCGATGTGAATGAGGACTATATCCACTCCTTCGGATTCACCGGTAAAGACTGCTGGGCGGCCGGCTTCCAGCACTTCTGGTTGAAGGGCAAGCGCATGGGTATCGCCAAAGAATTTGGCGACTATTGTGGCGAGTTGGTGGCAGCTCGCGAAAACAAATTTGCCATTACTCCCAAGCATGGTCTCAATTACGCTTATCACATTGATGCCGGCTTATACGCCAAATTCTTAAGGAAACTGGCCGAAAAGCATGGTGCGAAACGGGTTGAAGGGCGCATTGTTGAAGTTGGGCAGAATAATGAAAGTGGATATATCGAGAGTCTTACGCTGCAGTCCGGCAAAGTGGTGGAAGGCGATTTGTTTATCGATTGCAGTGGCTTTCGTGGCTTGATCATCGAACAGGCGCTGCACTCGGGCTACGACGATTGGTCACATTGGTTGCCGATGAACAGTGCGGTTGCGGTGCAAACCGAGAGTGTCGGCGAACCGATTCCGTACACCCGCGCCATTGCGCGCGATGCCGGGTGGCAGTGGCGCATTCCGCTGCAGTCACGAGTCGGCAACGGTCTGGTGTTTTGCAGTCGTTATATGAGTGACGATGAAGCAATTAATACAATTCTGGGCAATATCGAAGGCGAAACTTTAAATGACCCCCGGGTGATCAAATTTCAGACCGGTACCCGGCGTAAGCATTGGAATAAAAACTGCATAGCCATGGGGTTATCCAGCGGCTTTATCGAGCCCCTCGAGTCCACCAGTATTCATTTGATTCAACGCAGCGTGATTCGCCTGATGCAGATGTTTCCCTACGACGGAATTCGGCGGCCGGATGTGAATGAATTTAATAAACAAATGCAGTTTGAAATCGACAATATCCGCGATTTCATCGTCTTGCATTATCACGTCACTAAGCGAGACGACACACCGTTCTGGCGATTTTGTCGCTCGATGACGGTGCCGGACTCACTACAGCATCGGATCGACCTGTTTAAGCAGACCGGCCGTGTATTTCAGGTGCCGACTGAGTTGTTCGGTGAAAATTCCTGGACCCAGGTCATGCTGGGGCAGGGCTTACTGCCGGAGCAGTATCATCCTATTGTTAATATGATGAGTGATGAGGAATTAGCGCAGTTTCTAAGCGGCATTGATCAATCGGTAAACAACCTTGTGGGTCAGCTCCCGGGGCATCAGGATTTTATCAATCATTACTGCAAATCCAGTGTTATGTAGAAGTGCTAGAAGTGCGCGTCGGTTTTTACGTTAGCCGTTCCATTAGTAATTGCCGCACATAGGATTGCTGCTGCGGTGACAAGTTGGTGATCACATCATTAAGCTCTGGCGGCAGATGCGCGGTCGGGTCTGAGCTGTTTCGAAACACCAGGTAGTCGAAAAAATGCTGCCACGCCGCACGCTGTTGCGGCTCCAGTTGGCTAATTGTCATTAGGCTGAGCAGCAGGGCATTGTTGGGCGACAGCGCCCCGGCACCCTGCAGGCCCCCCCACCAATAGTTAATCAATACGTTTAAGTCAGCCAGTGATTCGACCGCGTGCCACCAGGGCATGGGAATGTAGATGGCGTCGCCCGGGTCCAGAGTCGCCACTTGCGATGCTTGCATTGCAACCTCGAACTGTGGGAATTTTTCAAGGTCGGGTTTCCTGATGTCGACCATGCTGATGGGAACACCACCGGGTGCGCTTAACATTGGGCCGGGATAAAGATTAGCAATCTGCTCGGGTGGAAACAGCGTGAATTTCCGTTGCCCGGCGACCACACAGGCAATGTTGTCACGAACATCAAAGTGGGGCGCCACCAGAGCCTGATTTCCCAACCACATTGTGGGGGCAACCTGCTCTCCAAGAAGACTTAAATTATTCTCTTGCTCCAGCCCCGGCAGCGTGTCGCTTACTGAGGCGGCCTGTATTGCCACAGCGTGTTTCGCCCCTGCTTGTGGCAGTTCACAAATTTGCTGTAATGTCGCAGAGAAATTTGCCTGCACCTGTTGGTGATTGACGCCATCCAGCGCATCGTTGTAGAAAAACCGGCCTTCGATGTCGGGTTGGCCGACCACCGTGTAGACCGGCGTTTTATTATCAAAGCCGCATAGGTATTGAGTGAGTTCCTGGTTGCCTTGTCTGGCGTGTTCAACCAGCGGCCAGTCAATTACCAGACCGCGTAGCACCGCCGGCTGATTGAGAGGTTTGATCTGATTCTCAAAGGTGTTCGCATCCACCTTCGACCATTCTCTGATTTGCGTCATTTATAACCCGTTACGTTTTGATGCTCAGCCAACGATACCGACAAACAACAACCACACTCCGAAAAATATCTTTAGCCCAATCGGTGACATTGAATTTACCAATACTCTGGCGGTGATACCGCCGACCACGGCGCCCGGCCCGGCGAACGCTACCAGTTGCCAGTAAATCTGTGAATTAGCGCCGAAATTTATCGGCGCCACAGACCAGACTGTAACCGCTGTAACTATAACCGCCACCGCAATTGCGAGTGTGGTGTTGTAGCGCCGGAAGATAAGGTAAAAGGCGACAATTTCTCCAACACCGACGGATAGCCAGGCGGTAATGACACCGCCACCGAACGCTAAAAGTGCGACAACACCGTAGTCGATGCCCTCAATTTCAGTTCTCACTGAGTCACCCCGCATTCGCCGTGCCGTGGTCAGAATACAGATTCCGAGAAAAATCGAAAATACGCGGAAGGTATCGAGCAGGCCGGCCGGCGAAGCAAGAACGAGTGAAAAATTCAGCCAAATTCCGGCGACGCTGGCGAGGGCGGCAATCGCGATTAGGGTTGGCAAGGGTTGCCACTCAGCCTGCGTGGTAGGGTGCGGCACGGCAGAGGTCTGGATTTTGTAATGGCACCACCAGGTAATGGCGCCGGCGGTCATGCCATAACTTTGTATACCAAAACTCGTGGCCAACGACTGCGGTTCTGAGAATCCTAAAAAATCAAACAGGGGAATAAAAACCACGCCGCCACCAGCACCGGTAGAGTTGGCGAAAATTGCCCCAGTCACGCCTACCAGGAAAAAACCGATTTGCTGCCATTGAAACTCGAAATACAGCAGTGCAAAGCACAACAGTACAAACGCCAGGCCCAGCATTGCGCCAATTGCCTTGGCGAATAGAGGGTTCATTGCAGGTGCCTTTGCTCGCTTTTCATCGGCGATATTGGTGGTGGCGTTATTCACAGAAAAAGGGCCAGTGGTAGAATGATTTTGCTGGGCAATAGGTAAAACTTCTTATTAACCCAGTGACGGCGCGCGATGGTTGCAATGGCATTCACTACGCAATATTGGGCCAATGACGGACAGCATGTTAACGCTAAAACCGGTCTCAAAGCGTACGAATTACAGTAAATTCGCTTACTTGGTCGCGCGTCGATGCAACTCCGAATATACTTCGCTCACAGGAAGGGCGAAGTTATCCAAAGTGTCTAAAAACTAAGTCCAATTCAGGGCGTTGCGTCGATTGCGATTCATTTGCGCCATTCACACATATGTACATTAAATGGTATGCGCACTATCTCAATTATTAATCGATTTTGCTGTTTAGTTTGCCTGGTAATCGTCAGCGGTTGCGCAGTTGGACCAGCAGACAATGAACCGCCTGTTGCTGAGCGCAACGCTATCGCAACCAAAACTAAAGCAACCCAACATACGCCCGGCATTGCAACCGCCATTAATGTTGGCGGCCCTGAACATCTGGCGGCCGATGGTATTCGATTTCAAGCCGATGAACTGCCAATTCCCGCGATGCGCGGAAATATTGCGCAGATCAAAGGCACACAGGACCCGACTGTGTTCAAAACGTACCGTGAGGGTGATCTGAATTGGTCGGCTGAAGTACCAAACGGCCTCTACGATTTAACCTTTCTGTTTGCCGAACCGAAGGATACCCCGATCGGCGAGCGGGTTTTTGATATTGTGGCTGAGGGACGGTCGATAATCGAATCCCTTGATGTACGCTCGGCACGCGATGGCAATATTCATGCCGGCCTGAACCACACTGCCGTTGATGTGGAGGTGCTCGATGGTAGCCTCGACGTGCAATTTAATCCGCAAGTTGGGCAGCCTATCTTGAACGGAATCATTGTCCGTGAAAAGACGCCCAGGGCGCCTGACTGGGCGCTGACCTGGGCGGATGAATTTGATTATCAAGGTAGCCCAGACCCGAGCCGATGGTCGGTTGACGTGTGGCCAGCCGGTAAAGTGAACCGCGAGGATCAGGCGTACACCGATGACCCAAAAAATTTGCGTGTCGAGGACGGTAAATTAATTATCGAAGCCCATTTGGAAGATGACGGCGATGCCCGGTTTACGTCAGGCCGAATTCATTCAGCCAATAAGCGTGACATGTTGTATGGGCGGATCGAGACACGCGCAAAACTGCCTGGTGGCCAGGGTACCTGGGCGGCAATCTGGATGCTGCCAACCGATCCGTTCAGATATGCCAGTAACTGCGGGCATGGAACCGATTGGCAGGGAGATGATGATTGTGATGCCTGGCCGAATTCAGGCGAGATCGACATCATGGAGCATGTTGGGTATGACATGAACCGTGTGCATGGCACGGTTCACACCAAGGCCTATTATTGGGTTAATGGCAAACAGCGTAAGGCCAGCATCGCTGCGCCGCCAGTGGATAAGGATTTTCATGTTTACGCCATGGAGTGGACGCCGGACCGTATCGATATTTTCTACGATGACACCTTATATTTTTCTTATCTGAATGAAGGAACCGGTTGGGAAGCCTGGCCGTTCGATCATCCTCACCATCTTATTTTAAACCTGGCAGTGGGGGGCGATTGGGGGCGAGCGGGTGGCCCGATCGATGAGGCTGCGTTCCCTGCAAAGATGGAAATAGATTATGTGCGTTTTTACGAGCGCGGCGAGCAGTTAAGCGCGGAGTAGGCGGTGCAACGTTAATCGCGGGTTGAGGCCAGATTCTTTTTGATGTCCTGAATATTACTTTCAACCTCCGGGCCGAGCCGCAAAGCCACCACGGTGGCTAACATGTCCACCACGGCTAAATGCATAATGCGCGACGTCATGGGCGTGAACAGGTCGGTGTCTTCTTCTGTTAAAACATTCAGTACATAATCGCAATGGCGGGCCAGGGGTGATTTGCCCGAGGTAATGCCAATGGTGATTGCATGGTGCTGTTTTGCCAGCTCCGCATTCTCGATCATGGCAGTGGTGCGTCCTGTATAGGAGATAAACACCGCTACGTCGCGCTGATCCAACATCGAGCACATCATGCGCTGATTAACATAATCGGTGTGGGCGATGACCGGCGTGCCAAACCGGAAAAATTTGTGCTGGGCGTCGAGTGCCACTGAGCTGGAAGCCCCCATGCCGAAAAAATTAACGCTATTGCATTCGCAGATCGCCTTGGCGGCCGCATCCAGCACCGACGGATCTACGGTGCGAGACAGATGTTGCGTGCCCGCCTCAATCGAGCGAATTACTTTCTGAATAACCTCCGCACTGTCGTCGTCTTGAGCCATGTTTTCGACGAACAATTGCCCACTGGCAGAAATTTCCTGAGCCAATCGTAACTTGAAATCCGGATAACCCTCGCAGCCTAACTTATGGCAAAAGCGATTTACCGTCGGCTCACTGACACCCGCGCTGCGGGCCAGATTGGCGATCGACTGATGGATAACCGCGTCCGGTGACTTAACAACAATCTCAGCTAACTTCCTATCGGATTTGCTGAGTTTGATTTGGTCGCCGCTTAGCCGCTGCAGAATGGAATCAGAACCCTTCATGGATGTTTAGAATATGAAAATAATTTTCAGCATGTAGCGGAGTGTGCAGAACTTTAGGCGGAGCCGCAAGTTCGCAGCCATTTTGGGTACTGTCTAACATGCATAATAACGGTATTATTTTACAAATATGCGTGAAAAAATACATAAAATGTAATAATATTACATCAATGAAGTGGAAAGTGGCCTCAGGAAATCGAATTTGGCTCTCAGCTTCCTTTAACTGTCTTCTGTTTATGAAATTTAAGTACAGGGTGAATTATGTTGAAAATAGCAATTAATGGCTTTGGTCGTATCGGGCGTAACGTAGTGCGAGCGCTGTATGAGAATGGTCAGCGAACCGATATTGAAGTCGTCGCCATCAATGATTTGGGTGCAGTCGATATGAATGCGCACCTGTTGAAATACGATACCGCGCATGGCGAATTTAAGGAGTCGGTGCAGGTCGATGGTGATGATCTGCTGATTGGCTCGGATCGCATTCAGTGCTTTTCTGAGCGCGACCCGGCAAGCTTGCCCTGGGCGCAATTAGGGGTTGATCTGGTGATGGAATGCACCGGATTTTTTACCGACCGGCAGTCCGCCGAGGCTCATCTGCAAGCGGGTGCCGCCAAGGTTTTGATATCAGCGCCGGGCAAAGGTGTTGACGCGACTGTGGTTTACGGTGTGAATGATGATGTACTGCTGTCCAACCATACGATCGTATCCAACGCCTCCTGTACCACCAATTGCCTGGCGCCAATTGCCAAGGCGCTGCATGAGGCGTTAGGCATTGAGAAGGGCTTGGTAAACACGGTTCATGCCTACACCAATGATCAGCGTTTGATCGATACGGCCCACGCCGATTTACGCCGCGCGCGCGCGGCTGGCCGCTCCATGATTCCCTCCAAGACTGGGGCAGCCGCAGCAATTGGACTGGTTATCCCGGAGCTGGATGGCAAGCTGAACGGGCTGGCGGTTCGCGTGCCGGTGATCAATGTGTCCCTGCTGGATTTGACCCTCAATGTGGGGCGTGACACGAGTGTGGAAGAAGTAAACAAAATTTTGACTGAGGCTGCTGCGCAGAGCAAAGGCGTGCTAAAAATAAATACATTGCCTCTGGTGTCATCCGATTTTAATCACAACCCCGCTTCCAGCATTGTGGATGTGACCCAGACGATGGTGGACGGCAACCTGGTAAAAATATTGGCCTGGTACGACAACGAATGGGGCTTTTCAAACCGTATGTTAGACACTGCGGCGGCAATGATTGCCAACGAGGATGATAACCGCCTGACTAACGCCGCCTGAATAAAGCTCACTCGCCGCAATCAGGGCGCTATGCTCATCTCCGGCTA
>JABDKW010000020.1 GCA_013002025.1 Gammaproteobacteria bacterium | reverse complement strand
GAAATGCAGTTGGCCTGCGAGGCCGCTCACGCCGCAGTGCAGGATGCCGGCCTTAGCGGTGCCGACATAGACGGCATGGCAACTTTTTCGATGGACAACAATTGGGAGATCGAAGTGCATCGTCAGGTCGGCGGTCGTGAACTTCGATTTTTTGCCCGCACTGAATACGGAGGCGGTGGCGCATTGGGCCCCTTTGCCCATGCGGTGAGTGCCATTCGCAGCGGTCAGGCGCGCAATGTGGTGGTGTATCGCGGCATGAATGAGCGCTCCGGTTTACGCTTTGGTAGCGGCGAAATTATGAGCATGAATGCGCTCAACCCCGACATGATTCACTTTAGTCATTACTTCCCGACCGGTTTTATGACGCCGGCCAGTTGGATCGCCATGTGTGCGCGCCGTTACATGCATGAATATGGCGCGACATCCGAGGACTTCGGTCGCATTGCCGTTTCCATGCGCGATTTTGCCGCCACCAACCCGGCGGCCTTTTTCTATGAAAAACCGCTAACACTGGAACAGCATCAGGCGTCGCGCATGATTGCCGACCCCCTGCGATTGTTCGATTGCTGCCAGGAGAGTGACGGTGCAGTGGCGTTCGTGCTGACCTCCCCTGAGCGGGCCGCAGATTTACCGCATGCTGAAGTAGAAATCGCTGCGGTAAGGCAGTGTGCGCTGCCCAGTTCACGCCAGGTAACGCCCTTTTATCACGACGATATTGCCCGCTTTCCCGAATTCGACGTCATGGCCGCCGATCTGTACCAAAGCGCCGGAATTGACCAACAAGAAATCGATTTTGCCTGCCTCTACGACCACTTCACGCCCTCCATATTGCCGCAACTCGAGTCTTTTGGCTTTTGCGGCCGTGGCGAAGCAGCCGATTTTGTCAAAGACGGCCATATTTCCCGCGGTGGCCGGCTACCGGTGAATACCAATGGCGGTCAAATCGGCGAGGCCTATATTCACGGCCTGAATGGCGTGGCCGAAGTGGTTAAACAGATGCGCGGCGACTCGGTAAATCAATTGGATAGGGTTAATCACGCGGTGGTTACTGCTGGTGCTGGCGTGCCCACCGGCGCCGCAATTCTACGAAAAACCGTTTAAATGCCTAAATGGTAAAAAAATAGCTGTATATTTAATGATTTTGCGTCTATATGACGTGAATAACGGCAATATTCGTATATAATCGCTTAAATTATTACGAATTTAAGCTCAGCGCAACTTAGGCCTGCATCGTAATCTGGCCAAATAATTATAAATCGGCGTGCTCGGGCATTAATCAGCAAATTATTTCTCAAGCGAGGGTCTTTCGCTGCCGCGGCAGCACCACCAATCACCATGCCTACCTCGGCTCGACATCGACATTACGCACTGGCGGTTTTAACGCTGGTCTACGTATTTAATTTTTTGGACCGGCAACTGCTGGCCATTCTGGTCGAACCCATCAAAGCGGAGTTTGGTGCCACTGACACACAGATGGGCCTGCTGTACGGGCTGGCGTTTGCGCTGTTCTACGCCACTCTTGCGATTCCTGTGGCCCATCTGGCCGACCGCCACAATCGGCGTAACATAGTCGCCGTCGCCGCCACGCTCTGGAGTGCCCTGACCGTGGCCTGCGGCTTTGCGGCCAATTACTGGCAGTTATTTGTGCTGCGCGCCGGTGTTGCGGTGGGTGAAGCGGGTGGCGTACCACCGTCGCAATCCATGATCACCGATCACTACCCCCCCGAACAACGCGCCCTGGCCATGGCTGTTTTTTCCAGCGGTACGTTTATCGGTTCCTTGATCGCGTTTGTGGGCGGCGCCTACATCGCCCAACATTATGGCTGGCGCATGGCCTTTGTGGTGGTGGGTGCGCCGGGCATCGCCTTAGCTCTGCTACTACGCTTTACCACACAAGAACCACCACGTGGGCAGTTTGATGCGGTATCGGAAATAGACTCCGACTCGCGGGTCGGATTCCGCGAAACCCTGGCGCAGATGTGGGCAGTGAAATCGATGCGCATGACCTTAATCGGCTGCGGATTCGCCAGCATGGCTGGCTATGCACTGGGCTACTGGGCACCGAGTTTTTTGATTCGGGTACATGAGGTCAGCATCGTAAAGGCGGGTGTTTTGGTAGGCACCATCGGTATCAGTTGCGGATTGATCGGCTCACTCATCGGCGCCGCTGTCTGTGACCGGTTGGCGCGCGAAAATCGGCGCTGGATGTTGCTGATGCCGACCCTGAGCCTGGCCTTGTCATTACCCCTGATCTGGGCATTTTTGTACTGGCCTCAGGCCAGTGTCAGCAGTGTGGCGGGCTATAGCTTCCCTACCGCGATCTGGTTTTTTTGTCTCGGCTCGCTGGTGGGCTCCTGGTGGGCTGCGCCGACGTTTGTAGCAGTGCAGGAGGTGGTGGCACCGGGGCAACGCACACTGGCCTGTGCCATCCTGTTGTTTGTGATGAACATGGTCGGGTTTGGACTGGGCCCATATCTGGTGGGTGCTGTGTCGGATTTTCTGGCACCTGAGCACGGCGAGCTGTCACTAAGGTATTCCTTGATGATCATTATGTCGGCGTATCTGTTCGCAGTGCTGTTTTATTATCGCGCGGCGCATGAATTTAACCTCTACGGCCGCATTGCAGCGACCCCGGTAGCAGCCTGATCATGTCTGAACAGGTAATACAGGCCCTGACCGCAGCCGGCGCACCCTATGAATACGCCGAGGCCACGGTGCATGGCAAGCCCTGCCGTGTATTCAGGCACGCCGCGCAATGCATGAGCGAGCTTTATGCATCTTTGCAGCAACACGGTCCCGCGGATCTGGCGGTTTACGATGACCGCCGCCTGAGCTATGCCGAGGCTTATCAGCAGGCCGCCAGCCTGGCCGCAGTGCTGCGTGATGAATATAAAGTCGGCCCCGGCACGCGGGTTGCTCTGACCATGCGCAATAGCCCGGAGTGGCTGACCTCGTTTATCGCGATTACCTCGCTGGGCGGCATTGCTGCGCTGGTAAACAGCCGTGGCGCGGCCGATGAAATGATCTATTCCATTACCTCCACACGCTGTGAAATGCTGATCAGCGATCAGAAAACCCGCGCGGTTATCGGTGATGATCTAGACCAGATGCCGGAATTGGTGTTTGACCTGGCTTCGAGCTTTACTGCCACCGCCGCCAGCGGTACAGCCTTAAAAGTTGAACCGGATCTACAATTACCGCACACGATGGCCGACACCGATGACACGGCACTTATTTTGTTCACGTCCGGCACCACTGGCCGACCGAAAGGCGCCCTTTTAAGCCACCGCGGCGTGTTGAACGCGCTAAAAGCCAATGAATTTTCCACCGCCATTATCGGCGCGGTCATGGCCGAGAAGATGGGGCTGGATTTAGCCACCCTGGCGGCGCACGCGCCGCAACCCGCGACCTTGCTGATGTTCCCGCTGTTTCACGTGAGCGGTTGTTACTCGGTGTTTCTGGCCAATATGATCAAGGGTGGCAAGTTGGTGATGATGTCTCGCTGGGACGCCGATCAGGCTTTGCAATTTATCGCGCAGGAAAAAGTCACAACCTTCCCGGGCGTACCCACTATGTATTGGGATTTATTAAACAATGCCGCACTGCAGGACAACGATGTTTCGTCGTTGCAATCGCTGTCGGTGGCCGGCCAATCCACGCCCATCTCTTTATTAAAACAAATCAAAGACGCCTTTCCTGCTGCCACCTTGGGCAGCGGCTATGGTATGACAGAGACCAACGGCGTCATCTGTATGATCCACGGTGAAGAGTTTATGCAGCAGCCCGACAGTGTGGGTCGGCCCCTCTCAATCGCAGAGTTAAAAATTGCCGGCTCGGACGGCACCGCAGTTGCTGCCGGCGAAAGCGGGGAAATTTGCGTTCGCGGTGCCACTGTGATGCAAGGCTACGACAATCAACCGCAGGCCAATCAGGCGGTCTTCAAAGACGGCTGGTTTCACACCGGTGATGTCGGTCGCTTCGATACACAGGGCAAGCTATATATTGTCGATCGCCTGACCGAAATGATCATCACCGGTGGTGAGAACGTTTACTGCGCCGAGGTCGAGCGAGTCTTATCCGCTGCACCCGGTGTGATGGAAGTCACTACCTTCGGAGTCGCCGATGAGCGCCTCGGCGAACGGTTGATCGCAATGGTCGGCCTCAGTGACGGCAGCGATGCCACTGAAGAGGCAATTATGCAAGCGGCTGCTACGCAGTTGGCTAGCTATAAACTACCCGCCGAACTGTATATTTTAGACCAGCCATTGCCGCGCAATGCTACCGGGAAGGTACTAAAAGCAGGCGCCAGAGATATTTACCAACGCCTGGCTAATTCATAAACACAGAACTTAACGAATACGCCATCAGGAGAAAAACATGGGAAATCGAGTTGCAGATAAAGTAGCCATCATCACCGGTGCCAGTCGCGGAGTCGGCTTGGAAGATGCCAAGCTCATGGTGGCCGAAGGCGCCACCGTGATCATGGCGGACGTCAATGTAGAAGCGGGTCAAAAAGCTGCCGCCGAAATAGGCGACGGTGCACAATTTGTGAAGCTGGATGTGAGCAGTGAGGCGGACTGGAAAAGCTTGATCGCACTGGTCGAAGAGCAACACGGTCGGCTTGATATTCTGGTCAATAATGCCGGTATCTTGCAAGTAGGCGAAATCGATAAAGAAACCCTTGAAGGCTGGCGACGCGT
>JABDKW010000054.1 GCA_013002025.1 Gammaproteobacteria bacterium | reverse complement strand
CCTATTACCTGCCCATAGAGCAGCGCACCAATCCCGGTGGTATGCAGTTGTGGATCAAAACCAAAGAGGCTTTGCCGGATGACCCGGACGCGCATAATTCTGTGTTGGCCTATATCTCCGACATGGGTTTATTACACTCCACCCTGGTGCCGCATGATATGGAAGGCGATGGCGCGCCGGGGCGGCGTAGCGTCATCATGGCCTCTATTGACCATGCTATTTGGTTACACCGACCGTTCCGCGCGGACGAGTGGTTCTTCTATGATTGTCAGGTGATCTCCACCGGCAATGGGCGCGGCTTGGCGCAGGGGCGGTTGTATAGCCGCGACGGCACGCTGTTCGCCTCCACAACCCAGGAAGGGTTACTCAGACTTCGGCGTTAGAGCGAAATTTTAAGGTGCGCGGCGAATTCGCGTAGATGATCCAATTTCTCAGATTGCGCTTGCCAGCCATGATTTGGGTCGCGGGCCAGGTTCCACAGGATATCGGTCCACAGAAACGCGCAGCTCGCCGAGTAAAACAGTGGGCTGGACAATAAGGGCAGCCAGTCAGAGCGATACTGCTGCATAAATTGCTCGGCCTGCGCTTGCCAACCCTGGTAATACAGCATCGACGCAATATCAAACCAGGGGTTATTGAGCGCGGCGTATTCCCAATCAATAAAGCGAGCTGACTCGCCGGCGGTGAAGCAGTTCTCCACCACCAGATCATTATGGCATACGCAGTCGGGGGTGGAATCATTCAGCCAGTGATCAAGCCCCGGCAGCAGCGCATGATGCAAATCGCGGGCCTGGTCGCCCGCGTTGCTTAAATATTGATCGCAGAAATACAGCAGGTCAAAACGAACCGAGCCTGGTTCCTTTGCAGGCGGAGTTTGCTCATGTAGGCGTTTCAGGCCCTGCGCCAAACTGTTTAGATTTGGCTCCAAGGTTGGGCAGTAATCCATCACCGCATAGCTGCCAAGCTCATCCAGATAGAGCACCTCTGGCGCCAGCCCGGCCGTGGCTGCCCACTGTTGCCACTTGATGGCATGTTGCTGCGGCGAGCGGAATAGCTTCAACACCAAAGGCGTCGCCCCCTGTTGCAGTAAAAAACAATCATGGTTTTCGCCTGTACCAAAACGCTTAATCACACGGGGTTCCTCGGCCAGCTCCCATTGCCGCCATTGCGACAAGGCCTGATCTAGATTGGCTGGCAGGTCGACTTTAACCATGACTAAGATTTCGCCGCCACTGGACATAGCCGAACACCGCAATAATGGTATAGCCGGCGAATAGCGCGGCATACAGCATCAGGCCACGCTCGGCATACAGCCAGATCGAAACCGCGTCGATGACTATCCAATACAGCCAGTTCTCAAGAATTTTCTGGGTCACCATCCAGGTGGTGATGACCGCCGCCCAGGTGGTAAATGAGTCGACGTAAGGCAGCGCGGCCTGCGTGTTAGCTGTCAATAGAGAGCCGCTGACCAAAGTCAAAACCGCGATCAATACCAGTGTTAGCGCATGCTGTCGCCAGCGCCATGAGGTGATCGGCAGGCTGGCCCGATCCGGGCCGCCCCGCTGCCAGTGCCACCAGCCATACAGCGCCATCGCCAGATAGTAAACATTGAGCGCCGATTCCATCAGCAGGCTGACATCCCAGAACAGTAGGATGGCGGTGCCGGTGCCAATCAGTGCGGCCGGCCAGCACCAGATGTCTTCGCGCGCCGCCAGAATTACATAGGCCAGGCCGAACAGTACCGAGACGATTTCCAGATTGGTAGTTGCCTGCCAGCCATCAACCACCGCTGGCAGGATCTCAGTCATAGCCGCTCAGTTCGCGGGTGTCGCCTTCAATAAACTTGCACACAAACACCTGTTTGCCGTATTTCTGCATGGAGTAGCGCATGCACTCGGTTAGCAGTTGATGCACGGCATCAAACTCACCGAACAGGCGGGTACTCATATTGTTGCTGCGAATTTCCACGCTTTTATCAACACTGTTAGAAGCGCTGGCATTCAGTTTTTCAAGAAAATCCTTAATGCGGTCTTTGTACTCTACATGCAGCGGGTACAGGCTGATTTCGACGGACAGATTCATATCAAAACTCCAAATTGGCCTTCACACCAATCACGCGCGGGGCGGCAAACTGGTTATAAGGTTCAGTTTCATAAAATTTACGCGGGTCATTACCAAAGCTGCCAAAGCCGCGCGTTTGCACCAACTCATCGGTGAGGTTTTTGGCGTATAGCGCGGCGCGCCAACGCTCTGCCTGATAGGCTAACTCAAGGTTTAGCATAGTGTAGCTGTCGGCGCGCTCTTCATGCCGGTCAGAGAAGTAAAAATCATCCTTACCCTCCACCGAACCGCTCAGTTGCCAGCGCTCCGCAAAGCGCAGTGTGCCGCCCAGCATAAATTGCCAGGCCGGCGCATGCGCCTGTTCGCGACCACGCAGATTGAACGGCACGCCGTTATCGCGATCTGCGCTAACGTGGTCAAAGCTCAGAAAGTCGTCAAACTCGGTCTCTAATAATCCCAGCGACCCGAACAGGTTTACTCGCTCGCTGGCCTGCCAATCAAATTCAACTTCCAGCCCCGCATTGTGGCCGCTGGCGGCGTTGTCGGTAAAATCAGTAAAGCTGCAAGGGCAGGCGCCGCCAATCTCGCCGGATTCAATTGACGCGACGATTGACTGCTTGCTTTGGATGTCGTCGCGCGCCTGATAGAACAGCGTGGTCTGCAAGCTTAGTCGCTGATCCAGCAGCGTGGTTTTAAAACCCAATTCGTAATTAATCATGGTTTCGCTGTCAAACTGGCGCTGGTCGGCCGCGATGGAGCCATCCAGATTAAAGCCGCCGGCCTTGTAGCCGCGCGAGATCAACGCGTAGTAGAAGCCGCCGTTATCGGCCTGATATTGCAGCGCGACCCGGCCGCCCCACAAATCTTCATCCGGGTTGGCCCGTGCTGCCGCGCTGTCAGCATAATCCACGTCGCGTTGTTCAAATCGCAAACCGCCGGATAGCGACCATTGTTCATTTAGATCCAGATCGTATTGCCCATACAGGGCGGTATTTACGGTGTCGAGTTGGCTGGAAAAATCGGCCTCCGCAAAGGTGTAGATACGGGTCAGGTCGATGCCTTGATCACGGTGATAGAGACCGACCACCCAAGAGTGAACTGCGCCTTGATTGAGCAATCGCAGGTCAAGGCTGGTATTGGCGTTGTCTCGCCGATAGTCGTCGGTGGACGCGTAAAACCAATCAAAACCCCACAGCGAACTATCGCAGGCGGTGTTGTCGCAGATGCCGGGATGACTCCAATCTTCGTCGTAGCTGTATTGCAGCTCGGAATCCGCATGGCTAAGGCTGGCCTGCAATTCCATTGCCTCGCTCAAGCCATAGCGCATCGACAGGGCTGCTGCCATGGTTCGTTGCTCATCAACACCGGGGCGATCCGAGTAGGTTTGCCGGTTATTGTCCAGACTGAAGGCGTCGTAGCCGTTTTTCACATCCGCGGCGAGTACGGTCAGGTCAAGGCTTAGGTCTTCGTTAGCCTGATGGATCAGGCGCAAGCGTGCGGCCGTTTCATCAATGTTATTGGTGTCTGCCCGATTGAGAAATACATTGTCGACAAAGCCGTCACTGGCAAAATGGTTTACCGCGATGCGATAGGCGGTTTGATCATTGAT
>JABDKW010000030.1 GCA_013002025.1 Gammaproteobacteria bacterium | reverse complement strand
GATTTCCACTAGAGATTTAGAACGAGTCTGTAAATCATTTCTCTTTGCGCAGCAGTGAATCCTCGCCCTTCTGGCCATGCTGTGTTGACCTCATAGCCATGAACCCCACCCTCCGGTTTGCCTAATTTGAGAAGCAGGGAGCTAACCTTCTCAAAAGTCGACAACATCACTGTGTCTGATGAAAAGTTTTCCTGATCCTTGATTAGTCGTTCTAAGCTTTCCAGTTTGCGCGCATCTTCACTGATGCAAATTATGTAGTCAAAGCAACCTGCTTGAACGCATTTCTGTATATTACCAAGCTCATGAGCTGGGTCTGTTGAAACACTGACTTCGATTGCTATTTTCAGCTCCTGGCGTTCCAGATAGACGTCGACGTGACCAAGTAATTTATTGGCCTTTGACTTTATCGGTCTTTCGATAGTGACATGAAACCCCGCACCCTCACCCATCTTTTTGAGTTCGTTTTGGAGCTGTCGATGCCTTTTACCACCTCGACCACTTAGTGGCTGGTCTAGTTGATTCGAAGAATCAGACTTTTGGCTCGATGGTTTTGCGGTGTTATGTTCATCAGCTGGAGTCACTAAGTCCAACTCGGCAGTTTCGTTACGTTGAGAAACCCTTTGCCGATTCCGCTCGAGAAATGCTCTGCGTTCTTTCTTCGACGCTTTCGGTAATGCTTCAAGGGAGCCAAACGGAATCTCTATGAGCACTGGGCTAGGAGTTAGGTTTTTCACGAAGCATGCAAACTGAGCAGATTTTTTTGTCTTAGTCGCGCTCAAGATAAACTCTGATTTTGCCCGCATGTCATGCGCCATTGCCTGCGCATCTTTGGCACTTACGCCACCGGCTAATTTAATGCTTGTACTACTGGTGATGTTGGCTCTTAGCTTGGCGTTTGCTTGATCCAAATTTTGGTGACTGAGTGTGAGGCCAACATTATATTTTCGTGCCTGATTCGCAATATCCTCGATCTTTTCATCAAAGTAATCGTGAGCCTCATCAATGAAAACAAAGAACGGGGTACGCTTTTTCTTTGATAACAAGCTTCTTGAAAGCGCGGCTTGCGCAATCAAAGCAATGAAGAATCGACCAAATGTCGAACATCGCTCCGGTTCCAAAAAGTCTTTCGCGGTGTTTATGAGGACTATTTTTCCCTCGTTCATAGCCTCAAACATATCTATTTTATTTTTCTTGGCACTGAACATCCCTTCAAAAGTATCGTTAGATAAAACACCCCAGAGTCTGTTCATAACTTGTTTTCTAGTTGCAGAAAAGTTTCGTGAAAAGAACTCTGTTTCAAAAAAATGTCGAGTATTGGCGTCGAGCTTGTCGTAATAGTCTTTGAAACGATGTTCACTACCCGATTCAGCCAGCTGTCTTAGGGTATGAATATTTGCGTCGGGTATTACCATCATCATCTTTGCTAAATACGCAAAAATAACGCTCTGTTTTTGGCTGAGTTCGGCGCCTAACAGGGCGGTGAATATATAGGTGTATAGATTTACGGTAGCATTAAAAATCTTCGCTTTTTTTACTGGGTCCTTGCCAGCTTGGCTAGCCAAGCCGATATCGAACAGATTTAGTGCTGGTAAGTTTTCTACATCGTGCGGGTCGATCAGTACAACTCGCTCATCAAGCTGATTAATCGCTTTGCGTTTTAATACTTCTTTAATTAAATCTCCCTGAGAGTCGATGACCGCAAAACCCATTTGCCCTGCAAGGACTTGATCTAAATCCTTAGAGATTATGTATTGCAGGGTCTGCGTTTTCCCGTGCCCCGTTCCAGCTACAATGTGCATATGCTCAAATCGAGCTTTTTGTGGAAGTACAAAGGGAATCCGTAGTGAGAGGATAGATTCAAAGGACGTATCCTTTAAATAGAGCTCCACCAATTCTCTCGATGAGAAGTCTTTCTTTAAGTCCTTTGGTCGTACATTCTTGCGGATATTTTTCTCGATGTAGTCAAGATTCCTCGAGAGCTGTTCCCTTAGATTAAAAAACAGCGCCGAGCTACTGATCGCATTTGCATTGAATTCGGCGATGAGCTCCTCAACCAAATTCTCTGGTTCAGCCATGACATCAATTAAGCTGATTTCAAATACGAGGCTTTCAGGTTTTGATCCTTGAATAATGCCCTCTGGCACTCGATTTAATAACGCGGTGCAAGCATTGGCAATTAATGAGCGCGCAGATTGTCGGTTTCGTTCCGCATGTTGGTTCAATGATATTTTACGCAACATCGAAGCTCGATTCTTCGCATCGAGAACGACATCATCAATGAAAATATCTGTGGAGAGTTGAGAAGGAGAAAAAAGGCCACTCTCTTGAATGAGGCGGGTTAGCAATTGAACCACACTATCTTTGAATTGACCATCCTCTTCCAGAAAATCAAACTCTTTCGCTAATTTCGCTATCAATGCCAGCAAGTCGGCTTCAAGAGCTGCCTCTGTTAAGCCAGCCTCACGTTCAGCTTCTTCTAAACGCGCAAAGAGTTCCTTTGTGTCCTGTCGCTCTTGACTCGTGTTACTGTCGAACAAAAACTTTAACATGTTTTATCTTCAAGCAGTTTGGTCAGATCAATCACCCTTTCTTCATCAAACACTTGAGCCGTTAGAAGATTTGCCTGTAGCGCCAAACATGATTCAGTAATCACATTTTCTAACTCACCTACTTCTTCAATTCGTTCACAAACCAGCTCATGTCCTTCAATCGCATTATGCAATTTCGCCTGCTTACTCTCAGCCAGATTAAAAAGCTGTTCTAGAATATGGTTACCCTTGATTTGGGGCGGCTTAATGATTGGCTCACTCATCAGATTACATTGATCCAATAATCTAAGCTCACCTTCATCAGCCTCTAGCCTCACGTAGAGCACGAACGCAAACACGCCAAGCCGGCGCTTGCTTATGTATTTTTTAATCAACAGATTCATGCAGGCTTACTTTCTGAGCCGTTAACACTCGCAAAAAATGCGTTAAAGCGCTGGGATTGGGCGTACAAAGCGTTTTTGAATTCTTCCCAGTATTGATTGAAGTTGCCCTCCCGAAACATAGTGACGATTGTTTCAGGATAGAGGTTTCTAAGCCTGAAGAGCTTGTCCTGCAACCGTTCTACTTCAGCACGGTCAAATACACCTGACAATTCCTCTTCACTGTTGTTCTCCTGCCCACGATAGCGAAGGTACAAACCGGCTAATAAAAGCAGACTCGGCAACAGAAATATCAGCAAAAGAAAACAACCAAAAAGAATAAATTCAACCCCAGATAAAAATAATAAAGTTATGCCAAGAATAAAAAAGAAGATTCGAATCGCAAATGAACCTAGCGACATTAAGATAAAAGTCAGACTTACCGCACCCATAATTTGCTGGCGAGTGTTCGCCACTTCGATCATCCAGGCGGCATAGAGATTTATGATGAACAGAGAAGCAATGCTCAACAGAATCAAAAACCCTAATCTTCGCATCATGCGCCAAAAATAGCGGCTTCTGAGCATGAAGTATCCACTTCGAATCAGCATCTGATCACCAGCCAACAAAAGGCGTCTGGTTATTTTCGTGAGTAAGCACAACAAGCCCAATATAAGTGCAAAGACACAGAGCGCTTGAGCAGTGTAGTCATCAATCCACTGCTTGAAGTCTTTCCAGAATTGATCGACCTTGTAGCGATAACTCGCCCAGTAGGCCTCATGGTCATCAAGATAGGCTCTCCCTCTACTTGAATAAACATCAAAGTTTCGGTCGAGTTCAAACATTGGGATGTATTGATCCTGAAATTTTGTTTTTTGGAGATACCCAGCGACAGTCTCCGTTCCGCTCGCCCAAGCAATCAAATAATAATCCTCAGTCTCTGCGATAGGAACCAAAGCTTTTCCCACCTCTAGTGAATGGCGCTTACCGCATTGCTCATGAGGTGATTTAGCTATCGTAATGGGTGCTTTGAGCAGCCACATTTTACGGACTTTGTAATAAGTCACTTTTGGCGTTACTCGACAGGGATCAAATGGAGGGGCTTTGGCTTCGGGTTTTAAACTAACCTCCTCGGCTGGAAGAGTAGAAGCTAACTGAGTCTCATTATCGCTGGAGTCTTTAATCGGCGTTAAATATTTATTACTCGCCCATCCTTTCACGCTGCCCTCTAGCTCTACACGATACCACCCGTTTGCGGCCTGTCTATCGGACTGGTAGTGTTTGTTTTTAGAAACAGTGCCTACCCGATCACACTGTGTTTGAGGACACATCCTTACGCTGAGATCAATAGGTGAGGATAGGATCGTCGACGGAATCAGACTGGCTTGTATCTGTGTTGGCGTTACAACTCTAGCTTCCTTAACTTGTACCGTTTGTTCTATTGGAACCGAATCGCCTAATACGATGTCACCGACCGAGACCCAACGATTTGTGTTGGAATCCGTGTGCTGAATCAAATACCAGCTTCCACCAAGTCGGTTTTTTGTGATGCCGAGCACGGTAAATTGTGTAGTAGGTTGCAAATTGCCATTGGCTTTACAAAACACGGAAGGACCAGAATAGGTATTTTTGAGTTTACGAGTAGGGCTTAACGAAGCCTGCCTCGGAGCACCATCGATAGGCTCTGCCTCGCGAGTGCACACATCACCGAAAAGTTTAAGCCCAGTTTTTTTCTCAGCTGCGTCAGCTGATGAAACTGCCATTGCACAGACAACCAATGCCTGTAAAACAAAGAACTTCCCTACCATAAGAGTCCTCTCTCCCAATTAGTTAGCCCACAATTCTATGTGAATCTAAAATTGAGCTTACACTTTCTGGACAAATGTCGCCAGTCTCTGCCCTATGCTATAGTCGATCGCCCTAGCCTCTAGTCGAAGGTTGGGTATTATCAGAAGTTAAATAACCAGTATGGCTAACAGAAAACGAAAAGGAATGGCCGACGAAATGGGCGTTGTTCTACTTGGTTTTGTTGGGTTTGCGTTACTTGTTCAAGATTTCTTCGTGAAGCTCAAATCCATTGAGTGGCTCAAAGTGGTTTTGTAGGTGACGAACCCCACGGACTGAGTGGTCTGCCATTTTGATTGGTGATTGTATTTCGGGCGATATTCGTTGGTGACTTTGGGAATGCCGATTTTCCAATTAGGTGGATAGGGAGCGCGGGAAATTGTTCTAAGTGACGTTTCCTGCGCTCTTATTAACCTAGCATGCGGAAGGATTTTGTCCAGCACTCTTATGGATCATTGAGACTTCAAAGATAGAGTCTTCAGCTCGATTCACAGAACTTCGTTGCGATTTGGCATTGATTCGGTTTCTAGAATTCAAATAAAGGAAGTACATGATTGGTTAGCCTTTTTCTAGAGAAAAGATTTATTATGGCGATCGCTCTACCGCGCAGCTGAATGCCTTGCATGTTGATCCATTCACCATTAGACGCATGTACATATCAAGGTTTGGTAGATGTGTTATATCGCTGGCGCTAAACCGACCATCGAACTCTTTTGAGAAATAAGTCGCATCCGTGTGGCTTAATCTGAAAACGATGGTCGTTCCGATGTTCCCGAGTACCGCACTTCGGACATCCGAATCAATTTGCGTTAAATACTGATGGGCCAGAATTAGACCTACTTTGTATTTACGAAGTTCGGATAATGCGTTTGCAAAGAAGCCAGTCGTGAAATTTTGGAACTCATCGCAATAGATATAAAACGGTACCCTGTGTGACTCATGGATATCTTGTCTCGAATAAGCAGCAAGGGCCAGGGAGGTTACTAACAATCCCCCTAAGAGGTTCGACGCGTCTTCACCTATTTTCCCCTTCGATAAATTGAAGATTAAGATTTTCTTTTCTTCCATCGCTTTGCGTAAGTAAACATCTTGAGAATTGCTCACGAGGATTCGCTTACACACTGGATTTGACATCAGCGCCCCAACCTTGTTTTGGATAGGTGCTATGGCCGCTTGTCGCGTAAACGGAGGTAGCTTTGCATACTCCTTTCGCCAAAAATCTAGCACTGATTCATTCTCCACGTTCTCTAGGAAAGCTTCCCTTCCATCTTTGTCATTTAACAAAATGAGTATGTCGGCCAAGTCTGCAATCGGTTGATCAAGTAGCGTTAGCAGGCAATTTCGCAATATATGCTCCATGCGATTACCCCAGGCTTTTTCGCCAAATTGCTTTCGAAACGTTTCCATAATTCCAGAAGCCACCAACGGACGTTTATCGCGAGATACATTCTTCACTGGGTTGTATCTCAGAGGACAATTTGAATTAGGCACATCAAAATAAATGAGGTCATGGCGCCGGTAAGGTGGAATTGCGTTGATCACTTCATCGACTAAATCACCGTGCGGATCAAACAAGGCGATTCCGTTACCGTGCTTGAGGTCCTGCAAGATCATGTTCTTTAAAAACGTAGTCTTCCCAACTCCGGTCTTTCCAACAACGTACATGTGTGAAAACCGGTCTTCTTCCCTAATTCCAAAACGAACCTGACGGCGCGGATGATTGGTTCTCGCTAAATACGTGATGTTGTCCATGCCATTATAATTATTGATTTCGAGGGTGCGCAGTAGGGGGCGAGTTTTTTTATATAGAAAACACCCGAGCGTACTCGGGTGTTTGGGATGCGAATGAATTATTTAACGCATCCAAGTTCTGCCAGACTAGTAACGCTGCCGTCACCGACAATAATATGATCCAACAAGTTGATCGAGAACAGGGTGAGCGCTTCACTCATGTGATGCGTGAGTCTCTTATCAGCCTCACTTGGTGTATCAACACCCGAAGGGTGATTGTGGGCAATGATTACCGCTGAAGCGTTGTGCTGCAAAGATGCTTTAACCACATCTCGAATGCTAACCTGAGCGCTATCCAGTGTGCCAACAAACATGTCGACGCAATCTATCAGGTGATGCTTTGTTGACAAGAACATGACCGAAAATATTTCTCGTGAATGGTCACTCAATCTTGTCTGAAAGTACTGTTTCACCTCTGTTGGGTTACTCATCACGGGTCTGGCCTGCAGATTTTTAAACTGCAACGAAAGAGCAATGTGAACGATTTCACTTCGCGTTAGAGATGAGGGCAAATGATACTTACCATCAACTTCATGCAGGGCGTGGGTGCCCGAAGTTCTACTAAACATATAATTACCTCAATGAATGAATTAGTTTCCTAAGCGATAGTGTGCGATCGCTAACGCAACGGCATCGAAGATGCCCATTTGACGAGATTCATCCATCCACACCTTGGACGGTGGGGGCAGTATATTCGCCAGTTCCGGAAACCAGATCGCTATGACACGAGCCACATCTATCTTTCTCGTCGCCGCAAAGATTGAGAAAACACTTAGGATGTCTTTTCGATTTAGATGGTTGATTTGTACAACCCGTCTCTCTGATATTTCAATGACACTTCTAATCGTGCTACGAGCCCGTTCACTTGTGCGTGCATTTTCGCCATCACACTGATTGGTAACAACGACCTCCGGAGAGAATCGGTCCATTAGACCCGCAATCTTTGCAGGCACCGCAGCTCCCCTCGCACTCACATTGCCCCAGTCCGATAGAATTTCGGGATTCTCAAAATAGGCGAAACTGAATCCATGTTTCGTGGGGTAGATAGAGAGAGTACTGAATCCGACAGCATCAAGATCGTACTTCATATGTTAATCGTAATTAAACTAATAATTTGGACGCAGGCATTTCATCACAGAACTTCTGAAGAACACGTTCTCGGGCCTTATGATTAGAGAACATACTCTCTTTACCCTTCAACCTCTTCGCGACCAGGCCTCGTGTTTCTTTGTATAAACCTGGAATAATTTCCTCGAGAGAGACGTCAAATAGAATGCAGTAGACAATGACCGCATTCAGACAAGGTTTGCGTGCTTGGTTTTCAAGCCGCGATACCACGTAAGGGGTTTTGTTTCCCAGTAAATGAGCCATTTGTTTCTGACTCAGACCATGACGTTTGCGACATGTCCTGAAATAAGTGGGAAGTCTAAGATGTTGCATAAAGAGCGATTGTTAAACATTGGCGGATAAGTCTATAACCAGTTTATCGCAGTCTGGAAAATGGACTAGGGGGCGGTTTTTTTGGATTCCAAACCCCTCTAGACGATGCCATATCGAAGGTAGAGTTGTTTCAGTGCTTTAGACTGATTCTCTACCAAGTAAAATATTCCTCCCTTCTTGAGGGTCTTAAGCCTCAATGACTTTGAAAGAACATAACCAACCCATCGCGCCGTAATGCGGCGCTCGTGTTGCTCAGAAAATCGAGCCTCGGTGAGTTTAGCAATCTCTCCGATAGCAATGTGCTCTGCACATTCTTCGAGTTCCTTAATCACTTCAAGCACATGGCTTTCAATCGTCTGCGTTCGGTAACTTTTTAGTTGAACGGAATATTCTTCTGCGCTCGTTAAAACTCGAGTCTTTGCTGATTCATTTTCGGTGACGGCAAGAAGAGGCGCAAACAGTTGTCGAATCCTCGGTTCTAACTTTTGACCGAGAGTTGAATCTACTTGATCTCCAACAGAACTAAGTTTGTCTAGCCGATAAGCTAGTAGTTTGTTTCGCAAGATCTGCGCTTCCAGTTCAAATTCTTTGGGTAGTTCAGCAGGAATGTGATCAGGGATATGGAAACAATCAGGCTCCTCAGAGATGAACCTTGATTCTAGGGCAGCGTCAGTAAACGGTTTGCGTGCGGCCACCAGTTTGCAGCCGTAAACCTGGTAGGCGATCGGGTCGAATTCCTTCTTCTTATTAAAAGCACAACGAAGGACGGGATAGCCTTTTGTAAAACCGTTGTTGAGTATCTTAGCGAGATCGTGTTTTTCATCGGAGTATCTAAAGTCCGCTTCGTCAAGAACGAGGGTTCCTCGAAACGTATCCAATGTATGGAACAGAGCAGCTGTTGAAGAAGCGCCGGAGGCAAAAATTGGCTTATAACAGAGTGAGCCAATTGCGCTCAGGAATCGAGTTTTCCCAGTCCCAAAATCACCATATTTTCTTAGATAAGGTACCTGTTGGAACGCATTACTCACCCAAGAGAGCAATATGTAGTGCACGGTCATTTCCGCGAAACTAGATTCCAAAACAATGAATCTGTCTAAGAATTGGCGAATCTCTGTAACTAATAAATCATAAGAGCCGTAGTCGATTATGTCCGATGGAAATAGAACAGCCTTGTTTTTAATTAGATGATTACTCGCTGAATAAGGCTTATAACTCCTTCCATTGAATCTAGCTTCATTTAGGATTTTCCTCTTTTTATTCGATTGAAAGACAAACCTTGTGGCCCCTTTAATTGGGTCATAAAGAAGTTCAATTATCGATCCATCGTCGAACACTTCGCCTGTTGTGTGTGTTTTTTGTTTTGTTGTCATGGGTCTAAGACTACAGGGCGATAGCTTGGTGGCTAGGGGGCGACCTTTTTCAGTTTCAAAATTGAACCATTGTAGGAAAATGGTAACGGTACGGCGCATGCAAAAATGGATGACGTTATGACGTTAAAACACCCCACTCAGGAAAGTTAAAGACAACACGCGTTTGAAACTGAAAAAGGTCGCCCCCTAGCGAGCAAGTCTATTTCGCCTATCCTTTAATCATGAAAGATGACCTTCCAGAAATTGAGTTTATTCGTGACCGTTTATCTTTTCTTTCCGAGGAAGAGATAAAGGAAGAAGAACGGCGTTTTTATGAGCTGTGTTTGCTTGCAAAGGAAGTCTACAAACAGCAGCAATTGACAGATAAGGGCGACGAGTTACCATGATTCTATTAAGTGATTCTTTCGGAATTACTCAATAAAAAAATATTATGAAAAACGTATACGGATATACGAGGGTTTCCACAGTGAAGCAAGGTCAAGGGGTCTCTCTAGATGAACAAAAAGAGAGCATCGAACGTTATGCTAACAAGCATAGATTGCGGATTATTCAATGGTTTGAGGAAAAAGAAACAGCCGCTAAAAGCGGTCGCCCGCTTTTTATCAAGATGACCAGGCTTCTACAAAGTCAAAAGGCCTCAGGCGTCATCATCCATAAAATTGATCGATCTGCGCGTAATCTAAAAGACTGGGCACACCTAGGAGATCTAATCGATGCCGGGATGGATGTGCACTTCGCTCATGAGGCTATAGACTTCAATACAAGAGGGGGACGATTGTCAGCAGATATTCAAGCTGTAATTGCCGCAGATTTCATCCGTAACCTGCGTGAAGAAACACGTAAAGGAATGTACGGGCGCCTTAAGCAAGGAATTTATCCTATGCGAGCTCCAATAGGTTACTTAGATACTGGCGGCGGTAACGTCAAAAGCCTAGACCCTGTAAGCGCGCCCAAAATCAAAAATCTGTTCCAGCTTTACTCGAGCGGACTACACGGCATCAACGAATTAGTCGACATGGCTGAAAACTGGGGGTTGACCAATAAAAGGGGAAACAAAATCACCAGAAATGGTATCTCCACCATCCTTCATAACCCATTTTATTTTGGACTCATAAAGCTACGGACCACAGGCGAAGAATTTGAAGGCGCTCATGACCCAATTATTTCAAAGGAGCTATTTGATAGAGCTCAAGTTATCGCTTTGGGTAAGTACAACAAACGAAATGTACGGCACGACTTCCTCTATCGTAAGTGCATTAGGTGTGGGTTGTGCAAGAAATCGTTGATTGGTGAGAAACAAAAGGGGCATACCTACTATCGATGTCAAACCAAGGGCTGTGCAACAAAAACAATCCGTGAAGAAGTAGTTAATGACGTGGTGAGTGAATACTTAAATTCAATAACAATTACGGAGGTTGAATTCGAGAACGCGAAGAGTCTTTTAGGAGAGAGTGTAAAAAAGGCGGAAGAAAATAACAAAAAACAGAGAGAGAAACTTGAATTCGAACAATCCAAAATCGAGAACCGGTTGAATATATTGGCTGAAAAACTCCTAGATCAACTCATTGAAGATGATGAATACGCGATATTGAAATCTAATCTTCTCTCTCGAAAGACCGAATTAAAAAAGGAAATCGACGAAATAGACAATCAGGAGCAAGATCATAATTCCGTTCTAAAATTCCTCGAACTGCTAAAAAGCCTTAAAAACATGTACTTTTCGGCCGAAACACTCTTAAAGAGGAAAATCCTAAAAACGATAACCTCGAACCTTTGCTTTTCTCCAAATAAGCTAGTAATTGAAACACATCATTTGTTCTATATTTTGACAAACAGGCAAGATGCCCACTATGGTGACCCATATAGGGCACGGTCTCGAACTGGTACGGGGACTCGAACTTTTGAAGTAGAGTTTGAGATTAATAATAGAGTGCATAAGAAGGTAGATGATAATTCTGGAGACATCAGCACCCTCTTTCTATACCCCGGACAATGTCATAATGTCATGGAGAACCTAATTTTCTCCAAGACCTTAAAACAAGAGCAACTATGTTCCGAGAAAGCACTCTAGGGTCGAAGGATTCACTCCGAAATTTTTACTAACTTTCCTGCAGCATTATTCTTTAGGTATTTTTCATCTTGAGCATGGCAATTAGTCCATGTGGGTTTCCGTTTGCGGGAAGCAGCCCAGCTCGATTTTGAAATTTCTGCACTGCCTTTTTAGTCAATGGCCCGTTAATACCATCAACCTTGCCTTCGTAGTCACCTGAAACGGCGACAATGCTTTGAGCTAACGCAACCTCACTCGCATGCGGTGTAGCATCTGGGTTGGCCTTCGACCAGTTACCGTAAATAACCTCGGCGCGTTTTTGCTGTTCGTTGAGGAGTTCTTTTTGAGACCTTTGTTTGCTGCTTGACCCTAACCAACCCTTTATCGTCCGCACACTTTTAGTTGTCCATTTCTTTATGTTCCCATTTTCCGCGTTGTAAACAACAAGTGCTGAAAGAGCAGAGATGATTATCGCTGCTTCCGTTGCTCCCCCCGATTTACGAACAAATTCATGTTTTCCACCCGTAGAGCAGGCTCCAGAAACTAACATCAAGATTGAAATACAAACTAATCGCCCTTTCCGGCTACTACTTAAAAATCTCAATTGATACCCCCGAAAGAATTCACTAACTCGTTTTGAGTTGTTCTTGTAGATGCGCAGCAGTCGAAGTGATTTGAGTGTCGAATTCTGCTCCTGATATGGGAGCAGCGTATCATGCTCCTAAAATGGGCGCAATGAAAAGCCTGAGGAAACCAATCTACGCAACAGAACACGTTCTCCTTCGAACTTGGCTCACTAATAAACGAGAGTTAGGTAATTTCACTCAAAGAGATTTGGCAGCCAAAATGGACGTAGTACATTCATTCGTCGCGAAGGTCGAGCGAGGAGAGCGTCGATTAGATGTAATTGAGTTTGTTGGCTATTGTCGTGCCCTGGGAGTTCAGCCGATCGAATTTATCGACGAATTAAATCAACAGTTTGAGCTCTAAAGCGTTAATCGAATCAAGGTCCGTATTGAGAGCTTACGATGAGAGTAGTGCTCACTCCCTCCTCAGCTATCATTAACGGCGACTCTAAGTATTTAGAGGACCCGTCATCAGCACTATCTATCAAACTTGCTGCGAATTAATTTTTGAATAAAAAGAGAAAAACAGGAGGTGCAGCTCCCTACGGATATCGTCGAACGGACTCCGGCTTTGAGCTGCATCCTGAAGAAGCGCCAATTCGTAAACTGATGTTTGAACTGTTTGTAAAGCATCGCAGAAAACAAACGGTAGCGACTGAATTAAATAACTCGGGCTACAGAACGAGAGCGGGTAAAATGTTTTCAGACTCAAGTGTCTCTAGACTACTGACAGATCCGATAGCGAAAGGGCAGCACAAAGAAAACTATGTCCGCGACAGTACTGGTAAGAGAAAGTACCGAGTACTCAAAGATAAATCCGAATGGGCATACCCTAGCATTGAACCCCTGGTTGACGAGGACCTATGGAATCAAGTAGACAACATACTCCACAAGCAAAAAGTGAGTTCTGTTTCAAAAAGGCCTCATGGCTTGTTTGCAAAATATCTAGAGTGTAGTTGTGGAGGGATAATGCATAACCCTCATGGACGCACGAGTTATTTCTGTTCAAAGTGCGATAATAGAATCAATGTTGATGTTATCGATGATCTTTATGCCATTGAATTAAAGAGTTTCGAACTCAATGCCGAAAAAGCTACAAAGCTCTTGGCCGCTTCAAAGAAAGACACCAACATAAATCGACAAGCGGAGTATTTAGATTCTGAAATCAAGTCCACAGAAAAGGAACTTGAAAGGCTTTACGATCTATATGCATCGAATGCAATTAGTAAGGCACGATTCACAAAGAAAAACTTAGAGTTGGAAGAGCGCACCTCTACCCTAAAACTTGAACGAGAAAGAGTATCCCCTTCGAGGTCAATCGTTCCTTTGGAAATCCCAAGAAATCTACAAGAGTTTTGGGACAACTCACAAGAAAGTGAAAAGCGAATATTGGTTGAACTGTTAACAAACAAGATTATTGTTGATCGTTCAACGATTACAATTCACTTTTCTTCTCAACCTAACAGGTTCTAGAACGCGCGTTATTCTCCACACACCACAAGAGTCAACACAACACAAAATTTTGGCTTATTAGAAGTATCAGTTTGGATACGGTTTTGCCAATCAAGATAAGTTTTGTTAAGTTGCAGTCTCCAGTTTCCTTTAGCTGGCAGTTGTGTTGACTGTGCATTGATAACAAATTGTTGTGATGTATTAAGTCATACAACACAACGATTTGTTAGAGGAGGTACGCTATCGTAGAACCATCTCGAGTTTTATTACTCAATAAGTTTGATGATGCCTACCTGAGGCTGGCCGCAGTGACCTTAAGAATCGCAGCGTGGAGACACCTGATGAATAACTTAAGTGAGACCGCAACCCTTTTGTACCAAGAGTTTGGTTGTTTGACTTTAACAACGAAGCAACTAGCGCAAGTCTTACACTATAAGACAACACGCGTTCTCCTGAACGCGATCAGCTCTGGAACCTGTCCTGTACATACGTTTAGAGCCGGTAAGTGTCGAGTGGCAGATATTCGCGATGTTGCAGAATACTTGGACAAGGCAAGGGCGCATTAGCGCCCTTGTTTTTTCTCCATTGAGTTGGATTGGAAAATCGATGGCGAATGACAGTTGAATTCACCGCCTAAAACGGACATTCAAGATTCAAGACGAGGCCACACCACGACTATTTCCGACAACAGCGTAGAGTACTTCAGAGGGTGTTTTGATTTATGTTCCATAATCTTCCACGGAAGCGGTGCACGGTTTGGCTTGGTGTGAGGTAAAATCAACGATGCTCTCGCACACGTGAGTGAATGACTCACCGAAATTTGGGGAGTTGAGAACTAAGACTTACTTCGGATTCATATGTATAAAGTCGTTGATTCAAACTCAACAAACAGTCCTGCCCTCCTGTCCTTTCTTTCGCATTCTCAGGATAATCGGGTTATTTTGCCCCAGTATCTGGCAATCGAAGCGTATAAAAGAGGAAGTTTAATTCAGGTTTCGAAAGCACTCGAAACCCTGCTTCAGTTTGCTCCTCAAGTACTCATACTTAGGTCCACTTTTGAGATTTATAGAATGTTCCCGGATCGTAAGGGAATACGAAAAAGATTCATCGATAAACCTCAATCAAAATCATTTGTTGATTTTGGTATGGCTGTTGAACGGGCGGTTGCTGGTGATCGGTTCTACGTTTCACAACTCGAAGAGATGTTTCTAAAAGCCGAAGTTGAAATAGAAAAGCAAGATCAATTGGCGAAAGAGATGTCTGAACAGTTCAATGTACTGTTGAATGTCTTCACGAAAGATGAACTTAAATCTATTCGCAGTAGATCATCCATGAAACGCTCAGCCATCGAAAAAATTATGGAATTAACAATCGATACGGCCGAGTTGGCAGTTGGTCAGGTACGTGAATTTCGTCGAGGGTTAACATTTCAGCAATTAGTTTGGACATATGGGTTTCGTCGTGCACTTTGCGCCACCATCTGGTTGGTGGACAAGATTTCTGATGGGGTAACCGAGATTTCTAACCTCGAAAAACTGAGGAACGACATGATTGATTTGGAGTTTGTTACCCCAGCTACATTTTATGACGGCCTCATTTCTTCGGACAAAACTGCTAATCGGGTGTACAACATGACGGTTCAGGTGCTTGAAGTCATGACTAAGAGACGTCGAGGTTAATTTATTCTTCTGTTTGATTCCTCTGAATCAATGAGTTTAAGTCCATCTCCTCAACCTCTATTTCTAACTCCATCGGCTGCCAATCATCCATCTCCTCACAAATCACTTCTGCTTGTATGCTTTGCATGCCAGTTGGCGCATCTGCAAGAGCAAGCATGTAGAAATGGTAACTCTTAGGCGAATCAGAACCTTTGTGCGCTAACTTTTTGCAGGTTACTCTCACTTCCTTATGTCCATGCTTAATAGACCAGTTCGGATCGATTCTCAATTCTTGCCTGTTGATCCGTGAAGACAAGCCGAGGCTTGAGGGTCTTACTAATCGTGCCATCTCGGCTTGGCGATCAAACTGATTACCGAGACCAAGCTTGCGAACGGCCTGCAAGGCAGCCGATTCAAGACCGAGCGGTTTAGTAGGTTTTGGAGGGTTCGGTAAGGGATCGATTGAATCTCTGTCGGGGAGATCTTCTGACACCATCAGCCATTCCGGAATAGTAAGAACGACGCGTAGTGAGTTTGCCGAATCGGTTCCCTTGTTTTCTAGCTGAAGCTTAGCTTTTCTGCGAAAGATAGAGCTGTACAGCAACTCAAGCTTACTCCTTTCTATTGGGTCTTCGAGATTTTGCAATACACTATTTGCCTTAATTAAGTAGCTTCCTTTCTTTTCTTCCCATTCCGGATCATAGTTTGCCATTGTCGCCTCAACCTCGTTAATTTGTCTTTCCAGCTTTTCTCGAATGAACTTACCGGACTTACAACGAAATAGCTTAAATGGTGTCTCTGATTTGAATTCCTTGTCGGCTGTTCCTTCGGTTGTCAGCCAGTCAGCTCTAATTTTTGGGCCTCGGACAGAGGCAAAAGGAAGCGGCTTATCAATAACAAATTGAATCTGAGATTTCAGTTTAGAGATCAGAATTTTTCTGGATTCATCACGCGGCTCATCTGGAGAAAGTGAATACGCCAGGCGACGATGCTGGCGAATATCAAAAGGATAATCTTCGTTGGAAGTTGAGTCACACTCGTTGGTAACGAGAACAATCCGTTCCCAGCCCAGTCTTTGGATGGCGTACCCAAGCTCAATTAAAACATTCGGGTTTGGAGATGGACGTTGATTTTGCTTTTTGTCACCTGTCACGATTGATACGTCCGCGACAAACAAATCACATTTCTCTATCTTCCCGAAGATGGCACTTTTAATATCTGGCGAGCCAGACATTCCTTGAGTGTCTCGATCAACACACGGCTCCAATTCGGGTATATGTGACGAGCTAACATCTTTTATCGCTTGAAGTAGGCAATTCTCAATAAAGCCACGATTTGTTCCATTTGGAAGGTCAGATTGCCAAGAGTAAAAAATCACAAATCTCATAGTATTCGTCCATTATGTGTACGAGGCCTGACGGAAGAGCTACTTAGGATTCCACAATAATTCAGTTTTCTTGTGAGCAATTCACGGCAAGTACTAATGATTCAGGGCCTAAAACTTCTATCGCTCCTCACTCCCTTCGTGAGATGTTCGTATATCGTTGATTTAACTACAATAACAAGGATGGTCACAAAAACATAGAAAACCTATGTTGCAGATTCTGGATTGATAGCGGGTGATCTGAGTCTCCGCTATGAAGTATACATCGGTCATCTAACTCTGGTGACTCGTCGAGCAAACAGAAAAAAAAGCATCACAAAAAAATCCTATCGCCAAATTCCATCAGAGAATTGCAAAAACTGGTAAATGCTGCACATAACAGAAATTTTCCCCAGAGCCACAATACCGCACAATTGCGTGATGGAATATCGCAATGCAGAACTACCTCTAAATCTTCCGACAGAACATAGAAGTCTTGGTTTGGACGAAGCAGCTCATTTTTTAAAAATCTCACCTAGTGCATTGAGAGCAAAGGTGAACCTAGGAATAGTCCCTGGGGCAAAAATTGGGAAATGCTGGGTCTTTCTCCAGAATGACCTTGTTGATCATATACGATCAAAGTATCCTGATTCTTGGCAAGCGTTGCGAGTACAACCTATGGAGAAAACTCTATGTTATACAAACGCAACAGAACTTGGTGGGTCAGATTTACCACTCCCAAAGGACAGCTCATACGGCGATCTACTGGGACTACCAAAAAAATAGAAGCGCAACAGTTCTTAGATGAACTCAAGGCATCGTTTTGGAAGGTAGAAAAACTTGGTAGGTGCCCCGCCTACATTTGGGAAGATGCCGTTGTTAAATGGCTCAAAGAAAACGAAACTAAAGCAAGCGTGGATATCGACCGACGAATTCTACGATGGCTTGATCCGTATCTTCGAGGCATTCAACTAACTGACATCAGCCGTGAGCTAATCGAGCAAATTGCCGAAACTAAAGCCAAAGAAACTAGTCCCTCTACGGCGAATAGACACTTAGCCTTAGTTCGAGCAATTCTCAGGCGCGCGACCCACGAGTGGGAGTGGCTGGAGAAGTCGCCAAAAGTAAGAATGTTTCGAACGAGCAACCGTCGTATTCGATGGATAACTCGAAAAGAAGCAAAAAGACTCTTGGACGTCCTTCCCTCTCACCAAAAACAAATGGCGACTTTTGGCCTCGCAACAGGCCTGCGACAGCGCAATGTGAGCCTTTTAGAATGGTCTCAGGTTGACCTGGAAAGACAGATTGCATGGATACATGCAGATCAAGCGAAAGCCAGGAAAGCCATTGCAGTTCCACTCAACGACGATGCGTTGGCAGTATTAGATGTTCAGAAAGGTATTCATGATAAATACGTTTTCACCTATCGTGGGAAGCCGGTTTGGCAGGTCAATACAAAAGCGTGGCGAAAGGCGGTAAAGAAAGCGGGTTTAGTCGATTTTCGCTGGCATGATTTGAGGCACACATGGGCCTCTTGGCATGTCCAGTCTGGCACCCCGCTTTACGCACTGCAAGAGCTTGGTGGATGGGAAAGTGCTGAAATGGTGCGACGTTATGCACACCTCGGCGCTGGTCATCTCGCACAGCACGTCGGGAATGTGTCGATTATTGGCACAAATTTGGCACACGAGAAATCGTAGACCAATTAAATGAACGCTAAGTCATTGATTTAATGGTGGCTATGGGTGGACTTGAACCACCGACCCCAGCATTATGAATGCTGTGCTCTAACCAGCTGAGCTACATAGCCATTGTTGCAATGCTGGCCCCCAGGGAGGGGAAAGAATGCCAGACTTTGAAGAGGCGTGAAAATACACTTGGCATGCAGTTCAGTCAAGCTCGCCGCGCTAAATTTTAGCGCTGTAATTGCGCTCTGTCGCCTGCCGGTCTCGTGATCTGATTCAGCGTCGAATTCTTTTGTGCTAACTGTTGGCCGCTTCGCATTCCAGCTTTTGAGCGTACTCATATAGTTTGTAATCCAACGAATTTGCATCTTTAAACTCAGAAATAAATTCTGCTGAGAGATTGAAGCTTCGTTTCTTTGTCGTATTGTAGCTCTTCAGGTCTACCGGTGGTTTTCCAATCATACTGGCCAAACGATTGAAGGCCGCCTGATAGTTATCCATCGTGCCGACAAAAGCATATTGGTCAAGAACCTTCTGATAGTTCAATTCAGTCACAGGAAATCGTTCTGCAATCCAGTTGGGTCGTAACATCAGGCGATGTTCCAGAATTTCGTCAGCCGAGACTCGTTTCATCTTAATTTCGTATTTGTACTGGGATATCTGCAGGGCAAGGGGGTCACGTAGAAAAGTGATCAGTTTAAAGCCCTGCGCTTGCCATTCCGGGTAGCGTTGATGCAGATAAGATTGATCGACATGAAAATGGCCAACCAAAATTTGATACGGTTTGATTTTAGCCAAATCCAGCGGGTTATCACAATACGCCTTGTATGCTGGCAGATCTGAAGACTCGCTCCAACCTGGCGCGTAGTCCTTGAGCACAATAAACCAGTTAGTGAGTGCATCAACCGCGGAAGTACCTGCGCACTTGGGTATATGATGAAATATATATCGCTCAGTAGGTTTCTCACTGTCCAAGCAATATTGCGCCCATGTCTTCGGTCTGCGGATCAGATGCCTGAGTTTCTTATCCGCTTTTTGTGCGAAATCGGCAATACTATCAACTCGGCCTTTCATCGTGCCATGTACTTTCAACGCAAGTATTCGGGTTCTCACAAGTATAAAAGTCTGTTCTACATGATGCTGTGGTTTTAAGAAAGGAATTCGCGAAGGTTTCACCGCTCATGCGTGTGAATGGTTCCGCCTCTATTACTGCGTAAATCTCGTTCAGTATCGATTAAGCCTGATGGCAATAGAATGCATTCACGAGCCGCATAGTACAATGTGGCTAATGAATCTATCTAAATCGCGCCAGTTCCTGTGTTGATGAAATTAAAGTTATTGGCCTCGTGTTTTATTCTTTTTGCTGTTCTCGTGGGGTCGCCCGCCAGCTCCGCACAGGAATCATTCTGGCGGGCCAGTAATGAACAGAACGCCGCCGACATCGACCATAGTGCCTGGCAGAACCTGCTGGACAAATACTTGCAGCAAAGCGACACCAGCGGTGTGACTCTGGTTGACTACGCCGCATTGGCCAAACAAGCGAAGCCGGAACTGCAGGCGTACATAGATCAGCTTGCAGCAATCGATATACGGGACTACCCGCGTCGCCAGCAGTTCGCCTACTGGGTCAATCTCTACAACGCATTAACCGTAAAGCTGGTGGCGGACAATTACCCGGTTAAATCCATCAAGAAAATTTCCGAGGGCTGGCTGCCGCTAGGCCCCTGGGACGACGAGTTGCTTAGCGTCGCGGGTCAGGCGTTGACCTTGAACGATATTGAACATGAAATTTTACGGCCCATTTGGCAGGACCACCGAATTCATTTTGCGGTGAATTGCGCCAGCATCGGCTGCCCTAATCTGCAAGCGCAGGCCTTTACTGCCAGCAACACTGAGGCGTTGCTGGAAAGCGCGGCTAGAGAATACCTCGCCAGCCCCAGAGGCTGGTCACTGACCGGTAACAAACTACGGCTATCGAAAATTTTCGATTGGTATCAGCAAGACTTCGGCAACAATGAGGCGCAGATGCTTGCGACGATCTCGCAATATCTCTCCGAGGGAGCGCGAGACCAATTAGCCGACTTCGACGGCCGCATCAGCTATCACTACGACTGGTCGTTAAACGACGCGAAATAATCGAGGCCGCGGCTGGGCTGCTAACGATAATTCTGCAAGGCCGGCCCTAGCGCCGCTTCGAGCGGCTGCAGATGGTCCTGATAGTGCGTCCACTGCTGCATGGCGCTTTTAAAGATGGGTTGGCGCACCTGTTCTGAGCTTGGCGTGCGCACGGCGCGCTCTGTTTTGTGAAACTCCACGCATTGTTGTTCAAACGGCAATTGGCAGTGCTCCAGAATGCGCCGAACCTGGCCTTCCAGATCTTCAATTACGTCTTCGTGCTGCACCCGCAGCACCTTGCCCGGCAGTACCTTGTCCCAATGGTTCATCAAATCCACATAGCCCCGGTAGTAGCGGCCGATAACATCCAGCCCATAGGTGAACTCCTGGCCTTCGGCAAACAATTGCTTGAAACCGCTAAAGCAACAGGCCATCGGCTCACGCCGCGCATCGATTATTTTAGCCTTGGGCAGCATCAGTTGGATCAACGCAATATGCCTGAAATTGTTCGGCATCTTATCAATGAAAAATACGCCATCACCGCGGTGATATTGTGTGTCTTGAATAAAATTCTCACCAAATTGCGCAAATTGATCCTTGGGGATGTTCGCCAGCACCGCCGGGTATTGCTGGGTGCCCTGTAAGCGCTTGCGGCCATTGAGGCGGTGCGCTAAACCAATCACATTGGCCAGCTCCATAGTGCCGTCCACTGCGGAGTGAGAGGCCAGAATTTGTTCCAGTAGCGTAGAGCCCGCGCGCGGCAGACCAACAATAAAGATGGGCGCCGGGTCGGCAAACCCGTAATCCGCTCTCTGTTCAAAAAAGTCTGTGTCGAACAGATCAATCTGAGTCGCAAATTCTTCTTCAAACTTGGCCGGGTCGTAGCGGCTGTCTTCCTGCTTGAGCCGGTTGCCACGCTCATAAAACTCAAATGACTCATCATAGGCAGCGAGATCTTCATAGGCTTTGCCCAGCGCGAAACAGAGATGGATACGATCCTCCACCGCGGTAGCTGGCTGCGCCTCCTGCTGTTTCATCTGCGCAAGCTCTTGCTCGGTAAACTGGTAGGTCTTCAGGTTCGCAAGGCTCCAGAATGCGTCGCCAAAGTCTTTCTTTACTGAGTATGCGCCACGATAGGCGGCCACCGCTTCATCGGTGCGGCCGATGGTTTTCAGGGCATGGCCTTTAGCGGTGTAGACAGTGTGCAAGTCCGGTTGCGTGGTGAGAGCGCTGTCGTAGAGTTTTAAGGCTTGGTCAAAATTGCCCACCGCCTGCTGTTCGTTGGCGAGCATAATTTGAAACGATGCCTCGGCGGGGTTTTTGTCAACCAGAGCTTGAGCCTGCTCCAGCGCAGCGTGAAATTTTTGGCGGCGGTGCAACACCTGCACGTAGTCCATACGCGCCCTGATAAAGTCAGGGTGAAATTGCACACAGCTCTGCAACAGAAACTCCGCGTCGTCCAGAATTTGCAGCCGCGAACCAATTTCGGCCAGCAGGCGCATGCCCTCCGGGTGGGTTTTGTCGTTGCGCAAATATTGTCGGCAAATTTGCTCGGCAAGATACAACTTATTCTCATTCACCAGGCTGGCCACGGTTAGAATTTCTCGCGGCAATGCGCTCAGGTTTTTAGCCTGCTGCATAGCGTGCTCAGCCGCCGGCCGGTCGCCAACTGAAGTGAAATACGAGACCAGCGCCTGCCAACTGGCAATCAATGCATCGTTAAGCTCCACGGCTTTGAGAAAAGCGGCGCCGGCTTTGGCCGGGTCATTTAAGCTCAGGTAGTTGTGACCACGCTCTTGAAACGCTCGGCCATAATCGGGGTGATTTTGAATAAGATGATCGAGCGTCGTCAGCGCCTCGCTACGGTCACCCACTTTGCGTTGGCACACGGCCAGGTAATAGAGGGCATCACGATGCGCCGGCTTTTCCGCCAATAGCGTTTGCAACACTTGCATGGCCGCGGGCAAATCGTTGCCCTGAATATACTGCTTGGCAATTTGCAGGTGGTCAGTTGTTGGTGGCGCTTGTTCTGATGCCATAGAGACTAGTGTGTTGGTGCGCCGCGGTTTTAGAAATAAAACGGCGGTTTCGCGATACGAAAAAGGCGCTCTCAAACCGAGAGCGCCTTTTATTTTTGCCGGTTAAGGCCTCGCTATCCCAATTGCTATGCAATCAGGAAAGGCGACGACTATTCGAAGTCGTACTTAAATCGAACGCCGATAGAGCGCGGTCGATTGGGCACGGTTTTGATAATGTCGTCTTCGTTACTGATAAACAAATCAGCCAGTTCGTCGGTCAGGTTTTCAGCATACAACGTGGCGGACCAGTTATCTTTTGAGTATCCGACGGAGGCGTCAAAGGTGGTATAGCTATCCAGCTCAAACAGGGCACCCACATTCACCGAGCTGATTTGATCGTCGGTGTATTGCATGGTGAGTTGGCCGAAGGCCATACCATCTCGCATCTCTGTTTCGTAGCGGCCGCGGATCACGTACTGAATCTCCGGCGCCAATGCCAGCGGGCTACCTTCCGGCGCAATGCTGACAATGTTTGGCGGTACCCGGGTCATCTCGGTGTCGTTGTACGATAGATTTGCGAACAGGGTGAAGTTATCAGTGGCTTGCCAGATTGAATCGATCTCGACGCCTTTCACCTCGGCGTCTGCCGCGTTGCTGATAAAGGCAAGGTTGGATACGTTAAAGTCCAGCGTGCCGATTTGGATGTCGTTCCACTCCACAAAATAGGTGGCGCCGTTAAAGCGCCAGGTTCCATCCAGCAAGGTGGTTTTCCAACCAAACTCAATATTGTACACCTCATCCGACTCGTAGAAGTCCGGCACAAATGGGCCCACACCGGGCACCTGACTGGCACCGCCGTTGCGGTTGAATCCACCCGGGCGATAACCTTCGGACACGGTACCGTATAGCAAGACATCGTCGTTCATTTTGTACTGCAGGTTGAACTTGGCAATGGTGTCCTGAAAATCCGCCGGGCTGGCATCTCTTAGAATCTCATCCACGTTGCGCCCGAACGGGCCATCCACCCCACGGTTGGCAAAATTGGAGCTGCCCACCAGGGAAAGCTCGATATCATAGCGGCGCAAACCAATGGTTGCGGTCCATTGATCGGTTATGTCGTAGGCCAACTCACCGAAGAATGAGGTTTCTTTTTTACCGCGCGTGAAATCGTTAAAGAACACCACGCTTGGTTTACGCGTATTCGGGTTGGAAGCTGTTGCGCCAGGAATAGGTGCATTCGGTGCCAAACCAAATTGCTGTGCGGCCGGGTAATTCCAGTCCCCACGCTCAACCGTTTCCGTGTCGTCGTTGAATACGCCGACAATGGCACGCCAACGATTGTCTTCATTGGTGCTGAATCGCAACTCGTGCGTGGTGCGCTCAACCGAATAGAACTGGTCGAGGAAAAAGTTTGGCGTTCCACACTGGGAGTAGACCGGGTAATTGCAGATGTAATAGGGAATGAACGGGCCACTATTGGCGTAGCCTGAATAATCCGCCACCTCAACGACCTCACGATCAAGATAGGAGCCGGTGTACACCGCCTCCAACCCAGCCACAAGGCCGGTTACGGTCCAGGAGGTCATATCAAATTCATCTACCCCTTCATCGGGTGCAAACGATTGGGATTTCAATTCGCCCACGGCCGGGTCATAGTCCCAAACACCCTCGCGCTCAATCTCCTGATTAAAGTGAGATACCAGAACTTCCCAGTTCTCATTCACCGCGTATTTAGCACTGGCGCGGTAGCCTGTGAATTTCGCTTCATTGAAGTTATCTTTGGCAAAGGCCGCGTTATCAACCACCTCGCGCTCCGGCACGACACCAATCGACTGGTAAAATGCCAGGGTCGGGTTGGTCAAAGGGATTTGTTTGGTGCTGCGAATGCTATCGATGTAGCCGCCTTCTTTGGCGTTAAACACTGCCAGTCGACCGGCTAATTTATCCTCGATAATCGGGAAGTTGATGTGCGCATCGATGGAGTTGGAATCATCGCCACCTTTGGTCGACCCGTAACTGGCGCTGATGCTGGCGGAAAACTCGTTGTACTCAGGCTTATTGGTAATCAGGCGCACTGTACCGGCCTGAGAACTGGCTCCGAATAAAGTGCCTTGCGGCCCGGGCAGTACTTCCACGCGATTAATATCGGTAATGTAGGGGTCAATATTTCGGCCGCCAAGCGAAATCGGTGCTTCATCCAGATACAGGGCAACGTTGGGTTCAGTACCAATGGCACCGGCGATTTTCAAACCACCTTTACCGGCAGACACGCCACGAATAAAGATTTCGTTGCGGCCGGGGCCTCGACCACCGGAGGTGACGCCTGCAAGGTTGCGGATGTAGTCTTCAAAATTTTCGATCCCCAGATCATTAAGCGATTGCTCACTGATGGCCTGAATAGTAACCGGAATACTTTGCGCGCTCTCGGCTCGCTTGGTGGCGGTAACCACAATCTCTTCCAATGCTGCGGACGCTGCGCCCGGTGCGCCGGCTGCGACTGCGGCCGCAATTGCGCAACTTAGTTTGGTTCTACGATGCATATCAGGTCTCTCCTCTCTCGGTGGGTTTATGGCCTGGTGTGGTTGCGGTTGTTTGCTAATTATCGTTTTTCACTGGATAAATATGCCCGCATCGGTCGGCGCTTAACGCCGCGCCGCACAACGCCAGACAACATCATAAATTAAAATGCTGCGGCTGTGAACATATCGGCACAGTAACTGCTATTTACTTATTTACCCTGCAACAGGCGCAACTATCCGGATTCGTGGTATTTTCCTGATCAACCACCCAATCATCCGCGTTGCTGATGCTGCCATTGAATATGATTACTACCAAACAGTTGCTCCTAACGATGTTCCTGATGGCCGGCCTGTTGGGTTGCCAGAGCCTACGCTTGGGTGAGGCGAATTCTACGAAGTTAGCTGTGCCTGACACCCCGTATGCAGTGGGTTCCAGCACGTTTTTTATCCACGACGACAGCCGGCCCTACGACAGTGTGGCCGGGGTTGATGTGGGGGTGCGTTCACTGCTCACCGAAATCTGGTATCCCGTGTCTCACGCAGAGGTAGCTCAGGGTCAGCACCGGCTGGCCACTTATGGCGATTACGTGTTTGGCGATCGCGAGATTCATCGGCTGATGATGACCCAAACCACGTTTTTTCACCTTACGCCGACAACGGTGGTGGAAGGGGTTGATCAACAACAGATCGATCAGGCGATTGACGAATTATTTGACCGTCAGCGCAATAGCTTTATTGATGCGCCGCTGGCGGCATCAAGCCAGCCCTGGCCAGTGGTGGTGATGACGCATGGCGATGCCGGCAGCCGCTACAATATGGAAACGGCGTGCGAATATTTAGCCGCCCATGGCTATGTGGTGATCGCGCCGGAACATACTGGCAACTCACCGTTTTCGATGACCGGCAAAGACCCGGCGTTGAATAGCAAGCTGGCTGATGTCATACCCTACCTCAATGCCGATGGCACCTATGGCAAGCTAGAAAAGTACGGCCAGACTTACACACCGTTGATCAATGACCGCAGCAACCCGCAGGCGTTAATTAATTTAGATAATTCGCTACTAGAGCGGGTAAATGATTTACGGGCAACGCTGGCGCGATTGGATAACATGAACCAGCAAGGTCGCTTTGCAGGGCGGCTGGCGCTCACGAAGATTGGCTTGATGGGGCGGTCATTCGGCGGCACTACCACGCTGGCGGCGCTGTCATTGGAACCCCGCTTTACGGCTGGGGTGGCGGTAGTGCCTCTGGTAATGGCCGATGTCAGAGGCAGTCTGCCCAAACAAACCTTGAAACCCGCGGGAGCGGAATCGGTGATCCTTGCCGCCGATGGCCCAACTGCGCTAAATACGCTCAGCAAGCCGACCATGCTGTTAAGCGGCGCGGAAGATGGCTTAATCATCGGTGCTGGTGCCGGAATGGCCCAAGCTATGGGCGCCGAGATGCCCAGCCCCGCCAACCCCCTGCCCGCCTTGCGCGCAGCTTACCAATCATCTTCACAGCCGGTATTTTGGGGTTTACTGGAAGATTCCAACCACGCCAGCTTTGGCGTTTCTGGCGGCTATTGGTGGCCGCAATACAAAAGCAGAACACAGGCGCGATATTTTGAACCCCAGCAACAGTTCAATCTAATCAATGCGGAAATCGCGCATGAAATTCAGCGGCGTAAAGTACATCAGTTTTTCGATGTGATGATTCGCGGCGATGAATCAAGAAAACAGGCGCTGCTGGAAAATCAGTTTGCTGAGCAGGGACTGCAGTTTGAAGTAAGAAATTTTTAGGCCTCACCCTTATTCGCATGCTAAACCATATCTGCGCGGCTGACATCAAAGGAAAGCTAGTTTGGTCAGACGTGGTGGCTGCCATGCGCAGCGCACATCAGGGGCAAGCGGCGCACATTGCTGATCAGTTGCTGGAGCGATTGCCTGATTCATTATTAAGCCGTGCCGCCTGGATAGACGGGCTGGGAATTGGCGTTAAATCAGTCACCGTGGTGCCGGGCAACGAGCAGCGCGGCCTGCCCAGTATTCAGGGCGCGATGTTGGTGTTTGATGACACCACGGGTGAACCAAACGCGGTGATCGACGCGGATATAGTGACCTACTGGAAAACCGCGGCGGATTCTGTGCTGGCCGCCACCCTGCTAGCGCCCCCCGATAGCCGCCACCTGCTGATTATGGGCGCCGGCACGGTGGCCGAAAGTCTGGTGCGCGCCTACAGCGAACTGTTTCCGCAACTTGAGTCAGTGCAAGTGTGCAATCGCAACGCAGCACGTGCCGAACAACTGGCAGAGCGGCTCGCTAGCGAAGGGTTTCCGGTTTCGGCCACCGTCGACCCGGCGGCGGCAGCGCGCCAAGCCGATATTATCAGTTGCGCCACCATGGCCATCGAACCAATCTTGGCCGGAGAGTGGGTCCAGCCCGGCACCCATGTCGATTTGATTGGCGCATTTCGCCCCGACATGCGTGAGGCAGACGATGCCTTGCTAAAAAAGGCGCGCATCTTTGTCGACAGTCGTGACACGACCCTGGAACATATCGGTGAACTAAAGATTCCGCTTGAGAATGGCGTGATCACGCCCGACGATGTGCTGGCCGATCTTTATCAGTTGGTGGGCGGCGCCTGCGGTCGGCAGAACCACCACGACATCACCCTGTTTAAGAATGGCGGCGGCGCACATTTGGATTTGATGACCGCCAGTGTGATTGTCAATGCCGCTAATGGTTAGCTAACCAATGCGCATCAGCGAGATTCATGTGTATCAAAAGGCGTTGCCGATTGTTGGCGGCCCCTATGTTATGTCGAGTATCACACTGGAGTCGATCGACACCACCATTGTTAAGGTTGTCAGCGACTCGGGAGTCATTGGATGGGGTGAGGTCGCGCCGCTGGGCGCTGCCTATCAGCCGGCTCATGCGTTAGGCGCGCGAGCAGCCATCGCGGAGCTAGCCCCAGCCCTGATTGGTGAATCGGCATTATCCCCCTTGCCCTTAATGCGTCGCATGCATGAATTACTGGCCGGGCATCTTTACGCCAAGGCTGCGCTGGAAGTCGCCTGTGTGGATTTGCTAGCCCGCCATCATGGCGTACGAGTCTGTGATTTATTGGGCGGGCCAGCGCGTGATCGGCTGCCGGGTTACTGCGCCATTAATATCGGCACGCCAGATGAAACAGCGCGAATTGCAGCGGATAAAATGCAGCAAGGATTTGGGCGCATCCAACTCAAATGCGGCGGCCGGGAGATCGTGGTAGATATCGAGATGCTGCACCAGGTTTGGCGTGCGACGGATGGCAAGGTAAAACTGGTCATGGACGCCAACCGTGGCTTGAGCGTGGATTCCGCGCGGCAGCTCAGTCTCGCATGTCAGGGCATCCCCGTTGTATTGGAACAACCCTGCCAGACGATGCAAGAAACTGCGTCGCTGAGAAAACAGGTCAGTCACCCGATATTTCTGGATGAAAGTGCTACCTGCGTCGCGGATGTTTTGCACGCCATCGAGCTGGATCTGTGTGATGGCTTCGGCTTCAAGCTGACGCGCCTGGGTGGTCTTCAAGCGATGGCCAGCGTGCGGGATATTTGCGAGGCGCGCAATATGCCGCACACCTGTGATGACAGTTGGGGTGGCGACATCATCGCGGCTGCCTGCCTGCACATTGCGGCCACGGTAAAGCCGCAATTGCTGGAAGGTGTGTGGACGGCCAGCGATTATATAGATGAGCATTACGACCCTGTAAACCCCGTGTCACTGGCGGGTGCGGAGTATCTATTGCCCACTGGCATTGGGCTGGGCATTAACCCAGACGACAATCTAATTGGAGCGTTGGTAGGCTCGTATTCCTAGTCAATCACATTCATAATATCGCGCCCTGCAAGTACACCAACAGAAATGATTGTCGCTGAGTACTCGACCTACTTCCCCGCATGAATTACCGACCTGATATCGATGGATTGCGCGCGATCGCTGTCCTGAGCGTACTATTTTATCACCTGGATAACTCTCTGTTACCGGGGGGGTTTGTTGGGGTCGATGTCTTTTTCGTGATTAGCGGATACCTAATCACCAAGTTAATCGCTACTGAAATCACCGCCAATGGCGATTTTAGCTTCAAGCGGTTCTATATAAGACGCGTGCGGCGCCTGTTCCCGGCCATGTGTGCCACCTTCGTATTCTGTTTAATTCTGTCTGGCGTTTGGTTATCACCACAGCATTTGACGGACTTCGGCTACTCGCTGATATATGCGGTTCTCAGTGTCAGTAATTTTTTCTTTTGGGACAGTGTGGGCTACTTTGATGCGGGCAGCGAGTTCAAACCCCTGCTCCACACCTGGTCGCTGAGTGTCGAAGAGCAGTTCTACCTTATTTGGCCGTTGACCCTGTTTCTATTAATCAGATTCTTTCGTCGTTCCGTTCTGATCACGACAATTTGTATCACGGCCTTGCTAAGCTTGCTGGCAAATCACTTGCTATTTGAAAATCAACTACTAGTGAGATCCTGGTTCGCTGTTGAGGATAACCAATCGACTCTTGATATTCATGCCACCGCTTTTTATCTGCTGCCGTTTCGGGTCTTCGAATTTGCTGCAGGCGCGATATTGGTGTTCGTGAAAACACCGGACGCCGACCGTGGTAAATTCAACCATGCCCAACAATCAGGTGTTTTTATTTTGGGACTTGGTCTGATCATTTATTCGCTTATTTTCTTTAACGGAAAGATGGAGTTCCCCTCGTTCGCAGGCTTGGTACCCTGTGTCGGAGCTGCGTTGATGATTGCGGCTGGGCCAAATCATGCTCTTGCACAGTTGGTCAGCAATCGCTTTATGGCCGGTATAGGTTTAATCAGCTATTCTTTATATCTGATTCACTGGCCGCTAATCGTGTTCTATAAGTACCCAGATAAGGAACAAGTCGAGTGGCCGGCAATGACCGTACTAGTCGTCGGATCGATGGTTCTCGCGGTGCTGATGTATCGGTTTATAGAACAACCATTTCGGCGACCAGCCGGCCCACCTGCAAGCAAAGCTAGCTTCTCAAATCGCCCTTTTCTGCTGATCTCCGGGCTAATGGCCATACTGCTAGTGTCTATCGCGCTAAACGCGGTGACTAGCAAGGGCTGGCTGTGGCGCTACCCGCCAAATCTAGTTCAACAGCTAGCGTATTCTCGAGAGGACTACGCCGATTTTTTCTGGGAGCACATCACCGCCTATGAAAAGGAATTTGAGAACAATGGCAAACCTAAAGTTGTCATCATTGGCGACAGTATGGCTGCGGATTTAATTAACGCCTTAGTGGAGGGTGATGCTGTTGAGCCACTCGATCTCGTTGCCCTGAAAGTGGGAGACAACTGCAAAGCCATCCTTGGGTTGCCCTACCATAAATATTTTCTGTACTTCGGAGGCAAACAGGACATCTGCTATCAGGAGCATCAGAAAATTATGGCGCAGAGAGACCTAATTGCGACAGCAGACGCCGTCATTATTGCCACCTTTTTCCTGGATGAAAACTTCCTAAAACCGGTGCGCGGCAGCGCCGCTTATATTCAGTCGCTTGGTGTACCTAGGGTGCTTATGCTGTTGCAAAAGAGCCAGATCTCAGACGGTATGTCGTTTCTCGCACAACACGCGTACGACCCCAATATCAAAAATATCAGAACACCCCTACACCCGAACACGGAACACATTAATACTCTATTGCGCAGCGCCAGCGACCAGGATGGTTTTGAACTCATCAGCCTGCTGCCCAATTTTTGTGACAACAGTGGCTGTCAGAGGGTTACGGATAATGGCGATCTAATGATCTTTGATGGAGTTCACCTCACTCAAGCCGGCGCCCGGTATATTGGCAAGCAGTTGGTCCAACAAGTCTGGTATCAAAATCTACTTGGCGATGCGGCTGATACCAAGTCTCAAACAACACCGAACTGAATTTCAGTCGGCTGTTTTGTTGACCACCACATTTGGTGCAATTAATTTGATTCTTCTATAAAGGATTATTCGTTTGTTAAGCGGCTAATCGCTGGGGATAATCTTAATGCAGCGTGATACTCAATCCCTCACTGACGGAAAACAAAATGAAAGATAAATATCAGGTCGTGATCGTTGGCGGCGGCGTGGTTGGTGCATCGGTGCTGTATCACCTTGCCAAATTCGGCTGGACCGATTGTGCGATTATCGAACGCTCAATATTGACGGCCGGTTCGAGCTGGCACGCGGCGGGCGGTGTGCATGCGTTAAACGCCGACCCCAATATGGCGGCATTGCAGGGGTATACGCTGGATCTATTATCAGAGATTCAGGAAGAGAGTGGCCAGGACATCGGCCTGCATATGACGGGCGGCATTACCATCGCCAGCACCCCTGAGCGATGGGAGTGGTTGCAGGGCTCATTGCGCACCTACCAGACCATTGGCATAGAAGATGTGCATCTGATGACGCCGCAGGAGGTGAAAGACAAATGCCCCATCATGAACGTGGATGGTGTTTACGGCGGGCTGTGGGCTGACCGCGAGGGCTATGTGGATACCACCGGCACCGTTTGGGCCTACGCCAAAGCCGCCAAACAGCGCGGCGCCGAGGTAATTGAAAACACCAAAGTGGAAAGCCTCTCACAGCGCGCCGACGGCAGTTGGGATGTGGTTACCGAAAAAGGCGTGGTGCATGCCGAGCATGTGGTGAACGCGGGTGGCCTGTGGGCCAAACAGGTCGGGCGTATGGCCGGGCTGGATTTACCCGTTTCACCATTGAAACATCATTATCTGGTCACAGAAACCATACCCGCCGTCGCGGAATTGGATTTTGAAGTGCCAATGACGGTGGATCTGGAAGGCTTTACCTATATGCGCCAATGGGATCAGGGCATTCTGGTCGGTATTTATGAGGTGGAAAATCAGCATTGGGCCATGGATGGCGCGCCCTGGAACTACGGCATGGAATTGTTTGAACAAGATTTTGACCGCATTGAGAACGAACTCGCCCTGACTTTTGATCGCTACCCGGATCTCAATAACGTGGGAATTAAAAACTGGGTAAATGGCGCGTTTACGTTTTCACCTGACGGCAACCCCTTGGTGGGGCCGGTACGTGGCCTGCCGAACTATTGGCTTGCCTGTGGCGTGATGGCGGGCTTTCTGCAAGGTGGCGGCGTGGGTAAAACTCTGGCTGAGTGGATGATTTATGGCGAGACCGAGGCCGACGCCTGGTCGATGGACATCGCTCGTTACGGCAAGTACACCTCTAACCGCGAGTACATAAAGCAAACCACCGGCCAGTTCTACAGCCGCCGCTTCGTGATGAGCTATCCAAATGAGCAGCTACCAGCTGGTCGTGACCTGAAACGGAGTGGTGTGTGGCAGGCACAGAAAGACGCGGGCGCAATTTTTGGGAATAGCTGGGGGCTGGAAGTGCCGCTCGTGTTTGGCCAGCCGGGCTATAGTGAGAACACCACGCTACACCGCTCTAATGCCTTCGAGTTAGTGCGCGCAGAACACCTCGCAACGCGCAATCAAGTCGGCATGCTGGACATCACTGGCTTCAGCCGCTATCGAGTCACCGGGGCCGGCGCAACCGCCTGGCTAGATCAGTTGTTTGCCACCAAGCTGCCAACCGAACACCGTGCACGGCTGGCGGTGATGCTGGGCCACGATGGTCGCCTGAAGGGTGACCTGACCTGCTTTAACTGGGGCGATGGCAGCTATTGGATTATGGGCAGCTATTATTTACGTGAGTGGCATTTACGCTGGTTTCACGATCACTTACCCGGCGGTACCCGTGCATTGTCGGTCGAGGGCGAGGTGCAGATTGAGGACATCAGCGACAACATTGGCGGCTACGCCATTTCCGGCCCCAATGCGCGCAAAGTGCTGGAAAAACTTACCCATGAAGACGTGAGTCAAGAAAACTTTAAATTTATGGCCTGTCGCGAAATGGATGTCGGTTTGATTCGAGCACGGGTCGGGCGCCTGTCGGTGGCGGGTGAGTTGGGGTATGAAATTAATTGCCACGCGCTGGAACTCGCTCCGTTGCGAGAGCGATTGATTGAAGCGGGTGCCGACCTCGGCCTGCGCGAATATGGTTATTACGCGTTGAATAGCCTGCGCATGGAAAAAAGCTTCGGCATCTGGAACAAAGAATTTATGCAGGCTTACACACCGGGCGAAACCGGCATGGACCGATGGATTGCCTGGGACAAAGACGCTGAGTTTGTCGGCAAACAAGCCGCTGCAGAGGAAAAGGCCGCAGGCCGCAGCGCACTCAAGCAGGTCTTAGTAACGCTGGAAGTCGATGACGCTACCTCAGAGGCCGGCGGTTATGAACCGGTCTGGGGCCCGGATGGCAGTCGCGTGGGCATGACCACCTCCGGTGGATATGGTTACTGTGTCGATAAGTCACTCGCCATGGCCCTAATTGACCCCGCCTATAGCGCACCGGGCACTGAATTAACAACACATCTGGTTGGCGCACTATTTAAGTGTCGCGTGATCGAGGCCAGCCCCTGGGATCCGACAGGCCAACGCATTCGCACCTAACGGCGCGCCTGCGAATAGGCTAAAATACGGCCCGATGAAAACTATGCGGGCAAAGTTATTACAGCGGCACAAACTGCGAAGCGATCGGATACATCCGATGGCATTGCTGTTGTGCATCGCCATTTTAATCGCCGGACCGGCATTCGCCGAACCGGTCGCCGAGGTCGTGTGGCCGGAATTCGATGGCGCGCAACATAAGCTAATCTACCAATATTTTGACGGCGAACAGTGGCACTCGCCCGGCAATGTGGTGTATCGCAGTGACCATGCGTTACTGTCACCCATACTAGGTAGTACGGGAGAACAACAAAAGGTATTGGTCTGGTCGGAAATGCGAGGGGAAAAGATTGTATTGAAGAGCATGCTGGGCAACGTTAACAAGGCTGCGATTAATTGGCAGAAGCCGATTTTGCTGACCGATCGAGGCATGCAAAATCTGGGCGCTGTAATGATTCGCGATGGCAGCGGTCAATTGTGGCTATTTTGGGCGTCGGCTACCGTCGACCCCAGTGATTTATATGTGAGTGTGTTTCAAAACAATGCCTGGTCACCGCCACAGCGGGTCAATGAGCCTAATAAGGTGCCGGATAACCAACCGAGGGCAAGTCTGGACGAAGCCGGCAACGTGGCCGTTGAGTGGAACACATTTGATCTCGAAAGTGGCGCTTACACGCTTGAAAACAAAACGTTTTTAGTGGAGACTTTGGACCCCGCGCAGGTGCAAACGAAAGTCATGCACGAGGCGGGTGATGTGCCAAGCCCAGAAGGTTTACCGGCCGGCATGCGCATATTGATTCACTATCCCGCAAATTCGCACGCTCAATACAGCAAAGCCCAGCCCTAGGCGGCACTGGCCGCTGGCCTGAGCCTGATAGATTTTGATCGAAGTTATGACCAACCGTTTGACACTAATTTTTGTACTGCTTTTGCCGCTGTGCGCTTGGGCACAGGAGGAAGATCGGGCACTGGTAGTCGTGTTCGGCGACAGCATTACCTCGGAATCAGGCTATGACGAGTCCAGCAGCGGCAGCTTCGCTCGCAACGGCGCCTTGAATGCGGGCTTGCCGTCTCAACTTCTCACCCAGATTTTAAACGAATCGCGCCGTCCCAGCCTGGTGCCCAATTGGGGCCATGGCGGCACCACGACGGGTCGAGCCCCCGATGGAAGCGGACAAAATAACGGTGTTGAACGAATCAGCGGCAACCTTGCATCATCCAAAGCTACCTACCCCAGCACACAAAAAATCGTCCTGATTCTGTATGGTACCAACGATTTTGGCTTTGGAATCCCGGCCAGCGATACTGGCTTTAATACGCAGATCATGATCGATCGTGCGCGGGCGCAGGGTTTCATACCGGTGGTGGGAACACTCACTCCGCGGGCCAGTCGCAGCGTCGCCAGCGTCAATTCGGCAATCAAGAGTGCTGCAAGCATTAAAAACGCAAAACTGGTGGATATCTTTACATTATTCAATGCCGCGGGTGGTATGTCGTTACTAATTGATGGGCTACACCCCACCACAGCCGGCTATCAGGTGATTGCTCAATCTTGGTTCGATGAGTTTCTGGAGCAGAACATTGAAGCCAAATCGCCGGTTATTGCGCCCATCATATTCTTACTGCTGGACGAGTAAGGTTTTAAGCCGCATTTAGTCACCATTGATTGGCTAGCTAGTCTTGGCGGTCGGCCCGCGCAACACCCTAACTAACCGTCTTATTTTGCCCTGCGAAGTACCGACGAAAACTGCTTTACACGTGATATGTATCAATTGTCCAACTAAAAGAGGATTTTAATAATAAAAAGTGCTTTAATTGGATTACTTAATTCGTCGGGGTTGATCCATGAAAAACAAGAAAATATCCGTCAATCGATTCTCCAGCACACATTGCCGCTCCTATTTTAAGCAACTAAGTGGTCTATTAGCTGGGCTGATTTTAATTTCCATCAACGCTCCGTCACTGGCTGAGTCCTATCGGCTAGGCGCCGATACGTGCGGCGGAGAGTGTCATCAAGCGGAACTGGAAGTGTGGCAAAACAGCCCACATCAGGCTTCTTTTGAAAAATTTGATGACCCGTCAGACGAGTTGACAGCAAAAGTAGATAAAATATTGGAGGCCGTCGGTGACGACGACATGACTGAGAGCAGTACCTGCACAATCTGTCACTTTAATATGATTCAGGACGACGCAGGGGAAGAGCCCTATGCCGATAGTGGCCCGGCCTGCGAGAGCTGCCATGGTGCTGGGTCTGAATTTGTCGATATACACAGCGATCAGGACGTTGATTATGACGCTCGTATGGCAAAGGCCGAGTCCATGGGCATGATTCGACCGCACATGAAGTTTGATATTGCGCAGAACTGCAACGGCTGCCATGCCATGGCACGGCCGGAAATTTCCGGCGACAAAATTAACGCCATGCTGAGCGCCGGCCACCCGATTAACCCGAAATTTGAGTTGGTGCGTTACAGCCAAGGCGCTGTGCGGCACCGCTTTTATGCGCCCGACACCAGTGTTAACGCGAAAATGACGCCCGCCGAACTGGCAAACCTTTATGTAGAAGGCCAGATTGCGCAGTTGCTGGCGGCACACAATTCACTGGCCAAATCACCGAACGCAGAGTACGCAGCGGCAATGCAGCAACGTAAGCAAAGTGCCAGCGCGGCTCTGGCTAAGGTAGACGGCAGCGCCGCGTTCGTCGCGAACCCGACGGAGGCGGCCGCCAGGGCATTGGTCAAATCCATTGCCGGTAAAGATTTGAGCTCGGCAGTAGGGTCGATGCTGCCGGACCCCGGAACTTACAAACAATAAATAATAGGGTTGGGCCGACAGCGCGGGATCTCAATTAAAGCGACTAGCGTCGGCTACTCTGTGGGTGGAAGCATCAATGCGCCTGCAAACCCATATCACTTAGCGGAGTAGATTATGGCTAATGGAATCAAACTGGTTGACCGGCCCAAGCGCTGGCAAACCCCGTTTGGTCCTGATATGTCGGATGTGGATATTGACCGCATTTTGGCATCCAAGCCCTTCTCATCGATGGACCAGGATAAATTTCCTGCTTCCACATCGCTGCGCGATATTATCCGCTTTGATGCTCGAATTATTCGCGCCGAACCGGGCCAGATCATTCTGCGCGAAGGTGAATATGGTAATTCCGCGTTCGCTATTTTGAGTGGTCAGGTTCAGATCGTGTTAGGCGATGGATTGCCACCCAATTTATTAGGCCGCAGCGATGACAAAGGCAAGAGTTACGCGCAGGCTTTCGCACAGCTGTGGCAAAACAATAAGCATGCAGAGGCTCGCAAGCTGCAGGTCAATACTGCCACAGACAGTGAAAACCAATTCGTGGTTCTCAAAGACCTGAATCAGGTTTTCAATGATTACAAGTGTGCGCCGCTCCCAGCCGGTCAATTGTTTGGCGAGCTAGCGGCGTTGGGCCGCATGCCTCGAACTGCGTCAGTATTTGTTGATCAACCGACCAAACTGTTAGAAATTCGCTGGCAGGGTATTCGGGAGATTAGCCGCTTCAACGCCGAATTCAAGCAGGCAATCGATACCAAGTATCGTGAAAACGCATTGCGCCAACATTTGCAGGCCACCGATCTGTTTACCCACGCGCCTGACGAAGCTTTTGAAGAAATCGTCGCCAGCACTCTGTTTGAAACGCACGGCAGCTTTGATTGGTATCTGGACTATAAAAGCGGTAAGCGTACAGAGCCGGTGATTGCGTCGGAAGGTGATTATCCGGATGGCTTGCTGCTGGTGCGCGCTGGCTTCGCGCGGGTTTACCGATCACTGGGCTCTGGCCAGCAAACTCTAACCTATCTCAGCGCCGGCGATCTGTATGGCTTTCATGAAGTATATGATCAGTCTCAGGGCAAAGAGTCGCGACTGGAAACCAGCCTCAGTGCACTGGGCTATGTTGATCTGATTCGAATACCGTTGCCACTGCTCGAAAAGTATGTGTTTCCACACATGACACCGCCAGAATTTCGCTTGCGCGACCATAAAAATAAACCGCTGGAAAATAATCTGGCTGAAGACTGGCTGGTGTACAACCGCTTCATTAATGCCACTGCGGCCATGGTCATCGACCTGGATAGCTGTGTGCGCTGCGATGACTGCGTGCGCGCTTGTGCTTCCACCCATGACGGCAACCCGCGCTTTAAGCGACACGGCAAGGTGTTTGATAACTGGATGGTTACCAACGCCTGCATGCACTGTATTGACCCAGTGTGTATGATCGGCTGCCCTACTGGCGCCATTCACCGCAGCGCCCAGGGTGGCGAAGTAATTATCAATGACGACACGTGCATCGGCTGTGGCACCTGCGCGGCGTCCTGCCCCTATGACAACATTACCGTGGTGGAAATAGCCGATGGCGCCGGCCGCGCAGTGGTCGACCCGGTGTCGCACAAACCGATCCAGAAGGCCACCAAGTGTGATCTTTGCCATACCAACCCGGGGGGGCCAGCCTGTGTGCAAGCCTGCCCGCATGATGCGCTGTTTCGAGTGGATTTCGATACCATCAATCCCTTGAACAAGGTGTAGCAGGGTGCGCCGCAAAGCAATAATCATCTGGTTAATCGCGGCGACTCTGGTTGCAGTGGTCGCCTGGCAGGCGCGACAAGCGCACCTGGCGTTGCAAAACCCTGCAATTATCAGTGGCTATTCGGCCTTGGCGGTGATGATCGCTCTAGTATTGTTTAATGTGCGTAAAAAGCTATCCATGATTCCACTGGTGAGTGCCAGAGTGTGGCTGATTATTCATGTTGCCTTTGGTGTCGCGTTACTGCCGATGGTTTGGTTGCACACAGGCTCATTATGGCCCGAGGGGCTGTATGAGCAGGTACTGATCGGTTTGTTCTACCTGGTCAGTGGCAGTGGGATATTCGGCTACTGGCTATCACTGACCGTCCCGCGGCGGTTGCGTCACCTCGGCGGTGAAATTATCTATGAACGCATTCCTCATGAGCTTCACGAGGTGCGGGAACAGGTAAAACAACTGATTTTCGAAGCAGTGGAGGCATCAGGCCACGAAACCTTAACTTTGGAATACAAACAATCGCTGGCATGGTTCTTCGCTCGGCCACGGTTCTTTTTCAGCCATCTTAGCGGATCGCGACGCCCTAGTGCATGGCAGGAACAAAAGGCGCAATCTTTGAAACCATTCTTAGGCGAAGCCGAGATGCGAAGCTTCGAGAAAATCGAGCGGCTGATGGACTATAAAAATAAGGTAGATGGCCACTATGCTGCGCAGTCCTTTCTAAAATATTGGTTGTATTTCCATCTGCCGGTGTCGCTTTCTTTAATTATCTTCGTGTTATGGCACGTATTGTTGGTACACCTGTATGCGCTGTAATTTCATCCCTAATAAACAATGAGTGATTTTCCCCCACAAGATCGTTTTGCTCACAATAAGAGCAATTACGAACGCCCCACCAAGGGCTATGTTTGCGGTCGCGCGGCCTTCTGGGGCAAACCCTGCGCCAGCGGCCCCGATGCGAATGGTGGCTGTGGGGGTGTGGCTGATTGCCAGCCCTTTAAAGAGGGAGACCGTTGGGAATGCCGCAGAACCGCCAGCCAGGGCGGTAAGTGCGCGGCCGGCCCGAACCCTGACGGCAGCTGCTGTAACCAACGGCCACCCTGCGCTCCCGTGCCCTCTGTTCGCCGACAGCGCGGACGACTGGCACTGGTCGGCGCGGTGCTGGCGATCTGCGTATTGGGAATGACGCTATTTTTTGATTCGCGCTCGGAGTCCGGGACGGTCAAAACCAATACTCTGTTCAGCAATCCCGGTGAGTTAAGCGATGTGCACCATGCCTTTAGCGCTGGCGAAGGCTGCCAAACCTGTCACTTGATTGAAGAGGATTCGGTAGTCCCCTCAGGTTTTGTTGCAGTAATCCCGCGCCAGGACATCCAGGCCGGTTGTGTGAACTGTCATGAGTTCGGCGGCCCGGCGGCCAGTCCGCACAACGATGCGGACCTTGCTGGAAATACCAATTGCACCAATTGCCATACGGAGCATCAAGGCCGCTTCGCGAACCTGACGCAGACCACCAATCAGCAATGTGCATTTTGTCATGAGCAAAAATTCGATAATTTCGCTGACCACGTCGCTTTTGACGACCGCTTTCCCAGTCTGCGGGCGGGTCAGATTGTGTTTGACCACAACAAGCACGTTAAGTTTCATTTTCAGGACAAAAAATACGCTGATGCCGCGCCAGCGGGTTGCACTGACTGTCATCAATCAGAGGCCGCTGGTCGACGCGTGGATGTGAAAAATTTCGAACAAATGTGCGCCAGCTGCCACCTGCCAAACATTGTTGAGTCCGCAAAGGGTGAAATGGCATTTTTAGATCTACCCAAACTGAAACTCAAACGCGCAGCAGAGTTAGCCGCATTTAACGCCTGTGGCGCAGAGCCCGGAGAAACCTTTAAATCGAATGGTAAAAGCCGTTCAAATCCGTTTATCAATTGGCTGTTAGGCGCGGAGCCTAAAAAGAAAGTTAAGTTTGCCGAGGCCTATTGTGGCCTATTACAGGATCTGCGCAAAGACGGCATCGGCGCTATATTCAGCCGTATGTCCGAGCGTGGCGTTGCTGCCACCCCCGCTATGTTTTCTGGCATCAGTCGTGAGTTAGTTTCACAAGTGACAGAGCAATGGATCACCAACGAACGATACCGCCCACCAAAGCAGAAGTTACCCAAGGGTGTCTCAGAACTTGGTTGGTATGTGGATCGCAAGGGAGACCTAAAATATAAGCCGGTATCACACGCTGACCCCGTGGCAATGGCGTGGATAGACTTTGCTAAGCGACTGGACAGTGCTGGTGCTGGAAAACTCGCATCTAAGCTGACTTTGTCAATCTTGTCAGATGACAAAGGCCTCGGGGCCTGCGGCAAGTGTCATAACCAAAGCACCATGCCAGCTGCGCCGGACTCCGAGACCTCGGTGGCGCTGGCGTCCTCGGCCTGGCATTCAATGGCCGACGCCCCCCATCATCGCTTTGTATTTAACCATGATGCGCATTTGAGTCTAGTGGGTGCGCGGAATACAAATTTCGCGGACAGCAGCACTGGCTGCGCGGTGTGTCATAAAATTAATGACGAGTCCAATTATGCCAAGGTAGTTCGCAAAAAGGATCAGGCCGCTTACCAAAGCAATTTTCAGGCATTGACCACAGACACCTGTGCCCAGTGCCACAACGAAGAGAGCATTCAAGCTGACTGCAGGATGTGCCATCAATATCATGAGGAGCCACGCTTCAGCAATCGGGTGCTAGATACAATGGGTGCGAGAAAATGAGAAGTACAGTGATGTTGAAATTAATTAAGCGGAACGCTGCGCTCCTGCTGGGGGTGTTGGCTCTGATTGTGAATATGCCGGTCACGGCGCAGTCCGAGGCCGACGAGGATAAAACAGACCCACATGCGGAAGTGTTCAACCTGAACCAGTATCCGCTAGCGTCTGAGTGCGCCAAATGCCACCAGACGATTTACGATGAGTGGCGCTCATCAAACCATGCCTATGCCTCTATCTCGCCGATGTTTCATAAATTTGAGCAGAGAATTAATGATCTAGCACCCACCATTGGTAACTTTTGCGTGCGCTGTCATGCTCAGGTTGGTACTCAACTTGGTGAAGCCCGTGAAGCCCCGCTATGGGAACGCAGCGAAATTGCGCGCGAGGGCATCACCTGCATTACCTGCCACCGGGTGAACGAGAAATACGGTAAAGTGAATGGCGACCGTCATATCATTCCGGGTGAGATTTATGATCCGGTATACGGCGCGTCTGATGGCAGCGGGCTGGCAGAAGTGGTCGCCAACTCAAAAAGCTACAACGTGAAATTAAGTGAGAAAGATGGCCGCGGCAAACCCATTCATAACGCCGCCATCCAGTTTACCAATTTGCAGGAATCTGAGTTTTGCGTAAGCTGCCATCAGGTTGCTGTAAACCTGGGCATTAAGCTGGAGGTAGTTTGGGACCAATACCGCGCTTCACCAGCTAAAAAGGCCGGTGTCAGCTGCCAGGACTGCCATATGAGTAAGGTGCCAGGCGTCGCGGCCGGTTTCGACAAGATGCCCAGCGCCATCGTTGATGGCGAAGAGATAAACCCGGATCGTGATCATCACAATCATGCGTTTGCAGGGCCCGGTTACCCCATTGCCCACCCAGGCATTTTCCCGCACAACAGCGAGAAACGTGGTGTACTTAAACGCCGCACCATTGAGGACTGGCTGCAGTTTGATTACATCGCCGGCTGGGGCACTAGGAAGTTTGAGAAAAAAGTTAAATCTGGGCAAATTGATATCGATTTTCCAAAACCATGGCGTAAGGCGAGCACCCGCAGGGCCGCAGCCAAGATGATTGAAGACAATCTCGAGAAGCTGGAAGAGAAACGAGAACTGCGTAAGCAGGTTATGGAGAATGGCTCGAAAATTGATGGGCCGTTCTTTAAAGGCAAAATGCGTGCCGGCAAACCACTCAAGTTTGGATACAAGATTACCAATATCAACGCCGGGCATAATTTGCCGTCCGGGTCACTGGGAGCCCAGCCTGAGTTATGGCTTAACGTGGCGCTGATCAATCCGCAGGGTGAAGCTGTGTGGGAGTCAGGCTATGTAGACAGTAACGGCGACATGGCTGACCTACACTCGTTGGATGTGCGGGCCGGAAAGATTCCGCATGATGATCAGCTATTCAATTTGCAGACAAAGTTTCTGACCACCAACGTGAAGGGTACCGATCGGGAAATGTACTTGCCGGTAAATTTTGATATCGATCAGATTCCGTTTTTGCGGCCGCCCGGACAACCCACCACGGTACTAAACCATCCCCCGTTTGTTCGCATGGAGGGCCGTAGCATTCCGCCGCTGGGCGAGCGCATGGCCAACTATAAAGTGCCTGCAGACCTCGTCAAAGAACCGGGAAAATACAAGTTGGCAGTACGGATGCGAAGCCGTGCGGAACCGATTTATTTCATGCGCTTTGTAGGAGCCACCACCGAAATGGAGCGGGAAATGAATAAGTGGATGCTAGATATCCACCCATACACGGTTGAATTTGAAATTAATTGAGTGCAGGGCGGACCATGAGACAAGACCAACTGAAAAATTCTCGACTTAAGACTTTCATGCCTCAACGTGGCTCGGCATTTCTGGCCGGTCTGCTGCTTAGTTTCAGCGCTGGAGTATCACTGGCTGATGATGAGTATCACCCCGAGATGGGGCCACAAGCCGAGCAAACCAAGCACTCCGATGAGGTATTTTCCCCAGACCCTGATTACGCCGACGAAGCCTACGATGCAGAAGCGCAGATAGAAATCTATGGCGGCAAAAAAGCGGTGCACACGCCCCGCCCATTACTGGAACTGGGGCGACCACAATATCAGGCTGGGCCATTGACCAAAACCTCGCCAGTATTTGGTGAACGCAATCGTACCGCCACCGCACTCGCAGTGTATGGCGATATTCGAACCGCGGTAGCATTCAATGACAATAACGGTCGCGATTTTCATAGGCTTGCTGCGCGCGCGAATTTTGATATTGATTTAAAGATCACCGGCACTGAACGCATCCACGCCTTTGTGCGACCATTGGATCGAAACAATCAATTTTCGGGCATTGATTTCGGCGGCGATACGGACGGCATTAACGACGAGTTATTGCTAGATGGCAATCTTGAAACCTTGTTTTTTGAAGGTGACTTCGGCTCCATATGGGCAGGATTATCTGGTAAACCGAGCAATTTTGACCTGCCCTTTGCGGTGGGCAAGATGCCGTTATTGTTTCAAAACGGTGTTTGGATGGAGGATGCCTTTACCGGCTTCGCATTCACCATTCCAGCTCGCAACAGCCGACTGTTTGACATCTCTAATTTTGACATCACGTTTTTTGCCGGCTTTGACGATGTATCGTCGCAAGCCATACGGCGCGCTGATGGCACTATTGCCGATGATGAAGTGCATTTATACGGGGTGGCATCATTTTGGGAATTACTGGGTGGTTATGCTGAAGTCGACTACGCCTTTATTGATGCCCAAAACGAATTCGATGATCTCGATCATCATAATTTTTCAGCCTCCTTCACCAAAAGAATTAGTGATTTTGCCTCGACCAGTGTGCGCGTAATGAGCACCTTCGGACAGGATCCGATTGGCCGCGAGAAGACCGCCGGCGGGACCATGGTTATGTGGGAGAACTCCCTGATCACCAGCAAGCCCAGCACTTACATCCCCTATATGAATCTATTTGCCGGCTTTGATCGTCCGCTATCTGTGGCACGCGATAATGGCGGGCTGCTTAAAACAATCGGTATTAATTTTGAAACCGACGGGTTAACGGGATTTCCGACACTGGATGACAGTGGCCATGACGCCTACGGCGGTGCTATTGGTCTAAACTATTTGTTTGGCTTGGATAAACAGATAGTTTTGGAGTTTGCTGGACTACGCTTGATGGACCGCGAAAACCCACTGGGAACGGCCCGTGACGACCAGGTAGCAATTGGCTTTCGATATCAGGAACCATTGAATCGATCGGTCATCTTCCGCTTTGATGCTATTAAAGGCTGGCGCGATGATGATGACAATATAAGCGGCATTCGCATGGAGTTGAGACGCAAATTTTAATGAAAGGTAAAAACCTCAATGATTTGAAAATAACGCGAGGCGGCGCTTACCCGACTTCGCAGGTGGCAAGGCTATGTTAACAATTATGCAATTAGTTAGTTATTTAGTGATCGCATTGAGCACCCTCTATCTGGCGGCGCTGGTGTTTGGTTGGTTTCAACGAAGTCGCGTGACAGCGCAAATGGCCAACGCTGATAAGGCACTTTTTGAGGCGCAAGCCGATTTGATTCTGGAACGCAAACGTGAAGTGCAAAAGGAGTCGGAGCTGTCCTGGGACAGTTTTCGTAAGTTTGAACTGGTCAAGAAAGAAATGGAAGCCACCGACATTTGTTCATTTTATCTGGCGCCTCATGATCGCCGGCCTTTGCCGCCGTTTCGACCGGGACAATATTTAACGTTTAAACTCAACATACCCGGTCAGAAGAAACCAGTGATTCGATGCTACTCATTGTCTGACTCGGCCTATAACGATAAGACCTACCGCCTGACAATTAAAAAAGTTCCACCGCCGCGCGATCAGCCGGATGCCCCGCCTGGACTGTCATCCAACTTTTTTCACGATGCGCTACAGGAAATGGACATCATTGATGTGAAAGCGCCTAGCGGTCACTTTTTCTTCGAGCTGGATCGACCCCACCCCGCTGTTTTAATCGGCGGTGGTATCGGCCTGACTCCGGTATTGTCGATGGTCAATTCCATGGTCGATGCTGGCTACAACAAGGAGACCTGGTTTTTCTATGGCGTGCGTAACCGTGGCGAACACGCCATGAAAGAGCACCTAAGGCAGCTTGATGAAGCACATGATTGGCTGCATATGCATGTCTGCTATAGCGCACCCGGTGAAGACGATGTCAAAGGCGAAGATTTTCAAAATGAAGGTCGCGTCAGTGTCGAGCTCTTCAAAGAACTGCTGCCCTCTAATAACTATGATTTTTATATGTGCGGCCCGCCTCCTATGATGCAATCTGTGGTGGCCGATTTAGAAGCCTGGGGCGTGCCTGAAGAACGAATTCATTTCGAGGCATTTGGCCCCGCGTCGGTGAAAGGCGTTAAACAAGGGCATGAGGCTGATGAGCCCAAAAAGGATTCCAGCGAAACGTTTACCGTTGAGTTCGCAAAGAGCGGGCAGACGCTGCAGTGGACGGGAGAATTTGATTCTATTTTAGAGTTCGCAGAAGAACACGACGTGGCCATTGATTTCGGCTGCCGAGCTGGGAATTGCGGCAGTTGCTTAACCGCCATCAAAGATGGTGCGGTAGAACTGGTGCAGGAAATCGGCGCAGACTGTGAAAAAGGCTCCTGTCTGGCCTGCGTTTCGATTCCTAAAACGCATATTGTTTTGGACGCATAACCGTCAGTTTAGACCGTGCGCAGATAGCCGCCGGAGCGGGTGCGCCAGCAATACAGTGCGTTAGTCACAATCATGTGCGGTGTTTTCGGAATTGCTCTCAGGCTCTAAAATCTCGCTGGCCGGTGATTCCAAATCGTCGAACTGGCCATTACGCACAGCCCAGAAAAAGGCCCACAAAGCAACGCCCAGCAAAACCAAACTGAGCGGGATCAAAATATAGATTATTTCCATTGCGCGCTCACCAGTACTATCGGGCTATACGCAGGGCATTACTGACCACCAGCAATGAGCTGAGTGACATGCCGAGCGCTGCAATCCAGGGTTGTAAAAATCCCGCAGCGGCCAGTGGTAAAACGATAACATTGTAGGTCAAAGCCCAACGCAAATTCTGATTTGTTATCGCTTTTGTTTTATTTGCAATGGCCTGCAATTTATTCAAGCCAGATAACCGTTCATTCAAAATGATGAAATCTGCCTGACTCTTGCTGAGTTCACTGCCGCCGGACATAGCAATACTGACATCCGCCTGCGACATAACTGGTGCGTCGTTGACGCCGTCACCCACCATGGCAACGACCGCTCCGGTTTTTTGTAATCGTCGGACAATCTCCTGTTTTTGCTGTGGCAACAACCCTCCCTGTGCCTGATCAGCCCCAACGGCCGCAGCTACTGCAGTCACATTAGCGGGTTGGTCGCCGCTCAGAATCATGACCTGCTGCTTGCGGCCCACTAGATCAGCAATCGTCGGGGCGGCTTGCACACGCAAATCATCACGTATTTGAAACACGGCAACTGCGTGAGTGGGCGAACCTAAAACCACAATCGTATCCTCACGGTCGCTGACCAGTTGGCGTACTCGACTCTGGTCAGTCAATCGCCAGTCGCACTGCCCGATCACCCACTCTGGCTTGCCTAGAAAATATCGCTCACCAGCCACCCTTCCTGACAATCCCTGACCGTCAAACTGCTGCACGGCATCTGCATCATAATGTCTGTCAATGGCATGAAAAGCTCGCGCGATCACATGCTCACTATTTTCTTCCAACGCGCTGCCGATAGCCAATGCCTGATCGGTAGTCCAGGAACCAAACACATCTACCTTGGCAATAGACGGCGAACCTTTGCTGAGGGTACCGGTTTTATCGAAGCACCATAGATTTACCTCAGGTAACTTATTCAGCGCAGCAAAATTACACATCAGGATACCCTTGGTTCGCATTGCCTGACTCGCGGCAGTGACCCCAAGGGGCGCGGCCAATGAAAAAGCGCAAGGGCAGGAGGCTACCAGCATGGCCAGTACAATCTGAAAGACACGATCAGGTTCAATCACCCACCAGATCAGGCCGGTTATCAAAGTAATGATCAGCACGGCGGCGACAAAATGTCGGGCGGCTTCTTGCAGGGTGTCGGAGGCCTGCGGATCCGTCTGGCCGCCATGACGCAACATGCGCTCAATGCGTGCAATCCAGGAGTTTCGCCAGGGCGTACTGGCTGAAACCTCGATGTTTCCCTTAAGTAGTTGCGTGCCAGCTAAAATATGATCGCCAGCGTGGCGCTGCACGGCAGCCGACTCTCCGGTCAACAAGCTTTCGTCCAGCAATGCCGACCCTGCAATGATCTTAGCGTCGAAAGGGACGATCTCGCCACCCTGTAAACGAGCACGGTCTTCAATCAGAATTGCCTGCGGGTTGACGATTTGTGGCTGCCACTGTCCTTTACTCTGGCGCCGAACCTCGATGTGTTGCGGTAGCATTTTTGAGACTACAATCGGCGCAGGGGTGAGGGCATGCCGTGCTGTAGACTCAACGAAACGCCCCAGAGATAGAAAGAAAATAAACATCACCGCGGAGTCAAAATACACATGGCCATCGGTGCGAAACAGGGTCTGATAGACACTCGGAAAATAGGCGCCACCAATGGCCAATGCTATTGGCACATCCATGCCCATGCGGCCATGGCGTAAGTCGTTCCATGCGTTATCGAAGAACATGCGCCCTGAGTAAAAAACCACCAGCGTCGCGATCAACATACTGAGCAATGTGAAAAATCGCTCAAATTCCGGGTCGATACCCTGAAAATTCCCAAAATACATGGCCACGGCATAGGTCATAACCTGCATCATGCCCAGCCCAGCGACCGCGATACGTTTTAGCGCCTGTCTCCGCTCGACAGTAGCGTCGTGCTGCGAATCCGGACTTTGCTGTTGCAGGGAAACTGGCGCGGGGCGATAGCCCAGTTTTTCCAACGCCTCCACGATGGCGACCAACGACAGTGTCGGGTCTTGAAAAGTTATTAATGCTTGCTTTCGCGGCACATCAATATGCGTGCTAATACTGGCGCTCATCTTACTCAATGCTTGCTCTATCAGCCAGGCACAACTGGCGCAGTACATTCCGGGCAGATCCAGCCAAAGTTCGCGGCTTCCGTCAGCCGAGGTCGACACATATTGCGCGGCCACATCGGGCGAGTCCAGTAAGCGCCACTGGCCTTCAGGGTTGGCGCCAGTGGGGGTCGTCAATGCCTGTTGCAATCGAGCACTGTTCCGTCTTCGCGCAAAAAATTGACTCCAATGATTCCGTTCAATATGAGTTGCCGTCTGTTTACAGCTACCGCAGCAAAATTGCCGGGTCTGACCATCTATCACGGCGGAAATTCTGGCGTAGCTCGAGAGCTGACCTCGACACTGGAAACACAGCTCCGATGCGGGTTCTTCTACCGCTTTAGCTGTCTGGCAGCAGGTCTTTTTTGCGCAGTCTGCTTCACCCACCACTTTTTACTCCGGCGGCAATTGCTGATCAGTTTCGATGACCGGCGGGGAAGTGGCGGGTAGTACTATCGGTGCGTGTCGATATGCTATTACCAGTGTGATCAGCGATGCGATTACTGCCGTCATTGGCAAAGCGATGATGAACCACACCATGGGATTTCGATGCCAGAGCGAATCTCCTTGTGGCTCTGGTTCGCGAGTTGAAGAGTGGATCATCGAGTGCCCCCGTCGGCCTGTGGTGTTGGCCCCCAGAATCGGGATTCCTCAGCGATGCTGGTCGGTCGGGGACCCAATGTCTCACTGATCATAAATGAAATTTTCTGAGCGCGGCTATTCAGCCTGTCGGCCGGTATTGAAACCGTGGCAATCAGGTCACCGATTTCGCCGGGAGCGACAGCGGCAGAGGCAATATTCTTATGCGGGCTGGACCACGATACCGACGCGCCCGTTAACTCATGTATAGCTATGTGGTAACGCTGTTCAATCTGCGACTTGTTCATGATTCGAATTTGGAATGTGTTCTCGACGATGCCCTGTGACGTCATGCGATAGAACGTATTGCGATCACGCAACACATCAACCTGCATAGTGGCGCGCAATAGTAGAGCGCTACCAAATGCGGCGATCAGCGCCATTAGTATCACTGCATAAGTCAACACTCTGGGGCGCAGCAATAATTGTGGCAATCGGGATTGTTGGCCTGAATCCACCGCTTCAGTACTATAGCGAATCAAATCACGTGGTTGTGCGACACTGTCCATCACATTATTACAAACATCGATGCAAGCGGCACAAGCAATGCATTCGTATTGTAGACCCTCTCGTATATCAATGCCGGTCGGGCACACCTGCACACAAAGACCACAATCAACACAATCGCCCTTGGGAGCGGCTGCTGTTTGTTTACGTTTCTTACCACGACTACGGGGCTCCCCACGGTTTTGATCGTACGCCACTATTAACGTGTCTCGGTCAAACATTGCACTCTGAAAGCGCGCATAGGGGCACATGTATTTACACACCTGTTCACGCAAAAATCCGGCATTACCATAGGTGGCAAATGAATAAAAAAGTACCCAGAATAATGACCAACCTGCCAGCTCGAAAGTGGCGGCATCAAGCAGCAACTGCCGAATCGGCATAAAGTAGCCGACGAAGGTTAAACCGGTTAGCAATGCAAAGCTGACCCACAGGACCTGCTTAATAATCCTCTTGCGGAGCTTGTTAAACGTCCACGGACTGGAGGCCAACTTGATTTGCTGGGCGCGCGACCCCTCTACCCAGCGCTCCATCCAGATAAATATTTCCGTCCAGACCGTTTGTGGGCAAGCATAGCCGCACCATACCCGGCCTGCGATTGCGGTAAAAAAAAACAGCGCAATGCCCGCCATTATCAATAGTAGACTCAAAAGATAAAAATCCTGTGGCCAAAAGGTGAGCATGAATATATGAAACTTTCGTGCGGGCAAATCAAACAGCACGGCTTGCCGCTCGCCCCACTGCACCCAGGGCAGCAGATAATACGCACCCAATAACAGATAGACACAGATGCTGCGCAAGCTTTGGAAGCGCCCGCGCACTTCACGTGGGAATATTTTTTCCGAATAAATGGCCGCCGACCTTTGCGCCGCTATATTTTCGGTGATTGTCATACAACGCGTGGCTCAGAATTTCGAGGCTCTGAGCAACCACAGAATGATCAGGCTGTTTATCACTAGCAATAGCCAGAACAACAAGAAACCAAGGCTATACCCGGTCATGCGATCTATCTCGGCCGGGAAAGTAGCCTGCTGCGCTAAATTGACCGGATCGAAGGTGGCAAAAAATAGCGTGGCCGCAACGCCCGCGCACAAGAATGAAATCCATAACACACAAGCGACGACAACCCACTTTTTGCGAGCACCCTCATGCATGATCTCAGGGCTGCCCTAACCGGAGTACCCAAGCAGTTAACAAATCAATTTGTGCGGCCGTAAGATTATCCCTGAAACCCGGCATATTCCCCTGTTTGCCATGCCTGATGATTGACTCGATGTCCCTCAAGTGTGACCCGTGTAGCCATATATCATCAGTCAAATTAGGTGCGCCAAATTGTTGGTTGCCCTGCCCGTCCGAGCCGTGGCATGCAGCACAAGTCGCAAACAGCGCCTTGCCCTTCTCAGCAACCAACGGCGTCATCTCTCCCCCCGACAGCCCCTTTACATACCTCGCCAGAATCGCCACGCCGCTGTCTGGCAAACCAGCAGCTGGCATTATCCCCGCTCGGCCTCTTGTGATTGAGGTGGCGATATCTTCTGCCAGCCCACCATATAACCAATCAGTATCAGTCAGGTTAGGAAAGCCTTTAGCGCCTTGCCCCGTTGAGCCATGACAGGTGGCGCAATTATTCAAGTACAACCGTTGCGCCGTTTCCATGGCTCTGACATTAACGGCCAATTGCTGAGCACTGAGGCCGGCAAACTGCTGGTAGACTTCGCGTTGCCGTTCTCGGGCCTCCGCCATTTGCTGTTCGAATTGTGATTGCTGGGTCCAACCCTTGGTGCCTTTAAAGTTCCCGAGCCCGGGATACACAATCAAGTAAACGATGCTGTACACAATGGTGATGACAAATAACCATAGCCACCAACGCGGCATCGGGTTGTTCAACTCCTCGATGCCATCCCAACTGTGGCGCGAGCCCTGAGTGACTTCGTCGCCCTGACCCCAATGCGTGGCAATCAGCAACCAGATAATCGCCACGACATTAATCACCACCAGGGCAATTACATACCAGCTCCAGGCGTCAGTCATGCTTGATTTCCTCCTCGGGTTGGTCGTTCTCTTCCAATGGTAAGCGTGCCATGCGTTCAAACTTATCCTGATTTCGACTGCTCCATGCCCACGCACAAATCCCCAGAAACAGGATGATCAGCAACAATGTCGCAATGCCATTAACAATCCCCATCATTGTTGCCCCCGTGCATTATTTGAAAGGCCCAGATACTGCAGATAGGCAATCAATGCATCCATTTCACTTACCCCATCGGTTAATTGGGCAGCTGAATCAATCTGCTCCTGCGTATAGGGGTCGCCCAACCATTTCAAGGTGCGCATTTTTCGTTCTACCAGTTCACCATCAACTGTCTTATCCAGCAGCCATGGATAACCTGGCATGTTCGATTCAGGCACCAGATCACGCGGGTTAATCAAATGTGCCAGATGCCACTCATAGGTATAGCGACCGCCCACTCGTGCGAGATCAGGGCCGGTTCGTTTAGAGCCCCATTGAAAGGGCCGCTCATAGACAGTTTCACCTGCTGCAGTGGGGGGACCATAGCGCAACCGTTCTGAGACAAACGGTCGAATCATTTGTGAGTGGCAGTTATAGCACCCTTCTTTCACATATACGTCGCGCCCTGCTAACTGCAGCGCGGGAAATGGCTCCACACCCGGACTCGGCTGTGTGGTTTGCGCCTGGTACATCAGCGGCACGATTTCAGCAAAACCCGCGACGCTGATGACCAACGCAATCAAAACGCCCATCAGCCCGGTATTTTTTTCAATCACGTCATGATTCATACGGCACCCCTGGGCACAACCGTTTGTGGTTGTGTTGAATCGACTCGAGCTTGCTCACCTGAGGCAATGGTTTTGTAGACGTTATAAATCATGATGCACATTCCAAGCAGGAACAACACTCCACCACCAAACCGCATTACATAGTATGGATAGGTCGCTTCAATGCTTTCAATGAATGCGTAAGTTAACGTTCCATCATCATTGACTGATCGCCACATCAGGCCCTGCATTACTCCGGCAATCCACATAGACGCGATATAAATCACCACACCAATTGTGGATACCCAGAAGTGCAGGTTGATCAAGTCTGTGCTGTACATTCCTTGTTTTCCATAGAGCTTTGGAATCAGATTGTACAAGGAGCCAAACACGATAAAAGCAACCCAGCCGAGTGCGCCTGAGTGCACATGCCCAATGGTCCAGTCCGTGTAGTGGGACAGTGCATTCACGGTCTTAATCGACATCATCGGGCCTTCAAAGGTCGACATTCCATAAAAGGACAATGAAACGATCATAAATTTAAGAATCGGGTCGGTGCGCAGCTTGTGCCAGGCCCCCGAGAGCGTCATCATTCCGTTAATCATTCCGCCCCAAGATGGCGCCAGCAGAATCAGGGAAAACACCATCCCCAGCGATTGGGCCCAATCCGGCAGTGCGGTGTAATGTAGGTGATGCGGCCCGGCCCACATGTAAATTGAGATCAGTGCCCAGAAATGCACCACCGACAACCGGTAGGAGTAAACCGGCCTATTGGCCTGCTTGGGAATGAAGTAATACATCATGCCAAGGAACGCGGCTGTCAAAAAGAAACCCACCGCGTTATGGCCATACCACCACTGCGTCATCGCATCGACTGACCCGGAGAATACCGGATAGGATTCAGTCAGGCTGACCGGTACTGCCAGATTGTTTACCACATGCAGAATAGCGACGGTAATTATGAACGACGCAAAAAACCAATTAGCCACATAAATATGGGGAATTTTACGTTTGACGAGGGTGCCAAAGAAAACCACGCCATAACAAACCCACACTACGGTAATAAGCAGATCTATCGGCCAGATGAGCTCAGCATATTCCTTGGACTGGGTCATGCCCAGCGGCAATGTGATGGCGGCCAGCACGATAACCAACTGCCAACCCCAAAACGTAAAACCGGCTAATGCAGGCGCAAATAAGGGTGCTCGACAAGTGCGCTGGACGATATAGTAGGAGGTGGCGAACAAGGCGCTACCGCCGAATGCGAAGATGACCGCATTGGTGTGCAACGGGCGCAGTCGACTAAAGGTAAGCCAGGGAATATCAAAATTTAGTGCGGGCCAGGCCATCTGGGCAGCCAGTAGAACACCGACAGCCATACCAACCACGCCCCATAGTAAGGTAGCCAGCGTAAATTGACGCACCACCCTCTCGTGATAATAAATATCACTCATTAGCCACCTTTGATTAGAGATTCTGGAAATTCCGGCAGATTATTTCCAAAATGCTAATGACGACTCTTGATCCAGATCAATTAAGCTATATTTCGTGGCATCGTTACATCACTGTAAGTCTTTTTCAAACACGCTCGATTTATATAGAGTACGGTTGGTCGCTGAGGCGCTGTGATATCCACCAGATATTGCCAAAGGCGTCGCGCACTCCCCCCTGGCGATCACCATAGGACATATCCATCACCGGCATTTCCAGGGTCGCGCCAGCCTGCTGCGCCAACTCCATACTGTGGTCGGCATCATCGACATAAATATACAGCGCCATCGGCATAGCCGGGTAAGCCTCTACCGATTGGCTGATCATCACGGTTACCGTCCCCACCTTAATTTGCAGGTTCACGATGCTGCCATTAGGCCCCAAGGAGCAAAGAATTTCTTCGCCACCAAAAGCGGCAATCAGAAAATCGCCCAGCTCGCGAGGTTGGTCGCAGAAAAAATAGGGTGTAATAGTTTGAAAACCACTGGGAATATTTGGCATCGCTGACTCCGTTTGTTGTCAGCAAGATAGCACAGGCGATTGAAGTTCAATAATCGCCGCTCAACCTGCCAGCAACATACCGGCCAGCGGCACCGGGCCGATGGCCGACATTTCAACAACTTTTAATCCATCGAGAGCGCCCACGGCATTAATCCATGATGCTGGAGTAGGCGTCTGAGAATACGTCTCGCCCAATGATTAATTTCATGACTTCTGAGGTGCCTGCATAAATACGGCTGATGCGGGCATCGGTAAACATGCGGCAGATTTCATATTCCTGCATATAGCCCGCACCGCCGTGCAATTGCACACCGAGATCTAACATCTTCCATTCCGTTTCGGCGGCCATCAGTTTGAGCTTGGCCCCCATATTCGCGGTCAGATTCCCGGCATTGTGCTCCGCCACACAGTGATCCACATAGGTTTGCACCATATCGATCTCGGTATCCATCTCTGCCATCTTGAAC
>JABDKW010000050.1 GCA_013002025.1 Gammaproteobacteria bacterium | reverse complement strand
ATCGCTTTGGTATTGTGCAGCGTCTTGAATATTACGATACGGATGATCTGGCGAAGATTGTAAAGCGTTCTTCGTCCATCTTGTCGGTACCTGCCGAGCCAGAGGGCGTTCAGACGATTGCAGATCGAGCGCGAGGCACACCGCGTATCGCCAATCGCTTGCTGCGACGGGCGCGCGACTACGCTGAAGTAAAGGGCGACGGCAAACTTACCGAAACGTTGGCCGCCAGCGCGCTGGATATGATGGAGGTTGACCCGCATGGTCTGGACTTTATGGATCGCCAGCTTCTCAAAGCCATTATGGAAAAATTTGATGGCGGCCCGGTCGGTATCGACAGCCTGGCAGCGGCCATCGGGGAAGAGCGCGGCACCATTGAAGATGTAATTGAGCCGTTTCTTATTCAACAGGGCTTTATGATGCGAACCCCGCGCGGGCGCGTGGTGACCAAACGCAGTTGGGCGTACTTTGGCCTGAATGTGCCCGCAGCAGAGACCGGCAAGGCGAGCCCTCAGTCATCGTTATTTCAAGGTGAAGAATAAAGTAGTACCTTGAGTGAATTCAGACTTCCGTTGCGGGTTTACTATGAGGATACCGACTCCGGTGGCGTTGTCTATCATGCCAATTACCTTAAATTTATGGAGCGTTGCCGCTGTGAATGGCTGGCACATTTGGGGTTTGATGTCGCAACATTGGAGAAACAGGGCACTCAGTTTGTGGTGCGAGAAATGCATATCCAGCTGCATCAGCCGGCGCGCCTGTTCGACTCCTTGCAGGTGAGTTGCCAAGCATTGCAAGTGGGTAAGGTAAAACTGCAACTTGAGCAGGCCATCTATAATCAGAAGCAATTGTTGTGCGAAGCACGCATAAAGTTGGCGACTTTGGATAGCAGTTCGTTTAAATTAGCCGCAATGCCAGAATCGCTGCGCTGCGCACTGCAACAGGAGTGAGCGGCGAACCCTACGCAAGTCATACAAAACGCACTTTTTAGTCAAGGCCAAGTAAATTCTAGTCAAGACCAGGTAAGTTCTAGTCGATAACAGGTAAATTATGGAGCAAGACCAAAGTACACCGGATATTGCCGGCGAAACCGTCGTCAACGCTGAGGCGCTGGCGGGCGCTGCCCAGGCCCCGGGTGTAGTACACCCGGATAGTATGTCGATTATTTCATTGATCAGCGATGCGTCGCTGACGGTGCAATTGGTCATGTTGATGTTGTTTTTGGCTTCATTCGTGTCCTGGACTATTATTTTTTCCAAGTTTCGTTCGTTGCGTCGTGAGCGCCGCCTAACCGACCAGTTTGAGCGCGATTTCTGGGCCGGCGGTTCAATGCAAAGTCTTTATAACCAATGGGGTGCAGAAACCCGTAATGCCTCCGGGATGTCGGAAATTTTCGTGGCCGGATATCGTGAGTATCAACGCCTCACTGAACGTGGCTATGCCAACAATAATGATTTGCTGGATGCGGTGCAGCGCGCCATGCGGGTGGAGTTGAGCCGCGAGATTGATCATTTGGAATCACAAATTCCCTTTTTGGCCACCGTCGGGTCTACCAGCCCCTACGTGGGCCTGTTCGGTACCGTGTGGGGCATTATGAATTCATTTAGAGCGCTCAGTCTGTCGACCCAGCAGGCCACGGTGGCCAGCGTGGCGCCGGGCATTGCCGAGGCGCTGATAGCTACCGCCATGGGCCTGTTCGCCGCGATACCGGCGGTGATAGCCTACAACCGATTCTCATATCACGTTGAAAAGTTAGTGGCGCGTTATGAAATTTTTATGGAAGAATTCGTTAGCATCGTAAACCGACAGTTAAGCACCGATTCGGACGACTAATCGACCGCAGCCATGAGTTACCGCAGCCGCAAACGCAAGCCGATTGCCGAGATCAATGTAGTGCCCTACATCGACGTAATGTTGGTGCTGCTGATTATCTTTATGGTAACGGCTCCGCTGTTAACCGAAGGCGTGAAAATTGATCTGCCGCAAACCACTGCCAACGCGGTAGAGTTCAATCAGGACGCACCTGAACCGTTCATTCTCACCGTAGACGTCGATGGCACTCTATATATTGACGACCTGCAGAAAACACCGCAGGAAGTGAGCATCGCCGCCACGGCCTTGTACCGTCTGAAGCCAGCCACGGATTTTCTGGTACGTGGGGACAAGCAGGCTCGCTACAACGATGTGTTGCAGGCTATGGTGTTATTGAAGCAGGCCGGCGTTGAAACGGTCAGCCTGGTTACAGAGCCATTGCCGCCGGAAGCGCGCTAATACTGTCATGAGTGAACGTCGTGAGCGCGAAAATATGCGCAACAAAACCGTGGCTTATGTGGCCGCAGGCCTGGTGCATGCAGGGATACTGGTCGCGCTGCTGGTGAATTTTTCCAGTAAGCCCAAAGTCGTAGATGCGGCCTATGCTGAAAAAGTTGACGTAGTAAAAGCCACCACAGTTGATGAGTCTGCGATTCAGAAGCAGCAGGACAAACTACGGCAGGCAGAGCTACAACGCGAGCGTGAAAAGCAAGCCGAAGCTAAGCGATTGGAGCGTCTCAAACAGCAAAGCGAAGACGAAAAGAGACGCATCGCAGACCTGCAAAAACAACAACAGGTCGAGACCGAGAAAGCCGCCGAGTTGGAGCGCCAACGCAAAGCCATTGCGCTTAAAAAACAACGTGAAGAAGAGCAGCGCGCTAAAGAACTGGCTGAGCGTAAGCGGCAGGCAGAATTGGCGCGCCAACGCAAGCTTGAACAGGAGCGTAAAAAGCGCGAGCAGCAACGTCAGGAGGAAGAGGCGCGACGCGTTGCTGAGGAGCAGCAAGCACTCGAAACACAACGCCTATTGCAAGAAAGCCTGGCCGCCGAGGCAGCCTTTCGTGCTGAGCGCGAGGCGCAACAGCGCACCACGACCATAATCGCAAAACATACTGCGTTGATAAAACAAAAAGTCGATAGTTTCCGAACTATTGCTCCCGACTTTGAGCGCTGGCGAGTGGCGGAAGTCAACATTAAAGTATCTCCACTTGGGGAGGTGCTGGAAACCCGTATCGTAAAATCCAGTGGCAGCGAACGTTATGACCGGTCGGTTGAGTCGGCCATTCTTAAAGCCAGCCCCTTACCCATTCCGGACCTTACCCTTGACCCGGAAGCCAATAACATTTTCCGAAACATCAATTACAAATTTCCCATGCCAGGTGCCTGATATGCCCTTGTTCTCACGCTCTTTTCTATCGTTTCTATTGCTGTTGCTGCTGCCCATGTCCGCAGCCCAGGCACAGATTGAAATCACCAGCGATGGCGGGGTGGTGCGCGGCATTCCAACAGCCATCGTGCCGTTCAAAATCGTTGACGGCGGTTCCGTTGAGCATCAGATCGATCAGATTGTTGCCGCCGACCTGAGGGCCTCGGGTAAATTCGACATCATCGCCTCCAATAACTATATGAGCTTTCCCAGCCGCACGGATCAGGTGCGCTTCAAGGATTGGCGCTTTATTGACGCCGAAGCACTGGTGATCGGAGAGATATGGAAGCTTGGTGGCGACAATTACGAATTGCAGTTTCATGTTTTTGATGTGGCGCGCGAACAGGAAATTGGCACTGGCAAACGCATTCCAAATTTGCGTGAGAGAGACCTCCGAACTGCCGCCCACATTGTCAGTGACCATATCTACACAGCGTTTACCGGCAAGCCGGGGGCGTTTAACTCCCGTATTGCATTTATGAAGCGCTCGGAAATTGAATTTCAGCGTTTTCGTCATCGTTTGATGGTGGCTGACTGGGACGGCTATGGCGAGCAGGAAGTTTATGCGTCCTGGCGACCGCTATTGTCGCCCTCCTGGTCGCCGGATGGCAGTAAGATCGCCTTCGTCGCATTTTCAGATGGTGGGTCGGTCATTAAGGTATTGGAACTGCGCACTGGCCAACATAAGACCATTGCATCATTTAAAGGCATCAACAGCGCGCCGGCCTGGTCGCCGGACGGCACCCAGTTGGCGTACAGCACTTCTAAAGACGGCAGCCCCGATGTGTATGTGTATGACACTCTGACCGGCCAGCACCGACGCGTGAATACGCACTATGCCATCGATACTGAACCCGCCTGGACCATCGACGGGCAAAACCTGCTATTTACCTCAAGCCGCACTCGCAAACCGCAGATTTATCGCACTGATTTGAACGGCGGCGCGACCACCAGAGTCACCTTCGAGGGCGAGGAAAACGCCAATGCATCATTCGATTACGATGGCAGCCGAATGGTAATGGTGCATGAAGGCGGCCAGATCGTGGTAATGGATGTGGAAAGCGGCGAACTTACTTGGCTTACGCGTTCGAAATTTGATGAATCTCCTAGTTTTTCTCCGAATGGAGACATGGTATTGTATGCCACGGAATACGGCTTCGAACCAGCATTGGTAGTGTCCTCATCAGATGGTCGAGTCAGAACCCGATTAGAATTTATCAGCGGTGACGTACGAGAGCCGGCGTGGTCAACGTTAAAGTAATAAACTAAACTGTTGTAATCATCTACGGCAAATACACAACTTGGAGTGAACTATGAAACGTAATTATGGTCTATTACTTACTGTAATTTTTGCATTGACCTTGACCGCTTGCGCTGGCAAAAAGAAAGAGGCGCCCGAGCCGGTTCAGGAAACAGCACCGGTGGTAACGCAAACCAATAACGACCCCTATGGCGTTGGTATGTCGGCCGATCAGTTGCGTGCTCTCGGCATCGCAGGCAATCCGCTGGACTACACAACGGTATATTTCGAGTACAACAGCTCAGCCATTGACCGTCGCTCTGAGGTGATTGCAACTGCGCATGCTAATGAGTTGCGACGCCGAGGTGGCGCAAAGGTAAAACTGGAAGGCCATGCAGATGAGCGCGGCACCCGTGATTACAACCTGGCATTGGGCGAGCGTCGTTCACAAGCCGTGGCTAATCTGATGAGTTCAGTGGGTGCCGGTAACAGCTCATTGCAAGTGGTTTCCTTTGGCGAAGAACGCCCAGTTGATCGTGCGCACAATGAGGCCGCGTGGCAAAAAAACCGGCGCGTGGAAATCTTATACTAGAATCAGGTAGTTTTATCCGCCTTGCGCCGACGCTAAATGAGCACCATCTTCGCTGGTCAGCTCGACGCGGGGACTGGTAGCACGCATTAGCGGTGAATTACTATTAAGCGGCGAACTACTTATGAAGCGCGTAACTAAAATCATCGGGGTAACACTGTGTGTTGCCCCGTTTTTTATATCTGGCCATACGATAGCTCAATCGGGCAGCGCAGAAGCCCGCCTGTTGCTCGAGGTGCAGGCGCTACGCGATGAAGTTGCAGAATTGCGAGATATGGTTGAACGGCAGGCCCATCAGCTGCAACGTATGCAACGCCAATCAGCCTCAGCTGCGCCTGCGACGCCAGCGCAGACCGCGCCATCGTACAGCAGTGGTAGTTCATATGTGGGCGCGGCCGGCGCGACTGCCGCCGCCAATACCGCCCCGGCAGCAAACCCGGGTGCAGCCTATATACCGCCACTAACCGATCCGGTTGCGCCAGGCCCCACCCAAAGTAGCGGTGCGGGTTCCGCACCAACGCCCACGGGCAGCGTGCCACCGACCAGCAACACTGCTCCTTCCGGCGGCTTTTACCGGCCGTCCAGTGCCGCCGACTCACAGCAAGTGGTTTCCGCAAAAGATGTGCCCATCGACGCGGGGCAGCGACCAGTGCCGCCGATCAACGACGGCTATGCGCCGGTGGTTGATCGCTCGATTGGCTCCCCAGGGTCACGCGCTGCGGCGCCCAACACCGCGCCCACTGCAGCGCCTGCTGACTCTGCAGCAGGCCAGCAACCGTTATCTACGCCCACACCTACACTACGGGTCGCGCAGCCAGCTACGCCGCAAAATAACAGTGTTCAACCAGGCCAAACTGTCACATTGTCACCACCGTCGGTACGCGATGGCTCAACTGGCCAGGCTGCTGCTACCGTACAGAATAATGCTTCGATTGCCGCTGCAGGCACCGCTGGTAACGGTCCGGTTGTGAGCGTGCCCAATGTCGCTGCGCCGGCCAATGCGGCGCCCGCTGTTGCCCCGCCCGCACCCCGCGTGTTACCGGAGCAGGAATACTACGACCAGGGCTTTAATCTGGTTAAGCAGGGCAAGTTTTCGGAAGCCATCGTGATTTTTCAACAGCAGATTTTGCAGCACCCGCAGGGTAATTTAGCCGGCGACGCGCATTACTGGATTGGCGAATCCAGCTTTCTGGCGCGTGATTTGGCCACCTCGAAACAGTATTTCAAATTGTTTCTGGATAACTACCCGCAAAGTGCGCGGGTGCCCGGGGCTATGTTACGAACGGCGTACATTGAGCAGGAGCAGGGCAATTTAATTGAGGCCCGCATACTGCTCAACGAGATTATCCAGTACCACCCGCGCTCAGACGCCGTGCACGCGGCTAAAAACCGATTGGCAGCGTTGGAGAATTGACCTAAGCAAGGGATATTGGCCTCACGGACTGCGCCAGCCGCCTGTTATGACTGCGCTCAAAATCACTGAAATTTTTCACTCCATTCAGGGAGAAGCCGGCACCATTGGTTGGCCGACGGTGTTCGTGCGCCTCACTGGCTGCCCCATGCGCTGTGTGTACTGTGATACTGCCTATGCGTTTCACGGCGGCAGCAAAATGGCGCTCAACGACATTGTGGCCGAAGTTGAGTCGTTCGCGACCAAGCATGTCACCGTAACCGGTGGTGAACCTCTGGCCCAGCCGAACTGCTTCGCCCTGTTGAGCGAATTATGTGACCGCGGATACCAGGTAAGCCTGGAGACTGGCGGCGCCATCGATATTTCCTCAGTTGATCCACGCGTATACATTGTGCTGGATGTGAAAACGCCGGCCTCCGGCGAAGAGCCGAACAATAAATACGGCAATCTTGAACACATAAAATCATCCGACGCCTTGAAATTTGTATTGTGTAACGAGGCCGATTATCAGTGGGCCAGCAAGCAAGTCACCGAACGCCAATTGAGCGACCGGTGTGAAGTGTTTTTTTCGCCCTCGGCAGAGCAGCTCGATGCCACTCAGCTGGCCGACTGGATTGTGCGCGACAAACTGGCGGTGCGCATGCAGGTGCAACTGCATAAAATATTGTGGAACAACGAGGCGGGTAGATGAGCGCCAAGGCCGTGATACTCGTGTCAGGCGGGCTGGATTCAGCCACCGTTTTGGCAATGGCGCAGGATGAGGGTTATCAATGCTATGCGCTGAGCATGGATTATGGCCAGCGCCATCGCATTGAATTGCAGCGCGCGGCGGATGTGGCTCGAGCGGGCGGCGCACAGGAACACCGTGTAGTAAAAATTGATATCGGTAATTTTGGTGGCTCTGCATTAACCGATCAGGCGATTGACGTGCCGACCGGCACCGGCGACGAAATTCCTGTGACCTATGTGCCGGCCCGCAACACTGTTTTTCTGTCAGTGGCGTTGGGCTGGGCCGAGGTATTGGAAGCCGAGGCCATTTTCATCGGTGCCAATGCGGTTGATTATTCCGGCTATCCGGACTGTCGCCCTGAGTTTATTGCGGCGTTTCAGGCGCTGGCCGATGTCGCCACCAAAACCGGTGTAGAGGGCAAGCCAGTTCGCATAGCAGCGCCGCTTATTAAGATGACCAAGGCTGAGATCATTAACACCGGCATTGCGCTGGGCGTGGACTACGCGAATACCATTTCGTGTTACGACCCGGATTCGGTCGGCAGTGTGTGTGGTGTGTGTGATTCCTGTCGGTTAAGAGCTGCTGGCTTTGCGGCCGCCGGCTTGATTGACCCCGCTCTGGCGACGCATGTTAAGCATCGATAACCTGCAGCACCGCATTGGTGACCAGGCGCTGATCCAGGGTTTGAACCTGCAGGTCCAAGCAGGTCAGCATGTGGTCATTGTAGGTGACAGCGGTTGCGGTAAGTCGACACTGTTGACGTTGATTGCGGAGCAACAGTCTCAATCGATTAACCTGGGCCAACACAGCAGCACCATGGTCATGCAGCAGGGCGCATTGCTGGATCACCTGAATGTGAAGCAAAATCTTGATTTGGTGGCGCGCTACACCCGCTCAAGCCGTGATACGGCGGCGTTATTGGCAGACCTGAATATTGATGCCGGGCTGCATGAACATGTGGTTAGCCAACTAAGCGGTGGGCAAAAGCGGCGAGTGGCCATCGCCAGAGCGCTGGTAACCCAACCCAATTTGTTATTGTTTGATGAACCAGACGCGGGCTTGGATGTCGCCAACCTGCAGCGCCTGTCGGACACGGTACGTGGGTTAACAGCGGCGGATACTAAGGCTGCGATCACTATTTCACACAACCCTTTCTACATCGCCCGCATTGCAACGCATGTTTATCGAATGCATGGGGGTAAACTGGCGTTGCTGGCGCAATGGCCGCAGGCAGCCGCCCATGAGGAAGATGCCCGACAGCGGCAGATGGAATTGCAGGCACGCCTCGGCGAGGCGACCCCGAAAGCGGCTAATTCCATGTCAGCGCGGCGCCCCCGCCAATGGGTGTTTCCAAACGGCGTGCGCAGTGCGCTGCGGGCGCTGGCAAGTTTGCCGCACTGGCCGCGCTCCCCAGTCGATGAGCTACGCATAGCCGCCTATACCTACTTTCTGGCTTTCCTCAGCGGCGCTTTATTTTTTGCGTTGGTCGGCATGATGCTTGGATCGACGGTTATCGCCGTGGTCAAAATGCTCACCGACACCGCCTTAACCGGGGTACTGGCGGTGTTTATTACGCCGGAAAAAATCCTCGATATGATGGGCGGCGTGTACGTGTTGTATCTGGCACCGGCCATTGGTGGCATGCTGTATTCGGCACGGTCTGGCAGCATCGTCTGCAACTGGCTGGGCGAGATGGTGCGCGGCCGGCAGGTACAGGCTCTCAATTTCCTACAGGTACCGCCCGCCCAGTACCTGACCGCACCGGCTGTGATTGCCATGTTTGCAGCAATGGTCAGCACCATCCTCTGGTTCGCGCTGGGCCTATGGATCGGCGGGCTTATTGCGGCTCGGATGCTGTTTGGCATCGAAGATCCGGTGCAAACCCTGCAGGTTACCCCGATCGAGATCGAGCGTAGTTATTTCTGGCTCAAGATCTGGGTGTACAGCGCCCTGGTACCCCTTATCGTCGTGGGGTTGGGCATGGCAGAGAAAAAGACCGCCCATGATGTGAACATCTACACCACCAAAGCCATCATATACTCCACATTAAGCATTTCTCTGGCGGAGTTGATCATCATTCTAAGCTAGGCATTGAAGCTGCATTACTGGCTAAAAAAGGTTGACCCAAACCCCCAATGCCAAGATAATCACGCCTCTTTTTCGGCCACCGATCAGCAGATCGATCGCCGGACCACGAAGCAAGGGCCGTTAGCTCAATCGCTTCGAGACAAAATGAATACAAGGGCCGTTAGCTCAGTTGGTAGAGCATCTGACTTTTAATCAGGTGGTCGCGCGTTCGAATCGCGCACGGCCCACCATTCAAATAAAAAGCCCGCCTCGCGCGGGCATTTTTATTTGAATTGAAGGTTGTTGCCGAGTTGAACGCGTCCGTTCGCCAATTTTGCCTGGAGCAAAATTGAACGGCCGCAGGCCGGCCCGCAGGGCGAGGCGCAGGAAGCGCCGAGTAATCGCGCACGGCCCACCATTCAAATAAAAAGCCCGCCTCGCGCGGGCATTTTTATTTGAACTGAAGGTTGTTGCCGAGTTGAACGCGTCCGTTCGCCAATTTTGCCTGGAGCAAAATTGGACGCCCGACGGGCGGTCGCGAAGCGACGCGACTCAGGGATGAGGAGCGCAATCGCGCCCGACGGCAAGGATGCTGGAGGTAGAGCAACGCAAGGAGCTGTTGCCGACGGCCCACCATTCACAAAAAAACAACCTCGCGACGCCAATTTTTACCCAAAAACCCGCTAACAATTCGCGCCACTCGCCTGACATTAAACGTCAATCGGGACTAAAGTCTTATGAATTTCAGACCATATTTGCGCCATTTTCGGCATTTAAGGCAACGATTGTCCAGCAAAAAATGTTTTTGTAAAAAGCGCTTTTTTTGTTATGGGCTGCCGCTAGACTGCAAGTGTGAAAAAAGGCTGGCAGGCAGTTGGCGGTGACCCAATTCTGAGGCTTTTTAAAATTTTATAAAGAGGGTAAATCTTTTCGCGGGTAGGTTGGTAACTATGGGTATTTTAATGAATAGACTTGATGGATTAGGTAGACGCGTTGTGGACATCATCGAGGGAGACGATGTGTTCACGGCCGTCAGTTCTAAAGCGGTGGCCGGTACCCTGCAACAACAGCGCACTTCGGTGCAGCGAGCCGCCCAGCAAGCACAAGCGAATGCTGTAATTCTGGATGGCAACGGACTCAACAAGAAGCAAATTGTGTTCAATTTCACTTTAGGGTTGGTGCAGGACTCGCGATCTCCGAACCTGGGTTCGGGTGAGGACTCCTACTATCGAGTGGCCTGTGAGGCACTGCGCCACCTGGAGCGTGTTGTGCTGATGGTGCAGGGCGCGCAGTATGCTGAGCGCGAGGCCTTATCCATGTTGTCCCGTATTGCCGGTTTCGCTCGACGCAACAACCTTGTGTTCAAGGTTATCTTGATTGGCGATATACCGCAGCTCACCGAAAACGCGTTCTACACCGGGATTCGGGTCGATCGGTTCATTCCGCGCAAAACAGCGGCGGTGGCCTTCGATGAGCGCAGCCGACAGATGTTTTCAGTGGCGGAGTTCAGTCAGGCCGTTTAGTTCTGATGTGCGCACGGAATTTTAGCGCCAGATAAATACCGAATACTTTACAGGGTGCGTCGTACGAGATTTGCTACGCAGTCGCTTTGCGTGCTGCGCTAAGCTGCGGCGTTTGAAAAGGCACTACCAGTTGGTGCCCAAGGTCGTCTGACTTGCTGTCATCCATGGTGTCCACACCAAACACGATCCGGTCGGTTGACTGGTATACAAAGGTGCCGAACAGCCTATCCCAGAACACAAATATATTGCCATAGTTGCGGTCGGTCCAGGGCACCTCATCGTGATGATGAAACTTGTGTGCATCGGGCGTGACAATTACAAAGCTGAGTGCCCGGTCCAGAGCCGACGGCAATTGGATGTTGGCATGCGTGAAGTAGGTACAAAAAATGGTGATCACGCGGTACATGGCATAGAACTCCGGCGGCATGCCTAATAGAACGACCATGGTCAGGGAAAACACTTCGCGCGTAAGGTAATCGACCGGGTGGTGACGGGTGCCGGTGGTGGCGTCCACATGCGTGTCGCTGTGGTGCACTTTATGAAAGCGCCACAGTAACGGCACTTTGTGCAGCAAATAGTGAATGGTGTATTGTGCAAACAGATCCATTATCGCCAGAGCCAGCAGGAATTCTGCCCAGTACGGCCAGTCTAGCCAGGCCAGCAGGCCAAAATTATTGCTCGAGGCGATGGCGCTGGCCATCAAAACTAGAGCGGTGAACAGTGCGTTGATGACCATGGTGGAAGTCAGCAGGGCCGCATTGGTACGAAAGTGCCGCCACCAGTTATATCCGTGGCGGCGCAGCGGGATCAAGCGTTCCGCGAGGGTGGCAGTGCCGAGACAGGCAAATAACCACAGCAACTTATGTGTGGTCGGCATCTCGGCGAAATAAGGGGCGAAATTTTCCATAGCGCGGAGTGTAGCCGTGCTGACGGGATTTCGCCAGTGTGTACTTGCGCACTGGGTCGTTTGTGCACCGCTTTAGGGAGGTAAATGGATCCGAAATTAGGTAGAATCTCTGGCCTGAATCTGCTCCCGATTAACTGAAAAAGAGGTATTCGCAGGATGACCAAATTTCGAAAAGGCGTACTGTTCGGCGACGAACTGAATGCCGTCTACGCCGACGCCAAAGCCAATGAATATGCGCTGCCAGCCGTGAATGTGGTCAGTACCAGTACCGTGAACTCGGTGCTGGAGGCAGCCGCTCTAGTCCAGTCACCGGTGATTGTTCAGTTATCGTTTGGCGGCGGTCATTTTTACGCCGGCAAAAGTTTGCCCAACGATAATATGCAGGCCGCCGCCGCTGGTTGTCTAAGCGCCGCCAAGCATGTGCACGACATTGCAGAGTTGTATGGCGTGTCAGTGATTTTGCACACGGATCATTGCTCATTGAAGAATATCGCCTGGATTGATCACCTGCTTGATGCTCAGGAAGTCTGGCATGCAACTCACGGCAAGCCCCTGTTCAGCTCCCATATGCTGGATTTATCCGAAGAGACGCTGGAAGAAAACATTGATATCTGCGTGCGTTACTTCAAACGCATGGATGCGCTGGATATTGGCATCGAAATTGAGCTCGGTATTACCGGTGGCGAAGAAGATGGGGTGGATAATAGTGATGTCGACGACAGCAAGCTATACACGCAGCCTTCAGAAGTGTATTACGCCTATGAGCGCCTAGCCAAGATTGGCTCCAACTTCACCATCGCGGCGGCGTTTGGCAATGTGCACGGCGTATACAAACCGGGCAATGTAAGCCTGTCACCCATCATCCTGAAAAATTCGCAGGAGTTTGTGGCCGATCAGATCGGTGCGCCCGGCACCAAACCAGTGAGCTTTGTATTTCACGGCGGCTCTGGTTCCACACAGGGCGATATACGCGAGGCCATCGGCTACGGCGTGATCAAAATGAATATCGATACCGATATGCAGTGGGCCTTTAATCAGGGTGTTAGGGATTACTACAGCGAATTTAAGGATTATGTCGCAACCCAAATCGGCAATCCCGAGGGCGAGGAACAGCCCAATAAAAAGTATTACGACCCCCGCAAAGTTTTGCGCTGTGGTGAGCAAAAATTTGTTGAGCGGCTGGAGCAGTCGTTTGCCGACTTAAACTGCCTGAGACGTAACTTAAGTTAAGCTTGGTAAAACCTTAAGAAAGGCACTAAGCGCCTGAAAACACTAGGGTTTCAGACTTTAGTCTGATTGGGCCATGCTGGTTTGAGGTGGCAATATTTGCTAAGGTAGAGACTGATCAGGTGGGGTTGGTGGTTCGCTTGGTTGGGGGTGTCGGTACTGGCGTGTTTAAGGTAGCACTAAAACTCGCCCGCTCGAACCATCTACCCCCTGTTCAGAATTCCTAAGTCATTGAAGTAAATGACTAAATTTTGATTGAACGCAGATTTGTTAGTTTTCGGTTAGATGGCAATCAAGATTGATCGGCGGCCGCCGTTGCTGCCGATTTTCGAGTAGCCGCGTTGGTAAGTACGAATTTTGAGAACTGCCAAAAATCGTCATTACCAACATATTTGGGGTGAAAAACGTACTTGTATGCAGGTTGGGTGCCTAAAATCACAATATTTTATGCATGTTGTAGCGGGGGGAGTACTGACACAATCGGCGTATCGACGCGCTCAGAATACGCAACTAATCGGTCGGGTATATCGCTTTAACGGGTAACAAACTAAAGCGAGTTGCAGCAGGCGTATTGCCATGCAGCGCAACGTGAACAGATTAAGTATAAATCGGGTTTTCAGATGAACAACGATACAATTGGTAAAACGATGACCGCGCTGGGCGCTATTTTCAAAAAATTGCTGCGTTCCACGGCGACGGTCAGCTTTAGCTTCAGTATGTTGCTGGGCATACTGCTGTATGCGGGCCCGTCCACGCAGGTCTCCGCGCATTATCTGCCGACCCGTCACGTCTATCTGTTCTTTGACGGTTTCACCCTGGATTTACTTACTTCGCGCACCAACAACATGGGCAACCAATTGTTTCAAAACGGTGATGAGGTCGGCTTTATTATTAAAATCGTACCGCGCGGTGGCACCGGCACTGGCGCCGGCGCGCATGCGGATTTCTATGTGCCCAATGGCACCACGGTGATTGATGCGGCCTTTGTTCAGCCCGGAGGGGATACCACCGATGGACTCAAAAACTTTGACCGCCTCCCCATGGGGCGCCCATCCCCCATTGTTGAAGTTAATGGCGGTGTAGGTACTACACCCGCGATGACCACCGGCGCGGGTGGTGTCGTTGGCGTTGTGACCGACGACTGCGTGAATGCCGGGGGCACGGCTGGGGCATTAATGGGCCCCAATGTGTTAGGCAACTGTGGTGACCGGGTGGATGCCGCTGGCGTACATCGCGGCACCATTCGCGGCGTGTACGGTGACACCGGTATCTTCTATGCGACTGATCCGGATACCGCCTATGGTAGCTGGCAACGCTACACCGCCTCGCTTGGCGGCGTGTATGCCAATGACGCCGACGGCGATTGCGGGCTAAACGACGGCAACCTGGCACCCGGGATCACCCTGTCCGGCGTAATCCTCTCGCAAAGCGGCGGAGAACCTGGTGTGCCCTGCAATAAATGGGATGCCGAGCAGCTGTTTGCCTGGGGCGTACAGGGTGCAACGCACATCAACTCCGGGCTCGGGGTAGGTAATTGCAGCGCTGACATCCACGGTTGCGTGACCGCGCCGATTGCCGATGATAAGCGCGGCACGTCACCCTGGGGTTTTGCCAGCGGCGTGTCAGGCCCCGAGAGCGGCTATGCCTGGCAGTTTGATTGGGACGAATACATTGCCCATCGTGCCACCGACCCGGCGTTTGATCCCCTGGACCCTAACGGCTCCGTTACTCCTCCGTTTAACGACGAAGCGATTCGACAGGCGATGGACAACAGTGAGATTGGCCCCTGGAATCGAATCCAGTATATGGGCAGCCGCATCTCTGAAGATACTCCGGGCGGTATAAGCGGCCTCACCGCGGATGATTCTGTCGATGGCAGTACCGTGGGCGTGACCTTCCCCTTGCCGTCCACCATCAGCCAAACCGACGCAACCAGCACCAAGACGGTGCGCTTTTCGATCGGTGAATCGCGGCTCGAAGAGCCCGAGTTTGTATGGGTCAAAGTCCGCATCGACGACGTGACGGCAATGTTGCCCGCGGGCAATTGCCCAGAATTGCACGCCGATACGTTTGGTGGTGATGCCGGTGGCCCGGACGGTGGCAAAGACCATCTGTGGCGCTATTATGAGCCCAGCCGTGCCGATCTAAACCTGTGCGCCGCTATTGCTAAACCGGTTAACAACACTGTGGTGGGTCAGGGCTCTCAAACCGCTTATCAGGTCCAAGCGTTCAATGCGGGCGACGCAAGCCTGTTTAATGTGGTGATTGAAGATACGCTGCCGGGTGGGGTGATGTTCATCAGCTCCACTCCGATCGCTCAGGATTCCGGCCCCAACCCGCTGGTTTACAATGTCGGGACGTTGAATCCCGGCCAAAGTTTTGCCACCGATATCCTGGTGGAAATTACCACTAACAGTGGCGTGATAGATAACCAGATCTGCATGCGTTACACCGACGGGCCAGGCGCTGTTGATCCCGCCACCAATCCGGAAATTATTAATTGCACGCTGGAAACCATCGTCTCCGTGACTGAGCCGATCATGCAACTGGAGAAAACCGCCGCCACTGGGGTCGTGACCCCTGGCGGCACGCTGGAATACACGCTCACGGCAACCAACATAGGCTTCGCCGAAACGGCCGACAAACCGGCCACTATTATTGATATGCTGCCGGATGGCTTTACCTTTACCCCCAATATAGTGGGTAATGTGCTGCAAAATGCCACCGCTACCGTAGGTGGCGTCGCCATTGATGTAGAAACTTCTGACGTCAATGGGGTGCCCACATCCATGCCGGAATTTTTGGTGGACACCAAGATCGCGGCTGGGGATGCGTGGGTGCTCACCTTTACCGTGGACATTGCCGACCCCTTGCCGCAACCCTTGCAAGCGGAATATTGCAATTCCTACCAATTTTACTCCAAGGACATAACCAAAGATTTCACAGAATTGCTGAATACGGCTTGTGTTACGCTGCCGATAATTAGCGGTAATGTGATGGAAGACACCACCGGTGATGGCCTTGGTGATACGCCGATTTCCAACACCACCGTGCAACTTTACACCGACGCGGGCGGTGCCACGCCAACCGGCGTGCCCGGCACCTTGGTGAGCGAAACCACCACCGATGTCAGCGGTGATTACTCGTTCTTCAGCTTCACGGATGCCAACTTTGTGGTGGTCGAAATCGATCCAGCGGGTCTCAGTTCAGTGAGCGACGCACAGTCGGTCGATAATGATGTGTTCGCAAACACCAATACCAACGATAATCTGATTCCGGTCACCATGGTGGGCGGCGAAGAAGACATAAACAATAATTTCGTTGATTTCCACCCCGGCAGTCTGGCCGGCACGGTCTGGTTCGATGAAGACCTGGATGGCATCAATGATATTGAAGAAGCGCGCTTTACCGATATTCGGGTAGAGCTGCAAGACGGCACGTGTACTCCCTTGCCGGCCGGCGGTGCCAATTGCCCGGTGCTGACCACCGACGGCAATGGCATGTACCTTTTCGAGGGGCTGTATCCGAATACCTACACCATTAATGTGCTGGAAGCCGACTTACCAGCCGGCCTGACCAATACCGCCGGTGTGGGTGGCGTAGAGCCGAAGTCCGTGCCCGTGGCGGCCGGCCAGAACGTGGTCGATGTCGACTTTGGCTATATACCGGTAGTGAATACCGGCGCCATCGGTGACCGAGTTTGGGCCGATGCCAATGGCGACGGCATTCAGGGTCCGGGTGAAGCCGGTATTGCAGGCGTTACTCTGACCCTGCTGGATGCGACTGGTACCCCCGTGGGCGGTACGGTCACTACTAATGCCAATGGCGATTATCTGTTTACTAATGTGCCGTTTGGCGACGACTACACCGTCACCATTAATCCTGCGGATGCGCAATTAGTCGGCTTTACAGCCACTGTAGGGCCGCAAAGCGAAGGTGGTTTTGTGGGTCACCCAGTGAGCCTCAATGGCGCACTGCGCACCGTCACCGATGTGGACTTTGGTTTTGACAATCCCGACACCAATACGCTCAGCGATACGGTTTTCTACGATGAAAACAGTGACGGCGTTATTAACGGCACAGACAAACGTTTGGCCGGTGTCAGTATTGACCTGTTGAACGCGACGGGTAATGTTGTGGCCTCGGCGCTGACTGACGCCAATGGCGACGTCAACTTTACCGGCTTGACTGATGGTGTCTACAGCCTGCGAATTACAGACACTACCAGCGTACTGGCTGGGTTGACCGGCACTACGTTGGAAGGCATCGCGCGCCTGTCTGACTCTGTTAATTTGACCGGCGGAATCACTGACAATCAGGATAGTTTTGGCTTTGTTAATACTGGCCTGATTGCGGGTACCATTTATTCCGATGCCGATAATAGTTTTGATCGCAATGGCGGCGAACCTGGTATTGGCGGCGTCACCGTGACGCTGTTGCGCGACATTGATGGTGACACTGTCTACGAAACCACGGTAGCCATTGTGGTCACCAGCGATGGCAGTTATTCCTTTGATGGCTTGCCGCCGGGTGATTACCGTGTGGTGGTGACACCGCCGGCTGGCAGTAACACTGAGGATCCGGACCAGCCTCTGATGATTCCCGGTAATGACCAGGCCGATATTGTGCTGGCGCTGGGTGGAAGCTCGGTCGCTAACGATTTTGGTTACAACAATCCGAGTGTTAATGATATTACCGGTACGGTGTTCCTCGACAGCGATAAAGACGGTCTGCAGGACGGCGTTGAGGGTGGTATTCCGACCATCACCGTAGAACTGGTCAACGCCAGTGGCGTCGTGATTGCGGTGGCGACGACGGATGCCAACGGTGACTACGCCTTTAACGACCTGCCGAACGGTGATTACACCGTGCGCGTGTCTGATGCGGCGCATCTGTTGGCCGGCTATGACATCACCAGTGGTCTGGATGCCCTGCCCGTGACCCTGATGGGTGCACCGGTCAGCGATGTTGACTTTGGCTATGTTAAGGACGAAATCAGCGGATCGATCAGCGGTGAAATTTTCATCGATGAAAATGGCAGCGCGGATGCACAAACGGTGGAACCAGATTTGTCCGCCACCACGGTATTTTTGTGTTTTGCCGATGTGGCACCGTGTAACTCTGGTAATGCCATTGCGACCACGACCACAGATACCAATGGTGAGTATGTATTTGCGGGCCTTGGGGCTGGTGAATACGAAGTCGGTACGGATCCGGCGACGCTGCCGGCTGGCCTGACTGAGACCGTTAATCCCGCACCGGTTAAATTGTCCGAGGGCGAAAATGTGACCGACGTTGATGTTGGCCATGAGCCGGATGCGAATACCGGCCTTATGTCCGGCATTGTATGGCTGGATGTGGATGGCGATGGCATTTTCGACCCGGGTGAAGCACCAATTCCGAACATCGAGATTCTCATCGGCTTTGATAACACTGAGGTTTCGATAGACGCGGCCGATAATGTGACCGTCACCAGTGGGCCTCCGTTGGTTGGAATCGCCACCACGGGTGTGGATGGCAACTGGGTGTTAAGCAATATTCCGATTGTCGCGGGTACCTCGCCGAATGACTTGGTGGTGGTTTACAACAGTAATGAAAGCGCCATCAATTTCCCCAGCGGGCTAAATCTTGCGCAACCAACTAATTTACCAATCAACGCTGATTCCTATTTCAATCAAGATCTGGAAACAGATAGTGATCATGTGATTAGCTTTTTGGATTTTGGTTTCGAGCCTGCCGCGGTGAATCCAATCACTACCTGTGAGCTTAACGGTACGATTTACTCAGATACCGATCGTAATGGCGATTACGATGCGAACGTGGACGGCGAGTTCCAGGGTGTGACTCTTAACTTGTTAAAAGGTCCAGCCGGGATGGAAGAAATTGTTGCGACAACGGTGACTGACGCGAACGGGTTTTACGAGTTCACCGGTATTTTCATGGACTCGGATTTTTATCAAATCGTCATAACTGATTTGAATAATGTGTTGCAAGATTTGAACCCGAACGAGACCTTGCCGACCAATAAGTTCCCGCTTATTCCAACTGTGCCGGTGTGTCAGATGAATCCGTTTGATGCGGGCTTCCAGTCTGGTGTCTCCAGCGCAGACCGGGCACCTATTGGCAATCGTTTCTGGTTCGATACCAATGGCAACGGTATCTTGGAAGACGGGGAACGCGGTATTGAGGGCATTACCATTCAGCTGTGGCATGATACAGACGCCAGTGCGATACCGAACGATCCAACGATCGCGTCCGGCGCCGCATCTCAGCAACCGGTGCCAGGTATTGATAACCTGGTACGCACGGTGACCACCGATCAGAATGGCGAATACAATTTCACCAATTTACCGGCCGGTCAGTACATCGTGGTGGTTGCCGATTCACTTGGGTTTGTTGAGGGTACAGATGGCACCGCAATTCCAGTCGATGTCGGTGGTGTAACCGACAACAGGGCCAGGCCTTGGCTCTACGCGCTCACGCATACTGGCACTGCGCCCAATCTGCGCGCTGACTTTGGTGTGACCGGGCCTAACAGCTTGGGTGGCCATGTGTTCACAGAGACCGAGGGTACGACGCCAGACCTAATGTTCAATGGCACCAATGATGCACCAGTTGAAGGAGTTCCTGTAGTGCTGCTGATTGAGCTACCAGATGGAAGCTTCCAGGAACTGCAACGCACCACCACTAATGCCACCGGTGACTATTCCTTTATCGGTTTGCCGGCTGGTAACTATAAGGTTCAGGTGCTACCGGATAACACCACTATCGATGGGTTCGGCCGCACGGCTGATCCGGATAATGTGCCGGCCATATGCGACAGTGTAAGTATGCCCGCGTGTGATGATATGACCACCAACGCGATAACGCTGTCCGGAACTCCGGTGACTGGTGTGGATTTTGGTTATCAAAAAGATTTCACCACCACTCCGGTGACAGTGAATTACTTTACGGCAACCAATGCCGGTGGCTCGGTTGAGTTTGTCTGGGAAACCAGCAACGAAGTCGGCCACGTCGGTTATCAGATCTACGCACGCACGGCTGAGGGCTGGCAACTGCTGACGCCGGAGTTAATTCTGGCAGAAGGTAGTGGCGGTGCCATGAGCACCCGCACTTATCGCCATACGGTGTACGGTGTGGATGCCAAGTGGTTTACGCTGGTTGACGTATCGGCCAATGAAAAAATCACACCGCACGGCCCGTTCCGCTTGGATCAGGCCTATGGAGAGGTGATTGAAGTGCCGCCAGCATTCGACTGGGGTGGTTTGGATGAGACCACTGCGCCAGATAAAGGCCGAGTACAGCAATCGATTGAAGACCGATTAATGAAAGCGAGGCAACAAGATGACAGCGCAGCGCGTCGATAACCCGATGATGACGGGAGACACAGTAATGACTAGATTTAAATACTTATTGCTTGGTTCAATTGGCGCAGCGCTGTTGTTCACTGGTATCGGCAACGCCTCGGCGGTAGAGTTAGCCAACTTGCTGGTTAACCAAACCGGCATGCAGCGAATCAGCTACGCGACCCTGGCCGAGTATGCTGATTTTGCGGGTGTACGACATCAGCATTTTGCGGTGACTCGCAACGGGGAAAAGGTGGCAGTGCACACCCAGGGTCAAGACAAGGCCTTTGGTAAAAAGTCTGAGTTTGGCCCCGGTGGTTATATCGAGTTTTATGGCGAAGCGGCCGATAGTGTGTACACCAATGACGCCGCGTATACCTTACATCTTGACAAAGAGTTGCGCGAGGTAATGGGTAAGAAAAAGCTCAAGTTCGATAAGAAAAAGCCGAGCGCTAACAACTATCTGGCCAGGACGGTCATCGAGAGCAACAGTTACTACGATTATTTGTCGCCGAGCAAATCTGATCCCTGGCACTATGGTCAAATCATCGCCCAGGGTGGCACTGCAGGGCCGACATATCAGTTTAATGATCTGACTCAAGTTGCCGGCAATACCGCGGATATGGATGTTGAAGTGTTCGGCATCATAGACCTGCCCGACCCTGGCAATGACCATCACGTAGAAATCTTCATTAATGGCGTAGCCATTGGGGATTCTCAATTTGATGGCGTAAAGGTAGAGACCATCAGCGCGGACAACGTGGCCATTAATAACGGTGTTAATGATGTTCGCGTTGCCCTTAAGGGCATTGAAAATATGCCGCTCGATGCAGCCGCGCTAAACAAAATTCGCGTAAGCTATCAGCGTAATACAGTGGCTGAGGGTGATTACCTGCAAGGCCGTTTTGCGGCAGGGCAGGCGCAGGCTACCGGCTTTTCCGGTGACCAGTTGAATGTCTATCGCATTGATGATGCCGGTGAAATCAGGCGCATAACTGGTGGTAAATCAGTCGACGCCAACACTTTTGGTTTCGGCACCGGTAATGACGCCGCAGAGTTTATCGTCGTGAATGAATCCGGTTACAAGCAACCGCATGTTGCCATGATTCATGATGAGCAGGACATTAATTCCGGTAAAGCCGAATATTTGATTATTACGCACGATAGCTTCTTTGGCCCGGCGCTGGATTCACTGGTGCAATTAAGGCAGGCAGATTACAGCGTCAAGGTCGTCGATGTGGCCCAGATCTACGGTCAGTTCGGCCACCATGTGCCCAGCGCGGACGCGATTCACGCCTATGTGAAACATGCAGCCGCCAATATGGGTACACGCTTTGTCACCTTGATTGGCGGCGACACCTACGATTACAAGAACTATGCCTCTCAGTCGATTAGCTTTATTCCGACCTATTATGCCACCACACCGGGCGGTCAATTGCTGATATCGCAAACACCCTCGGACGCCAAGTACGGCGATCTTGATGGCGACGATATTCCGGATATTCCAGTAGGCCGAATTTCCGCCAGAACACCGGCAGAACTGGCTAATGTGGTTGAGAAAATCAACGATTACCAGGCGCGCGTCGGCTACAGCGGCCGCATCCTGATCGCGGCCGATAAAGAAGATGTGGGAAATAGTGTCAGCTTTACTGATGACGCCAACGATCTGGTGGACGCAATTCCGCAGGATCTATGGCGCAATTCGGTAACCCGCGTGAACGGCGATTTTTTTCGCGCCTACCCAGATGTTGACGGCGCACAGGCGGCTAAAAACAAACTGATCACGGCACTCAACTCTGGCGTTTCTGTGGCGGCCTACATTGGCCACTCTTCTCAGCACGCGTGGGCCTTTACCAGCCCTAAGATGTTGACTACCAGTGATGTCATCGGCTTGACTAATTTTGATAAACCGGCTTTGATCACGCAATGGGGCTGTTGGAATACCTACTTTGTTGACCCGGACGGTAACTCGATGGGCGACAAATTTCTGGTCGACAGTGCAGCGGGCGCCGTGACGGTGCTGGGTGCCTCTACCCTGACCACCTCCAATGGTGAGCGCCTATTAGGTATGGAAATGAACCAGCGCATGTATGCGCCTAACAAAACCATCGGTGAAGCGATTATTGAAGCCAAGCAAGCGATGGCCGCAACTTTGCCGGGCGCCACAGATATTTATCTAGGCTGGCAAATCCTCGGCGACCCCGCCTTGGTGGTGAGCCCACAGTAGCATCAGCCACACGCCCTTTAAAAAGCCAGCATTTATGCTGGCTTTTTTGCTTTTAGCGTTTAGCTAATTGAGCAAAACTGGGTAAAATACGCGCCCCGATGCCGGCCACGTCCGGCGCTTGAGAAAATACCATGAGCAAAAAAGTTTTTATCAAAACCTTCGGTTGCCAGATGAATGAATACGATTCCAATCGTATGCTGGATTCATTACAGGCCTCCCACGACGTGCAGCCGACTACCGATGAGCAGCAAGCCGACATTATTCTGTTGAACACCTGCTCGGTGCGGGAGAAAGCGCAGGAGAAAGTGTTTTCTCAATTGGGGCGCTGGAAAGATCTCAAGCAACAGAACCCGGACCTGGTGATTGGCGTCGGCGGTTGCGTGGCCAGTCAGGAAGGTGAAAGCATTCGGCGGCGTGCGCCGTATGTTGACATGGTGTTTGGGCCACAAACGCTGCACCGATTACCGAAAATGTATGATGAGGTGGTGCGTGATAAGCAGCCCAGTGTTGATATTTCCTTCCCGGAGATAGAAAAGTTCGATGCCCTGCCAAAACCCCGGGTGGATGGTGTAACGGCCTTTGTTTCGATTATGGAAGGCTGTAGTAAGTATTGTTCGTTTTGCGTGGTGCCCTATACGCGTGGAGAAGAGTTCTCGCGGCCGTTCGATGATGTGATTGCCGAAGTCTATTCGCTGGCACAGCAGGGCGTACGTGAAGTGACGTTACTGGGCCAGAATGTGAATGCCTACTGGGGCGCCATGCACGATGGCAGTATGGCGGATTTGGCCCTATTGATACGCTATGTCGCCGAAATAGAGGGCATTGACCGGATTCGCTACACCACCTCTCACCCGTTGGAGTTTGGCGATAGCCTGATTCGGGTGTATCAGGATGTTCCCAAACTGGTAAACCATTTACATCTGCCCGTGCAGTCGGGCTCGGATCGAATTCTGGCCGCCATGAAACGACGTTACCAGGCTGAGGACTACATCGAGATCATCCGCAAGATTCGAAAAATAAGGCCAGATATCAGTCTTTCTTCTGACTTCATTATTGGCTTTCCCGGCGAAACCGATGCGGATTTTGAAGCGACCATGAACCTGATTGAAACCATTGGCTACGATCAATGCTTCAGTTTTATCTACAGTGCCCGCCCCGGCACGCCAGCGTCCGATCTGGCTGATGATGTGCCGATGCAGGTCAAGCAGGCCCGCCTGCAACGTTTACAGGCGCGTATTAATGAAATGGCACAGCAAATCAGCGCGGATATGGTGGGCAGTGTGCAGACGGTGTTGGTGGACCGGCCGGCGCGCAAAGACCCGCGACAGATATCCGGCCGCACGGAAAATAACCGGGTAGTCAATTTTGATGGCTCACATGATCAGATTGGCCAATTTGTCGACTTGAAAATCACCGAAGCATTGCCCAATTCACTGCGTGGTGTGCAATTTTAGGTGGTGTTAAGAAACCGGTTTGTGCCGCGTTTGGAGCTTGTTTTATTGGTAGCGATGCTCTATAAATGTCACATGGAATTCGAATTTAGAACGGCGGGTGCTGAGCTTGGCTAGCTTGGCTAAAGAGCACAGACCTGCAACCATGCAACTTAAGCGCGACTCGCAGCGCGGCCCAGAGGTCGCAATCTAAATGGCAGAAATGACCCGCAACTCTGCATCCGTTGCATCAGTTGCATCAGCTAAATTAGCCGCACGCGCAGGGAATTCTCATTGAATCAGGCTTTGCCAGCGAAAACCATCTCACTGGGCTCGGTTGATTCGCCCGCAGATAACAACCGCTTATCAATTCTATGTGGCGAACGGCACAGCAATATCGCTGTGATTGAACAGGAGTTGTTGGTGAAGTGCTATCAGCAGGGTGCTGACTTTGTATTGCAGGGCAACGATGAAAAAATCAATATTGCCGGTAAGGTGTTGCGCAAATTGTACAGCCTGACGCAAAACGGGCAGGGCCTCGAACCCGCCAAAATTTATCAGATCATCCGCAATATGTCAGAACCAGACGAGCAGAATATCGAGTATGAACGTGTGCAAGCGCCGCTCAAGCAGGTGACTGCAAAATCGCGCGCACAAAGCGAGTATATGCACGCTATTGATAAGGCAGACGTGGTATTTGGCATCGGCCCTGCAGGTACCGGTAAAACGTATCTGGCGGTCGCTAAAGCGGTTGACGCCCTGATCAACGACGAAGTAAGCCGCATTATGCTGGTTCGGCCGGTCGTTGAAGCGGGCGAGAACCTGGGTTTTCTGCCTGGTGATATCGGCCAGAAGATTGACCCCTATCTGCGGCCCCTGTACGACGCCCTGTATGAGTTATTGGGCTTTGAGCGGGTCACCAAACTAATCGAGAAAAACGCCATAGAACTAGCGCCCCTGGCCTACATGCGCGGGCGCACCTTGTCGGATGCGTTTGTCATTATGGATGAAGCACAAAACACCACTGTGGCGCAGATGAAAATGCTGCTGACCCGCACTGGCTTTGGCTCTAAAGTTGTTATCACTGGCGATGTGTCGCAGGTGGATCTGCCCAAGGGGACTTATTCGGGGTTGAAACATGCGCTGTCAATATTGCGCAATGTGAATGGTATTTTGGTAACGCAGTTTTCCGGCAAAGATATTGTGCGACACCCTCTGGTGCAGCGCATTGTTGAGGCCTACGACAAAAATGAACGGCACAGTTAAGGTGGCGAGTCAGCCTAGTCTGATTCTGGACGTACAGTACGCCTCAGAATTGCAGTCGGATGACCTTGACGACGCCGAGGAACCACCGGCGGCGCAACAATTACAGCAATGGGCGCAGTGCGCCTACGCGAAGGTTGGGCAGGTGGACAGTGACGCGACGCTGCGAATAGTCGGCGCGGCTGAAATGCAGGCTCTGAACCGTCAGTTCCGCGATCAGGATAAAACCACTAATGTGTTGGCTTTTCCTTTTGATATTGACCCGGATGTTGATATTTCTTTATTGGGAGACGTGGTGATTTGTCACCCGCTCTGTGCCGAGGAAGCCGTACAGCAATCCAAGCCGCTGGCCGCGCACTATGCCCACTTAGTGACCCATGGTATTTTGCACCTCTGCGGTTTTGATCATCAGCACGCCCGAGAAGCTGAAACCATGGAATCACTGGAGGTGGAAATATTAACCGCCCAGGGTTTTGCTGATCCTTATCGCCACTGATTGAGCGATTATTATGCCACCTGAAGCCAAATCTCGGTCCGCGACCGGGCATCCCTTAAAATCTTTTTTGGCACGTCTGTTGCCAAACTCACGTGCTGAATCAAAGGCCGATGTGCTGGAAAGCCTGCGTCAGGCTGAGCAAGATGGAATTGTTGCGCGCGATGCCTATGACATGATGCAGCGAGTGATGTTTGTCTCCGATTTAAAAGTCCGCGACATTATGATTCCCCGCAGTAATATGATTCACGTGGAAAAAGAAGATGACTTAGACCATTGTTTGGACGTAATGGTTGAGAGTGGCCACTCGCGGTTTCCTGTGGTCGACAATGAGCGTGATCAGATTATCGGCATGTTAATGGCGAAAGATCTTCTGAAGTATTTTGACGATGAAAAGAAACCAAAATTTAATCTGCGTGACCTGACGCGCCCAGTCGTGTTCGTGCCGGAAAGCAAGCGCCTAAATGTGCTGCTACAGGACTTTCGAAAAAATCGTAACCACATGGCTGTGGTGGTCGATGAGTATGGCAGCGTGGCTGGGCTGGTCACGATTGAAGATGTGCTGGAGCAGATTGTCGGTGAAATAGAAGACGAACACGATATCGAAGAAGATGAAACCATGATTCGGGTCATGCAGGATGGCGAAACCATCATTAAAGCGGTATTGCCGATTGATGAATTTAACGACTATTTCAAAACCTACCTCAACGCTGGCGCCAGCGACACCATTGGGGGATTGATTTCGCAGACCTTTGGGCATGTACCACAGCGCGGAGAGATTCTGGAGTTGGAGGGCCTGCAGTTTGAGATCGTCCACGCCGATTCCCGTCGTGTCCATCTAATACGAGTGGCCACCGCAAGCTAGCCTATGCACACCAAAGCAGTGCCGACGGTTTATTTGATTGATGCCAGCATCTATATTTTTAGAGCCTGGTTCTCGGTGCCCGATTCGATGCGCGGGGAAGACGGTACACCGGTCAACGCGGTGTATGGTTTCTGTCGGTTTTTAACTGAGTTTGTGGAGCGTACCCAAGCCAGCCATGTGGCGGTCGCATTTGACGAAAGCCTTACTCAGTCATTTCGAAACGAGTTGTATCCGGCCTACAAAATGAATCGTGAGTTGCCACCTGAAGATCTGGCCAGGCAATTTCAACTATGCCGACGAGTTGCCGAAGCCGCGGGTCTGTTTTGCGTCGCCCATGAGCGCTATGAAGCCGATGATTTGATCGCAACCTTGTCATTGATAGCCCGTGACCAGGGCTACCGCAACGCCATAGTGAGCGGCGACAAGGACCTTACCCAATTGCTGAGAGGTGGCGATTTCTGGTGGGATTTTGCCCGTAATCAGCAACTCGATGCTGCCAGAGTAAAAGACAAGTTCGGCGTCCCTCCGGAAACCATTCAGGATTACCTTGGCCTGTGTGGTGACGCGGTCGATAATATTCCAGGAGTGCCGGGCGTAGGGCCAAAAACAGCCTCTGCCTTGCTACAAGCCTTCGGCGACATGGATCAGGTATATCGCAATCTGGATGCCATATCCACGCTTAAAATAAGGGGTGCCAAGACCTTGGCAGGCAAATTATCGCAGCATGAGGCGCAGGCTAGATTGTCTCGTGAACTGGCCACGGTGGCCTATGATGCCCCGGTTGATGCAGAGCTTGATAATTTTCGCCGACGTGCCGCCGAACAGAACTCCCTGCAAGAGATTAGCCACGTCATTGGCGGTCGTGGTGCTGGGTTGTTTGAGCGGCTAAGTGTTGCTGCACGGGCACAATGAGGTTTACAGTGAGCTGCGTAACCTTGCCACTGCCCTAGCTATCTGTAATGATTCTCCATTCGAAGTCATGCGTGGGGTAATGCATTATGTATGAGGGGTTCTTTGGTCTGGCGGAGCGGCCGTTTTCGATCGCACCCGACCCTCAATATTTGTATATGAGTGAGCGTCATAAGGAAGCTATGGCGCATCTCAGCTATGGCTTGTCACAGGGCGGGTGTTTCATCGTGCTGACCGGTGAGGTGGGGACCGGCAAGACCACCCTGTGTCGAAACCTGCTTGGCGATCTGCCGGAGAACGTTGACGTCGCGCTGATCCTAAACGCTAACATTAATGAAACTGAGTTGCTGCAAACGGTCTGTGACGAACTTAAAATCGACTATGCAGCCGATGCCAGCCTGAAACAGCTACTGGATGCCATCAATCAACATTTGTTGAGCGCTTACTCAGAAAACCGGCACACGGTTCTGATTATTGATGAAGCCCAATTGCTGGGTCGCGATGTGCTCGAACAAATTAGACTGCTGACCAATCTTGAGACAACCAAACATAAGTTGCTGCAGATTATTCTGATTGGTCAGCCGGAGCTCAATGCAATTCTCTCGCGCAATGATCTGCGCCAGTTGGCGCAGCGGGTGACAGCTCGCTACCATCTCGGGGCTTTGGACCGCAACGAGATTGCCGATTACGTTAATTTCAGGCTCGGCGTGGCCGGATGCAAGCAACCCGTTTTCAGCCGGCAGGCTTTGTCGCGGCTGCATAATTTAAGTGAAGGGATTCCGCGCAAGATTAATGTTTTGGCCGACCATTCCCTACTTAATGCCTATTCCAAATCTCAATCCACTGTTGACTCCAGCGCCGTTAAAGCCGCTGCCCGGGAGGTTTTTATCAGTACCAAAGATGCGCCCAAAGAATCCAAATCAGGCCTGTCTGATGCTCGCCAATGGTTGCTGCCGGCTGCCTTTTTAGTTTTGCTGAATATCGGTTTATGGTGGTGGTTTATTGGTGGCGGCACAGCCAATAAATCTGCACCGACACCCGTCACCAGCGAGGTGTCGGAGCAACAGGCTGGCACTACCGAGGCAAATCAACCCGCTGCTGATAACTCGACTGGCGCCCCCATAAGCCAAACCACACCAGTCGACAGCGCAACCCCAGACCCAGCATTGGCTACCCCGTTGCTGTCGGAGATTGACCCAGCATCTCCTGCTGAATCGGCGCCACAAGATGAATCAGGTGCCGCGCAGCAACCCGCCTCGGACGAAGCGACTGACCAAGTTGCAGGCCCCGGCGCACCAGAGCCCGCACTCGCAGAGGATGGCGCTGTTATTGCTGACGAGTCCATTGCGGCGGAACCGACCGCTGAAGCTGATGCAAGTCCTGACACCATTACCACGACCATCACCAATGTTGCGGCGCAACCGGGCACGATGGTGGTGTCTGATGAGTTTCTAAGCGCTGCGCCGGACGATGTGGTGGTGCCAGAGTCGAGTGAGTTGGGGGCGCTGCTCGACACGTCGGCTGATCTTACTGGCAGGATCACCACGCTGCGGGCTCTGGCGCAGATGTGGGGTGTTCAATTACCTCAGCAATTGATGCAAGCAATATGCTCGGAGGTACAGGCCACTGGCCTACGTTGTCTGGGAGTGGAAACCTGGCAACAGCTGCTGCGCTACAACCGCCCTACGGCCATGGTGTTGACGCATAATGATCAATTACATCGGGTTATTCTCACCGCACTGCAGAAAAACACGGCCGAGGTACTGGTGGGTGAGCGCAGCGTGCGGGTATCCGTGGCTGAGTTGCAGCAACGTTGGAACGGCAACGCCCTGGCGTTCTGGCGACCTTCGCCGCTGGGTACGCGGGTGCTCCAATTAAACGACCGAGTCGATTCGCTGGTGCCGTTGCGCATCGCACTCAATCAGGCGTTGCAGAAAACCGGTTTACCATTGCTAGAAGAAACTGCTGCGAAGGAATTTGACATGGACATGGCACAAAAGGTGTTTGCCCTGCAAAACCGCTTTGCAATCGTAGCGGACAGCAAGGTGGGCAATGAAACCTATCTACTGTTAAATGAAATTTTACAGCCCGAACAAACACGGGTATTGGTGCAGCGCGTGGCGCAATAATTATGTCAACGATTCTCGACGCCCTGAAAAAATCTGAGCAAGAGCGCAAGCTCAATGATGTGCCGACCTTGGCGGACATGCCAGCACCGGAAGAGCCAAAGCGCTGGCCTTTTTTTGCCGCTATTGCTGCCTGTGTTGCCCTGCTCATAGTTATCGCGGTTTTGATAATGCGCTTGCCCTCAGAGCCAGCCCCGACCCAGCCCGTTGTCATTAGTAATGAGTCGCTAGAACAACAAACAGAGCAGCTTGCGAACCAAGAAATTGTCATCAACGTAGTCTCTTATGCCGAGCAGGCCGAGCAGCGATTTGTAATGATCAACGGCAAAATGTATCGGCAGAATGACTTCGTCAGGCCAGGCTTGAAGGTTGTTGAGATTAAGCAGCAGAGCGTCATTCTGAATGAACGTGGTCGCCGCATTGAGCGCCAGCCATAGGCTTAACAGTAGCGGTTCCGCAAAATTACTGTTGTGCGGCGATGTCGCTGGCCGCTTTGCTATATAATCCGCGCATTTCCAGTTCCACGCAATTTACGCCATGACTCTGCCTGACGATGTCGCGCTGCGCCGCACTTTTGCGATCATCTCCCACCCCGACGCCGGCAAAACCACGCTGACCGAGCGCCTTTTATTATCGGGCGGTGCGATTCAAATGGCCGGTAATGTCAAGGCCAGAAAAAGTGGCCGCCACGCCACCTCGGACTGGATGGAACTTGAGAAACAACGTGGCATTTCCGTTACCTCTTCGGTTATGCAATTTGTGTATGACGACAAGATGATAAATCTGCTGGATACGCCGGGCCACGCAGACTTCTCTGAAGACACCTACCGTACGCTCACTGCGGTCGATTCCGCGTTGATGGTGATTGATGTGGCCAAGGGTGTGGAGGAGCGAACCATCAAGTTGATGGACGTCTGCCGCTTGCGAACCACGCCCATTATGACCTTTGTGAATAAAATGGACCGGGAAGGGCGCGACCCGATTGAAGTATTGGACGAGATCGAATCGGTGCTGGATATTCTGTGTGCGCCAATGACCTGGCCGATTGGCATGGGCAAGCAGTTTCGAGGAATCTACCGCTTGTACGACGACAGTATTCACCTGTTCGCGGGTCGACCGGGTAATGCGGCGGATGAGGATACCTTTATCAGCGGTCTGGATAGCCCTGAGTTAGAAGAGGCACTTGGAAACGACGCCGAACAACTGCGTGAAGAGCTAGAACTGGTGCGTGGCGCCAGCAATGAATTTGATCTGGAGTTGTATTTGAGTGGCGATTTGACCCCGGTTTTTTTCGGTTCAGCGATAGCTAATCTTGGCGTGGAAGAGCTAATGCATAATTTCGCGAAATTGGCCCCGCCGCCACAACCGCGAGCCGCCGAGTCGCGCGATGTCAGTGCGTCGGAAGCCAAATTTACCGGTTTTGTATTTAAGATTCAGGCCAATATGGACCCATCGCACCATGACCGCATCGCCTTTATGCGGATTACATCAGGCAGCTATGAGAAAGGTAAAAAATTACGCCACGTGCGCCTGGCACGTGATGTGGCAATTAATAATGCCAGCTCCTTTATGGCCGCTAAGCGGGATCAGGCCGACTACGCCTGTGCCGGGGATATATTGGGCGTGCACAACCATGGCACTATTCAGATCGGCGACACCTTCACAGAAGGTGAAGATTTAAAGTTCACCGGTATTCCAAATTTCGCGCCCGAGCTGTTTCGCCGAGTTCAATTGCGTGACCCCTTGCGTGCCAAAGCGCTGCAGAAAGGGCTGGTGCAGCTTAGCGAAGAGGGCGCGACTCAGGTATTCAGGCCATTAATTAATAACGATCTGATTCTGGGTGCAGTCGGGGTGTTGCAATTTGATGTGGTCGCGCATCGGCTCAAAAATGAATACAAAGTTGAGTGCAGTTTTGAAGCTGTGCAGGTAGCCACCGCGCGCTGGCTGCATTTTCCAGACGCTAAAACTGAGCAGGAATTTCGTCGTAAAAATGAATCCAATCTGGCGCTCGATGGCGCCGAGAGCCTGACTTACATCGCCCCCAATATGGTGAATTTACAGCTCACCATGGAGCGCTGGCCGGACGTTGACTTCCGCCATACTCGAGAAATTTAACGCCGGGCAGCAGCGGCGGGGCCGCTGGCTGACGGAGAAGCTAGATTATGCAGGCGCTCTCCTTAATCAGCACATTAAGTATTGAGTGATTCAGCGAATAATCGATCGGCAGATCGATCAAGTGCACACCCTTACCGTTCAGAGCTTCCTGCAGAATCGTCTCAAACTCGTCATGCGATTCTGGGCGGTGCCCTATGGCGCCAAAGCTCTGCGCGTACTGAATGAAATCAGGGTTCTCAAAATCGAGGCCGAAATTATTGAAGCCCATGCCTTCCTGCTTCCATTTGATCATGCCATAGGCGCTGTCATTGAGGATGATGACAACCATATCCAGCCCCATGCGCACTGCGGTTTCAATCTCCTGTGAATTCATCAAAAAGCCACCGTCGCCATTAATGGAGACTACTTTGCTATCGGGGTACAGCTGTTTGGCCATCATGGCGGATGGCAGACCGGCCCCCATAGTTGCCAGCGCGTTATCTAATAACATGGTATTGGGTTCATAACATTTGTAGTTACGTGCAAACCAAATCTTATAAACACCATTGTCGAGCGTGATGATGTCTTTGCCTTCGAGATTGTTGCGCAGTACATTCACTAGCCGCTGCGGCAGCATCGGAAAGCGACGGTCTTCAAAATACTTACTAACTCTAGCGTCGACCTCTTCACGTACTCTGGCAAAATAGCTGTAATCGCGCTCCGGCATATTTATTTTGTCAGCAATGTGCTCAACCGAGGTTGATATATCACCGACTACATTGAGTTGTGGGAAGTAAACGTCGTCAATCTGGGCGGCGAAAAAATTTACATGGATGACTTTCTTACCACCTTGTTCCATGAAGAATGGTGGCTTTTCGATCACATCATGGCCCACGTTAATAATCAGATCGGCGCGATCAATGGCGCAATGTAAGAAATCGTCTGAAGACAAAGCTGCGGTGCCGATAAATTGTTCGTGACGCTCGTCAACCACACCCTTGCCTAGCTGGGTATTGAAAAAGTAAATGCCTGTTTTATCGATCAGCTCGGTTAACGCCTGGCTGGTGCGTTTGCGATTGGCACCAGCACCGATTAACAGCAATGGCATTTCAGCCTGTTCGATCATCTCTACCGCTTGAGCAATAGTTTTGTGATCGGCAATGGGTCTGCGGTGACCGACAACTTCAAAAATTTCTGCGTCGGTTTGCTCCTCAGCGATGTCTTCGGGGAGTTCCAGATACACTGCGCCCGGGCGCTCCTCCATCGCTAGCCGGAAAGCGTCGCGTGTCATAGACGGTATATTCGCGCCATCGACAATTTGTTCCGAGTATTTCGTGATCGGCTTCATTAAGCCGACCACGTCAACGATTTGGAATCGACCTTGTTTGCTTTTACGTATCGGTTTCTGACCTGCCAGCATGACCATTGGCATTGCCCCCAGCTGGGCGTAGGCTGCCGCTGTAACAAAGTTTGTCGCGCCAGGGCCGAGCGTGGACAAACACACGCCGGGTTTACCGGTGAAGCGGCCATACGTTGCGGCCATGAACCCGGCAGCCTGCTCATGCCGGGTTAACACCAGCTCGATGGATGAACCCTGCAGGGAATCGAGGAAGTCGAGATTTTCCTCGCCAGGAATACCAAAAATATACTCGACACCTTCATTTTCCAGTGCCTTTACAAACAGATCGGAAGTCTTCATATGAGCCCCTTTTATTGTTGTGGTCGCAGACGCACACGCCGAATGCGGCGCGCCTCTTATCATGTATATGCTATTTTCGAGACAATTGCATACTTATCATCCAAACCGCCCTGTAAACAAGCGATATTTCTCTTATCAAGCGGCATAACTGTGTCGAGCAGATGTCTGGCTGGCTAGACAGTTGCGTTGGATAATGCTAAAACTTGACCTGCAGGATCAAGGGGCTCAAGTAAAGCCCGTGCTTGAGCCTGTGCACAGGCGAGATGATCAAAAGGCGCGGTCTGTCACCTTGAGGCTGGCTTGGCAACAACGGAGCGTTTCCACGATTAACACTGGAAAATTTACCGGGCTGGTGGTCATGTTTAGGGCGTGAGCACGAGCCGGACTAATAATAATAAGAGGTAGTAATGTTGTTCGAACGCCTGCGCCGCTATTCAGGACTAATAGTTGTGATCGCCGCCATAGTCATCATTGTGATGAGCATTCTGCTCGGCAGCATCTATCTTAATTCCACGCTGGGTCGTGCAGACGTAGCCGCCGTTGCCCGCAGTGCTATATTGCAATCAATGCTGGACAACCGAGGTTCCAGTGAGCAGGCTTTATTTGAGCAAACAGCAGCGCATGTCCGGTTAACCATCGAAGGAGGCGAATATCGTTCCGTGCATGGGGCGATTCACAACTTCAGGCCAGCGGATGATGCGCAACTTAAAGCTGCGGCACTGGAATTTCAAAATCAATTAGAGCGTGGTAATCCGGCTTCCACAATCAAGGCCTACGCTGAGTTTACCGCGGCGCATCGTAACTATGTAATGCAGCGGGTCGGACAATTTCGATTGTTTCAGTATTCGGCATTGGTGATCGCATTACTGGGATTTCTCGCTATCCTTTATATATTTTTCACACGTTTGAATCGCATTGACGTGCGGCTCGAAGAGCAGCTAGCCAATAAACGTGCCATTCTGGATACCATTGGCAGCGGCCTGTTCATGTTGGACACCAATCTGGTCATTGGTTCAGTGCAATCCAAAGCCACAATGGGGTTGTTTGGCCAACCTCAACCTATACGAGGCAACTTTCTGGATTTTCTGCGTCCCTATTTGAAAACCGAAGAACGTAAACCGGTGGAAAATTACCTGCGGTCGCTATTTAGCGACGCCAAGGGGGTTGATAAGCCAGAGGCCCTGAATAATCTGGTGGTTGCCATGCCGGAAGCGGATGGAGAGACTGTACATCGCTTTCTGCGCTTTGAATTTAAACCAGCAGAAGGGGCCGCACGACCCAGTGTATTGGTTAGTATTGAGGACATTAGCACCGAAAAAAATCTCGAACAGGAACTCATGGCGGTGAGCGAGAGCAGTCACGAACGGTTTCAGGTGTTGATGGGAAATATCGCTGCTGACTCGGAAGACTTAAATGATTTTTACCAGCGGGCCTTTAACCAGGTCCACCAGATCAATGACTTGGTGCGTGAGGAGTTAGGCGACCGCATCGGCAACGAAAAGAAATTAGTGTGGATTGAGCAGAAAGTCATCAAAATGCGGGATGAAGCCGCGGCCATCGGAGTGGGTCTGATCGAAGCGTCGGCGGATCAGCTATTTGACAAAATAGCGCGCCTTAAACAGCGACCAAAACTGGCAAGCGATGACTTGTTTGGTCTGACCGTAGATTTGGCCCAGATCAGTAAAGAACTGAGCTTTTTGGAGGAACTGACCACCAGTTTCGATTCCAATGATGAGATACAACAACAGGAATTGGATGAGCAGTCGGCCAAACTTACGGAGACCTTGCAACGCCACAATAATGAAGAAATCAATAAGTTAAAAACTTTCGCTGCAAAGTTGGCTGAACGCAAGGCTAAAAACGTCAATGTTGAGGTTTATGGTTTTGCCGAATTGCCAATGCGAGCCGCTGAATCGAAGGAGGTACAGGCGATTTGTTCGCAATTAATTCGTAATGCTGTAGTGCACGGTATTGAGGATCCGGAAACTCGCGCCAGATTACATAAACCTTCTATTGGGCAGGTGATTTTGGCGTTGCGCGATCATGATGAAAATTCCCTGCAGCTTACGGTGCGTGACGATGGCGCCGGCCTTGATTTAAAAGAAATTCTGACCCGGGCCATCGAGAAAGGATTGATCGATGAGGCAGATGCAGCCGACATGGATGCAACCCGAATTGTGCGATTTATCTTTAAACCTGGATTTAGCTCGAGAGATGCAGAGCAGGGTGATGCGAATTCCGGATATGGTCTGGATATTGTTAAATCCAGCGTCGGTGGCATGGGTGGGTCAATTGGCGTTAAATCGCGCAGAGGCTTGTTCACCCAAGTCTCCATTACCTTGCCCAAAACTATTTTAGCTAGGCAGGTGGTTTAGTTCCGAACCATCCGATTGAGGTCGTTGACCCCCACCGTCAGTGAGCTAAAATAGCTTCGCGCGTTGTCTTCCAACTACCTGTTTGTTGAGTCTGTGCGGCTCAGGTCAATTCTATGAAATTTTCTGTGGCGCTTTTCACGCTGGTGCTCGTACTGGCTCTGATCACTTTGCTGGCGCGGCCTGTTTTACAACAACGCGTGTGGGGCGAAGACGTCGTCGATTCCTCTTTATTTCACGGTTTTGATCAGGATAGCGATGGCATTATTTCTTATCAAGAAATTTTCCATTTTCCGCGGCCGCTGGAGTTCGTGGAGGAAGAAAAATTCAGGCTAACTGAGGATGATGAAAAAACGGGGTACCCGGACGCCCGCGTCGACCCAATATTCAGGATCATCGATACCGACGGTGATTCAATCTTCAGCGACGGTGAAGTGGCGTTAGCCCGCGAACGCTTATGGAGTCTTGATAAAAATCAGGATGGTGACCTTGATATTACAGAAATCGTTCAGGGTGTAGGCTGGGATAATTATATGGCAGCACAGCAGCGCCCCAACAAATTCGTTTCATGGTTAATTGATTATTCATCCGAACGGCATATGCGCAAGGATTGGAAGGCGGTTCAGGACGCATTGAAGCAACTTTATTTCGAAAAGCCGAAGCCGGCACTGCAGCCGCCGAGCGCGGTTCCGGATGGCTATCTGTTGTACCGGCTAAGCAATAAATCAGATGGTCTGCAAATCGCTGAACAAACGCGATTGATTGATCCGGCTGGAGAACTGGAGGAGGCTTGGGACAATTGGCGGTTTACTTCGCTGCCGGGTGTGGCAACGCAGCTGTCGGATGATGGGAGGTTGCTGCAGGCCTATTCGCGCCGCAATTGGTTAGACTTCGAGCTGAATGCCGGCTTGCCGTCGGGCAGCTGGGAACTGATGAATGTAATAAACCCGGACGGTGCGCGATACTGGCAATTCGAATACTGTCAGGCAAACGAATATTGCCTGCATGATGAAGTCGCCTTGATGCCCGGTGGCAATATGCTGGTGCTCGTCTATGTACTGCGCGATGTGCCAAGCCATGTAGACCCTGATACAGATGCCGATCAATACTGGTCGGAGCAGATTCTCGAGTTGCAGCCCAACTACACAAACGGCGCCACTAAAATTGTGTGGCAATGGGATTTGAGTGACCATCTGCGCGACCCGAATGGCCCTGACATCCAGCCAGGCAAGCTTGACCTGGAGTATGCTCTGGCACAACCCGGCGCCCGGACAAGTAATGCTGCACTGGGCTTGAGTTCCATTGATTACGACCCCCGGCGAGATCAAATATTGCTAAATTCGCCGATCACCGGTGAAGTGTATGTCCTTGATCATGGAATTGACACACAGCAGGCGCAAGGCTCAGCCGGTGATTTTTTATGGCGATGGGGCAACCCCGAGGCATATGGGGCCGGCGCGCCCAGTGACAGAGTGCTCTATCAACAACAGAATGCACAGTGGACTGTTGGAATCGATGGCGACGCCGACATCATGATTTTTAATAATGGCAGCAGTCGACCTGAACTTGGGGCTGAGCTGATAAGCGGGTCGGTGCTTAAGCAGACAGCGCCGTACGGGATGGGTGAAAATTACTCAGAGATATTCGATATTGCCTCCGGTTGGACTGCACACAGCGGATACTCGACCGATGCAGAAATTGTTTCAACACTTACTCTGGATAAAGCACTCTACTCGCCTCTCGCCGCGCGCGCTCAGCGACTGCCCAATGGCAATACCCTGCTGACCCAGACGCACCGAAACACGGTCTATGAGTTAACTGGCGAGGGTGAAGTGGTCTGGCAACATCATTATCAGGAGCCAGGCCAGATTTCATCGGTGCAAAAACTGTCGAGCTCACATGCCGGGTTACAACTGGTATTAGCACGGTTAAATGAACAATGAGGAGAGGATTATGCTCGCAAAATTAACTGCAATTCAGGGCCCACGCTGGGTCGCCATCGCGTGTGCTTTATTGGTTATTGGTACTGCCGAGAGTGCCGATAACAGTGTCAAGCAATTTAGTTATAAATCCACTGACATCAAAGCAGGTTTAACGCTGCTATCGGG
>JABDKW010000032.1 GCA_013002025.1 Gammaproteobacteria bacterium | reverse complement strand
GGCACCTTTCCATCAGGCCCGAGCGCTTCATTCAAATGAATCACCAATTGATGGCCAAACATATCGAAATCTACCCAATGCGCGGCGCGGCGGCCCTCGGCAAAGCCGAGTTTACTGCCATAAAATGCACGTGCCTCGGCGATATCGCGCACCTGAATCGCCAGATGAAACGGGGTCAAACTCATAATGGCAGCGGCCGCAGCCGCGGTTAGTTACTTAGCCGCTAAAGTATAGTGACAAGTCGGGTAATTTACGCAACCAAAATACGAGTCACCGCCATCCTGCCCTACGTTTTTACGCCGCCCCAACTTAACATGCGCTGCGTAAACTGCCACACTGGTGCGACCGGCGATGGCGGATCAGGAATCACATTTGGCAACAGAAAAGAAGATGATACTGCGCCTACCAGAACAACCATCCATGTCAGTGGGTGTACCACTGCCCTAGTAGGTCGACTTCCAATCATCGTGCCCCCCCCGTAACGTTCCGTTTTGTTAAAAAGCTCCACTGCGTACAACGACAGCACACAACGGTATAGCCCGCATTTTTGGTACAAATTTTTGGGTTTCTGCAATGGGGCGCAATTAACGTCACATTGCAGTTAACAATCGGGCTACGGCTTTGTTACCATGTAGCCATAACCACAAACAAAATAAATTAGTTTTAGGAGCACACCATGCTAACGGGAGTTTGCGTCGGCACTGACAATTTAGCCGCCGCCGGTGAATTTTATGACACGGTTCTGGCCACCGTGGGCATGCATCGCTCTATGCAAAATGACCTGGAGATTGGCTACGCCATTGAGGGCGGGCCGAATTGCTTCTGGGTAATAAAGCCCTACAACGGTAAACATGCCACCTACGGCAATGGAACTCAGGTGATCTTCAGCGCACAAACCAAAGACCAGGTGGCCACGTTTCACAGCGCGGCGCTAGCAGCCGGTGGTCGCAATGAGGGTGCCCCCGGCCAACGGAATTACCGCGAAGGTTACTACGGCGCCTACTGCCGCGATTTAGACGGCAATAAGTTGCATGTGTTTTATGTAGATAATTAACCTTGCGGGTCGCGACACCCCCACGTTGCGTGACATTTCTCTCTGAACTGTCCGTCAGTTATTAGTTTGTGACAGTTGGTGACTATTCTTAACAGCTATTAGACGAACCCCCATTGTTGTTCGGCCTCAGTGGGTATACAACTACACTCCGATTATCGATTTTTAGCGTTATTGACAATCTTTGTCACTCTCCGCAACCGCATAGAGGTATCGCTAAGCTCCATACAAAAATGAATAAGCATAAAACATCGTCCACATTGTTTGAGCGCACGGTTCGCCAGTCCCTGTTTCGCAGAGACCGAGTGGTGTTGTTCGACCAAAATTGGGATTTGTTATCAGGCCAGGATTGCGACAGCATCATTGTACGGCTCGCCAAACTGGCTGACCTCTCCGCCCATCTTTTTGATGGCGCAACATTTACCGAACAGAAACTGGTTGAGACGCTGATCAGCCCCAAAGCAGCCCGTTCATTTGACTCGGAGAATGTGAGCCACTTAAACCGGATGATGTTGCCTCAATCCAAGTGCCTGGTGGTGGTCCACAATGCCCATCGGCTTAGCCCCCTCGCCATCAAAAGCATTACACGGCTAGTGAAGCACGCCACCCGCACCGATGTGGCTTGCAAGTTTCTATTATTGGCGGACGTACCAGCCATGGAACTCGACACCATGGCGCAACTTGGCATCGCCAAAGCCTACCCCAAATCTTTGGGCCGCATCAAACGTGAGCGCGAACACCCAGTAGAATCACGCATCACCGATGCCACCAAGAGTATCCGAAAAGTCAGCAACGGGTTTATAGAGCGCTTGTCTGAGCGTTTTTTCAGCTAGACCTGCGCGCATTCCCCGCTACAGACCTTGTAATAAGTTGGCCAGAAACTGGCCGATAAGCCGAATTTAAACCTATCCCCCGGATTTTAAAAATGAAACAAATCATTATCGCATTCAGCCTGGCCGCGGCCATTAGCCTGTCAACCAATAGCGCCGCCGCCAGCCAGTGTAAAGGCCTCTCGTCAAGTGCCTGCTCCAGCAACTCAGACTGCACATGGCGCAAATCGTCGGTGAATAAAAATGGTGTGAAAACTAAATCACATTGCCGCGCCAAACCAAACAAGGCCAACAAGACGAGCAAAAAATCGGCCACAAAATCTTCATCAAAATCGGCATCGAACGCCAGCAGCAAAGCCAAAAGCTCGAACACAAAAAAGAAAAACGCAACCAAAAAGAGCAGCAGCAAAAAGTCTACCAAGAGCAAAACCAGCAAGAAAAAGAAAACGACTAAAAAAAGTGGCCGCTAAAACAAGCCGAGCGCCCAACCATTTCGACCACTGGCTTTTACCGGATTAGCTGCCTTGCGCTATATGCGCTCGTAGATGATAACCGATATTTGTTTGCATCTTTGCTATGTCGTCCTTGCTTATAAAATCGAGCTGCAGTTCGGTTTGTGAGGCATAAAAGCGGGTAATGGTGCGTTGAAAACGACGCATTGAAGAAGTCAGGGTAATCGGAGTCCCGGGTAAGTAACACGCGATCAGGTCAACGGATTTGTGTTGCCCAGTAACCTTGTGTTTATCCTGCATGACAAACTGGTCGTTGGGGAGCTCGCCACTGGCATCCGGAATGTTGCAGTCGAGGATCGCCATAACCACTTCGTCGCCCGTCATAACAGCCTGCTGTAGGGACTTCATTTCGCCCACCTGTAATATATTAAACGGTGTAAGCATGGCGCGTTGCTGAGCGGTGATGGCTGGATCTTTTAACAATGCCTTCAGTTCGGTCACCGCGTAATTCACAAACAGTCTCATCTGCTCAGGATCGTCTTCCACAATCAGAATAGCCGCACCCGCATCTGGCATTGACGGCGCTGGCTGGTCGCCAGATTTTTTTCTAAATCGGTCTAATACCATAGGGGTTGAACTAATTTTTTTGTGTCAGCACTGAGGTGGGGCGAGTTACATGACTGCTAGAGTGTGATCATCGCTCGGAAGCGTTGGTATGACAAGCTGCGGTTTGGAGATTTAGCATCGTGCGATCTGGGTTGCTTGGTCGCTCCGCTTCGCGCTATTACTCTTGCATGTCATCGCGAGCCCCAGGGCTGGCGATCTGAGCGACCTGTGTTATAACCTTTCCATGCCCGCATCCCCAAACCCGCCTTACCTGTTCGCCGTTTTCCTCGGCTCTTCTGCATTTGTCTTTTTAAATTTTGGCCTGCCAGTACGGGCCGACGATTTGGGCATTGATGCGGTAGGCATTGGTGGCATGTATGCGGTGTTTACCGGCACCATGCTTCTGGTTCGACCGCTGGTCGGCTATTGCCTCGACCGTTTCGGGCGGCGCTGGTTTTTCACCTTCGCCTTTGTTTTTTACACCGCGTCGATGACGGTGATGGCGCACAGTGTAGATATTTACGATTTTTATCTGGCGCGTTTCCTGCAGGGTATAGGTGCATCGCTGATGTGGGTCTCGGCGCGCACCATAATTGCCGACCTGCACGCCGACGGTGGTCGCGGCCAGGCCATGGGGCGGCTGACCACCACCTCGGTGCGAGGCAGCATGCTAGGCGCGATGTTTGGTTTTACTTTGTTGGGCTTTATGCCAATGAGTAAAGCCTGGGTTTGGGCCTTCTCGGGTTATGCTCTGTTGGCTTTAGCGGGATTTATCTGGTCATTCTACTCGGTGACTGAGACTCGCGTGCCACACACCCACGCTGAACATCCAAAAATCGAATGGACGCCGCAGTTGCGGCAGGTGATGTTTGTGGTGTTCCTGTCGGCCTTCGCCACCACTTTGATCGAGCCGATCTATTTGCTGTATCTGAAGAACAAGTTTGATCTGCATGTGGTCACCCTGGCATTTGCTTTTTTACCGGCCGGGCTGGTGTATGCCATTTTACCGCGCTACTCGGGCCAGTGGTCAGATCGCTGGGGGCGGGCGCCGATTATCGCGATAGGTGTGGCGTTCTCAGGATTGGTGTCGATGTCGTTGCCGTTCTGGCCCAGTATTGTGCTGGTGGCGCTGGCGTATATTTTGTTTTCCGTTGGATGGGCCATGTCCAGCCCGGCGGAAGACGCACTGGTGGCCGATATGGCACCAGATGCGTTGCGCGGCACAATAATCGGCGCCAAAGAAGCCTTTGCCGGTATCGGCGCGGCCAGCGGGCCTTTAGTAGGCGGCTTTATCTACGAACACTGGTCCCAGACCATGGCGTTTGTGCTCAATGGTATGTTGTTGCTCGTTGTGTCGGGGCTGGCCTTGCTCTGGTTTGGTCGCGGTGCCTCGCAGGGTAAGACTGTTTAGTATCATTTCTATACGCGGGATTGCGTCGCCCGCTTCATTACATGCCTGGTTATTTGTTGGTCTTTTTGGCCTTGGTGCGCTGCGCTCTCACAGCGGCATCGAATCCTAATTGTGCCCAATACAGGGCCGCATCGGGGTCGTCGAATATTTCTTCCGGCGCGCGGTAGTAGTTCATGGTTTTTATTTCGCCGCCGGCATGGAACTCAAACGGCCCAAGCTCGCGTCGCTTAAACTCAGGGATGCTGTCTACATCTGCCTTAATATACAGCTCATCATCGGCCACCAGCGCAAACATCAAGTCTTGATGGAAAATGCCGTGCCCGCCAAACATCTTGCGGCTGCGAATAGGGCCGAAGGGCTCGAATACTTCGTGCAAAAATTCTACAAATTCACTCATTGGCTAACTATAGCCGGTTAATTCGCTGGTTGTGTCCTAAACTTAGCGCCACTCGGCTCCGCCGTTTGGGAGCTATTTAATAGACACAATAAAACAGGAGTTCAACATGAAGACGATATATATGTTGTTGCTGGTGGTTGTACTTTCAGGATTGGCGGGGGGAGCAGCACTTGCGGAGGAAGAAGCGGCCGATAGCGGGCCGATATTCAGACCAGTTGAGGTACTGGCCTGCAATTACAGAAAAGGTCAGGATCGCGCGGATCTGGACAGAGTGATCGAGAAGTGGAATGCGTGGATGGATGAATCCAAGGCCGAGCCCTATCGTGCCTGGGTGTATACCGCGCACTACGGTTCACCCGATTACGCCTTTGATATCGCCTGGCTGGGCGCCTGGCCAGATGGTGAAGTCATGGGCCGCAGCACCGATAGCTGGATACAAAATGGCCGCGCACATGCCGCCGCCTTTGACCGTGTGGTTGATTGCAATTTGCACGCTAACTTTGTGACCACGCAAATGCGCAAGACCGATCGCAAGCCACCGCCGACTTCGGTACTTACATTCAGCGATTGCAAAGTAAACGAAGAGTCCTCCATGCGAGAGGTGATGGAAGCCATTGGCGACTGGAACGATTATCTGGTGGAACAGGGGTCGGTTGGCAATGAATGGATCTTCTTCCCGGTATATGGCGGGGAAGCTGACTACCACTTCAAGTGGGTCAGTGCGCACCCTAACCATACGGAGCTCGGCAAAGACTATGAGCGCTACGCGAATGGCGGCGGCTATCAAAAAGGTCAGGAGATGTTTGCAGGCAAGGTCAAATGTAGCACCTCCCGGGTGTACAACGCCGAAATGGTGCGCGATGGTGCGCCCAAATAAATAATGGCTGAGCAATTGTCAGATTAAGGCGGTGCGCAGGCACCGCCATTTTTCTCAGCGCAGCACGAGCCAGACTATTTAATTAGTATGGAAAACAAAATTGTAAAAAGCGTCGAACTGGCAACACCGATTACCAGGGTTTGGGAAGCAATCACTGATTCCCGCGAAATCGGCAATTGGTTTATGGTTGATCTGGAAGGGCCGTTTGCCGTTGGCGAGATCACCCGCGGTGTAATTACCCACCCGGAGGCGGCCGGCATGGTATTCACGGCCGTAACCACAGCACTTGAAAAACCGCACCGTTTTGCATTCCATTGGCCGCCAGACGAGTTCTTTGTTATCGAAGACCCTGCCGCCCTGACAGGCACCACACTGGTCGAGTTTGTACTGCAGGAGATTGGAGCAGGAACGCGACTTACAGTGACAGAGAGCGGCTTAGAGGCGCTGCCGACCGACTTACATGCCAAGGTACTGAAAAACAATTCGATCGGCTGGGAAGAACAGATGGAGAATATTCGCAATCACCTGAATCGCTGAATCCAGTGCGGGCAGGTCGCCTCCTCGCATCCGTGGAAAAATTGGTTTAAATTATCTACATGCAGATAATCCGTTGCCTGACTTTTTTAGTTTTCGCCACTGCGGTGCCCCTCGCCCATGCCGACCTGGAGCTGGATAAATACGAACAGAGTATCGTGCAACGGGTGAGTGCCCACCTGCCAGCGGCGCTGGCGGATTTGGAAACTGCCGTTAATATAAACAGTGGCACCATGAACTTTGCGGGTGTCAAAAAGGTCGGCGATCATTACAGCAAGCAATTCGAGGCACTGGGGTTTAACACAACCTGGGTTGACGGCGCAGAGTTCAATCGCGCTGGGCATCTTGTTGCTCTGCGATTATCGGCGTTGCCTAACGCCCCCAAATTATTATTAATTGGGCATCTCGATACGGTGTTTCCTGAAGACGACGAGTTTCAGCGCTTTCGGCGCATCGATGATAAGCGCATTGCAGGGCCTGGCATCACTGATATGAAAGGCGGCAATTCGGTTATGTTGCTGGCGCTGCGCGCACTTGAAGACACTGGGCTGTTGGATCAACTAAGCGTAATCGCCGTGTTGACCGGTGACGAAGAGGCCAGTGGCAAACCGTTGACGAACTCAAAAGCCGCGCTAATTGATGCGGCCCGCTGGGCCGATATTGCGCTTGGTTTCGAAGACGGCGATGGCAATATCAGAACCGCAGTCATTGCGCGCCGCGGGTCGGTTAATTGGTCATTGTCCGTAAGCGGCCGACCGGCGCATTCTTCACAGATATTTCAACCAGAAGTAGGTGCCGGCGCGGTATTTGAAACGGCACGTATTCTAAATGTCATGCGCGAGCAATTGGCGGACAAAGGCCTGCTCACTTTCAACCCGGGGGTCATGCTAGGCGGCACCAAGGTTGACTACGACTCGGCCACTTCCAGCGGCACAGCCTTCGGCAAAACGAATGTGGTGGCACAAACAGCACAGGTGGTGGGTGGTATTCGTGCCAGTAGCCCACAAGAACTGTCGGAAGCTAAAGAACTCATGCAAAAAATCGTCGCCGACAACCTGCCCCACACGTCGGCTGAATTGGTCTTTGATGAGGGCTATCCGCCGCTGGCGCCGAGCGATGGCAACCGCGAATTGCTGAATCGGTATAGCGAAATCAGCGAGGCGCTGGGCTATGGGCCGGTAGTGGCCGTGAATCCGCGCAACGCTGGAGCCGCGGATATCTCCTTTACTGCCGGTCATGTTGCTATGGCGCTGGATGGTCTGGGCTTGATGGGCTCTGGCGGTCATACGCGCGATGAAGTGGCTGACATCAGCAGCTTAGAAAAAAATGCTGCCAAGGCCGCGCTATTGATGTACAGGCTGAGCCGGCCTCAATAATCTCGTTGTTGGAAAATGCGTGGTTTAAATACTATGCTCAATGATGGAGAGAACAATGTCCGACAGTTTTGAACAGACCATTGAGATTTTTGCGCCAATCGATAAGGTATGGCACGCGCTGACCGATCACCAGCAGTTCGGAACCTGGTTTCAGGTGGACCTGCACGAGCCGTTTGAAACGAATCAGATCACGCATGGCGTTATTACGCACCCCGCCGCCCCCGGTTTACGCTGGGTTTCCATTACCTTGGCGAAAGATGCACCCGACTACTTTGCTCTGCGCTGGCCACATAAAGACGATATGCAGTTGGACCCCGAGGATATGCTGAAACACACAACTCTGGCTGAATTTCACTTACGGGAACAAGAGGGATGCACGCTACTTAGATTGGTGGAATCCGGCTTTGATCAATTGCCGAAGAGCGAACAGGCAGCAGCTTTCCAGAATAACTTTCGCGGCTGGCAAGAACAGTTACAGAACATCAAAAATTACACTGAGCGCCTCGAGTGAGCAACAACGACTGTTAATACGATTTACTAAAGCAATAATACAAGCCGCGTGGCCGATTACAGTGTCTCACTAACTTGCCTCGGCCCGGATACCAGCCTCTCAAGCCTCTTTTTTAATGGCGACAAAGGTACCCAGGAACTGCATGAAGATGAGCGTATTGGTGACGATGCCGTAAATAAGCCCGGCAGCAAACAGCCCCAGCGATGGTTTAAGACCAAGCCCAAACAATGCCAACAATAAAACCACACCAAATATCGCATAGCCCACTGCTGTTAGTTTGCTGACCAAAGGCATCTCTATACCCAATTTAACTCTGCGCCTGAGATGCAGCGGAAGGTAGAGTATTACGCAAACTAGCAAGAATAGATTCATGGTGAACCACACCCTGTCCAGATCTTCAACCACACTAACCATCGCGCTCGCCACTAATGACGCGGTAAACATGAGCAGACTGCATTCCGTGAAATAGCGAAACATTACATATTGCAATGGATTGAACCCACCGCTCCAGGTGAGCTTGAGCGTGGCAATTATGCCTGCGAATGCAACTTAGGCGAGCGACACTTCAGCGTACAATTCGACAAAAGACATATGACTCCTCGGACAGCGAGCGTAGCAAGCCGTCGGTTTTCGGTATTTCACCCCCAGAGCATCATCAGTATACGCATGATCCAATGGGCCCGCACACTCGAAATACCCCGCGCGATATTATTAAATTATTTAGAGTATCATCATGAGGTTTATTGCCTAACCGATTAGCTTAGCTATGTACAACACCACCTTCTTGGGCCTCGCTCTACTACTAATCACCTGTTCAATTGCTGCGGGAGCAGATAACGATCAACACTACGGGTCGGGTTCGCGGATTGCATCGCAAGTAGTGGTGCAGGACAGGGCTGGGAATCCTCACGGTCTAACGCAACTGCTTGCAAGATCCAGCCACAACCTCAACGTAATTTTTATTTTCGGTGGCGGCGGTCTGGGTCATGAAAATACGACAGAAACAGGCGGCCTCTGGTGCCCGGATTCCTATGCTGACAGTAAAATTTTACGCGCCCTGGTGGAAAAATATCAAAATCGGGTGGGTTTTATTTCAGTCGCGGTTCCTCCGGTCTATCATTCTCAGAGGCTAGGCTATCCGGAGCGGGTGTTTCTCGACACGACCGAGCACGCCGTGCAATATCAAAAAGCAAAGCAAGCGTTTATCGACTCCACGGAAGCGGCAGTCGCCAATGGCACACTGCCGCTAGCGCCCTACTATGATCTGGATTTCAACTTTCTGATTACCCAACCTCAAAGCGAACTACGCCGGGCCAGCTATCCGCAGCAGGCTTGGCATGGTGCATTTCGTGCGGCGGATGAAACACAACATTATGGGGTGCCAAATTTTTGGTTGGTGGACAATAGTGGCTTCATCGTTGTTCAACCGTTTCGAGGCAATGTGTACCACGGTGATAGCAGCAATCTGAAACTCGAGTACGCACTCGAAGATGTGACCACGGCCATTGAGACTCTATTGAAAGCCCGAGGCTAGTCACCCAACAGCAGCAACAGTACCCCGCCAAGGTTGATGGGTTGACAAGATCTATTGAGAGATTTGGTTCCCAACTGCAGGTACAGTTCGATTTCGGCACCGGCAGTATCCGGCTGGGAACCACCGCCACCGGATAAATTAGCGAAAACCCCAGCGCTTATTTTGTAGATACCCGACCCCAAGGTGCCTGACTTATTGAATTTTTTACTTGCTTCGCCAACCACCCCGCTGCTAAAAATTAGCGGTGCGCTTGAGCCTGAGAGCGGACCTCGAAATTCCAGCTCAGCATCGTTTTCATCCAGACCAGGAAACGAGCTCATTTCACCGCTCAATGTGTAACGCGTATTGCCTGCCACTCCAAACGTATAGTCGAACAGATTATCCGCAGTGCCGGTGGCGAACAAGACGCTCGGCACACCGGGCCCGGCGCTTTTAATGGTGGCAAATACGCGGCTTTCTGCGCACAGTACGACGCCCGTGGTTCGAATTTCGGAATACTGCTCGGTGCTGACGATAGTGTGGCCAAAGTCAGTGCCGCCACCAGGTCCGTTAGTAACCACCGCATTGGCGGTAGTATCTTCATCCACCTTGTTAAAATGCCGCTGTATGAAGCGCTCCTGCTCCGCATCACGCTCGGGACTAGCAGGCGGTGACGCACCCCGCAACTCAGCCTCCGCGGTGGACAGCATCTCACTGCTGCGGCTGATGGAAGTAAATGCATTTTGCGCCATGGCTTGGTGGGCGGCTCCCAGCCACAGCACCAGCGCCAAAGCAACGTAAGCTAACTGCATGGCGATGTAACCTCGGTGTCAGTGTAGTAAATAAATTAAAATTTGCCTGTAAATTTTTGACTAACTCAACAAGCTGACTAAATAGCAGCCCGGTTTGCTATCATCCACCCATGAATCAAACACTCAAAAATCTAGACCCATTATTTTTTATTTTGGGCCGCTCATTATTAGGCTTGTATTTTATTGGCCCCGGCATCATGAAAATTACCGGTTATGCCGGCACGCTGGCATTAATGCAAAGCAAGGGCGTGCCGCTGGCGGAACTATTACTGCCGCTCACCATTGTTATACAGATTGGATTAGGGGCCATGCTGATCGCCGGAAAACAACTAAGAGTCAGTGCCCTGCTTCTGTTCGGCCTGGTCATGCTGATCAATATATTTATTCATAATTTCTGGTCCATGCAGGGCGAACCCGGTTATGCGCATGAAATGCAGAACTTTATAAAGAATCTCGGCATTGCCGCTGGATTGCTGGTACTGTCCACTAAACAAGCCGACATTGAGTAATTGTCAGCAATGAATTAACGATTACTTGCGCCTACGATTCGTCGTCAGCGCGCGGCTCCGCTAAAATGCAGTTTGTTCCTAATGGATGCCGTTGCTCATGCACGTTATTGTTTATATCAGCGATTACATTGGCGAGGCCGCGCAGGTGAGCGCAACCCTAGCATCGATAACCGCCACCTCCCAGCGGCGCAATGCCAATCTGGCTGTGACCGGCGTGCTATTTTTTCAAAACGGAACTTTTCTTCAGGTTATAGAAGGCCCAGAGAGCTCCCTGCGGGCTTTGATGGCGCGCATAGAGCAAGACACGCGGCATATGAATATAACCACGCTGATTGATCAACCAATTGACGAACGCAGCTTCGCAAGCTGGAATATGGATTCCTTTAACCTCGCCGACAGTGTGCAGCTCGAATTCGACGAACTCGAAGAGATCAGCGAGGCGTTTAAGGCAAACCCAGTATTTCGTACTGATCTACTGGTTCAGTTTTTTAAAAACATGGTGTAGCCCATCACGTTTCACCCTTGATGGTAACGCGCCACGGCGGGTTTAGCCGATTTTCACCCGCCCAATACAGTTTTATTTTGTTCCCAGCGGGATCACGTAGCACAGCCTCGCGCCACAAATAGCGCTGGTCGGTGGGCAACTGGTCAAACTCAATGCACTTGTCCTGAAGCTCTGCGACCCATTCGTCCAGAGCTTCATGCTCGAAATAGATCACGGCACTCCCAGAATGGCCGCCTGCTTCAAGACTCAGCGAAAAAGTAGCATCGCCCTGTGGACACATAAAACGTGCATAGTGCGGCGTATCCACAATTTGCGTGAAGCCCAGGCGTAAATAGAACGCAGTAGCGGCCTGCATGTCACTGACCGGCAGGCTTACCTGATTTAAGTTCATGCGCTGACTCTCCGGTGGCTCACCATCGACTAACCATATTTACGCGCATGAGCTGACAGGGTTTTATCTACCTTTTTGAGCGCCGCCTCAATACTTTGAGCAATCGAGTGCGATGACCGGTCAGCAGCCAGCAGGCAAGCTGAATGAGCGGCACATAAATTTTCCGCATCGTGCCAACGTGCAATCAATTGTTCCGCCCAGGTCCGAAATTCCGCCGCTGCGCCAGCCCGCTTTTGTAAGGTGCGAGCCAATGTCATATGAAACGTGACCTGCGGTGGCTTGAGCTTGCCGAGCAAGCCGGGCAGCCGCAGATACATCAGAGTGTCATCCGAGTGAATCGTTTTAGACGCTTTATGGTAGGCCAGCACCGACGCAAAATGCAGATGTTCATTCCTGGAAATAAAGTCCACGCCGGCTGGAATTGAAAACTCAAAGTCCGGTGCAAACAATGTCTGAAACTGCTCCGATTCGGTGAGCTCCCGCTGCCACGGCAGATTTGGAAATAATTCCAGATGCCGCCGCGTGCCGTATAGACTGGCATTCGGGTATTGCTCATGTGCACGTTGCGTGTGCACGGTATGGAAGGGGTGCAGATTTATAATTGCGGCAAGCTTGGCGCCGCCTTCAGTGAGCTCATCCACCTGTATTTTTACGTCATCGCTCAGTGTGTAGGCATCAAGCAGCACAAATTCGTCGTTTTCGCGCCTTACCAAGGATGTGTGGGTGCCAATATCAATCAACCCGCCAACTTTGAATTCGCCCCGGATGTTCCAGAATTGATCGGAAATTTGAATAATCGCTGCGGTCATTATCATGCCTCTTTGTCATCACTATCCTGCCATTGATAGTGTTTCAGATTAACCCGTCCGCGCAAATCGAACTGCACGCCTTCTTCTTCTAGTAACATACGTTGATAATCTTCGTAATCAACATGTGCTCGGGCGCTCACTTCGCCCTTGGCATTTATCACCCGATGCCAGGGCAGCGCTTGCTCCGGGCTGGCATTAGCCAGGACATAGCCTACTTGTCGCGCGCCATTAGGGCGGCCGGCCAGGCGCGCAATCTGGCCATAGGTCGCCACCCTGCCCTCGGGAATGCAGCGCACCGCCGTGTATATGTCGCTATAGTACTGTGCCAAGTGGTCGCTCTGCTTTTCGAGCTCGGGTTACAATGGCTTTAACTTAACGTATTTATGCGGAGATTCCCATGAGTGATCATGTCTATAAAAAAACCGAAATTGTTGGTTCTTCCAAAATCAGTATCGAGGATGCTATTCAACAGGCGATTGCGCGCGCTGATGAGAGCCTGAAACATGTGGAATGGTTTGAAGTTGTCGAGACGCGTGGCCATGTGGTAGATGGCAAGGTGGGCCATTATCAGGTTACGCTGAAGATCGGCTTCCGATTAAACGACTGATCGGCAGGCGCTCATGCAGCAACCAATTTTATGGGTGTTTTCCATCTCGCATTATTGCGAGAAAGCGCGTTGGGCGCTCGATTACCTCGGCATTGATTACCAACTGAAAATTATGATCCCCGGGCCACATCTGGCTGCTGCCCGAAAGCACGGTCTCAGACGGGGTTCTCTCCCAATCCTGCAATTAGGGGATGAGGTTATCCAGGGCTCCTCTGCAATTATTGATTGGGCTGAAGCCAATGCCACCAATGGCAAATCTTTAGCTTGCGCCACGCCAGATGCCGCCGCCATCGAACAGCGCTTGGACGACGAGGTTGGCGTACATGTGCGGCGCCTGTTCTACTCAGAGGCATTGGTGGAGCAGCCGCAAATCGTCAAACCCGTATTTATGAAAAATTTGGGCTGGCTCGATAAGCTAAAATTGCAGCTATCGTGGCCGATGGTACGCAAAAAAATGATTCAGTTTATGGATCTGGGCAAGCAGCAGGGAGACGAATCTCAGGCCATTCTTGAAGCGGAACTGGACTGGCTCGATGGCCTGCTGGCCGATGGTCGCCGCTATTTAGTGGGCGAACAATTTAGCCGGGTGGATATCACCGCGGCTAGCCTGCTGGCTCGCATCGTGGTACCCGATGAATACCCCACCCGTGACGGCTTTAGCCACCCTCCCCGGCTGAGTCAGGTGGCGGCCGAGTGGCGCCAACGCCCGGCATTGCAGTGGGTGTTAGGTATGTACGCCCAGCATCGCTAAGTAAGCCGCTCACTATCGCTGGGCTTGTGCCTCAATCCAGGCGGTGACAATTTGCTCCAATACCGACAACGGTACCGCGCCGTTCTCCAGGACTTTGTCATGGAAGGCACGGATATCAAAATTTTCACCCAGCCTTGATTCAGCCTTGGCACGAAGTTCGCGAATCTTCAGCTCACCCGTTTTATAGGCCAAGGCCTGGCCTGGCCAGGATATATAGCGGTCTACCTCTGAGGTGATGTTGTTCATCGACAGGCCGGAATTGGCGGCCATATAGTCAATTGCCTGTTGGCGGGTCCAACCCTTGCTGTGCAAGCCCGTGTCGACAACCAATCGGCAGGCGCGCCACATCTCGTAACTCAAGCGCCCAAAATTGGTATAGGGTGTCTGGTAAAAACCCACTTCCAGGCCAAGCCGCTCAGAATAGAGTCCCCAGCCCTCAACAAACACGGTTTGCCCGCCAAAACGACGGAACGGCGGCAGATCCAGTTCATAGGCCAGCGCAATCTGCAGATGGTGCCCAGGCACTGCTTCGTGCAAACCCAACGCTTCCATCTGATAGTTTGGCCGCGTATCCAACAGCGTTGTGTTGACGTAGTAGAACCCGGCTCGTGAGCCATCGCCGGCCGGTGGCTGGTAATACGCGGTCGTGGTTTTTTCCGCTATATCCAGTGGTATTTCCTTCAATCCATAGGGCATGCGCGGTAACTTGCCAAATAGCTTAGGCATTTCACCATCCATTTTTTTCGCAATGTTGGCGGCCACCTGCATGCGCTCAGCCGGGGTTTTAGGATAGAACTCCGGCGTATCACGCAGATACACCAACCACTCTTCAAAGCTGCCGTCAAAACCAGCCTCCTTAATTACTTCATCCATTTCGGCGCGAATGCGAGCCACTTCGGACAGCCCGATCTGATGAATCTCATCGGCGCTGCGATCAGTAGTCGTGTAGTAGCGCACCCGATAATCGTAGTACTCCTTGCCTCCCGGCATACTGTCAGTGCCAACTTTTTCACGACAGCGCGGCGCATACTTAAGTTTATAAAACTCTCCGAACTTTCTAAAAGACGGCAGAATGTCTTGTTCGACAATCGCAGCGGCCTGGTTCTTTAACTCGTCAAAACTCGCTTGGTTCATCACTGCCGGCTTACTCGCGAACGGCTTCATAAAAGCGCTGTCGTTAACGTTTTCCACCAGATGCACATTCACCGATTGCTCAAAACCCTGCATCGGCGCGCAGGGCTGTACCCAACCGGCATCCAGCCCAGCCGCTATACGTGCGGTGGCCCGCTGCATATATTGCGGCACTGCCGCCAATCGTTGTACGTAGCTCTGATAATTAGCCTCATTGAAGAACGGCAGTCGGTCTGGCATGCCGGTCATATTCAGGTGCGGCCCGGAGCGGTTATTCATGATGAGATATTTACCGCCGTACTGTGCGGCCTCGATTTCGTTGCGTAAACCGAGGCTTAATAACTGGTGATTTAATTTATTTTCAGCACTCAGGGCGGCCGTGTCAATCGCGTTCAGTTGCGCTAAAAAGCCTCGCGCCTCCTCCACCGAAGCGTCGTACGCTTCTAACGAAGGGTCGCTTAAGCGGTCATCGTAATCGCGCACCCCTAAATTGGTGGCAAACGTTGGATTTTGCTTTAACGTAGATGCCCATTGCGCGGCCATCACCGCTTCAAAAGCGTGGTCGGCACTCGATTTTACGGCTTTTACGCCGCTGGTGGTCTGGCAGGCGCTCAACAGCATTAGCGCGGCGACAATAACAACAGCTTTCATCTTGGAACTCCGAAAATTGGGTGGCAGAGATGATCATACTGGGGTCGAGTCAGTTAGTCACCCTGCGGCTCTTAACCCGGGCTTGACCCAGATCATTTGACGCACGCTGCCAGTGCTTATAGTGTGTGCCAATGGGCGACGAAATTAAACATACTCACTTTAGTGACGAAGCTTTCGAGGAGTTTCGGAATCGTGTAGATTTGGAAACCGCGCTGTTGCAACAATGGGTTAGCGATGGCTTATTGACGTGTGAAGCACCCTCGGCCGGGGCCGAGTTGGAAGCCTGGCTGGTAGACCGGGTGGGCGCACCCACGGCTAACAATGTGAACTTTCTCGAAGCTCTGGATCACGAGCTAGTGGTGCCGGAGTTGGCCAAGTTCAATGTGGAGATGAATACCCAACCATTGAGCATTGGGCCCGGTTTTCTGGAAACCATGCACGACAATATGTGGTCCCTTTGGCAACAGTGCGAGGAAACCGCTGTCGCGATGGACAATCATCTGGTGATGATTGGCATCTTGCCGACCGTGCAACAGACTGATTTACGCTTGGCTTATCTGTCCGAGATGAAGCGCTATCGGGCATTGGATGAACAAATCTTTCGTATGCGCAACGGCGACCCTCTGTTTCTTGATATAGAAGGGCATCATCACCTATCGGTATATCATCACGACGTAATGCTGGAGGCGGCGGCGACCTCATTTCAGGCTCACTATAAAGTGGATATCAATAATGCGGTGCGCGCCTACAACGCATCCCGCGTTCTGTCGGGGCCGATTGTGGCACTGGCCGCAAACTCACCGTATCTGTTTGGTCATTGCCTGTGGGATGAGACCCGCATTCCCTTGTTCGAGCAGGCCGTGAGCGTAGGCGGTTCCGATTATTCAAAACGAGTCACCTTCGGATTGCGCCACGCGCAGCAGTCCATTATGGAATGTTTTGAAGCCAATCGCCGTCGTTATCCGACCCTATTGCCTGAGCTTATGGATACGCCGCCGGAAAAGCTGGCACACCTGCGTATGCACAATGGCACTGTGTGGCGCTGGAACCGCCCTCTCGTGGGCTTCGAAGAGGATGGCACGCCGCATATTCGCATCGAACACCGGGTGATTCCCGCTGGTCCCACCATGCAGGATGTATTGGCCAACGCGGCTTTTTACTTTGGTGCGCTAACCGCACTATTGGATGAGCCGACCCCGATCGAAGACGAAATCCGTAATAGGGACGCGGCCAAGAACTTTTATGAATGCGCCAAACACGGTCTCCGCGCACAGGTAACCTGGCGCAACCAAGCGGTCGGCGATGTGCGCTGCCTGATTCTGGATCAACTGATTCCCTTGGCTCGAAAAGGCCTGCTATCCATTGGTTACGCAGCCGCGGATGCCGATCACTGGATGGAAATTATTCGCGGGCGCGTGGATAGTTGCCAGAACGGCGCCTGGTGGCAACGCCATTGGGTGGAGCGCTACGGTCGTGATTTTAATTGTCTGGTGCGGGCCTATCAGGAGCGTCAGGCACAAAATATTCCCGTCCATCGCTGGCCGCTCTAAACGCGGCGCCCGATCTGCGGAAAGCCTTGCCGTGGACGGTGCTTTTGCTTATGGTTGCGGCTCGATTTTGAAACGCTTTTCCCGCGGCCGCAAAAACCTCAAATGCTGAATCAATTGGACCAAATTCCAACCGGATTACTGGATCTGGACGCCACCGAACTGCATGACGTTTTGGGCGGGCCAACACTTATCGAGCTAGATGGCCGTCGCAAGCCTCGTATATTTGTTAGCGTGTTGATGCATGGCAATGAGACCAGCGGCTGGGGTGCGATTCAAAAACTGCTACGCAAGTACCAAACAACGCCCGGGCAAGTTGACCTGCCGCGCGCGATGACCCTGTTTATCGGCAACACGCTGGCGGCTAAAAACAACGTGCGTCATTTGCTAGAACAACCGGATTTCAACCGCGTATGGCCAGGCAGCGAACTGCCGCAATGTGAAGAACACGGCTTGATGGAACAGGTGGTGGATATCGTCACCTCTGAATCACTGTTCGCCAGCATCGACATTCATAACAATACCGGCCTGAACCCCCATTACGCCTGCGTGAACAACCTCAACGCGCCGAATCTGCACCTGGCGGCGTTGTTTGGGCGCACGGTGGTGTATTTTATTCGCCCGGTTGGTGTACAAGCCATGGCAATGTCATCGTACTGCCCAGCCGTTACGCTTGAGTGCGGGCGCGTGGACAGTGATTATGGCGTGACGCATGCGCTCGAATATCTGGATGCCTGCCTGCATCTCAGTGAGCTTCCAACGCATGCAGTGGCGCCGCACGATTTGGATCTATTCCACACCACCGCTACTGTCAAAGTGAAACCGGACGTGACCTTCGGCTATCAGGGCAGCAATCTGGATTTGGAACTGCCCGGTGATCTAGAACGACTGAACTTTACGGAGATTGAACCCGGCATGCGTTTCGGGCGGGTCCGCCATGATGATTTGAGGGCCATTGCCGTGTGTGATGAATACGGTAAGGATGTTGCTGAAGCTTACTTTGAAGTAAATGATGGCGAACTGCGTACACGGCTAACCGTAATGCCTTCAATGCTGACCCCGGATGTAGAGGTGATACGCCAGGATTGCCTGTGCTATCTGATGGAGCGCTTCCCGCTGCCCGCTACCGCCTGAGTGTCACGAAGCTCTTGCACTGAGCTTTAAAAACGCTAAGCCACCCAGCAGACCTGCAACCCCTTGCCCCAACATACCGCTGATCTCCCGGGTCGGCGCTACCGGGTTCATTTCAAATACGATATACAGAATCACATGCACGGTAATCAGCGCCACAAAACCGGCCAAGGGGTAGAGAATCTGAGGCCGCTTGATGAACCGCAGCAGCAACAGTCCGGTAAATAAAAACGCGATCAGCAAAGCCACCGCCACGATCGGTAGATAAAGATCATACATATGCAGGAAATCGTGCCAGGCACTATCAAAGCGTTCAGCAATGCCCACCGGATAGCCAAGTTCGATTATCTGCTCGATATTGCCCTGGCTGATCATGATTGTGCCGCTGACGTAGGTAGTCAACACGGCGGCGAGATAGGCTTGTAGTTTTTGGGTCATTGCTTTAATTGCCTGAGGTTGTTGCCTATACTGTTTCAGTTTCGTCGCTTTAAGGAGTGGCGCACAGCATCTCAAATCAGCGATTCTATAAAGATACGCCCAGCTGGGCTACGGAGACAGCGTTATGCGCTTAGTTGTTGTTTTCATTCTCGCATTTTTTGCCGGCAACGCCTACTCGGCTGACGCAGCCGACGGTAAGGGCTATCAGCTTGAAACCATTGCAGGGGGATTGAATTATCCCTGGTGTGTGGCGTTTCTACCCAATGGCGATTTTTTGTTATCGATGCGCAGTGGCGAACTGCGGCGCGTCTCGGCCGAGGGCCAGGTGGGCGAGCCACTGGCAAACACGCCACCGACCTACGTGAAAAGCCAGGGCGGTTATTTTGATGTCATGCTGGACCCGGGCTTTGTCGATAATCAGATTATTTACCTGTCCTTCGCACACGGCAGCAAAAAAGCCAATGCCACCCGCATTGTGCGGGCGCGCCTGGGTGACACACAGTTGCATGACGTTACGCCGATTTATACCGTAGAGCCGACTAAAGATACGCCAACGCATTACGGTGGCCGCATGGTGTTTTTAAACGACGGCACGATTGCTATGACCACGGGTGATGGCTTTCAGTATCGGGAGGCCAGCCAGGACCCCTTCAGCCAGCTTGGAAAAATCATCCGCATTAACAACGACGGCAGTGTGCCAGCCGACAACCCCTTTGCTGACGGCAATAAGGGTGATCCCTACGTCTACAGCCTTGGCCACCGCAGCCCACAGGGGCTGGTTTACGACGCCGAAAGCGACGTGCTGTATATGCACGAACACGGCCCCAAAGGCGGCGATGAAGTCAACATTGTGCAGGCTGGCAAGAACTATGGCTGGCCCGCAACCAGCCACGGCGTCAACTACACCGGCGCGCGAGTGTCACCCTATAAGGAACTGCCAGGCATAGAGGCACCGATTAAGGTCTGGACCCCAAGTATCGCGCCATCCGGTCTGGCGCTGTATCAGGGCGACGTCTTCCCGCAATGGCGGGGTGGCTTATTTGTTGGCGCGCTGAAATTCAAGCAGGTGCATCGCCTCAGCCTTAAAGACGGCAAGGTCAGTAACGAAGACATCATGTTTGAAGAGCTTGGCGTACGCATCCGTGATGTGCGGACCGGACCCGATGGCCTGCTGTATATTTTAACCGACAGCAAAAAAGGCAAATTGATTCGCGTTAAGCCGTAATAAGCATCCGATAATCGCCTCTATTTACTAATCTCGACGATTCGTCCGCCCTGCATTACAAAACTCACTTTTTCGAGCAGACTGATATTCTCCAGTGGGTTGCCTTGCACGGCAATAATATCGCCATATTTCCCGACCGTAAGCGAGCCCAGGTCGTCACTGGCTCCCAACAGATCAGCGGCGTGCACGGTGGCGGATCGAATCGCCTCCATGGGTGACATGCCGGCCGCCACCATCAGGGCGAATTCCTGCGCATTATCACCATGCGCCGATACGCCACTGTCAGTACCGAAGGCGATCTTTACCCCAGCCTCAACCGCACGTTTAAAATTCGATTTGAGTTGCGGCCCGATGCTGGCGGCTTTCGGCCGTACAATTTCCGGGAAGTAGCCATCGATCTTGGCTTTATTCATCACGAATTCACCAGCCAGAATAGTGGGCACCAGATAGGTGCCGTGTTTTTTCATCAGCTTGCGAGCCTCGTCGTCCATCAGCGTGCCATGCTCGATGCTACTGACTCCCGCCCGAATGGCGCGCTTCATGCCTTCAGCGCCATGCGCATGCGCGGCGACTTTAAAACCGTAGTCATTTGCGGTTCGCACAATGGCCGCTAACTCGGCTTCTGTGAACTGTGGATTTTGCCCGTTTTTAGCCGTACTCAGCACGCCACCGGTGGCAGTTATCTTGATAAGGTCCGCACCTTCTTTATAGCGCTGACGGACGGCCTTGGCGGCATCCTCCGCGCCATTGACCACACCCTCTTTGGGGGTCGGGTCACCCATTAAATCAGCCCGATAACCATTACTCGGATCAGCATGCCCGCCGGTGGTAGCGAGCGATTTACCGGCACTGAAAATTCGCGGGCCCTCGACAATGCCCTGGCGAACAGCATCTCGTAATGATTTGGTGATGGTGCCATCATCGCCCAGATTGCGCACCGTGGTAAAACCGGCATCCAGGGTGGCTTTGGCGTAACGGGCTGCGCGAAATGCATAGTCTGCGGTATTGAGGGTAAAACGCTCGAGATAGGCTTTGGGATTGCTTTCACTGGTCAGGTGTACATGCATATCAATCAGGCCCGGCAGGCAGGTGTGATCGCTGAGATCCACTACTTCGGTGGAGCCGGTTGGCGTCGCGGCAATCCGCCCGTCCACTACATGGATGGTTTGCGGGCCGCTTAATTTTTTGCCTAATACGTCTACAGTGGCACCGCATTGCAGACTGATATTTTGAGCCTGAACCAAGCCGGAAAAGCAGGTTATGATTAACAGGGTCAGCAAGATTTTGATTTTCATGATTTATCCTTGATATATTGATCGACCAGAGATTAACACAGAATATAAAGCAACTTGCCAACCGCAACTGATCGCACCCGCCTGAACTTAAGAGACCGCTATGATTCAAACAGCAACGCAAAAGATCTACGACGAACTCGAGATTATCACGCCGGACTTTGAAGACCGGCCACTGCATTCCTTTGTGGAACAACACGCCGCTGAAATTGGCGACCGGCCGGCACTGCAATACGCCACGCGTTCCATTAATTATGCAGAATACAACCGGCTGGGTAATCAGGCGGCTAATATGTTGAGCAAGCTCGGTGTCGGCAAGGGCGACGTGGTAGGCCTGCATATGCCAAATATTCCGCAATACCCGATCACGCTGTTGGCGTTGAGTAAATTGGGTGCTATTGGCTCTGGCGTTTCGCCGCTATTGGCACCCCCGGAGCTGGCCTATCAGGTGGACAACGCGGGTATCAAAGTGCTGGTGTCATTCAGTGATTTATTGCCGACGGTGCAGGCAATGCCGAGTCAGCCCGAGTCACTGCAGACAATCGTACTGGCCGGAGCACGTGATTATTTAGACGCGCCTGAAGCGGAGGGCGCGGCCATCGATGGCGTAGACCTGAAGCATTGGCTAGCTGAAATTCGCGATTGTAGCGACCAGTTTGATGGCGCCGACTGGCACTGGAACGACACCATGATGATTCAATACACGGGTGGCACCACCGGCCCGCCCAAAGGGGCCGAGTTATCATTGCGCAATGTAATGCATAACCCCGGAATGGTGGCGGCTACTGAGACGCCGCATGAGGTGGGCAATGAGGTATTTGCCTCGGCCTTCCCCATGTTTCACGCCGCCGGCATGAGTTTTGTATTCTCCTGCGCGATTAGCGGTGCCATGATGTACCTGTTACCGAATCCGCGGGACATTGAGGGCTTCATCGAAATGATGAAACGTTTTCCGCCCACTCGACTGGCGGCGGTGCCGGCCCTGTACGACATGCTGCTGGCCCACCCGGAAATTCATGAGGTGGATTTCAGCAGGCTCGATTCGGCCAAAACCGGCGCTGCCCCAATGACCCGCACCACCTATAACAACCTCAGCAAGGTGATTGGCGAAAATAAAATTACCGATGTGTTCGGCATGACCGAGACTGGCCCGTGTTATACAGCGCACCCGGTTCGCCGCTATAAATCGGGCTCAGTTGGCTTTGCTGCACCCGGGGCAGAGATTCGTATTATGGACGTGGATACGGGTACTGAAGAAATGCCAGTGGGCGAACCCGGCGAAATTTGTTGCTGCGGCCCGCAGGTGATGAAAGGTTACTTGAATCTGCCGGAAGAATCCGCCCGTGCCCTGCGAGAGATGGATGGCAAGCTATGGATGTATTCTGGTGATGTCGGCTATGTTGATGACGAAGGCTATTTATTTCTCTGCGACCGCGCGAAAGATATGTTAATTGTGGGCGGTTTTAAAGTGTTCTCGGTTGAGCTTGAGGATAAGCTAAAAAGCCTGCCGCAAGTTGGCGAATCGGCGATTATTGGCGTGGCAGACAAGGCCCGCCCCGGCAATGACATTGTGAACCTGTATGTGCAACTGAGTGAGGCCTACCTCGACGCGGACCATGATCAGGTAAAAGCCGATATTCTGGCCTTCTGCAAGGAGAATATGTCCGCCTATAAGGTGCCCAAAGCAATTCACATTATTGATGAAATTCCACTTACACCGGTGGGCAAGATTGACAAAAAAGCACTGCGCGTGGCGTAGCGACACACTGAGCGACAAAACGCCGCTCAATGGCATCTACTCGCGCATTCTAAAGCAGCCCCCAGGCAAGCCTTACAGTAAGCTGGCCAGCATTTCTTTTCTATAGGGTTGCAGTTGTTGCCATTGGCCGGCCTGTACTTTATTAGCCCAATCGGGATTGGCGATCATCGCGCGCCCAACAGCGACCAGGTCGAATTCCTCGGCATCCAGGCGCTGCAGTAGACCATCGAGGCTGGCGATATTGCCCTCTTTAAAAGCAGTGTCGCCGGGCTCTGGCACAAAATCCGCATCCAGACTGACGCTGCCCACGGTAATGGAAGGTTTGCCGGTGAGCTTCTTGGCCCAGCCAGCCAGATTTAAATCAGAGCCCTCAAATTCAGGTTCCCAGAAACGGCGCTGCGAAAGATGAAACGCGTCAATACCAGCGTCGACCATTGGCGTCAGGAACTGCTCCAATTCATATGGGGTGTCGACCAGTTTGGCATTAAAGTCCTGTTGCTTCCATTGTGATAAACGAATCAACACCGGGAAACCCTTACCCACTGCGGCACGAATGCCTCTGATAATGTCCAGACCGAAACGGCTGCGACCCTCAAGATTACCGCCATACTCATCAGCGCGCTGATTGGTGCCCGGCCAGAAAAATTGATCAATCAGGTAGCTGTGCGCGCCGTGGATCTCAATGGCATCAAAACCAGCATTTTTAGAGGCAACCGCGGCAGTAATATAGGCCTGGGTCACCTCTTCGATATCCGACTTGGTCATTGCGTGGCCGGTGACCTTGCCCGGCACCAGCATGCCCGACGGGCTGTAACCCGGCGTGTCGCCACCAGGCTCTACTCCTGGGCGACGAATAGCGCCGACATGCCACAACTGCGCGGCAATCTTGCCACCTTCACCGTGTACCGCATTGACGACTTTCCGCCAGCCGGCCATGGCTGCGTCGCCATCCAAAAAGGGTACATCAGGGTAGCCACTGGCAGCCCTGTGCCCGATGCAGGCGGCTTCAGTGACGATCAATCCTGCACCACCCTCAGCACGACGACGATAGTATTCGATATTGTCATCGGTGGGGATTCCACCGGGCGATTTATTGCGCGTCATTGGCGCCATAACAATACGGTTGGCCAGCGCCATGCCGTTAATGTCAAACGGGGTAAATAATGAACTCATAGTGTCGTATCAGGTTAGGAGTTTGGATTAATTATGCGGCGCTCGGCATCGCCCATTAGCTTACTCATTATTTTGCTATAGCCGGTCGGAAACAAACGCTGCAGCTTATCGATCAATTTAGCGTCCATACCGATCAGCAGGCGTGGTTTATCCTTGATGACTGCTTTGAGAATTTGCTGAGCAGCAGATTCCGCTGTGGTGCGCGCTAACTTATCAAAATTATCGGCTAACTCATCACGCTGTTGCTCAGCATTGCCGTCTCCCAGATCAATCCAGCGCGCTGACCTTGCGATATTGGTCTTGATACCACCCGGGTGCACGCAGGTACAACTGATGTGGCTGTCGAGTAGTTTTAGTTCCTGACGCAATGCATCAGTCATGCCCCGCACCGCAAACTTGCTGGCGTTATAAGCCGACTGTGAGGCGACCGAGACCAGGCCAAAGAGACTGGATATGTTGACCACGTGTCCCCATTCAGCCAGTTCCATAATCGGTAGAAAAGCCTTGGTGCCATACAGCACGCCGGAAAAATTGATACCCATCAGCCATTCAAAGTCTTCAATGGAGGTGGTCAACAGGCTGCCCGAACCCAGTGCTACGCCGGCGTTGTTCACGACCAGATTGGCGTGACCAAATTGCTGTTGTACCTGCCCCGCGAAATCAAACACGGCGGCTCTGTCAGACACATCCAACGTCACGGCGAGTGTTTTAACACCACGCCGCTCGAGTTCTTGCAGGGTTTGTTCCAGGGTGTCTGAATTATTGTCGGCGATCCCTAATTTTGCGCCGGCGTCGCCTAGTTGATAGGCCAGTTGTTGACCGATGCCGGAACCGGCACCCGTGACCACCGCCACGGAGTTATTAAACTTTTGCATAGAGCAGTAAAATGGTTGTTGGTTATTTTTCTAGATGATCTTGGACTTGAGCCAAGCTATTGGTTTTTGACCCTGAGTTGCAAATTTACTTCGGTGAGACTGGTTGCCAATTCCGCATCTGATAAATTAATCAAAATCTCTGCCAGCCATTGACGAAAGTGCGCGCGTTCCGAATCACCGTTGCCAAACCCCAAGGCTTCTTTGATCGCCGCACCCGACACTACCTCTCCGACCAGCGCCAAGGTAACCAGCATAACCAAGCGATTGGTGTTGGAATAGTCTACGTCCGCATGCAGGCGTTCACGCAGTTGATGAGAGAGCTCGACTATGCGGCGCATATTTGCATGTAGCTCAGTTTCAGCGCCGCTGAAGTGGAGCCACACCGCGACGATGCCTTCTTCGCCTTGGTATGCGGTGTCCAGTACTCTGGTCATGGCCGCTACGCAATCCTCATCGCTGGCGCTCAAAGCCTCAGTAATGGCAGCGGCAATTCGCTCCGTGGCCCGCTCACCCGTGCGTTCGGCCAAGGCGTGAATCAATCCTTCGCGCGAACCAAAATGATGGATGATATTGGGGTGCGCCATGCCTGCGGCTTTTGCCACTGCACTGATGCGCAGTCCAGCCGGGCCGACTTCGACTACCATTTTTTGCGCGGCATCTAAAATGGCATCGCGCGCAGCTTCTGGAGAATTGTGGGTTTTTTTCGCCATGAATTAACTCTAGTTAGTTCGAGAGAGATAAAGTAATGCCGCGATTAATGTTGACAGTTCTGTAAAGAGGTTTTAGCATACTAGCATCAGTTTACAGAACTGTAAACAAATGACGGGCGATCACAAGCGATCGCTCATGGAAAACTACTTGTTGAGAACTATGAACGCCAATACCGCTCTGACCCTACCTCAATCCCAGTCCAGACTACCGATCGAACGCCGCATTATGCGCTTTGATTATAAGGACATCGAATCCCCCGTTTTTCATTCCGATAACGCCGTGGTTAGCGCTTACTGGGTGGGTTTGTCATCAAGCTTTCCATTAGGAGAGGCTGAATTTATTAAATCTGTTCGGTTGTTTGAAGACCAGATCACTGACGCACGACTGAAGGACGAAGTGCAGGATTTTGCCGCTCAGGAAGCGCACCATGGATTGCAGCATAAGCTGGTCAACAAACGATTTGACGAAGTCGGCTATAAAACCAGCCATATTGAAAAGTTTATGGTGGAAAAACTGGATGAGCGCGTGCGCAACTGGTCGCCTGAGAAGCGCCTGATGCACACCGTGGCCGCCGAGCACTTCACCGCCACCATGGCACATTATGCGCTGACACACGCCGACACGCTCGGCATCGAGCCCGACTCGGTGCACAACCTGTTTCTATGGCATGCCATCGAAGAAATTGAACACAAATCCGTCGCCTTTGACGTGTACCTGAATTGTGTAGGCAATCGCTTTAAACTGCGCCGCCATTATGCGTTTTTCGCGTTTATTGAATTCCCTTTGAACATGATCGCGATGACGCGCTTTTTGCTCAAAGACCGTGGCCATAAAACCACCTGGGCCGAGCGCAAGGGCATGTGGCAACACCTGTTTGGCAAACAGGGCTTATTCCGTGCCTGCTGGGGGCAGTACATGAGTTTCTTTAAGAAAGATTTTCACCCCTGGCAACATGATGACTCAGCCTTGGTTGCTGAGTGGAAAGAAAAACTGGCGCCCTACTTCGCACATCAGCCTCAGTAAAGCAGGTGTCGCGCAGGTCACTGCTGCCGCTGCACTATGATGCAGCACTCTAAGCCCTGACACACAAGAGCAGTTTTGCTATGACCGCACAACACTTCGACGCCATAATTATAGGAGCCGGTATATCCGGCATCAGCGCCGCCTACCACCTGCAAAAATATTGTCCGGCTAAAAGCTATAAGATTTTAGAACGCCGTGAACAATTGGGCGGCACCTGGGATCTATTTAACTATCCCGGAATTCGCTCTGATTCGGACATGTATACCTTTGGTTTTTCGTTTCGCCCCTGGGCTGACGACAAGGCCATTGCGGAAAAAGGCGCCATCATCGATTACCTGCGTGAAACGACGGAAGAGTATGGGATTGATAAGCATATTCAGTACTCTAGCCATGTGAAGACTGCTGCCTGGCACTCTGACGAGGGGCGTTGGCACATTGGCACCACGGACGAAAGCGGTCAGCAACAAACTCACTACACCTGCCAACACCTCTTTATGTGCTCAGGTTACTACAATTACGATCAGGGCTATGCCCCCGAATTTCCCGGCGCAGACGACTTTCAAGGCCAAATCATCCACCCGCAGCAGTGGCCGGAAGATCTGGATTACTCAGGCAAACGAGTGGTCGTGGTTGGCAGTGGCGCAACCGCCATCACCTTAATCCCCTCCATGGCGCAAGACGCAGAACACGTCACCATGCTGCAACGCTCACCCACCTATCTGGGCGCCAAGCCGGCAGTGGATCCGGTTGCCACCAAGCTGGCGCGCTGGTTCGGTCGCCGCGCCGCCCGCTGGTGGTTTATTTTGCATGGCATGTTTATTTACGCTTACTGTAAAAAGTTTCCGGATAAAGCGCGGGCCGCAATGAAAGGCGACATCAAAGAAATGCTCGGCGATAAATACGTTGATAAGCACTTCAGCCCGGACTATGACCCCTGGGATCAACGCGTGTGCCTGTGCCCCGATGGCGACTTTTTTGATGCGATCAAACAGGATAAGGCCAGTATCGTGACAGACCATATTGACCACTTCACTGAGAACGGCATCAAGCTAAAATCCGGTGATGAATTGCAGGCAGACATTATCGTTACCGCCACCGGGCTGCAGATGTTGTTTTTGGGTGGCATCGAGGTCACCGTCGACAACGAATCCATGACCCCTTACGACACCTTTATCTATAAGGGCTTCATGGGTAGCGGCACACCAAATTTATATGTCGCCACCGGCTACACCAATGCCTCCTGGACCTTAAAGGTCGATCTAACCAATAAGCACGCCTGCCGCCTGATAAATTACATGGACAGGAATGGTTATCAATATTGTGTGCCAATTGCAGACCAAAACATCGAACCAGCGCCCCTGTTAAATCTCGACAGCGGCTACATTAAGCGCGGCGAGAAAGGCTTTCCCAGACAAGCAACGGAAAAGCCATGGAAGCTCAATCAGAATGTCATCTTAGACAATCTGGCGTTGCGTTATTCCCCGGTGACCAACCCCGCACTGAAGTTTCACTAGCGCAACAAATTTCTTTACACTGGCGGTTCTTAAATAAGGAGAACCGAATATGGCAGACTCGCAGCCTAGTGGCATGACCTCTGAACGGGTCAATTTTATAATCGCGCTGAGCGCAATTTTGATTTCCGCTGCGTCGTTTTACGCCACCTACTTGCAGGCAGATGCGGCTGATAAGCAAGTGCGGGCCATGACCCTACCATTGTTGAAGTTTGAACATGGAAACTACGATATGGCAGCGGACAAAGCGGCACTCAATTTCACTCTGGTCAATGCAGGGATTGGCCCGGCAGTAGTGAAGAACGTCGAATTTCAGTTTGACGGCCAACGCTTTTCCAGTTTGCACAAATTTCTGGATGGCTGCTGCCAACAATCCTATAAAAAGTATTTGCAGTACGCCGACGACAACCCACAGGCTTCCATGCATGAAGGCACCTTAATAACCCGCCCACTGATCGGTGCAGTGTTACCGGGCCAATCTGAGTACGAATTTTTGAAGCTGTATAAACACGAAATAAGTTCAGATCTTTGGAACACCATTAATCGAGAGCGTTGGGAACTCAAATTTGGCGTTTGTTTTTGCTCCATGCTGGATGAGTGCTATCGCTCCACCGACGGCGTAGAAACGGAGGCGGTCAATCGATGTGAGGGCTAAGCAGGCGCTAGTAATACCAGGGCGTTAACGCGCCGCGTGGCCAGCAGGCCCAATGCGCTCAATGCCATTAGAGCGAGCCAGACACTAACATAACTGCCGGTCGCCTCGCGCATGGCACTGCTCACCGGTACCGTTAAAAAAACCACAATATTACTCAGCAGCACCAGACCCATCACACCGCCAAATTCGCGCGGCGAATAGAGCAAGGTAACCAAGGTACCCGAAACCGTGAGATACGATCCTGCTGACGCGCCCAGTAGCGCACCGGCTATCAGCAATACCGGGTAGGAGGGCGTCAGGCTCAGCAATGCCAGAGAACCAATCAATACCACCAGAATAAGATTCAGAACATGGCTGGTAGACCAGTGATCAAACAAAAATCCGGAGCCTATCTTGCCGCCAATCATGGCCAGTGAACAGGCTGACATTACCAACGCGGTGCGGGCAACGCTAATGCCGAGGTCATGGCCAAACGGTGCCAGATTTACCACAAACAGATACACCCCTAACACCATCGGCGTGAGCACCATATAGATCAGCCAGAAGCGGCGCTGTGTCAGCACCTGCTGATAACGCTGCAATGTACTGACTGGCGGCGCCAGCAGCTGATCTTGCGGGTCTACCTTGGGTTCTCGTACCAGCGCCGGTTCGCGTATCTGCCAGGCGGCAATAGGCAGTACCACAAACGCGAATACCAGCGCCAATAATTGATGCGTTTGACGCCAGCCAATATCGCCGGCAATCTGGGTAACCAGCGGCGGCACCAGTAACCCACCAAGCGACGAACCGATCGATACCCAGCCTATGGCCACACTGCGGCGCTTTACGAACCAGCGTATTGCGAGAGTATGAGCTGTGAGCTGACCAATGGTGGTTATGCCCACACCAAACAACAGCGAATAAACCAGAATTATTTGCCAGAACGCACTGGCTATTGAAATTAAGAAAAAGCCCAGCGCAAACATCATCAAGCCCGAGCAAACCAATTTTACCACTGGCACTTTATCAACCAGGCGCCCTACCCATACGGCCGCCAGCGAGGCGGTGACATTACCCATCGACATTGCCATAACCACTTCAGTGGTAGGCAGATTAAACTCCGCGCTCCACGGTGCGATCCAAAAGGTAAACGAATACAGGAATACACCAAAGGTGCAGGCCTGGTAGAAAATACTGGTAGCGATTACCCACCAGCCCTGATTGTTGGCATTAGCCATGAGTAATCGGCTTAATAGTCGGTATAGCCCTTGGCGCCCGGTGTATATAAGGTCTTGTGATCAAACCTGGCCAGCTCTGCACCGGCTTTGAATCGCTCAACCAGGTCGGGGTTGGCGATATAATGGCGCGCGAACGACACAGCCGCAGCTTCGGCCCGCTGCAGGGTCTGTGCGGCTTCGTCGGCACTGTAACTCTCATTGACCAACAATGGCCCTGAAAAATACTCGCGCGCCAGGGCCAGATTATCCACTGGGCCCTCGGGCATGCGAATTACGTGCAAATAGGCGAGCTGCATAGGGTCAACTGCCTGCAGCAAGGCTGTGAATGTTGCCTGCGGATCGTCATCATGCAAATCATTAAATGGATTGCCCGGACAAATGCGCATGCCGACGCGGTCTGCGCCATCCACAGCAGTCATGGCCTCCAGCACTTCCAGCACAAAACGAATTCGATTCTGCGCCGCACCGCCATAATGATCGGTACGTTGATTGGTACCCGTAGACAAAAACTGCGCCGGCAAATAGCCACTAGTGGCATGTAGCTCAACACCCGCGAAGCCGGCAGCAAAGGCGTTCTCGGTAGCCTGGCGGTACTCCTCCACCACATCGGCAATCTCGCTGGTCGCCAGCGCACGAGGCACATCGAAATCCACCATACCGTGCGAGTCAGTAAACATCTGCCCGGCAGCCTGAATCGCCGACGGCGCCACGGTCTCGCTATCGGGCTGCTTGTTATGTCGGCTGGAAATACGCCCCACATGCATGATCTGCGACACCATCAACCCGCCCTCTGATGCCACCGCTTCAGTTACCCGGCGCCAGCCCTCGACCTGCTCAGGAGAATAAATGCCCGGCGTGCGGCAATATCCTTTGCCAGCATCGCTGGGCTGTGTTCCCTCGGTGATAATCAGGCCCGCGCTGGCCCGCTGCCGGTAATATTCCACTGCCAACTCGGTGGGTACATCGCCTTCGCCAGCGCGGCTGCGGGTCATAGGCGCCATAACGACGCGGTTTTTCAATTCGATGGCGCCAAACTGCGTGGGGCTAAATAAGATGTCGTTCATGCTGAATAATAGAATCGTGAAATGGTATCAATAACACAAGCAGGGCGATCTTCGCCCTCAATATCGATAGTGACGCGCACTACCGCCTGAACACCGCTGTTGGTCTGTTCAGCACTGATCACGTCACCACGACCGCGAATTCGCTGGCCGACCTTGACGGCATTCGGAAAGCGCACTTTATCGGTGCCGTAATTGACGCCCATCGACACCTGTTCGACGGTCATTAATTCCGGCAAAAATTTATTAGCCAGCGACAAGGTCAAATAACCATGCGCGATGCAGGCCCCAAACGGGCCTTTCGCGGCCTTATCGGGATCGACGTGGATCCACTGGTGATCGTCCGTGGCATCCGCAAAAGCATTAACCCGGGATTGTTCCATGGTCATCCACTCGGTGGGGCCCAATGACTGACCTACCATGTCGAGCAGATCCAAGGGATGTTTTACTATATTAGTCATATATTTTTTTCTTTAAACTTCTATTCGTTCAATTTCAATTTGCTACTCAGGGGTCGGCGACCACGATGTTCAGATCCAATTTTTCACCCAATCAAGGATGCTGACTGCTAACCGACACCACCTCTCCCGTCATATAGGAACTGTAGTCGGAGGCCAGAAACATCATCACATTGGCTACTTCCCACACTTCTGCCGCCCGCCCAAATGCTTCCTTGGCTGCCAGTTCTTCCAGCAACTCCATGGGGGTGGTTTTCTTCAAAAACTCATGAAAAGCGATGCTCGGTGATACCGCATTAATGCGCACCTCATGCTCGGCCGCTTCCAGCGCCGCACAGCGGGTGAGCGCCATCACACCGGCCTTAGCGGCGGCGTAGTGGGTCTGCTCCTGTTGCGCGCGCCAGCCGAGTACCGACGCGTTATTGATGATCACGCCGCGGCGGCGTGATTGCATGGCTGGCAGCATGGCGCGCATCATCCGCATGGTACCGGTCAGCGTGATGTCGAGCACTTTTGACCAGGCCTCATCGCTCATATCCACCAGTTTGCAGGTGCCGCCCAATCCGGCGTTATTAATTAATACATCAACGTTTTGCAGTTGTTGCTCAGCGTCATTGATCAGTGCCTGCACGTCATCCTCGTTGGTGACATCACAGAGCCGGCCATACACCGGTGTATCGGAGTGGGCTTCCTGTAGTGTTGCAATGGCTTTATCGAGCCGGCCTTGGTGCACGTCAGAGATGTAAAGACCACGGCAACCCTCTTCCAGTGCTTTCTGCGCCGCGGCGAAGCCAATTCCCGCACCCGCCGCGGCGGTAATTAACACCGACTTGCCAGCTAACAGATCATGCCCTTTTACGTAAGGCGGGGGTGTTTTCAAAGCCATGTTAAACCCTCTTAGCCGCGCGGTTCGCGGGGCAGGCCCAGCGCGCGCTCGGCGATTATGTTACGTTGAATTTGGTTGGTGCCCCCGTAAATTGTATCTGAACGGGTAAACAGGAATAGCGACTGCAGGTGTGTTAATTCATAGTCTCCGCTCTCGACCAGTTCGGCCTGCGGGCCCAGTACGTCCATTGCCAGATTGCCGAGATTGCGATGCCAGGTTGACCAATACAGTTTATACATCATCGCGGCGCGGTCCAGTGTGCCATCGCCGGCTTCGGCAGACAGCGTCCGCAAAGAGTTATAGCGCATAATTTTCAGGCCAATGTGCGCATCGGCTATCCGCTGTCTAATGGCGGGGTCGGTGGCAGCGCCATTTTGCTTAGCCAACTTAATCACTTCGCTAAGTTCATTCTGGAATAGCATTTGCTGACCAAGGGTGGATACCCCTCGTTCATACCCCAGCAGACCCATAGCGACTTTCCAGCCGTCTCCCGGCTCACCCACAATGCAATCTGCAGCGACTTCTGCGCCGTCAAAAAACACCTCATTGAACTCCGAGGTGCCGGTTAGTTGGGTAATCGGCCGCACTTCCACACCGGGCTGATCCATCTCAAGCAAAAAGAAACCCAGGCCCCTGTTGCCCTTGGAGCCGGGCTCGGTGCGTGCCAGCACGAAACACCAGTGTGACTCCTGGGCCAGCGATGTCCAGACTTTCTGCCCAGACAGGCGCCAAACTCCGGCAGCCTCATCAAACTCAGCGCGGGTACTGATGTTGGCCAGATCGGAGCCGGCACCCGGCTCGGAATAGCCCTGACACCACAGCTCTTCGCCACTTAGGATTTTCGGCAAAAAGCGTTGCTGCTGAGCTGCCGAGCCAAAGGCAATGAGCGTTGGCCCAGTGAGGCCCTCACCGATATGCCCGACGCGGCCAGGGCCTCCGGCGCGCGCGTATTCTTCATGAAAAATTACTTGCTGCTCTAATGAACAACCGCGACCACCATGTTGTTCTGGCCAGCCGATGCAGGTCCAGCCGCCCTCCGCCATGCGTTTTTCCCAGGCCACCCGTTGTTCAAAGAACATATGTTCATCGCCGGGCCCGCCACGGAAGCGGATCTTTTCAAATTCACCAACCAGATTGCTCGCCAACCAATCTGCAATAGATTCGCGAAACTCTTCGTCGGCTTTACTAAACCCCAGTTTCATTGGCGCGGCTCCGGCAGATTACCCATCAGCTGCCCCCAATAACTGCGTGGCTATCTGTTCGCGATGCCAGGCCGAATCGCCAAAGGCCAGCTGCGCTGCCTTGGCGCGCTTAAAATACAAATGCACATCGTATTCCCAGGTAAAGCCCACGCCACCATGCATCTGAATCGCGCAACCGGCGTTAAAAAAGGCCGCATCACAACAATAGGCCTTGGCAACGCTGGCGGCCTCATACAGTTCCGCCCCCATCGGGTTGCCGCTAAAAAATTCATCTGCAATGCAGGCCGCGTAATACAAGGCCGAACGCGCTGCTTCGACCTTGCTCATCATGTCCGCAGCTTTGTGCTTCATGGCCTGAAAACTACCGACTGCACGGCCGAATTGCTTGCGCTCGCCAATGTAATCGACGGTCAGCGCCAATGATTTATCGGCTACGCCGACCTGTTCTGCTGCCAATGCAATAGCCGCCAGCGACAGTACATTTTTCAACGTCTGGCTCGCTGCCTCGCCCTGCTGCAGGATATCCGCTTCTGCGACGTTCACACTACGCAGGTCTATTTTCGCCAACTTACGGGTTTGATCCATGCCCGGCGTTAGTTTGCGCGACACACCTTCCGCGCCGGCATCAATAACAAACAACCCTAAATCTCCAGCCGCGTTTCGTGCTGCCACCACCAGATGCTCGGCGGTATGGCCATCAATCACGTAGTGATAATCGCCATTCAATACGGCCGCAGCCCCCTGCATCTCATACTGCGCAGTGACCGCATCTACGCCCGAGATCCGGCCCGCCCCGCTGTAGGCCAGACTGTAGCGGGCACCCTGCTCTACGATAC
>JABDKW010000001.1 GCA_013002025.1 Gammaproteobacteria bacterium | reverse complement strand
ACCGCCAATGCGCAGCTGGTCGCGCCATCGGCATCAAAATCACCCACGATGACAATCCCGGCATCGGCGGTAATCGCTTCGGCTAACAATTCAGCCGCCAGTTCAATATGGCTTAGCCCGCTGGGCGCCAACAGGTTTTTTAGCCCGTAATCCATCTCCGCCGACGATGTAATTCCCCGCGCCAGTAATACCCGCTGCAATACTGAATCAATGCCGGGCAGGCTTAGTTGATCGTTAATCGGCCTACGTTTGATTTCAAGTTCGGTCAAGTTATAGTGCGGGGGCTAGGCCGGTTAATGCCGGTACAGTTTAATCGGTCGCAAAGTATGACGGATTCAAATGTGAAGATACACTGGTTTTATCGGCTCACGTTATTGCTGCTTGGAGTGGCTGTCGCTTATGTGGTGCTGCAGCCTTCCTACAACTTTGCGCACTGGATTCCGCATTCGCATTTACGCGCCATTGGTATTCCTTACGAAATGCTGCTGGCATTTGAGTCAAACGCTGACAAATTATTACACCCACTTATGGGATTCGTCCTCACCTGGTTACTATTGCAGGCACGCATACCATTCTTGAGTCTGCCGCCCAGTCGGGCATGGCTAGTGGTGTTGGTATTAATGATCGGCGCCGAACTATGGCAGTTTTTCATTGGCCGCGGCTTCGAATCGCTGGACATTACTCTGGGCGCGCTGGCCGCATTGTTGGCGAGTGTATTATTTGCCCGTCAATCACAAGCCTGACCCGTGGCAGCCTGTTTTGTTGATATTTCAATATTAACAATAGCTTAGCAGAGTAAAATTCACAGAATTTTCTGTTTCCAAGGCAATTTTAAGCGACCAAAAACGCGCCTAATCGCGTTATACTCGCGCAAACCATACAATTTATAACACTGCCTTATAAAGGTATTGTGTCGGAACTCAACCAACCGAAAATACCGGTGGAAGGAATACAGCACGTGGAAGAAAACAACACGCAAGTCGATTTGTTTTACGATGTGGAACGCCGCGCTAAAAACTTCGCGCTAAGTGGAGTGGTGCATCCGTTCGCCTGGCACACACAGGTTGCTGGGCTAGTTGACCCAAAAAAAATCGAAAAACGGCGCAAGGCTCTGCGAGCCCTGTCGGTCGATGAGTATGTAGCTGAGGTTTTAGACGCTGCCGAGTCTGTTAAACGACCCAGCGCCAAAGATATACTCGCCACCTTGCCCGGCACGCTGATCAAGGAGTTTGAGCTGGGTCCGTTATATACCGCCGATATTAAGCTTGAATATGAAGGGCGCCAGCGCCGCGTCGCGTTTCTGGCACAGAACCGCTCCATCAATAACGGTGTGTGGGGGCCGCAACATCATCGCGAGGCATGTCGCCTGGTCGAAGAATATGCAGAACGCTCGATTCCAATCGTCACCTTTATGGACACGCCCGGTGCTGACGCCGGTACCGAAGCAAATTCAGATAATCAGGCGCATTCAATTTCGCGCCTGATTGCGGTTATGGCCGCCACGCGGGTGCCCACTGTCGGGATTATTTATGGTTTGGGATACTCAGGCGGCGCCATACCGCTGGCTTCGACAAACCTGTTGCTGGCAGTTCGTAATGCCGCCTTCAATACCATTCAGCCCAAGGGTCTGGCAAACATCGCCCGCCAGTACAACCTGTCCTGGCAGGAGAGCGCCCGCTATGTCGGCGTATCGCCCAGCGAGTTGTACACCAGTGGCGCCATCGATGGTGTGATTGATTGGGACCCGGCGGATGAAAACCCGGCACTTGAAAAGTTAATGTCAGCGATTTTTACCGGCATCGAACAAATCGAAGCCGACGCCAAGCGTGAAGTACTGGAAAATCCGCAGGTCACCAACGACTATGTGCGCAAAGTGCGTACCGAAAAAACCCACAAAGCTGATCTGGCAGAGTTGCAACGCGCCGCCAACTTCAAGCTGGAGCGCAATGTAGGTGATTACCCGAGTGTGTATGCTCATGCGTTTATGTATTTGCGATCCCTGTCGATGCGTTCGCGAATTCGATCCGCCACTATCGAAACCTATGGTCGCCTGGCACCGGAAGAGATTCCTGCCGGGGATTTGGAGGAGCGGACCAGGGCCATGCGCCAGGAATCATTTCAACGCTGGCTCAGCGACCCTGAAAAGCTGGTCTATATTGAGCAATTATCCAAGGCATGGTCAGCGCTGAAACAAAAGCGCACCGAAATCGATTATGAGCGTAATAGAATAACCGCGCTAATTCTGGGTGACCCGCATAGCAATTACGAGTCGGCGCGTAATCACTTCTGCTTTGTGACCTGTCTGTACCTTTACAACCGTTGGAAGTCTGATGCGGCCTGGAACTTTGTTGAGATTAGCAGCCTGGTGCGACGGGGCGCGGAGCAATCCCGTGATGCCTTCGAGCTCGATGACGCCGAGGTCACACTGCTGGACGCACTCTATTCAGAAGAGCTGACCGAAACCTTGCAACAACAGTTTCGCAACATGCTGGTGTTTGATGCGTTGTACAACAACATCGTTAATAATTTTGGTGAGATTGCAGAGGAGTCCAAACAGTTCCAATCCCTCTCTGAAAATACGCTGCGCAATATACTTGATACCTCATTGGAGCGGGTTGCTTCGCGCATCGACAATTCGATTGAAGAAGCCAGCAATGAAGTTGCGGTGGCTGGAGACATTAAGTCTGAGTTTGCCAAGTGGCTTAACTACTTCGTAAAATTTGATAAGCGTGGGGACTTCTTAAAGGACGTGGAAGAATGGAAGCGGGTGAACTTTCCGCGCCTGTCTGAATCTTTGCTGGTATTGATTACGCACTTTTTCGAAGTGTTAGTACCTCGATTCATTGATTCGCAGATGCACGGCAAAACCTACAATGGCCAGATTAACCCAGGTCGCATCGGCAAACGTAAAGACTTCTGGAACCAGCTCAACATCGCCTACCAGGACTTGTTGGTGCAGCGTGTATTGGGTGACTTTAAAAAACAGAAACTGACCACGGTCGACGCAATCAAAGAAACGCTATTTAGCGATTTCGAAGAAACCAACGCTAATTTAATGACCGCCAATCCGGTGTCGTTCCCGGGTTTCAGGCAATCCATCGAGAAAGCGCTGAGCAATAATATTACGCCCTGTGGGGTGATCACCGGCATTGGGCACATAAAGCTCAACGACGGAGAGACCGCAAAGGTTGGCGCATTGATTTCAAATGTGAGCTTCCAGGCCGGCGCATTCGACATGGCCGGTGCCGAAAAATTGTGTGCGCTGATTGTTGATTGCGCCAAGCAAGGCTTGCCCATAGTGGCCTTTGTCTCATCCGGTGGCATGCAAACCAAGGAGGGGCCGTCCGCTCTGTTTTCGATGGCGATTTGCAATGATCGACTGACTAATTTTATAGCCGAGACCGGTCAGCATGTATTGGTATTCGGCTTTGGTGATTGCACCGGTGGCTCGCAGGCGAGCTTTGTGACTCACCCGTTAGTCCATACCTATTATTTCAGTGGCACAGACATGCCGTTTGCGGGTCGGGTTGTGGTGCCCTCGTTTCTGCCATCGATGGCCACCATCGCGAATTATCTGGCCAAGGTGCCGGGCGCAATGCAAGGTCTGGTAATCCACCCCTTAGCGCCGGATCTGGATGAAAAATTGCGCGCGGTAGACTCGGAACTTGAAATCCCCACCGACACCGTAGCAGACGTCGTTGGTCGCGTGTTGACCGGCCGGGCCTCAATCGAGGTAGAGGAGCCACGCATAGAGGTGCATCGCGCGGTCGATATCATGGCGCCGATCCAGAAAGTATTGATCCACGCACGAGGCTGTACGGCGGTGAAGCTGATTCGTATTGCGCAGGCCAAGGGCTATAGCGTGTTATTGGTGCAGTCTGACCCGGATATGGATTCAGCCGCGGCGGATATGATGACCGAGCGCGATGAGGTGGTTTGTCTGGGTGGTCAAACGCCGGGTGAAAGTTACTTGAATGCTCATTCAGTGGTAGCAATTGCGCGCAACCGCAATGCCGACGCTCTGCACCCGGGCATTGGCTTTCTGTCAGAAAATGCCGCCTTTGCGAGGCTTTGTCGGGCCAATAATCTTAATTTTATTGGCCCACGCAGCTCTTCCATGGACACCATGGGTAACAAGTCCAATGCGATTAGTACGGCGATGGCAAACAATGTGCCAGTGGTGCCCGGCTCGCATGGAATTTTAACCAGTGCCGAGGCTACCGCGATAGTGGCCGAAGAGATTGGGTATCCGGTGCTGCTGAAAGCGGTGCACGGTGGTGGCGGCAAGGGCATCAAGGTGGTGCGCAGCGCCGCCGAGGTAAAGGATGCTTTCAATACTGTTTACAGCGAGGCCCGCAGCGCGTTTGGCAATGGCGACCTGTATCTGGAAAAATTTGTCGAATCGATGCGCCATATCGAAGTACAGATTTTGCGCGACAGTCACGGCGTGACCAAGGTGCTGGGGCTACGCGATTGCACCGTACAACGTAATAACCAGAAGGTTATTGAAGAATCCGGCTCGACCATGCTGCCTCGCAAGTTGGAGAAGCAAGCCTATGAGTGTGCTGAAAATCTGGCCGATGCGGTCGATTACTATGGCGCTGGCACCGTCGAATTCATCTACGATTTGAATTCAGATGCTATCTACTTTATGGAAATGAACACCCGCCTGCAGGTTGAGCACCCGGTTACAGAATGGACCTCGGGCGTGTCGATTGTCAGCAAGCAATACGAAATCGCCAGCGGTGAAACCATCGCAGACATCAAACCAAAGAGTAATGGATTCAGCATTGAAGCGCGCATTGTCGCTGAAAAGGCGCGTCTGGATAGCGACGGGGAAATAGACTTTCTGCCGACCCCCGGCCTGGTCACGGAGTGTAAGTTCCCGCAGGGCGAGCATATCGAGGTTATTGCGTCGGTCAGCGAGGGCAAAACCATTTCGCCGTTCTACGACAGCATGATCGCCCAGTTGGTGGTGCACGGCAAAGACCGCAAGCATGCAATTGAGTTATTGCTGGCAGCGCTGGATCAAACCACCATCAAGGGCGTGTGCACCAATATCTCCCTGCTCAAGCGCATCCTGACGGATGACACTTTTGTAAACGGGAAATACGACACCGGCTATCTGCCAAAATTCCTGAACTCGCTCGATAAAGATCAGTTGGTGGAGGATATGGCTTACACCGGAGTCGATCAGGGCGACAGCGCTGCAGAAGATTTATTGATCGCTGGCACCGATGAAATCAAGGTTATCTCACCGATGACCGGGGTTTACTACGCTACGCCCTCGCCCAATGATCCAGACTTTGTGAAGGTCGGGGAAAAAGTTAGCCTCAGCCAGACCCTGTGTCAGGTGGAAGCCATGAAATTATTCACGCATATCTCATTGTCCAGCGTACCGGGCTCGGGTGAGGTGTTTACGGCGGATAAAGAGTACCAGATCGTAAGACTCAACCAGGCCAACGGCGCGCAGGTGAATACCGGTGATTTACTGTTTGTGGTCAGGGCGATTTAGACCCGCAACATCCCCGGGCTAAGCGTCAATAACAGCCTGACTACCCTGATAACCCGCGAGCTTTTCAACCGGCACGTTATCGCCTGAGGTGAAACTCAGAATCCGGCTGATGTGTGTCATTGGCAGACCGGTTTCGTCCTGCCAGTGATTGAAGGCCGCCTGAATGCGCTTCAAGTCGCGCTGGCTGGTTGGCTTGGGATTGATATCCACGCCATTTGCGATCAACGCGGCAATCACATCACCCGAAGTCACGAACCCATCTTTGCCGATAAAACGAATAAAATATTGACAGGTCTGCCCGCCCAGGCGGGAGCCCTCATGCTTTAGAAAATTCATTAACCCTACCTGATCCTGCACCGGCCACTCGGCAAAAAAGCCTGCAAAGCTGCCGTGCTCCTCAATTACGGCCTCCATCATGCTGGCGTTGTGGTACACGGTTTGAATTTTCTGCCAATTGCGCACAATACGCTCGTCCTGCAGGTATTGCTCCCATTCTTCAGGCGGCTTAGACAATAAGGCGACCAGATCGAAGCCGTGAAAGGCTTCTTCAAAACCCGGCCATTTTGCGGTTATCACCCGCCAGTGAAAACCGGCGTTAAACACACAGCGGGTCATTTGCGCCAGATAGCGGTCATCCGGCAGTGAGGCGAGTTGCTGTTCAGACAGTGGTGTGCCGAGCAGTGATTGCAACTGCTCGGCGCCACCTTTGCGCTGTTCGGCCAGCGCCCGAATGTCTGCAAATTTCTTCACGCAGCTATTTATACGTCCAGAAAGATAAAGCGATCTTCGTCCATTGCCATCAACGAGTCGGCACCGTTGCCTATGCTCTCAATCAGCGCTTCGCACCTTGGCATAATACGGTCGTAGTAAAAGTTCGCCATTTCGAGTTTGGCTTGATAGAAGTCGGCATCTCCATCGCCGTTTTCGATCGCCTGCTCCGCTACAATGGCGGCTCGAGACCAGAAGTAGGCCAGAGTTACATAGCCGGCGAACATCAGATAGTCGACCGCGGCCGCGTTAAGTTCGTCCATATTACCGCGCATCACTTTAAAGCCGACAGAGCGGGTCAATGATTTCCACTTTTTCAAATATTTCTTAAAGCGGCGCGCGTTCCCATTCCAGCGGTTTTCGCTTATGAACTCGTCGAACAAGTCCATAAGAGGTTTGATTGCGGCGCCACGGGTTTTAAGAATCTTGCGGCCCAATAAATCCAGACCCTGGATACCCGTGGTGCCCTCATAGAGTTGAGAAATACGGGCATCGCGCACTTCCTGCTCCATGCCCCACTCCTTGATAAAACCATGGCCGCCCAGCACCTGAATACCGTAGTTAGTTGCTTCGAGGCTGGTCTCTGACAGAAAGCCCTTGGCGATCGGCGTCAGGATTGCCAGCAAGGATTCGGCATGGTGTCGCTCTTCATCAGTGAAATCCGGCGACAGGCTAATATCCACCTGCTGCCCGCAATACATATTGAGCATGCGACCGCCTTCGGCAAAGGCCTTTTGCGTCAACAACATGCGGCGCACATCGGCATGGCAAATAATAGGGTCGGCGGGTCGATCCGGATTTTTACGCTCGGTGGCGCGAAACTGCTCGCGGTCTTTGGCGTAGGCCAAGGCTTTCTGGAACGACACAGACGAGTGTGCCTGGCCATGCATGGCCACGCCCAGGCGCGACTCATTAATAAAGGTAAACATGGCGCGCATGCCCTTGTGCGGCTGGCTGATTAAGTAGCCTTTGGCGGCATCGAAATTGATAACACAGGTCGAATTGCCGTGGATGCCCATTTTCTCCTCTATGGAGCCACAACTTACGCCATTGCGTTCCCCCAGCGAACCGTCGGCATTGACCAGAAACTTGGGCACCAGGAACAGCGATATGCCGCCGATGCCCTTGGGTGCGTCCGGCAGGCGTGCCAGCACAATGTGCACGATGTTATCGCTCATATCGTGTTCACCGCTGGAGATAAAAATCTTGCTGCCGTTAACCTTGTAACTACCCTCTTCTGTACTCTCGTTATCTACCTCAGCATAACTTTTCAACAGCCCCAGATCGGAACCACAATGCGGTTCGGTCAGACACATGGTGCCAGTCCAGTTGCCCGCTACCATCGGCGGCATAAAGCGTTGCTTGATGTCGTCATTGGCGTGAGTATGGATGGTTTTGATTGCGCCAGCACTGAGCCCCGGGTACATGCTCCAACTGTGATTGGAACTGATCAGCATCTCCATCATGGTGAGGCCAACCGATTCGGGCATGGCCTGACCGCCGAACTCTTCCGGGCCGCATAGTGCTGGCCAGCCATTGGCAACAAAACTCTGGTAGGCCTCTTTGAACCCTTTGGGTGTCGTCACCTCGCCGTTGTCAAAAGTACAGCCCTCTTCATCCCCACTCTGATTGAGCGGCACCAATTCGTTTTCACAAAACTTCGCGGCTTCCTGATAAATGGCATCAACCAAATCCGGCTCGGCATTTTTACCCTTGGTGAATTTGGCATAATGCGACGGCATGTCGAGTAGTTCGTCGCGCACAAATTTAATGTCTTTTAATGGAACTTTGTAATTCATAAAGCGTCTCTCTCAGGGTGTTTTGAAAAAAGGTTGTAGTTCGTTAATTTGAAAATGTCAGATTAAAAAATTGGATTGAGCAACGGGCTCTTTATTCCACTGCCAACAATCTTGCCATCTGCGCTGTCAAGGATGCGTAGTAGGCATTAATATTTTTTTCCTTTTGCTTTAAAGCCTGCTTTGCCGAGCCCGAACGTGAGCTACCGGCTTGATACTTCCAGGGCTTGAGGTACCAGTCTTCTAAAAGTACCACCAGCGTATTAGCCAGCATACTGGCATCCAGCGGTTTAAACTCGCCACTGGCGATGCCCTCCTCGATCTGCGCCTCAAACCAACCGATAGCATCCAGCTCAATTTGCTTGGACGCCTGCTGCTGCGCGTCTGAAAGACTGCGGGTTTCGAAAAACAGGAAAAAATACCAGGGTTGCAATAGGGTGCTGGCGTAAAGATGAAAGCGCAAACCCTGTTCCAACTGAGCTCTACACGATGCGGCCTGCAAGCTGAATTGGCGCGTGAGTTCGCTGCTTTGGCGCACAATATCCGCCACCATCAACACAATATCTTCTTTGCGGCTGATACATGAATAAATCGCTCCCATGCTCATATCGGCCTGTCGTGACAGGTCGCGCAGCGACATCTTATCGAAGCCCGACGCCGCCGAAATAGCAAATGTTGCATCAAATATCCTGGCCAGATTAGCCACCGCTACTTTTTGTTTTCGAGTTTGCACAATGTCTTGATGGGCGTCGAACAAACGCGCATACAGGTGCTCGCCTTGCAACGGAAATGTGCTGGTAAAGCGGGCGTAGGAGCTTAAATCAATCACTCGCCCAGTCTCGCTAGGCGACATAGTCACGGCTTGATTCATGGTTGAATCATACCATAAATTAGAACGAACGTTCGTTTTATTTAAGGACTGGAAGCAGGCAGCATGGGTGATACACTGGCAACCATGGCACAGCAAACAGAGAACAGCTGGATAACACGGTTAGTCAGCGTTAAACCGGCAGAAATAAAGGCCCTGTTGGTGTCTGGGCTGTACTTCTATCTGGTGCTGTGCGCCTACTACATCATTCGCCCAATCCGTGACGAGATGGTGATAGCCAACGGGGTACAAAACATCCAGTGGTTAATGCTGTTAACGATGGGCGTATTACTATTAATTGCGCCGCTGTTCGGCTGGCTGACGGCGCGCTATAAGACTCGTCAGTTTCTTTCCATAATCACGCTGCTGTTTGTCGTCTGTCTGCTGCTTTTTTTCTTTGGCTTTAATGTCGGTGAACGCTCAGCGATGACCACTCGGGCCTTTTTTGTCTGGGTCAACGTATTCAATATGTTTATCGTGTCGTTGTTTTGGAGCTTTATAAACGACGTATTCAGCCAGCTTCAGGCGCGCCGATTGTTTGCCGCTATTGCAGCCGGGGGCACCGCGGGCGCGCTGACTGGGCCGCTAATCACTGCGGGTTTGGTGCAGAGCATCGGGCTGGCCTACTTACTGCTGATCTCTGCCGCTGTGCTGAGTTGTACATTAATCTGCATTGGCTGGCTTAGCCGGTGGCGAAATGTCGAATTCGACCCACAACACTCGGGCCAGATCCATCAGCTGAAGAATAAGAAGCTCGGCGGCAGCATCTGGGGTGGACTGACATTGATTATTCGCTCGCCCTATCTGGGTGGGATCTGTGCATTTATCGTTCTGTATGCGATCAGTATTACCTTCGTACAAATTCGACAGGCGGAACTGATCGAAGCCGCCTACACCGACCCTCAGCTGCGGACCAAATTGTTCTCGCAAATTGATTTCGCGGTCAATTCGCTGGCGTTGTTGCTGCAACTATTTATCACCAGCAAATTGATAACTTGGATAGGCTATCGCAACACCTTATTGCTGATTCCTGCCGGCATCACACTAGGCTTCGCGCTGATGGCGGCGGCACCACTGTTGGGGGTAATGATCGGATTGGAAGTATTCAGACGCGCCGGCGACTATGCGATTATGAAACCGACCCGGGAGATGCTTTTCTCCGTAGTCAGCCGCGAAGAAAAATACAAAGCCAAAAATTTCATCGACACCGCAGTGCTGCGCAGCGGCAATACCGGCAGCGCGCTACTGTACGCCGGCCTGCGTAGTACCGGCATCGCCGCCGCAGGGGTCGCAGGAATGAGTTTGCTGTTGGGTATGCTGTGGTGCGCAGTGGCCTTTTGGTTGGGAAATCAATTTTCCCGGAAGTCAGCCGAAAAAATGTCGTCAAATCGCTAGTCCACTTGCAGTGAAATGATCTGCAGTACGCTAAAGCTCAATCGGGTACAGAAATCAGCTGTAATGTATCGATTACGTCGCTGGCCAGTAGAGCGCGTTGCTGATTTTCCCTGACCCAAGCATCTGCAGCCGCCGCATGGAGCCAGACCCCCGTTTCGGCGGCGGCCATTGCGCCCATCCCCTGCCCCATTAGACAGGCAATGATTCCGCTCAATACGTCGCCCATCCCCGCCGTGGCCATGCCCGGATTGCCGAGCAGACAAACGCTGAGCTGGCCGGCCGGGTCGGCAATCAGTGTGCCAGCGCCTTTCAACACGCAAATCGCCTGGTAGCGTGCGGCTATTTCACGTGCTGCGGAGACCCGATCAGCCTGCACGGTCGCTGTATCGCAACCCAATAAAGCCGCCGCCTCACCGGGGTGCGGGGTTAACACCCAGTCGCCCTGGGGTTGATGCCGATGCGCGGCCAGATGACGCAGCGCATCGGCGTCAATAAGTAGCGGCGCGGAGCGGCCGATCAACGCCTCGAAAACCGACAGCCCCCAGCTATCCAGCCCTAAACCGGGGCCCAGTACAATGGCATCTGCCGCGGCCAGTAGTTCGTCGTTGCCCGCAGCAAATTCAGCGCTCATGATCTCCGCTCGGTAAAGTGCCGGCTTATCTACATGCTCGGCGGTACTAAGCACCGTGACCTTGCCACTGCCGCAACGCAGTGCGGCGCTGGCGGCTAACAGTACGGCGCCCAACATTCCGGTCTCACCGCCCGCAATGATGACATGACCGTAATCGCCCTTATGAGAGTTTGCGCGGCGCAAACCCAAGCGGTGCGGTGCCATTACCGCCGCTAAGGGTGCTACCAATTCCAGCACTTCTTGTGGCACTGGCAGTTCAACCAACAAAACTTGTCCGGAGTGAGATTTGCCTGGCCCCGTTACAAGGCCAATTTTCGCAACGATAAAGGTTATGGTGCAATCGGCGACGATACAGGGCAACAGCGCTCGGCCGGTATCGGCATCGAGACCGGACGGCACATCCAGAGCGATTACGGAGGCAGCGCTGTCGTTGATTTGCTGAATCGCTCTGGCTGCCGCGGCGCGCGGCGCGCTGTTCAGACCGATGCCAAGAATGGCATCTATCACTAATGTTGCTTCTGTGATCGCTTGCGGCATTGCGTTTGAAATTTCAACACCGGCGTCGATGGCGCGTTGACTGGCGCGCTTGGCACTGGCTGATTTGGCGGCAGCTAAAGCCACTACCTGCACCTGCCAACCTGCAGTCTGGGCGGCGGCTGCAACGATATAACCATCACCACCATTATTGCCGCTACCACAAACCACCAGCAGCAAATCGGGTTTCGAATAGCGCTGCTGTATCAGGGCAAATGCGCCTTCACCGGCGGCACACATCAATTGATAGCCAGCCACACCATACTTCTCAATGGCAAGCTGATCTATTTGTTGCGCGGCGCTACCCGTGTACAGCTGTTCGAATGGAAGGCTTGGCTCAGTCATTCGCAGTGGATTTGCTAGTCTAATGTCGTTTAGATTAACACACGGCCTATACCTCAATGCGGTATATTGCGGTGCATGAAATTGTACACACCACTGATCCTGATTATGAGTCTCTGGATGAGCGGCTGCTCGAGCACCGGCCTATTCCTGTTGAACAGCAGCGTTAAATTGAAAGCAGGCCACGAGGTGACTAAAAACCTGGCCTATGGCGACCATGCCTGGCAAAAACTTGATTTGCATATTCCCGCCGCCAAGTCCGGCGCCGTCAAACCGGTATTAGTGTTCTTCTACGGTGGCAGTTGGTATACGGGTAAGAAAGAGCAGTACTTTTTTGCCGCGGACGCATTTACCCGCCTGGGCTATCTGGTGGTCATACCCGATTACCTGAAAGCACCCCACGCAAAATTTCCGCAATTTATTCAAGACGGCGCGGCCAGCATTGCCTGGGTAAAAAACAATATTGCCCGTTATGGCGGTAATCCCGATGCGATTTTCGTGGCCGGCCACTCGGCAGGCGCGCATCTGGGCGGCTTATTATTCTCTGACCCAAGCTATCTGCAAGCACACGGTTTGGAGCCGCGTTCTGTGCGGGCGTTTGCCGGCATGGCCGGGCCCTACAATTTCACGCCTACCGAAGAAAAATTTATCAAAGTTTTCGGCAAAGAAAACTTCGAAAAAATGAAAATGATGAATCACATTGACGGTGATGAACCGCCCATGATCCTGATGCATGGGCTTAAAGACAGCACCGTGGGTGTGGCCAATAAAAACGCCTCAATCGAAAAACTGCAGGCCGCGCAGGTGCCCTTCAAAGACGTGGAATACGCCAAGGCCAGCCATATTGGCATTTTGCTTAGCCTGACGCCGCGCTTCTCAGAGCAGGCCAGTACCGTCACTGACATACACCGCTTCTTTCAAACCTTACTCACCGCATCAAATAGTTCAACAATCTAATTCGGCTGAGCTAATCGGAACTAGGCGGCGTCTAGCGTTACCTCATCGGCCGCATTTTGATAATGTGGCAGTTCGTTGAAATTGAGATATTTATAAATATCATCGGCTACGGTATCGATATTTTTCGCGACGTCCAAATACTCCGTAACGCTCGGTAAGCGACCCATCACAGCGGCTACCGCCGCCAGTTCAGCCGACGCCAGATACACGTTGGCGCCATCGCCCAGGCGGTTTGGAAAATTTCGCGTCGAGGTGGAAACCACGGTGGAATTGGCCGCTACCCGGGCCTGATTCCCCATGCACAAAGAACAGCCCGGCATCTCAGTCCGCGCGCCAGCTTTGCCAAACACCGCATAGTGCCCTTCGGCAGTAAGCTGCGCTTCATCCATCTTGGTGGGCGGCACAATCCAGGTTCGGGTTGGAACCGGCTTACCCATCTCATCAAACAGTTTTGAGGCCGCTCTGAAATGACCGATATTGGTCATGCAGGAGCCGATGAACACCTCATCAATGTCTACCTCACCATCTGCCAGTACCTCTGACAAGGTTTTGGCATCGTCGGGGTCGTTCGGGCAGCACAGAATTGGCTCCTTAATCTCGTCCAGGTTGATTTCAATAACTTCGGTGTACTCAGCATCGGCGTCGGCCTCCATCAACTCAGGGTTGGCTAGCCACTCTTCCATACTGCGTATGCGGCGAGTGATGGTTCGCACGTCACCATAGCCCTCGGCAATCATCCACTTCAACATGGTGATATTGGAGGTAATGTACTCAGTAATGGGCGCCTGATTCAATTTAATGGTACAGCCGCCCGCTGAGCGTTCGGCTGAGGCGTCTGCCAACTCAAAGGCTTGCTCCACCTTTAAATCCGGCAAGCCTTCAATCTCCAGAATTCGTCCGGAAAAAAGATTCTTTTTATTTTCTTTTTCGACCGTTAGATGACCCTGTTGAATCGCAAAGTAGGGAATCGCATGCACCAGATCGCGTAGCGTTACGCCGGGCTGCATTTTGCCACTGAAACGTACCAACACTGATTCCGGCATATCCAATGGCATTACTCCGGTGGCGGCAGCAAATGCCACCAGGCCGGATCCAGCCGGAAAGGAAATACCAATGGGGAAGCGGGTATGTGAGTCGCCGCCGGTTCCCACGGTATCCGGCAACAGCATTCGGTTCATCCACGAATGGATAATGCCATCGCCCGGTTTCAGCGATACGCCACCACGATTCATAATGAAATCCGGCAGTTCGGTATGGGTTTCAACATCGACCGGTTTTGGATAGGCCGCTGTATGGCAAAACGATTGCATCACCAGATCGGCCGAGAATCCCAAACAGGCTAAATCCTGCAGCTCGTCCCGAGTCATAGGGCCGGTGGTATCCTGAGAGCCCACGGTAGTCATTTTGGGTTCGCAGTATTGGCCCGGCCGCACGCCCTCCATGCCGCACGCTTTGCCAACCATTTTCTGGGCCAGCGTATAGCCCTTATTACTTTCTGCAACAGGTTCGGGCTGCCGAAACACGTCAGAGGGTTCCAGACCCAATGCCTCACGCGCTCGCCCAGTCAGACCACGACCAATGATCAGTGGGATACGCCCACCGGCCTGAACTTCGTCCAGCAGCACCTGTGTTTTCAGTTCAAATTCAGAGATTACTTCATCCGTGCCATGGCGCTTAACCACGCCTTCATATGGAAACACATCGATAACGTCGCCCATCTCCATTTTGCTCACGTCCATTTCGATTGGCAGTGCACCAGAATCTTCCATGGTGTTATAGAAAATCGGCGCGATTTTATTGCCAAAGCAATAGCCACCAGCTCGTTTATTAGGGATATGTGGGATATCGTCGCCCATAGTCCATAACACCGAATTAGTGGCTGATTTGCGCGACGAACCAGTACCGACCACATCGCCCACGTAGGCCACGGGGTGGCCTTTCTGTTTGAGCTCTTCAATCTTACCCAGTGGATCACCATTTACATCCAGGCCATCGCGCGGCATTTTCAACATTGCCAAAGCGTGTAGCGGAATATCGGGGCGCGACCAGGCGTCCGGTGCCGGTGACAGATCGTCGGTATTGGTTTCACCGGGAACCATGAATACCGTAACGGTGACTTTTTCCGCCGGCGCGGGTTTGCTGGTAAACCACTCAGCATCAGCCCAGGATTGCACCACCTTTTGCGCGAATTTATTGCCCGCATCGGCTTTTTCTTTCACGTCAAAAAACGCGTCGAACATTAGCAGTGTGTGCGACAGGGAACTGGCGGCTTCATCGGCTAATTTTTCATTATCCAGCGCCGCGATCAATGGTTGGATGTTGTAACCGCCCAACATGGTGCCTAATATTTCGGTAGCGCGCTCATCACTGATCAATGGGCACTCAACCTCGCCCTGAGTGATGGCAGCCAGAAAGCTGGCCTTAACATAGGCGGCTTCATCCACCCCCGCAGGAATTCGCTCAGTGAACAATTCCAGCAAAAATTCTTCCTCACCGGCCGGCGGGTTTTTCAGCAATTCGATCAATTCCGCCACCTGATGAGCTTCCAGCGGCTTTGGCACGATTCCCATTTCTGCACGTTCAGTGACGTGCGCACGATATGCTTCTAACACGATAAACCCTCTATTTCAGTATGACCACAAAAGACTGGGCCAATAGTCTGTGGGCAATTGCTGCCCCGAATTTCAGGTGGGGAATTTTACTATACGCACCCTCAAGATTGAAGTGATACAATGCTTATCCCTGATATCAAGCGTGTAAATACCACTTGAACGACATTTCCTTAGGCGTCCTGTTTGTGGCGTTGGGACTGCTGATTTTGCTATCGGCATTTTTTTCCTCCTCTGAAACAGCCATGATGGCAGTGAACCGCTACCGGGTGAAAAGCCAGGCGGAAACCGGCAATCGAAGTGCCCGGCTGGTGCTTCGACTGCTGGCAACACCAGATCGACTGCTTGGCACGATTTTATTCGGCAACAATGTTGCCAATATCGCTGCCTCAACTCTGGCAACGGTAATCGGCCTGCGATTATTCGGTGATGCGGGGCTGGCGTACGCGCCTTTGGTGCTGGTATTTGTGGTGTTGGTTTTTGCCGAAGTCGCGCCCAAAACCCTGGCCGCTTTGCATCCTGAACGCATTGCCTTTCCAGCAGTTTGGGTGCTCGCCATATTGCAGGTTGTGCTAGGACCTTTTATACATCTGGTAAAGTTTTTCTCGAACGGATTCCTGCGACTGTTTAACGTACATGTCGTTGCCCAAAATGACGCTCTCAGTTCCGAGGAATTACGTGCTGCAGTGACCGAATCCGGTGGCAAGTTAGATGACTCCCACAAAGAAATGCTGTTGAGAATTCTCGAGATGGAGCAGATAACAGTCGATGATGTGATGGTGCCCCGCAGCGATATTGAAGCCATCGATATGGAAGATGATTGGGATGAAATTGTCGAGCAGTTAGCCACCTCACATCACACACGCGTTCCTGTGTTCAATGGTTCGCTGGATAATTTCATCGGCGTTGTGCACGTCCGCAAAATGTTTTATCTGTCTCAGTTTGGCGAGTTTAATAAACAGACCATGCTGGAGATGATTCGCGAACCGTTCTTCGTTCCGGAAAATTCGTCGATAACGCACGCGCTTACCAACTTGCAGGCGCAGAGGCGACGCTTTGGTGTGGTGGTGGATGAATACGGCGACATTAAAGGGCTGATTACGCTGGAGCAAATTCTCGAAGAAGTAGTCGGCAAGTTCACCACCATCGTGCCGGGCGTTGGCGAAGAAATTCAAGCCTCCGATGATGGCAGCTACTTAGTGCGGGGTAACACTTACCTGCGCGACATAAACCGGCAATTGGGCTGGAAACTGCCCACTGATGATGTCAAAACAGTCAACGGTTTGATTACGGAGTATTTAGAGGCCATCCCACAGCCCAACACCTGCTTTAGACTTGACCAGTACACCATTGAGATAGTACAAACGCGAGACACATCTGTGTACATCGCTAAAATTCGAGAGCTTCCAGTCACAAACCAGCCTATTTAACGAACATTTTGCTCAATAACTAATTGTTGTAAAACCGATTTATGATCGTTTGTAGTCTGTTTTATTTGTGATATATTCCTGCAATAACAATCAGATATCAATCAAACTGAAACTAACTTATGAAAAATTTAGTCTTAGCAACCGCCTTCGCCGTATTGGTGTCTGCATGCAGTAGTGGAACCACTGTCTCTGATGTTCCAAGCAATGTCACCAGTCGTTTCGTAGGGACGTTTCAGAACACACCCGGTACCCAGAGCGGTAATGTCACTCTCGATATATTGGAAAACGATTCGGGTGCTGTTTCGGGCAATATCATTTTTACCTCCAGTGGCGCAAACTGCCTTAGCACTAGCACAGTGTCAGGAACTACCTCGGGATTCACGGTAAGTTTAAGCTCACCCCAAAGTGGCGATCGATTCCAAATTACTACCACGGTTGTTGAGACCGACAATACGACGATGACATCAACCACGGTTTCTGTTACCACCGTTAATTCGAGCTCCGGAACCGAAGGCACGACTGTGAGCGAAAGCACATCGGGCAATATCACCACGACCACCACCCGAGTAACCACACGCGTTGCGGTGATGGGCACACTCAATATTCAGTTTACCAGTTCTAACGGTGGGTCCACCCTATCGGGCACCTATACAGTGAGTGGTGACACCTGTAGCAATCAAACTGGCAGTGGCACAATGACGGTGTCTCGCTAGTTCAAGATTTGCCGAGCATACAAACCAATCTTTGTAAGAAAGCCATCACTGCGGTGATGGCTTTTTTATTGCTGCTCGTCAATTCACTATTGCACAACAAGGCATGGGCTGACTCTACCGAGCCACGCAGCCAAAGTTACCTTGCCCTGAGCAACCAACATGGTGCGCCAACCACAGAGGCACAAACCAGTTTCGACTGCACCGACAAAATATTTGTGGTTGCGGAACTGACGCATTTTAAGCGCGGCAAACACCAACTGAGTGTGCGTTGGGTGGATCCCGCCGATCAGGTTCGGGAAACCACCGACTACCCATTTTTTGTGCAGCAGGACAAGACCCGAATCTGGGCCTGGCTGAGTCTCTCGCGGGGTGCCGGCGCTGGAATCCTGCAGTGGCTGGACCCCGCCGCGGGTCTGGAAGAATTTGTCGGCCCCTGGCGCGTTACGCTGGCGGTAGACGGCAAACGCTTACATGAGAATGAGTTTGAAGTGGATTGCTGAAGACAGCCGCAACTCAGCCTGATTTTTTGGCGACTTCATTGCGCACATAGTGTGGCACAAACTCAGCCGCCTTGATCACCTCTCCTCGAGCAAATTTATCCTCGGCTAACTCCAGTATCTGCTCAGCACGTGGGTACAGAATCGACTTCATGTGAGTGGCTCCAGATAACAACTCAGGCGCCAACTGATCCAGGTACTCCTGCCAGGCGTTACCCACCAGCCACGCACCCTCTACGCCATGTATATGGGCCGGATCGCTCACTTGCTCCTCGCCCACCAAAGCACAACTATCGACTCTTTTATCGAAACGCGCCCAATAGATTTGCCCCATGCGCGCATCGATGCCCGCCAATACCGTGCCATGCTCCGGCAACTGACAGGCCAGGGCCTGCAGAGATGAAACGCCAATCATCGGGCAACCCGCGCCGTAGGCAAGACCCTGGGCAACACCCACGCCGATTCTTAAACCAGTGAAGGAGCCGGGGCCATGCCCAACCGCGACCGCATCCAGCGCCGCAGCTCGCCAGCCCGCTTCCCGCAGCAGAGTCTGGCACATCGATAACAGGCGCTGCGAATGAATATTATTACCTTCCTCGTATAGCGTGTGGACGATGCCGTCGACCCGTAACGCCACCGAGCAAGCGCTGGTCGATGTATCCATCGCCAGTATTTTTGCAGCCTTAGTCACTTGGCATCTTCCTCTTGTTGATTCACGACCGCCGTCGCAGACTGTAAAAAACCGCACACTTTAGACTCGTCGGCGGTGCGACGCATTGGCGGCAAACTCTGCAAAAATATTTTGCCGTAATGGGTGCGCCTCAGGCGGGCATCACAAAGCATTAGCACGCCTCTATCCTGCTGACTGCGAATAAGCCGCCCGGCGCCCTGACGCAGTGTGATAACCGCGCGCGGCACCTGATAATTCATAAACGGATTTTCCCCCGCATCCTGCATGGCCTGCAAGCGGGCTTTTAGCACCGGGTCGAAGGGCGACTCAAACGGTAACTTATCGATTACCACGCAGCTCAAGGCATCGCCCGGTACATCAACACCCTCCCAAAAGCTCATGGTCCCCAGTAGCACCGATCGCGGTACACGTACGAATTCTGACAGCAGTTCCTGCTTATTACGCTGACCTTGCATCAGCACGTTTAAGTCCTGCCCCTGCAGCAATTCTTCAAAGCGCTGCATAATTCGAAAACTGGTGAACAACACAAAGCTGCGGCCTGCCGCGGCATGCAGTACGGGTAGCACCGCATCGTATATCGCTTGAGTGAAACTGTCTTCTTTCGGCTCCGGCAGCCCCTCGGGGACATAGAGTACCGCCTGGTTATAGTAGTCAAATGGGCTATCCCAGGAATGCGCCGCTGTGCCTTCGGGCAATCCCACCAATTGCTGAAAGTGACTGAAACCACCGGCCACCGACAGCGTCGCTGAAGTGAAAATCCGCGCTTGAGGAGTATTAGCGAAAAACTCACTCAGCTCTGCGCCGATATCCAAAGGCGTTTGGTGAATACGAAAAGTGCGCTTGGCGATCTCCACCCAACGCACGCTGGCACGCTGCTCCGGCGCATCCTCAATCAGTGCCCGGCAAGCTTGGCACAATTCCAAGGCGCGCTCGTGACAGCGCGCTAGTGCTTCGCCCTTGGCCGCCGCCAGCTCCAGAGCTTCTGCGAAGCGCTCAAGCGTCTCTGCCAGCAACTGCATTTTACGTGGCAGCCCGGGCACTTCAGTTGCTAACTCCTGCCAGGCCACGCGGCGTTCCTGCAAACCCAGTGACAGGCGGTAATCAACCACCATTTTGTCTAACTCATCGGCGGTGCTTATTAGGGCAGGCACCAGACTTTTTTCTTTCAGCTCGGCGCTGCGCGTATCGCGCACCAACTCCATCACCTGCCAGGAACTGAAGCTATGGCCCAGAAAATTCGAGGCAATATCCGGTATCTGATGAGCCTCATCGAAAATAATGCATGCGGTCTCTGGCAGCAGCGCTCCAAAACCATCATTTTTAAGAGCCTTATCAGCGAAGTACAGGTGGTGATTAATAACCACCACGTCACTGCTCAAGGCCTCTTTACGCGCCTTATTAACGAAACAATCATCAAAGTAACTGCACCCCTGACCCAGGCAATTGTCCACGGTTGAGGTTACCTGAGGCCAAATGGCAGAGTCTTCGGCAATGTCGCCCAATTGTGCAATATCACCACTTTTTGACGTCGGCAACTCCACCGCAATGGTTTCCAGCTCGTGCAATTGTTTTTTATCCAACCGGCGGGATGAGGATCGACATTGTTGCAGGCGCTGCAGGCACACATAATTGCTACGACCCTTGAGCAAACTGACCTTGGCGCTGACGCCCAGCTTTTCCATCACCTGCGGCAGGTCCCGGTGGAATAATTGTTCCTGCAGATGTTTGGTGCCGGTGGAAACGATGGTTTTCTCACCTGACAATAAAGCCGGTACCAGATAGGCAAATGTTTTTCCTGTGCCAGTACCGGATTCCGCGATTAGTGCGCTGCGTTGCTCGATGCAGGCCTCAATCTCGGCAGCCATTTGCTGTTGAGATTTACGAACCGTGAACGAATCCAGTTGCCGCGCGAAGGGCCCGTCGGGGCCAAGTGCCCAGGCGGCTGAGTCCGCTTGCTCAAAAACGTCGGTTGCCAACGCGGCCCGCTTAGCTCTCGGGCTCAGAGAAGCGCGCTTCCGCGACACATTGCTGCAAGGCCTGTTGCCAGTCCGGCAATGCCAAGCCAAACTCCTGTTTGAGCTTCGCATTACTAAGCACCGAGTAAGCCGGTCGTTTGGCGGGCGTTGGATACTCAGCGGTGGTGATGGCGGACACCGCTACCGCAACGCCGTGCGCCTCGAAAATGGCGCGGGCGAACTCACACCAGGACGTTTCACCAGCGCAGGTTAAGTGGTAGACCCCAATCTGCCGTTCATCAATTCCCCCGTGCTGCATAATCAAATCGACCAATTCCGCAGTGGTTTGGGCAATGGCCCCGGCATAGGTGGGCGCACCGATTTGATCGCCAACGACGGTTAATTGATTACGGGTCTCCGCAAGCTTGAGCATGGTGCGATAAAAATTCTTGCCGTGATTGGAGTAGACCCATGAGGTACGCAAAATAATTGCCGGTGCACCGGATCGGAGAATCGCCTGCTCGCCCTCATATTTGCTTTGCCCGTAGACACCCGATGGCGCCGCAGCGTCCTGCTCGGTGTAGGGCTCGGTGGCAGCGCCATCAAACACATAATCTGTGGAATAATGAATAAGCGGCTTATTGTGCGCCCGGCACCAGGCTGCGATTTCACTCACTGCGTCCCGGTTTATGGTGAAGGCAGCCTCGCGGTCCTGTTCCGCCTGATCGACCGCGGTATAGGCAGCCGGGTTAATTATCAGGCTGGGATTAAATTGATCCAATGCTGCCTGAATCTGTGCAGGCTGTGACAGATCCATGCTCTGCCTTCCAGCCACGATGACCGAGTATGGTGCGCCCAGGGCACGCTGAAGATAAGTACTAACCTGACCATTTTGGCCAATAATCAAGATGGATTTCATGTCAATTTGGTGCGGGGTGACTGATTGTGGTTGTCAGGCGTCTCCCTAGGATTCTCCAGGGCTCTCTGGTTCTAAACAGCCAGGGCGGGCAGATCGTTAAGCCGCGTTCCGGCCTCGTCCTTGCCGGATAAAAGCGGTGCCGACAGTGGCCACTCAATACCAATATCAGGGTCATTCCACAGCAAGCTGCCCTCCTGCTCAGGTGCATACAGAGAGGTGCACTTGTACACCACTTCAGCAATGTCGCTGGTCACGCAGAAGCCATGTGCAAAGCCTGGCGGCACATAGAGTTGCTGCTTATTCTGCTCAGACAAATTACACCCGTACCACTGCCCGAAGGTCTCCGAGCCATTGCGAATATCAACTGCCACATCAAATATTTCGCCGCGGATGCAGCGTACCAGTTTGCCTTGCCACTGCGGCGACTGATAGTGCAAACCGCGCAGTACGCCATAGCTCGATTTGGAATGATTGTCCTGCACAAACTCGGTCGGCAAACCAAGTTCTGCTGCCTTTGCTTTGTTAAACGTCTCCATAAAGAAGCCGCGATCATCGCCAAACACAGTCGGTGTTACCAGTAACACCCCTGCTAAATTCGTGGTTTCAACCTGCATAATAATTAAGCCGCAATATTAGTGGGCGGATTGTAACGCGAGCCACCGGCAAAACCTACCTCAGTGCAACATTGTTTACGCCATCAGTCGGCGATTTGCCAGCCCTAACCTGCCCCGGACAGCCACTCCTGATGCTTGGCCTCGGCTTCCTCACCAAAAAAGATCCGGCAAGCCTCCATCAAGCCCGGAGCACCTGCAATTTCCTCAGTTCGGACAACCTGAGTAATCTTAGAACGACGCCGCAAAAAGTCGTCCAGTGTGGTGATCATTTCATGGCGCGCAGTGTATTCCACTTCGCAACGTAAGTACTCGGCGCGCTGCATCAATCGCTCAGCCTGTCGTGGGTCGAGCCGAATTTCTTCCAGCAATTCCAGAGCCTTGCCGCTATAACGCCGCCACAGTCGATCGGTGAGCTGCTCAGAGGAGCCGGCGACTGTATAGGAATTCAAGTCCATCGCCTCGGCCTGGTGGTAGAACTCCGCTTTTAATTCCGGCCCGTCTTCGCCATACCACTTAAAGTCCGGGTGTGAGAGTTCAATGCCCATGTCCGCCAATAATTCTGCCACCTCGTTGCCAATGTTAATACAGTCGGTGGTCTTGCCGCCAAAGATGCTCAGATGGGCATCTGCTTGATTTACATCAATGGCGTGTTTGCGCGACAGCTTTACCCAATCAGCAATGCCATCCCCGCCTCTCTGGGCCAGCGGCCGAACCCCACAACGCTCGGCGATAATATCCTCTAGCCCAATAGGCTGCGGCAAATCCAAAAGCGTATTGATGTTGTCGAGCACAAACCGCCGATCTTCGTCTGTGACTCCAACATCAGGATCTTCAACCTGGGTATCGGTGGTACCGACGCAGGTCTTGTTGCCCATGGGGATTACAAAAAATAACCGCCCATCACTGGCAAAAAATGCCAGGATGCGTTCGTTATCGGTGACCCGGTCAATAACCAGATGGATACCCTTGGAAAACAGATGTCGATGCTCGGTTACCTGACCCGTCCATTCATTGTGCTGGTCTACGTACGGTCCGCAGGCGTTAATCAGGCATTTGGAGCGAATCTCAAATTCGGAACCATCCAAACAATTACGCGCTCGCGTGACCCAAATGCCGTTGTCGCGACGCGCGCCGAGTGACTCAACATAATTGGCTGCAATACAGCCATAATCCATGGCTGAGCGGACGAAGCTAAACACAAACCGTGCATCGTTGTCGTAATGATAGGCATCGGAATACTCGAAGCCACCCGCCGCATTGCTGATATTGATTGCGGGCTCACGCCTTTTAAGTGCCTTGCTGCCGAGATAATCCGGTTTGCGGGTGTAAAACCGCCCAATAAACCAGTACAGAATAGTGCTGAGAAACACCAGAAACGGCGGATAACGGAAGCCCTTAGCAATAGTGGTCAGAAAACGAATTTCACGCACCATGGATGGGTAATTACGCATTAGCTGATTGCGACTTTTACATAAGTCATTCACCAGCAGGAATTCATAACTCTCCAGGTATTTAATCCCACCCCAGGCCAGATTAGACGAGTTGGAGCTGGTCATGCCGGCAAAGTCTCCGCGGTCTATAAGCGCCACCTTAGCGCCTTTACCCGCCAATGCAGCGGCCGAAACAGCGCCATTGATACCACCACCGAGGACCAACACATCAAATACTTTTTCAGGTTGCTGCAGGCGTTGAATATTGGCTTTTCGGAGGTCCATGGATGTTACATAGAATGCGAGCTAAGAACGTGTTGGAATTATAGCGTGAGACGGGGGCGTGGGTGGGCTGATAAATGCTCATGAGTGGATACGGAGGAAACTGAGCGATCAGTCCTTAGCTCGTCGTCGCGAGGGGCATAGCGACGTGGCGATCTGCGGTGGTGGATTTGGCTGTTTAACCTTGCACGGGATGCATTCGCGCATCCATGCCCTCACCCCTACGGGGCGGGCTACATCTGTTCAAAAGAGACTCCGCCAGTTTACCGGGATGCTGAATTTCTGCTTTGTATTCGGCGCTTCCCTGCGCCTCCCCCCTGCGGGGCGACCTTCGGCCGTTCAATTTTGCTCCTGGCAAAATTGTCGAACTAAATGCACTCTATTGAGCCTTCAGCGCGAGAGGCTACGCCTCTGTTCGCGCAGCGAACTTCGCGAATAAAGAGATGGCAATTAAAAAGCCCTACCGCGGAGCGGTAAGGCTTTTTAATTGGCGTCCCCAAGGGGATTCGAACCCCTGTTACCGCCGTGAAAGGGCGGTGTCCTAGGCCTCTAGACGATGGGGACGTCTGGGTTCCTTCACTTTCACCTGTGGTCACGTGTTGCGGGCCGGTAACCCGGCCAATCGCTTTAGCGATTCTCGCGAACAAAGCCGTTAGCGCGGGCCGGCGAGCCGGCCAATCGCCTTGGCGATTCTCGCGAACAAAAAGCTGGTGGAGCTAGGCGGGATCGAACCGCCGACCTCTACACTGCCAGTGTAGCGCTCTCCCAGCTGAGCTATAGCCCCTTGAGCCTCAGGTTCTCTGACTCTCGGTTAAACACATATCTAACCGGAGTTTTAATCGAGAATGACTGCTCCAAACGAGTACGTGACCTCGAAGGAGCGCGTAATTTACGTGCTCATGCGCGGCTGGTCAAGGCTTAATTCCCGTTTTTTGGGGGCTTTTTAATGGCGGTGTCTGAGTTGTGACAACCCCCCTTGATTGCTATCATGGCTGGCACAAAAATGGCGCGATCCCGGGCCAATAATTAGATTAAAAAAGAAGCCACACAAGGCCTTATGAGGCTTGGAGCTAGCGCCTTAACTATGTCAAAACTTCAATTCAGTTCGTTCAGCCATAATTTTCTGGGTAATTCCTCTGCATGGTATAAAAACGTAATCATCGCGTTCCTGATCATTAACCCGATCCTGTGGTTCTCGGGGCTACATTTTCTAACCGGCTGGCTGCTGGTTTTGGAATTTATATTTACCCTGGCGATGGCCCTGAAATGCTATCCGCTGCAACCGGGTGGATTGCTGGCATTGCAGGCGGTGGTGCTTGGCATGACCACGCCTTACACGGTTATGCACGAGGTGGAAGCCAATCTGGAAGTAATTCTGCTGTTGGTTTTCATGGTGGCAGGCATTCACTTTATGCGTGAATTGTTACTTTTCACCTTCACGAAAATTCTTATCAAAGTAAACAATAAAACAATACTGTCGTTTCTGTTCTGTTTTTTCGCAGCGGTGCTGTCGGCATTTTTAGATGCCCTCACCGTCACCGCCGTGTTGATCAGCATCGGTATCGGTTTTTATGGCGTCTATCATAAGGTTGCATCAGGCAAGACCTTTGCTGAGGATCACGATCACTCGGGCGATGAGGGTATACATGTGTATCAGCGCGACCACTTGCGCAATTTTCGCAAATTTCTGCGCAGCCTTATTATGCATGGCGCAGTTGGTACCGCATTGGGCGGCGTTTGCACCCTGGTCGGCGAACCACAAAACCTGCTTATCGCTGAAAAAGCCGGTTGGGAGTTTATGGAGTTTTTCTGGCGGATGGCGCCGGTGACGATGCCGGTGTTCGTAGCCGGTCTGATCACCTGCGTGGCACTCGAGATGTCAGGTAAATTTGGTTATGGCAGTAAATTGCCCAACGAGGTTCGCTCGGTACTGTCAGAATATGACGCTGAACAACAGCAAATGCGCGGCCCCAATGAGAACGCGGCGCTGGTGGTTCAGGGTCTGGTCGGTTTGGTGCTGGTGTTCAGCCTCGCATTTCACGTGGCCGACGTGGGGTTAATTGGCTTAATGGTTATCGTCTTGTTAACGGCCTTTAATGGCATAGTCGAAGAAGGCAAAATCGGTCATGCGTTTGAAGAGGCTTTGCCGTTTACAGCGCTGCTGGTAGTGTTCTTTGCGGTGGTGGCAGTGATCAACGATCAAAACTTGTTTTTACCGATCACCAATGCCGTGCTGTCCCTGCCAGTTGATGTGCAGCCCGTTAGCCTGTTCATTGCCAATGGTGTGCTGTCGATGATCAGCGACAATGTCTTTGTCGCAACCGTTTACATCAACGAAATGGTAGATGCCTTGAATCAGGGCGTCATCACCCGCGAGCACTTCGACCTATTGGCAGTGGCCATCAATACCGGCACCAATTTACCCAGTGTGGCAACGCCCAATGGTCAAGCCGCCTTTCTGTTTCTGTTAACGTCGGCTCTGGCGCCGTTAATCAGACTGTCTTACCTTAAAATGGTATGGATGGCGCTGCCTTACACTATTGTGTTGAGCATTGTCGGTGCGATCGCCATCATGCAGCTGTAATAACGCTTAATGTTATTGCAAAGGTTTACGGGAAAGGTTTGCGGGAAAGGTAGGCTAGAAAGAGAGGCTGGACAGGTTAGGTCGAATGGCACCTGCCTTTGCTTCCACAAGGCATTGGCTCCCTGACGAACGGCTAGACCTGCGCGGCGCAAGGCCGTAAATCCTCGGCTTATTGAACCCTAAGTGCCTTAAACCCCAAGCGTCTTAAACCACAGCGTTTTAACGCAGTCGCGCGCCGAAAATGCGCGAGAAGAATCCACGCTTAGCGGCTTCGCTTTCAATTGACTGCGTGTGTGCCAACGATGATGAGTTGCGGCGTATCTGTTGGTCATCCCACTGCGTCTGTTCCGAGAAAACGATATCTGGAAATTCGGCCAGGGCAAACTTCTTGTTGAGACCGGTCGCCAACAGATTGGTCGATGATAAATCGGCATGCGTAAAGTCGCTGCCGGATATTCGCGCGCCCCACAAATTGCTGTGTTGCAACGACGCATTAGTGAAATTTGCGCGCGTCAGGCTGCAGTGTGACAAGTTCGCGCCATTGAAATCAGCACCCTGAAGATCAGCCCCACTTAGGCGTGCTCCGCGCAGGCTAGCCGATTCCAGTTTAGCGTTAGTTAAAGTGGAGTGACTGAGGTCGGCCTTAAACATCTTAATACCCGACATCTGCGCCTCACTTAGATCCGCTCCCTTGAGTCTGGCTGATGTCAAATCTGCGTCTTTCAGCAGCGCATTACGTAATTTGGCACCTTGTAGCCGGGCACCAAAAAGCTTGGCGCGGCTTAAGTTCGCACGGTTAAGGTTTGCTTTATCAAAAACTGCACCGGACAAACGTGCACTACAAAGGTTTGCAGAGGATAGATCGGACTCACCAAAATCCGCCGCATTTAAATCCGCGTCGCTCAAACTAGAGCCCGCCATTTTGCATTGACGCAACTGAGCGCCTACCAGGGCGCAGCCATTGAGATTTGCGGAAGTACAGTCGCTGTGACTTAAGTTTGCGCCATTCATTCGGGCGCCGGACAGGTTTGCCTGATAAAGGTCAGCACCACTAAGATTGGCGCCAGTTAAATCAGCACCACTAAGATCAGCGCCGGACAAATCAGCGCCAGCCAGATTGGCGCCGCGCAGAGTGGCCTGCGCAAGCTGCGCATTGGACAGGTCGCTGCCCTCAAGGCTGTAACCGGACAAGTCATAGCCCGCCAGCTTTTTTAAACTTACAACGTTGCTCATTGAAAAATGCCTGTTAGCGCCTCTGCTGACAACTGAGGCTAAATAGACGCACTTTATTGAGTATCAGTGCGTATTCTTCTTATCCATCCTCGACCAAACACAGTCACCATCAACTGCCTCGTCCAAGCGGGCCAGCCATTCTACATGATTTTGGCTCTCTTCGCTGCTCGGTTTCACCAGAGGCAGCGAAAGTTCTCGATAGTTAACTGATTGTTTTTCAACACTATTTTCAATTTTCTGACCGCTTGAGGCATCCAATGACAACGCTGTTTGTCCGCCAGTCATTGATAAATAGACGTCGGCCAATATCTCGGCATCAAGCAAAGCGCCATGCAATTCACGATGACTGTTATTGATTTCGTAGCGTTTACAGAGTGAATCCAGATCGTTGCGCTGGCCCGGAAACATTTTTCGGGCCTGCAACAGGGTATCGTGAACCGAGGCTATTTCTTCGATTTGCGGCGTTGCAGCTTCCAGTCTTTGCAATTCAGCATTGAGGAAACCCACGTCAAATGCAGCATTGTGGATGATCAATTCAGCGCCATTCAAGTAGATTAGAAGCTGCTCGTAGACTTCATTAAAGAGTGGCTTGTCCTGTAAAAATTCATTGCTGATACCATGCACCTCGATGGCACCCTGGTCGATTTCACGCTCGGGGTTCAAATACACATGGTAGTTATTGCCAGTCAACTTCCGGTTGATTAGCTCAACGCACCCGATCTCGATAATGCGGTGGCCCTGACGATGCTCCAAACCAGTGGTTTCGGTGTCGAGCACAATTTGGCGTTCGCTACTATTTTCCTGCGTCATTTATCTAACTCATCAATGCCCTGATTGGCTAATTCGTCGGCCCGCTCATTGCCGGAATTACCGGCATGACCTTTCACCCACACCCAATGAATTTTGTGGCGGGCGACCTCTTCATCCAACAGTTTCCACAAGTCGGCGTTCTTGACCGGCTTTTTAGCGGCCGTTTTCCAACCACGCTGCTTCCAGTTGTCAATCCACTCGGTAATCCCTCGGCGCACATATTGTGAATCAGTATACAAAGTCAGCTCAGAGCCACGTTTGAGCGCTCGCAATGCATTAATCGCGGCCAATAGCTCCATGCGATTATTGGTTGTCTCTGCTTCGCCGCCACTCAATTCCTTTTGCTGGTCGCCGTACAACAGTAGAGCCCCCCAACCGCCGGGGCCGGGGTTGCCGCGGCAGGCACCATCGGTATATATCTCGATACTTTTACTCATGTCAGTGCGGCTGGTCGAATCGTCGCTTAGGATAATTTATTGCGTTGTAAGGCGGTACGAGCCGGCGCAGTGCCGGCTAGCTTGCGTTTAGGTTTGGCAAAGCGGAGTCGCCCCACCAGGGTGGTGCCGTACACGCGCTTACGCGCGGTGATAATATATCCACCGCCACTCATCGGCAACCAGCGCTCACCAACCGTATCCAACCAGCCCACCGTTTTGCCCACACGTTGTGAGCGACTGAGCGGTGCGTACTGGCACATAGCGCTACCTATCACTTCAAAGCCAAGTAATTGCAGCCAATCGATCACGCGGCTTACCCGATAGTAATCGCCGAGCAATACCGCCGGAGGGCGCAGCCAGCGCTGTACTCCCATCATGCTGAGGGGGCTAAAGCCACTTAACACCACGCAGCCATCGTCAACCAGCACCCGATGCGCTTCACGCAGCACCTGATGCGGCAGCGCGTGTTGCTCCAGAACGTGCGGCAATAATACGCTGGCCATGGATTCGGCTTGAATGGGCAGGAAAGCGGGGTCAGCCTGGATTTGCACGCGACCTGCCGTGTCGGCGCGCGCATCGGTGATAATCAACTGCGGAAAATCAACCCGGTCTATCACGCTTTGCTGAATAAGGCGCCCCACCTGCAATACGCGCGGACCACTCAGATGTTTTAAGGCGCTTTCCAGTAAAGGCGCTTCGGCGGCCAGGTAGCGTTGCCCATAGTCCGACAGTAGCCAGTTGTAAGAATCGCTGGCTGTGGGTCCACTGGCGCTGCCCTCGGGACGGTCTGTGGCTGTCGATTGATCTGTCATGCGGCTTATCTTACATTGAATCAAGTATTACATGAATTAAGCCTGCACTTCATTGACCTTGATAAGTGCGCTCATTACTATGCGGGCATGAAATCCAGGTTCAATAACCGCGTTTTCGGCTGCATGTGTGTTGTGCTGCTACTCAGCGCCTGCGGAAGCCTGCGGGGACCTGAATCGGTCGCAGGGCCGATGGCGGCCGACGCCACCAATCGTTCCGCAGCGCACACCGAGCCGGCCGCGGATGATCTGGACAACGACGCCTATGTGGCCACGCCTACCGGCGAAATTGATACTCTGCTGACCGTAGACGCATTGCCAGCAAAACCAGACCTGCTGCAGCGCATGCGCGCCGGCTTTCGTCTACCGGAGGTCGACTCCAAGCACCACCAGCAATATTTGCGTTGGAGTCTCGAACACCCAAGTTACCTGAAAAATCTTTTTGATCGTGGCGCGCCCTACCTGCACTATATTGTGGAGCAAGTTGAGCGCCGTGGTATGCCGTTGGAGATTGCGCTATTACCGGCTGTCGAGAGCGCCTTTAAACCCAATGCGGTGTCTCGTTCGCGTGCCGCCGGCATCTGGCAATTTATGCCCGCTACGGGTCGACACTTCGGCTTGCGTCAGGACTGGTGGTACGACGGCCGCCGCGATATCGTATCCTCGACTAACGCGGCACTGGATTATCTAACCCTGTTACATGAGCGATTCAATGGCGATTGGTTTCTGGCCTTGGCTGCGTATAACGCCGGTCAGGGAAATCTCGCCAAGGCCATTAAACGAAATAAGCGCGCCGGTAAGGCCACGGACTACCAATCACTTCGCCTCAGACAGGAGACCCGCCGCTATGTGCCCAAACTTCTGGCCTTGCGAGACATCGTCGCCGACCCGCAACGCTACCAGATAGAGTTGCCGGAAATTAGCGATGTACCGCATTTCGAGGTAGTCCAATTGCAAGGTCAGGTTGATATACAAAAAATTGCAGCGGATGCTGGTTTGGATGTTGACGAAGTCCGTCATCTCAACGCTGGTTTTCTGCGCTGGGCCACATCGCCGCAAGGTCCACACCGCCTCTTGATTCCGCTCAGTCACGTAGAACAGTTTCGCGACCAGAGTGCCGCAACTGGGACAGTGACCTATCAACATCATCCGGTTGCCCCGGGTGACACACTGAGCCAGATTGCGCGGCGCTATGGCGTGAGCGTCGGAGCGATCAAGTCCACTAATAATATGCGCAATAGCCGAATCCGGGCAGGCAAATCGCTGCTCATCCCCGTGGCTGCAGCCAACAGCGGCGCCGATACTGCCGTAGCAATTGAATCTAACAGCAACAACAGCTCATTGCCGACCAATAGTAGCGCCAAACTCATTCATCGGGTTCGTTCCGGGGATACGCTTTGGTCGATCGCCCGGCAATACCAGGTCAAGGTACAACAACTACTCAGTTGGAATAGCCTGAAGATTAATCAGGTCCTGAGCCTGGATCAACCGGTCACGGTGTTCACTGCCCGCTAATCGCTGCGCTTACAGGCTGCAGTTCGCGCATAAACACGAGGGCATTTTCACGGCGCTTATCCTGAGTGCGATAGTAGTCTTTGCGCACTGCGATTTGTTTGAACTGCCATTTCTCATACAGCCCGCGTGCGATATCGTTGCTGGCGCGCACCTCCAGCAATAAGCGGCAGGTGGCAGTGCTATGGGCATAATCCAAAATATCTTGCATCAACCAATGTCCCAAGCCGTGTCCCTGCCAAGCTGGTGCCGCTACCAGGTTCAGAATATGTAGTTCGTCTAACACCGGGCAGACAATCGAGAACGCCACTATATCGTTACCGTTTTCCACTACCCGACAGCGGTGTTTACGGGTTAGTGATTCCTCGAATGACAATCGGCTCCAGGGTGTTTGCTGAGCATTTCGCTCCAGTTGTAACACCGCCGACAAATCTTTACTCTGCATATCACGCGTATGCAGGTTTGAGCGACTCAGTTCAGCCATTTGCAACGCGATATGCGGTTTTCAAATCTACCCAAAGCTGGGCCTTCAATTCCGGACTTCGCAAAACATCAGCCAAACCGACGCTCGGCACAATCGCCACATCATTACTAAAACAACGTTGCGGTTTACTACGCAAAACCTGCAGGTCTTCATTGGCCCGAATTACTGACTGTGCCGCGAACTCACCAAAAGTGAGGACCACCTTCGGTTGAACCAATGCGATTTGCTGCTGTAATAGTTTGTCGCAGGAGGCAGTCACGCTCACGCTTTGCGGCGGTGGGCATTTGAATACGCTGCTGAGATAAATACGGTCGCGCTGCAGCCCGACGGCCGCTAACAGGGCATCGAACAATTGACCGCCGCGCCCGCTGAGCAATTGGCCTCGTTGCACGTCCTGAGGGCTGGGCGAATCAATAACAAATAACCAGTCAGCATCGCGGTCGCCCTCCCCCAGAATAGGCTCAACACCACTACAGGCGGCACAATGGCCGGGGGTAACCAGCATGGCTTCAAGCGCCTGCCAATTTGGTTCCGAGGCTGAAGTTGAGGCAGTCGATACGCTGTCAGGGTTCTGTTCCTGAACCGCCGCCGCTTGGGCTGTCGTGCCTGGTGGAGGGTCAGATTGAGAGTTAGGTTGAGCGGGTGGCAGTTCTGCGTCTGCCGAACGTGGCTCTGACGCAATCTCAGGATTAATATCAAGAGCCGCTGCGGCACCATCAGCCTTAGTCTCATCGGGGCTGTGTTCGGCTGGGTCAGCCTGTGTTGGCTGAACTTGCCTCAAGTGCCAGCGCTGAATGCCCATTTGTTGCAATCTATCCATGCAGTCAACTCAAAATATTAACAATAGAGCCGCAACCGGCACCATTAACACCATGATCAACGCCGCGATCAAAGCGACCACCGCAAACAGCGGATTTACCAGCAACGCAGCTCCGCCAACGGCCTCAACGACATCACTCAGACCTCCCGCCTGCCGAAGTATTTTGAGTGTTTGATAGATTCCGCGCACGCCGCTGGCCGGTGCACTGCGCAGTTGTTGAATGTTATCGACCAGCCCATGTTGCTGGCCGAACTCTTTTATAACAGATGGTAAGTCTGCCAGCTGACCCAGAATAAACCAGATAAATAACCAGACCAAAGCCGGAATGGCGATCGCGATGCATAGAGTAGCATTGCGCGTCACAGATGCTTCGGGACTAAACACCATAGCGGCGATTACCGCGCTCGCGAGCCAACCCAGCAGCAGCGCCCAGCGCAATTTGCGACGAGCCTTTGTCGCCTGATCAGACAGCCGGGTAACCAGCTCGGTTAATTTCGGTGGGATGTCTGGCCGTTGCATAGCGTCACCGCTCACCGCTGGGTCGCATAATAATCAGAGAAGGTATCGATAAAACGCGGTAGCTCACTCTCGGGCAAACTGTTGATTCCCGCCGCTGCTGCTCGGCCACCACCGGTATCAAACTGGCGACAGACTTCATCGGCACCCTGCTTTTTGTTCAGCGGCGCGCGCACACTGACCACAAATGATCCATCGCTGCGCTCCGTTACCACCGCGTGCGCCCGCTGTGGCGTTTGATTGGCCAAATCATTGCCATAAACCCCGCTGACCCGTCTGGCCCAAGCTGCATTGGGAAGTCGAAAAACCGCCGTAGACTGGTGCTCGCTGACCGGTTTAGTGGCAGCCGCTTTGGCCATATCGTCATTGTAGCCCTGTTCAAGCGTGTCAAAACTATCCCGATCCTGCTGAATAAAGTCGAACGGCGACGAAAACTGAGAGACCTTCCGATACAACTGCTCGGGATCAAAATACAAGTCTTCCAGTGCCGCCCCATAGCCGTTGTAATTCAGATAGATCCCCAGATTCTGCAGTGCCTGAAGTTGCGACTCCGTCAGATCCAGTGAACGGGCTAACGAACAGGCACTGGTGGCGAGGTTATCACCGAAGGTGCCTACCACCGCCCAGGCCTGAAAGGCGCCGCGCAAATGGGTATTAATCAGCAGGCTGGTGCAAACATCGGAGGCCGTATTAATAATGGCGGTTAGCGCATCATGCTCGGGAATGTCACCCGCAAAATGATGATCGCAGTAGAACACCTCGGCGCCAGCATCGAGTGCCGCCTGCAAGGCGCTGCGATTCTTGTCCAAAGACACATCCAGCACGGTTATCTGATCACCCTGGCTCGCGTGGACACGCTGCAACAAGTTGATGTCGCGTTTTACTCCGGTAACCAGCGTCGCTTGCCGCGGTTCCGCCAAGCGTAATTGAGTCAGCGCACAAATGCCGTCGGCATCACCATTAAAGCAATCATAGAAAGTCATTCGATCGCTTACCTAGTCAGTCAGCAAACTCTGCCACTGTTCGGGCTTGAAACCAACCAGCCCGATTTTCGACTTGGTAATAATAAAGGGTCGCTTGATCAACTTACCGTTGCCAGCCAGAAGTTTAATAGCTTCAGCCTTGCTCATATCGGGCAGCTTATCTTTCATACCCAACTCGCGGTACTGTAGGCCCGAAGTATTGAAAAGCTTGCGAATTTCACCGTCATAACACCTCAGCATGGCCTTAAGCTCGGCCTGAGTCGGTGGCTGAGCAGTAATATCAATCGAGTCAAACTCGACCCCTTGATCCTGTAAGTACTTGATCGCCTTACGGCAGGTGCTGCAATTAGGGTACTGATAAAGTTTCATTGGGCGGATTATACTAATTGGCAACGCCGGATGCGCTTGCCTGCTGCCTAATTATAACGATTGCGGAACAGCGGAGACGAATTTATTGTGCCGCCGTTGTTGCTCAACTGGCGGCACGTCATCTATTAAATGTTGACTAACTATGCCGCGTCGTCAATTGACTGATAATAATCCATCAGAATTTGTGCCACTTCGGGGCGCGAAAATTCAGGCGGTGGAGCAATGCCGTTACCCAACATTTCACGTACCTTGGTGCCAGACAACAGGACAAAATCGTCAGGGCCATGGTCTGGCGCATCACGCATCATCACGACTTCGTTCAATTTTTTGGAATAAGCGGTGTGATCCGCGCGGAAAATTTCAATTTCCAGAGCATCTTCCGGCACCGCTTCATCAAAAATGCTCTGCGCATCGAAGGGGCCGTAATAGTCGCCCACTCCGGCATGGTCACGGCCGATAATAAAATGAGTAGCGCCCATATTTTGGCGAAACAACGCGTGCAGTACAGCTTCGCGAGGGCCAGCATACAGCATGTCAAAACCATAACCGGTCACCATCACGCTGTTGGGCGGGAAGTAATGCTGCACCATTTCCCGAATAGACGCATCACGCACATCGGCCGGAATGTCGCCGGCTTTTAATTTGCCCAGCAGCATGTGGATTACGCAACCATCGGCGTCGGTCGCCTGCATGGCCATTTTGCATAGTTCTTCATGTGCCCGGTGCATGGGGTTGCGGGTTTGAAATGCCACCACCCGTTGCCAGCCACGCTCTGCAATTTCTTCGCGAATCTGCACAGCGGTGCGGAATGTATCAGCAAATTCCGTCGCAAAATAACTGAAGTTCAGCACCTCGACAGTGCCCGAAACCAGCATATTGCCTTGTGAGAGAAAAGCGTTTACGCCGGGATGCGCACGATCAATAGTCCCGAACACGGCGCTGGCTATTTCATCCAACTCGGCATCTGAAACATGCTCTACCGCCTCTATGGTCTGAATCGCCAGCACCGGCTGGCCGTCGACATTGGGGTCCAGCAGGGCCAGCTGATCACCGGCTGCAAAATCCGCGGCGGGCAGCAGGTTTACCACCGGTACCGGGAAAAACACGCCGTTTGAGGTGCTCATATTGCGCGCCACCGACATCAGATCGGCTTTATTCATAAAGCCGGATAGCGGCGTAAAGTAACCCCCACCCAGCATCACCGCATTGGCAGCGGTTGCAGAACTCACCATCGCCTGCGGTAATTGAGCGGCGTGTTCTATTAAGTCTTGTCGTTTGGCCTGATCGGCTACAAACAAAGGGTTCAGGGCATCAGCCCCATGCGGTTTTATCACAGGTAATCTCCAGCAAATTGTGGGGTTAGGTGTTAGCGGTACAGAATGACGTAGCGATTTTCTTGCAGGTAATCGAGAATAATTTCGACTTCCTGCTCTAAGGTCATTCGGTCCGTGTGTAATATGATTTCGGGGTTGTCGGGTGCTTCGTAGGGGTCATCGATACCAGTAAAATTCTTGATTTCACCGGCGCGGGCTTTTTTATAAAGACCTTTAGGGTCGCGTTTTTCAGCTTCCTCCAAAGCACAGTCAACGAATACCTCTATAAAGTTATAACCGCCCTCTTCGTGGATACGTCGTACCTGCTCGCGGTCAGCCTTGTAGGGGCTAATGAAACTGTTGAGGGTGATGATACCGGTATCGCAATACAGTTTAGATACTTCGCCGATCCGACGGATATTTTCAGTCCGGTCTTCGGCAGTGAAGCCCAGATTTTTATTGATCCCTAATCGAATATTGTCACCATCCAGGCGATAGGAAAGCTTACCCAGCTTATGCAGAGCTTTTTCCACAGCAACCGCAATCGTCGACTTCCCGCTCCCGGACAGACCGGTAAACCATAGAGTTGCGCCCTTTTGGCCGAGTCGATTAAAACGGTCGGCACGAGTTACTTCGCCGTCATGCCATACCACATTGGTGGCTTTTTGATCAGTCATATTGTTCATCGTCTTTTATATGTGTCTATTTAAATGAGATTAAGAGTTTTCAGTTGTTTGCAGCGTGCCGCGCAAAATCAATTCAGCACACTGTTCAATGGTTTCGTATAAATCCAGATCATCGTCACGCACCAGATTAGCGCCCCAGGCGTTGCAGATGCCAATGATCGAATAGGCGATAAAATGTGTGTCGATGCCAGGTCGAACGCTGCCCTCACGCACACCCTCGTGCAGCGTTTGCTCCAGCAGTTGGCGATAGCGGGTGCCCAGCTCCTTCAACAACGCGCGGCGCTGTTTGGGCAGATATAAGCGCTGATCGTTATGCACCTTAAGTGCATTATTTTTTTGTCGATAGGAACTCAAATGCGAGGTGATGATGGCTAACAGCCGTGCTTCGAAGGGTGACGCACTGCTGCAGATTTTTTCCATCCGCTGAACGTAATTCTCAAACCCGTATTCGCACACCAGTTGCAGCGCCTGTTCTTTGGATTTGAAGTAATAATACAAACTGCCTTGTTTTATCCCCATCTCGGCAGCGATATCCTGGGTGGTCGCACCATGAAAGCCCTTTGCCGCGAACACGGCCGCCGCCGCCTCGATAGCGGTGGCTTTTTTACGCGCGTAACGATTGCCGCTGCGGGCGGGCTCTGTTTGGCTTGCATTGGTGGTCATGCGGCGCATTATAGCCAAACACCTATATATTTCTATAGTTTTATAGAATTTTTTATATGAAATGTTATTTATGTATATATATCAATGTGTTATTTCTATTAAATAATTGAATTTAGTTTATTCACTCACGCGGCTCTGTGCGTTAGACTAGCTCTGCGAGCTGCCTTCACCACCATCGGATCACTGGCATGGATAAAATCTTTCTAAGTGCGGACCAACTGCTGCAAGACTCATTTGCCTTGGGGCGAGAGGTGCTTGCCAGCGGCTTTCGGCCGGACATTCTAGTGGGTGTCTGGCGCGGCGGCACGCCGATAGCAATAGCGGTACACGAGTTGTTACTTGCCGCTGGCGTCGACTGCGACCATATCCCAATAAAGTGTCAGTCCTACACCGGCATCGATCAACGCGCGGCTACGATAAGCATTGACGGTTTAAGCTATCTGCAACGTACTCTGCAAACAGGCGCACACATTCTGATCGTCGATGATGTGCATGACACCGGCGAGAGCCTGGCGATGCTGAAAGAAAAAATCGGATTAATCCAACCAGGCTGCAATGTCAGGGTAGCCTGCGTATATTTCAAACCATCTCGCAGCCAGGTGACGTTCAAACCGGATTACTTTCAACACGAAACAAACAGCTGGTTGGTGTTCCCCCATGAACTGGTGGGCCTCAGCCACAGCGAGCTGCGAGAGCATAAACCGCAGGTGGCTGACTTACTGGCTACAGGTACTGATCGCTTCGATTAGGAGCGAGCAGGCGTATCACATGCCCAGACTGCCCAACTCGGGCGGTTATAGTCTCGGTTGCAGCAATTGCTCCAGCTTGACCTGATCCGCCGCGAAAGCGCGAATACCCTGAGCTAATTTTTCGGTAGCCATGGCATCTTCGTTTTGCAGCCAGCGAAAGGACACTTCATCCAGGGCAAGCCTTTCCTGTGACTGGCCGGTCGATTCCGGTGTTAAGCGCCGCTCGAGCTGACCATCATCCTCTCGCAACTCCTGTAAAAAATTAGGCCCGATGGTGAGATAATCACAGCCCGCCAGCGCTTCGATTTCACCCACATTGCGAAAGCTGGCGCCCATCACAATGGTGGCGTAACCATGTTGCTTATAATAGTTGTAGATCCGGGTCACCGACTGCACGCCGGGGTCTTCGTCGGGTGCGTAACTCTGCTGCCCACCATTGGCTTTAAACCAGTCCATGATTCGGCCCACAAAGGGTGAGATCAAAAACACCCCGGCTTCAGCACAGGCCACGGCCTGGGCAAAACTGAACAACAGGGTTAAATTGCAGTTAATGCCCTCGCGTTCCAGTTGCTCGGCAGCACGAATCCCCTCCCAGGTTGAGGCGATCTTAATCAGGATGCGCTGTTTGGCAACGCCGCGCTGCTCATAAAGACCAATTAGCTTACGCGCTTTCTCAACGGTGGCCGCCGTGTCGAATGACAAGCGTGCGTCGACCTCTGTTGATACACGTCCGGGAATAATCTTTAAAATTTCGCAGCCGATATCAACGCCAAAATTATCCACTGCGTCGATCAAATCACCCTCAGCAGTAGCCACCGCCTGATCAATATAGGATTGATAGTTTTCATCCTGCGCCACCTTGAGTAATAGCGACGGATTAGTTGTCGCATCCTGCGGCTTGTATTCGGCGATCGCGGCCAGATCGCCAGTATCGGCCACTACCACCGTCATATCGCGCAACTGCTGTAGTTTATTCATTGTTTTGTCCGGGTTAGTTATCCAGTTTAATATCATCTTGAGTGGCCGAGGCCGCTTCGGTGGTTATTGCTTTGACCGCCTGAAAACCCTTCGGCAGTTTGCGACCACGTTTGCCTCGCTCGCCCATATAGTGATCAAGATCCTGCCCTTTTAAGCGCAGGTAGCGCTTGCCGGCGTGCACCAATACATGTTGGCCCTTCTTGAAGGTAGTTGCACCTAATACATATTCATCGCGCGCCTTTAATAGCTTGCTTGGAATATTGATCAGTTTCACGCCTTTGCCTTTGGCCAACTCGGGCAATTCGGTGACCGCATAAATAGTCAGGTATCCCGAGGTGGTTACTACCGCCAGATAATCATGCTCTAGTGCTTGCACTGGCAATGCCGACAAGGCCTGCGCGCCTTTAGGCACACTCAGTGTGACCTTGCCTTTCTTATTTTTGGTGAGCATATTCTCCAGCCGGCAGATAAAACCATAACCGGCATCGCTCAGCAGCACAAAGGGCTGCTGTTCGCCGCCCATCATTACCGACTTAAAGGTCGCCCCGGCCGGTGGCGTAACGCTACTGGTCAGCGGTTCGCCCTGACCACGGGCCGAAGGCAGTTTGTGCGCTGGCACCGCATAGGTACGCCCGCTGGAATCCAGCGCTACCAAAGGCTGATTCGACTTGCCGCGGGCGGCGGAAAGAAAACTATCACCGGATTTGTAATTCAAATCACGCGGGTTGATCTCGTGCCCTTTGGCAGCCCTGACCCAGCCCTGCTCAGATAAGACCGCAGTAATCGCTTCGCTGGGTACCAACTCGCTTTGATCAATGGCCCTGGCAACTTCTCGTTCTACCAATGGAGAACGGCGCGCATCGCCAAACTCATCGGCATCTGCTTTCAGTTCATTTTTCACCAGTGTTTTGAGGCGCGCATCCGACTTGAGCAATTGCTCCAGGCGCTTTCGTTCTTTGGCCAGCTCTTCCTGCTCGCCTTTAATCTTAATCTCTTCGAGTTTGGCCAGATGCCTTAACTTAAGCTCCAGAATCGCTTCCGCCTGACGCTCGGATATCTTGAATCGATTAATCAAAGCCGGCTTTGGCTTATCTTCAGAGCGAATTATTTCTATGACCTCGTCAATATTCAGGTAGGCCACCAATAAACCTTCCAGAATGTGCAACCGGTCAGTGACTTTGTCGAGACGATACTGCAGGCGGCGACGCACGGTAGTTATTCTGAACTTGAGCCACTCTTTAAGCGTCTGGCGCAAGTCATACACATGCGGGCGGCCATCCAGCCCGATCATATTCATATTGACTCGATAGCTTTTTTCCAGGTCGGTGGTGGCGAATAAATGCCCCATTAATGCATCGACATCCACCCGGTTGGAGCGCGGCACTATTACCAGCCGTATCGGGTTATCCTGATCAGACTCGTCGCGCAGGTCACTGACCATGGGCAGCTTTTTAGCCTGCATTTGCGCGGCCACCTGCTCCAACACCTTGGCACCCGAGGCCTGGTACGGCAGGGCGTGAATCACAATATCGCCATCTTCTTTGGAATACAGGGCCCGCTGGCGCACCGAACCGTTACCAGTCTGGTACATTTCCTGAATCTGATCGACGGGCGTGACGATTTCGGCCTCGGTGGGGAAATCCGGCGCTTTAATATACTTGCACAGGTCTTTTACCGTGGCCTTGGGCTTTTCCAGCAGGTAGATACACGCCTTCACTACTTCGCGCACATTGTGCGATGGAATATCGGTGGCCATGCCGACTGCAATGCCGGACCCACCATTCAGTAAAATGTTCGGCAGGCGGGCCGGCAAATTGGTTGGTTCCTGCAAGGTGCCATCAAAGTTTGGTTGCCAGTCCGTGGTGCCCTGACCCAGCTCTGACAACAGGCTTTGAGCGTAAGGTGCCAGACGCGACTCTGTATAGCGCATGGCAGCAAATGATTTGGGGTCGTCTGTCGAACCCCAGTTACCCTGACCATCGACCAGCGGATAGCGGTAGCTGAACGGTTGCGCCATTAACACCATTGCTTCGTAGCAGGCACTGTCGCCATGCGGATGAAACTTGCCTAATACGTCACCCACTGTACGGGCCGACTTTTTGTATTTGGCGGCATTGTGTAAACCAAGTTCTGACATGGCGTAGACGATGCGCCGCTGCACCGGCTTAAGCCCATCACCAACAAATGGCAGTGCGCGATCGAGGATCACGTACATCGAGTAATTCAGGTAGGCCTGTTCAGCAAATTCCGCCAACGGCTGTTGTTCAACCGATTGATTCATGGGCATAGGCAATGGGGAGGTGAGACAAGCCGCTAGATTACTGAATGGCGGATTTCTAAACAATGCTTATTTAGGAAATCAGTTAGAATTTACGCATGAACTACCCGCCCGACGTTTGGTTTGATATTGAGACCCTCATTAATGTGGCACAACCTGAGAGCATCTTGCTGTTAGGCGATGCCTCTCAGGGGTTTCTGGAAAACTATCTGGCGCAGAAAGCCCTGATCAATCAGAGCTGTGTAATTCGCCACATTGGTGTAGCCGATGTGGCGCAGGTCATGGCGCTGCAACAGCGCTTTGATGTAACCATTGCACTGAATTTACTTGAGCATCTTGATCGCGCCACCGGTGCGCAGGTGCTGGCCCAAGTCCGGGATGTTGTTGGCCCGCAATTCTGCGTTTGCCTGCCTATAAATGGCGACCATGATGCAAGCTGGCAGATCACCGATATGTTTGCCTTCGCGCTACGCAAAGTCGCGTTATACAAGCACGATGATATTGAATTTGGCTTGTTCAAATACAATATTGATGAGTACAAAAAAACGCCGGATTGGTTGAATTCAGACAACTGGGCCAACCCTGAAATGTGGGGAAAATACTGGTGGTGAAAAATGCCTATACTGGCGTTTTTAACAATGCTACTATCGAGTCATCTAAGTCATTGTAAGCAACTGATTTTTGTGACCAAAATTGCTCGGCTCCCGGTCGAGATACTCAACTCATGAAAGCTACTGACATCAGTAACCCTGAGTACTTTCACAAGGTAGTAGACTGCCAGTTTGCTTGCCCCGCTCACACTCCCGTTCCAGAATATATCCGCCTGATTGGTCAGCGTCGCTATACCGACGCCTACATGGTCAATTGGGAGAGTAATGTGTTCCCCGGCATATTAGGGCGAACCTGCGACCGCCCCTGCGAACCAGCCTGCCGGCGTGGTCGTGTCGAAACTGAACCGGTCGCGATTTGTCGTCTCAAAAGAGTAGCGGCGGACAACAAAGACGACGCGGATGTTGCGGCCCGAATGCCGACCGTCCCAGCGCAGAAAAACGGGCGTAAAATTGCCTTGATAGGCGCCGGCCCTGCCTCGTTAACCGTGGCCCGGGATCTGATGCCCTTGGGCTATGAAATCGACTTATATGACGAAAATGCCAAAGGCGGCGGCTTTATGCGCAGCCAGATTCCGTCTTTCCGTCTGCCTGAAGAAGTACTCGATCAGGAGGTCAATTATGTGACCGATATGGGCGTTAGTGCGCTCTATAACCAGCGCGTAGACAGCATGAAAGCCATGCTTGCCAAGGACTACGACGCAATCTTTGTGGGCACTGGCGCGCCTCGCGGCAAAGACCTCAACATCCCGGGCCGTGAGGAAGCTGCAGACAATATCCACATCGGCATTAACTGGCTGGAGAGCGTGGCTTTTGAGCACATCGACAAGGTTGGCAAAAAAGTGGTCATCGTGGGAGGCGGAAACACCGCGATGGATTGCTGCCGGACAGCCAAGCGAATCGGCGGCGAAGAAGTCACGGTAACCGTGCGCTCCACCTACGAGGCAATGAAAGCGTCGCCATGGGAGAAAGAAGACACCTTAGGTGAAGGCATACCGATTTTAGCCAACCACAGCCCACGCGAGTTTATCCTTGAAAACGGCAAGTTGACCGGCATGAGTTTCAATGTGGTTGAATCCAGCTACGATGAGAATGGCAAGCGTACCATTACCGAAACTGGTGAAGTCGTTACTCTTGAGTGCAGCGACGCCATTATGGCCATCGGTCAGGACAACGCCTTCCCCTGGATTGAGAAAGATGCCGGTATCGAATTTGGCGACTGGGATATGCCGGTGGTGGACAAAGTTACCTTTCAGTCGACCAACCCCAAAGTGTTTTTTGGAGGCGACGCCGCCTTTGGGCCGGAGAACATCATTACCGCCGTGGCCCATGGCCATCAGGCCGCCATCTCTATTGACCTGATGCTCAATGGCCAGTCAGTTGTTGATGATCGACCGGCGCCGGGCGTACATCTGGCCAGCACCAAGATGGGGATTCACCAATGGGCTTACGACAGCGACGTGGTTGCCGACCAGCGCCAGGCCTCAGCCCATTTACCTATTGAAAAGGCGCTGAGCAGCCGCAAAATTGAATCCGAATTAGGCTTCGATCTCGACACCGCGTTTATCGAGGCGGAGCGCTGTCTGAACTGCGATGTGCAGACCGTGTTTACCGAAGAAAAATGCATTGAATGCGATGGCTGCACCGACATTTGCCCCACCCACTGCATTACCTTTACTGATAATGCGGAGGAAGACGAGCTGCGCCAGAAACTCACCGCACCCGCACCTAATGAATCGCAAGACTTATATGTGTCAATGGATCTGCCAACTGGCCGAGTCATGGTGAAGGACGAAGACCTCTGCCTGCACTGCGGCCTGTGCGCGGAGCGCTGCCCGACATCGGCCTGGGACATGCAAAAATTTCTCTATACCGTCACCAAGGCTGATAATCAGCCGGCGCCAATTCTGGCAAAACATCAACAGCGCACCAGGCCGCGCGAGCAAGCAGCATGAACGCCAAAACGTCTGGTCAGAGGGCTCAACCTCCAGTGCTTGATACCACCGTAAATGATTTCGTTGTCAAGTTTGCCAACGTCAATGGCTCCGGCTCAGCCAGCGCCAATAATATGTTTGCCAAGGCGATTTTTCGTATGGGCATTCCGGTTGCGCCGCGCAATATTTTCCCCAGTAACATTCAGGGTGCACCGACATGGTTCGAGGTAAGGGTTAACGATCAAGGCTACTTGGGTCGGCGCGGAGGCCTGGTAGAATTAATGGTGTCGGTAAATCCGCAGAGCATGGCGCAGGATCTGGCGGAAGTGTGCACGGGCGGCTATTTCTTCTACGACAATAGTTACCCACTGGACTTCAAGTTGATGCGCGACGATATTCACTTTATCGGCCTGCCCCTCACCGACATTACCAATAGCCACTTCAATGACCCGCGTCGGCGACAACTGTTTAAAAATATTATCTACGTTGGTGCGCTGGCCTATTTGATCGGCATTGAGTTTGGCGCCCTGCAAAGTATTGTCGAAGACACCTTTGCCCGCAAACCCAAGCTCATTCCACCCAATATAGAAGCCCTGCAGACCGGCTTTGATGAAGCGAAAAAAGCCTTCGATAATCCCCTGCCCCTGCAACTGCGGCGCAGCAACAAAAATGAAGGCAAAGTGTTGCTGGAGGGTAATGCTGCCTGCGGGCTGGGCGCAGTCTATGCAGGCGCGACTGTATGCGCCTGGTATCCGATCACGCCTTCGACCTCCGTGGCCGAAGGTTATGAAAAATATGTTCGCCAATTACGCCCGCAATCAAGTGATGGTAAAGATCGCTTCGCGATCATTCAGGCTGAAGACGAATTGTCCGCAATTGGTATGGTGATCGGCGCCAACTGGAACGGCGCACGCGCCTTTACCGCCACCAGCGGGCCAGGCGTTTCGCTGATGAATGAGTTTTTGGGCCTGGCCTATTACGCGGAAGTGCCCACCGTATTGATCGACGTACAACGAACCGGCCCTTCGACCGGCATGCCCACTCGCACACAGCAGTCTGATATCACCATCAGCGCTTATGCATCGCATGGTGACACCAAGCATATATTGTTATTCCCGGCCACGCCCAAAGAGTGCTTCGACTTAACAGTTGATGCCTTTGATATCGCCGACCGGATGCAGACGCCGGTCATTATGCTCACCGATCTGGAGCTCGGCATGAATGAACATATGTCAGATGAGCTTAGCTGGGACGACCAGCGCGAATACGATTTGGGCAAGGTTCTATCGGCGCAAGACTTAGACCAAATAGACCGTTACGGCCGATATCTTGATGTCGATGGTGATGGCATTACTTATCGTACTATTGCGGGACGACACCCCAGCAAAGGCGCCTATTTTAATCGTGGTACGTCGCGCGACGAATACGCGGTTTACTCCGAGCGTGGCGACGTGTACCAGCGCAATATGGAGCGTCTGCAAATCAAGTGGCGAACCGCTCCCAGATATTTACCGCAACCTGTTATCACGACGCGCAGCGATCTCGCCAAAATTGGCATAATCCATTTCGGCACCAGCATGGACGCCTGCCATGAGGCGATTGATCAATTGGCCAGCGAGGGCCTGATAGCGAATGACCTGCGAATCAAGGCCTTTCCGTTTCACGATACAGTGCGCGAATTTATTCTCGGCCATGAGCAGGTATTTATCGTGGAGCAGAACCGCGATGCGCAAATGAAGGGTTTAATCGTCAACGAACTCGAAGTTGATCCCAAGCGATTACAGTCTGTGTTGCACTACAATGGCGACCCGATCAGCGCACATTTTGTACATGATGCAATCAGCTCGAGCATTGCGTCATCAGACGACGACCTGCTGCAACAAGGCTAGTGGCACACTAAAATGAGCTATTTCAGACCCCCTCTGCGACACCCCAATGAGCCCAAAAACGAAGTCGGGCTAACCGCACAGGCTTATGAAGGGCCGATTTCAACGCTGTGTGCCGGCTGTGGACACGACTCAATCTCAGCGGCGATTGTGCAGACCATGTGGGGGCTGTCTATTCCCCCACACCGCATTGCCAAGCTATCCGGGATCGGTTGCTCCTCCAAATCACCCTCTTACTTTCTGGCTCAATCGCATGGCTTCAATTCGGTGCATGGCCGTATGCCATCGGTTATGACCGGCGCGAATATTTCCAATAATGATCTGCATTACATCGGTATTTCCGGTGACGGCGACACGGCATCGATTGGCATGGGCCAGTTTGCGCACGTGGTCCGCCGCAACCTGAATATGATGTACGTAGTCGAAAACAACGGCTGCTATGGCCTGACCAAAGGTCAGGATTCGGCTACCGCAGATGAGGGCTCCAAAAGCAAGAAGGGGCGAATTAACCCCTTTGAGGCTATCGATCTGGTGGCGCTGGCGCTGGATCTAGGTGCCACCTTTGTGGCGCGTAGCTTTTCAGGCGACAAAGACCAACTGGTGCCGCTGATGAAAGCCGCCATGTCACATAAGGGCTTTGCGCTGATCGATGTGGTATCACCCTGCGTCACGTTTAATAATCATCCGGGTTCCACCAAGAGCTATGATTACACGCGCCAACATGTGGAAGCCGGCGCGGTGGTGGATTTTGTGCCTATGGAACAGGAAATTACACTCGATCAGATACAAGGCAGCACCCGCAAAGTCGATTTACACAACGGCGACTCAGTGCAACTCAGCAAGCTGGCCGCAGAATACGACCCCACAGACCGAAACGTGGCGATGCGCACCCTGATGGAACATAAGGCGGAAGACAAACTCTTAACCGGGCTTATCTATATTGACCCGGAGGCCGAGGATTTTCATAAAATGCTGAACTTAACGGACACGCCGTTAAACGAGCTTGGTAAATCCGAGCTATGTCCCGGCAGTGATGCTCTGCAATCTGTAAATCAGGCCCTGCGCTGAACAAAAGCATGCAGTTTGGTCGTTCTCGTGGGCGCGGCTACTGTTATAATCCGGCGCCAAAGCATTATTCGGCAGCAGCTCCCACCCAACATGATTAGCTCCACCTCCCTAGACAAGCTGGCCGTCGTCCTGTCCGGCGTTTGCGTGCTGCATTGCCTGATCACGCCAATTGTTATTACCCTATTACCGATATTCACTTTGTCGGCGCTGGTCGAAGACCTGTTATTTCATAAGCTGATGCTGTGGCTGGTATTACCAACCAGCTTTATCGCGCTGTTCATCGGCTGTCGCAAACATCGTAACTTGCTTATTTTAGGCAGCGGCATCCTCGGCATGGCCCTGTTGGTGCTGATCGCCTTATTCGCGCACAGCCTTATGAGTGACGTGCAGGAAAAAGTGGCAACGTCGGTCGCGGGAATCATTCTGGCGATTTCGCATATCTTGAATTTCCGCGCCTGCCAGCAACGCACCTGCGATGATAAGAATTGCAGTTCGGAACATCACCATTAGGCGCACGATAGGCTTTCATAAAGCCTTTTGAATAACCGCAATTGCCCGCTCCCACAATGGGATATATAGTGCTGTATCCAATGCGACCGATATAGCTAATCATGATTAAGAAAATTCTGAGCCTCGCCTTTTTGGCGGCTACGTTTGCCGGCTGCGACAGTGCGCCCAGCAATCAACCAGACGCCGCAAAAGCGCCTGCCAAAAACCTCACCCTGCTAACCAATGCGGTGATCTATACGTCCAACGACGAACAGCCCACGGCCACGGCGCTGGCGATACAATCTGAAAAGTTTGTCGGTGTGGGCAGCACTGCAGAGCTCCTGCAACAATTTCCACAGGCCGATCAGGTCGATATGCAGGGCCGCACAGTGATACCGGGGCTGATCGACGCCCATGTGCATTTATTAAGTCTTGGTCAGGCGCTGTCACGCGTTGATCTGGTGGGGTCCACAGATAAAGCCGATATCCTGCAACGCCTGCAAGCATTCGCAGCCACGCTTCCAGAGGGCCAGTGGTTATTGGGCCGTGGCTGGGATCAGAATGACTGGCCGGTTAAGGAGCTGCCAACAGCCGCTGACCTTGATGCGGCCTTTCCCGACCGCCCCATCTGGCTCACCCGCATCGATGGTCATGCGGCCTGGGCCAATAGTGCGGCCATGGCCTATGCCGATCAGGACCTCAATGGTGACTGGCAACCGGATGGCGGCGAAATCGTGCGGGACGCAAGTGGCCAGGCAAGCGGTGTGTTTATTGATAATGCCGAGACCTTAATCGCCAGCAAAATACCGGCTGAAAGCGTTGCACAACAACGCGCTGCTCTGAACCGGGCAATGCAGAAAACCGCCAGTGTGGGGCTGACCAGTGTGCACAATGCCGGCACCAGCAAGCAGGTTTGGGATATTTTAGAACCAATGCACGCAGCAGGCGAGTTGGCGGTGCGGTACTACGCCATGGCCGATGGCAGCAATGAAATGCTCGACTATTTATGCGCTCAGGGCGCGCAAATTGACCCCTCGGCCATGTTGAGTGCACGCGCGGTAAAACTATATAGCGACGGCGCGCTGGGTTCTCGCGGCGCGGCATTATTAGAAGACTACAGCGATCGCCCCGGCCAGCGTGGGCTGTTGATCGAACCGCCTGCCACCCTGAAAGCCTATGCAACGAGAGCAGCGGAGTGTGGGCTGCAGATTAACATTCACGCCATTGGCGATCGCGGCAATCGCGTGACTCTGGATGCGCTGGCCGCGGCCAGCAACGCTGATAACCCGGGCCGTCACCGGGTGGAGCATGCACAGGTGATTTCAGCTGAGGACTTTGCACGCTTTAATGAACTTGATCTGATCGCCTCGGTGCAACCCACTCACGCCACCAGCGATATGTACTGGGCCGAGCAACGGGTCGGCGCTGAGCGCATCAAAGGGGCTTATGCCTGGCAAACCTTTAATGATCTGGGCGTGCCATTGGCCCTTGGGTCCGATTTTCCGGTCGAGAAGGCAGACCCACTGCTGGGTTTCTACGCAGCCGTGTCCCGTCAGGACACCAAGGGCTGGCCAGAAGGCGGCTGGTACCCAACCCAGACGCTGACTCGTCAACAGGCTCTGCATGGCTTTACCCTCGGCGCGGCCTATGCGGCCTTTGAAGAGGATAAGATCGGTTCGATTGAGGCCGGCAAATACGCTGATTTCGTGGTGCTGGAGAAAGATATTATGCAAATCCCGGCTGCACAAATACCAGGCACAAAAATATTACAAACCTGGCTAAATGGTGCGCCGATCTATTCGGCCAAAGATTAGTTTTAGCCACCCTGACTACTCAACAGCGCAGACACATGCTTTTACGTCATCGCGCTATTTTGCGGCTGTGGTTGGTACTGTTATTGGCGGTGCCTGCCTCCGCGGGCGCACTACAAAACATCGCGGCTGTTCTACCATCTATAATCTGCCTATTGCTGTGCGACGAGCTGCCGGACGACAGTACTGCGCCTGCCCTTCAAAATCGGGGTGGCACCACCACCTTGGCGGTTAATCAAGCCGCCGCCCCTATCAATTTCACCAACAATGGCGGTGGCATACTTTCCGACTGCACTGTATCCCCTCCGCTACCGGCAGGCTTGAGTGTATCGGTGTCAGCCAATGGCGCAACCTGTCGTATTAGCGGCACACCAACCGAGACCGTCGCAGCCGCCTCCTATACCATTACCGCCACTAACGCCAGCGGCAGTGATCAAGCCACTATCATGATCGAGGTGCTGGCCGGTTTCCCGGTCAGTGGGCGGGCACTATTTGAGCGAGTCCCTACCCGCACTGGCCCAACCCAACTCGATTACGATGCCATCGTCGCCATGCCGATTCGCCGGGCCACCGTGCAGCTACTGGATAGCAATGGCGCTGTAATCGACACCACGCAAAGCGACGACAATGGTGATTACGCATTTTCAGTTAACCCTAACCAGGCAGTCCGGGTCAGGGTATTGGCCGAGCTGCTGTCCGAGACCGGGCCGCAGCAATACGAGGTGGTGGTGGTGGATAATACCGACGCTGATAGCCTGTATTCGCTGACAGAAGGCAGCGCCACGCTAGCCTCGGCGCGCGCGGTGCGCGACTTAACCGCAGGCTCCGGTTGGGATCTGAGTGCGGACGCCTATACCATGCCTCGGGCCTCCGCCCCTTTTGCGTTGTTGGATTCGGTTTATGAGGCCATGCAGGATTTTATGCAGGTTGATGCCAATATTGACTTTCCCTTTTTGCAGATTAACTGGAGCGTGAATAACCGAACAACGTTCGGGGACGAGTCAATCGGTGAGATCGGCACCTCGTTTTATTCAGCCGACAATATTTTTATTCTTGGCGCCGCGGATTCGGATACCGATGAATTTGACGACCACGTGGTGATCCATGAATGGGGCCACTATTTTGAGGACAATACCTCACGCTCCGACAGTATCGGCGGCCCGCATGGCGCTGATGACCGACTGGATATGCGGGTGGCCTTTGGCGAAGGTTTTGGTAATGCCCTGTCGGGCATCATCACTGACGACCCGCTGTATATCGATACTGCAGGGCCTGGCCAGGCATTCGGCTTCCCCCTTGATGTAGACAACAACAGTGTGACCAACCCGGGCTGGTACAACGAAAGCAGTGTGCAGGCAATTCTCTACGATCTCTACGACAGCGAGGACGATGGCCCAGACACTGTGTCGCTGGGGCTGGCGCCGCTGTATCAGATATTAATTGATGAGCAAAAGAACACCCCGGTTTTCACCAGTATCTTTTCGTTTATCAGTGCACTGAAAGCGGATAACGCTGGGCAGGCCAGCGCTATCAACCAATTGGTAAATGATCAAAGCATCAACGGCACCAATATTGATGAGCAGGGGTCGGCGGAGACCAATAGTGCGGGGGTCGCCAATGTGTTGCCAATCTATACGCCATTGACAGTGGATGGTGCTGCCGTCAATGTCTGCACCATCGCTAATTTTAATAACGGTGGAGATATCAATAAACTGTCGAATACCCGTTATCTGACATTTACAACGCCCAGCCTGAATGAGTACACGGTGACCGCGACCAGAACGTCGTCAAATTATGGCGTCACCGACCCGGATATTTTTGTTTTTGAGAAGGGTGTGTTACGTATCCTATCCATCTCACCAGATGCAAACACAGAGTCGGCCACAGCAGCGCTTAATGCCGGCCCACATGTAATGGGCATGCAAGAGTTTAATGTGGTCGGCCAGTCCGGCTCCAATACCACCGCCTGCTTTGATGTTACTGTCTCCACTGCACCTTGATTGTCACCCAGGTTTGATTATGAAACAGCTCAGCCTTCTACTCACCACATGCTTACTTATATCTGCGTGCGACCTAACAGTATCTGATGATCGCACGGCCGGTGAATATTTGAGCGGCGTGATGGACCCGCGGCATGGCAAACCCGGTGCGCCGGTGGTCATTGAATATTCAGTGCCCAAGCAATTTCAAATTGGCAATAGCGCCACTGTCGAACTGCGGTTTCAGTCCGCAACCGCGGCTGGGCTGGCCATGGTCTCCCTGCATACCGGCGATGGTTTAAACTTACTGCAAGACGCCAGCTTTGAGTTCACTTTAAACCAGCAGCAACAACCATTGAGTGTGGCGATCGAGGCGGTCACCAATGGCCGGCATTACCTGAATATCCTGGTGCGAGAGTTTGACGAGAACGGCAAGGCATTGTTGGGTCGCAGTTTCTCGGTACCAATACAGGTTGGTCAACCACAGGAAAAACCTCAAACAAAACAGAAGGTTGCCGAGGATGGTGAGCGACGGATTATCGAAATGATTTCGAAATAGCCAGGCCCGAATGCTGGACAGCATTGTTTGATAGTCGTACAATTATCAAATGAACGAGAGTCAATCAAAGCAGACTGCCAAGCGTAAAAAAACCCAGCAACACGGCGGCGCACGGCCCGGTGCCGGGCGCCCTAAGGGCAGCGGCAAGTACAAAGAACCCACCAAGGCAATTCGGGTGCCGGTGGGCAGCATTAGCCATATCGAAGAATACTTAAACCGCTATCCAGAGGTAAAGGAAGCACCTGCGGCATACTCCGACGAAAATCCCAAAAACGTTGCCAAACTAGCGGTGCCGTTGTACAGCTCGCGGGTCGCGGCCGGTCACCCTTCCCCGGCTGAAGACCACATCGACGATACGCTGGATCTGAACGAGTATATGGTGCGCCACCCTGACTCGACTTTTATGCTCAGGGTGGAAGGCGAATCGATGAAAGACGTCGGCATACTGCCGCATGATATTTTGGTGGTAGACCGCTCTATTCCGGCGCAACACAATAAAATCGTTATTGCTGCCTTGGATGGAGAACTGACCGTCAAGCGACTATTTCAGCGCGGCGGCATGATCAAGCTGTGCGCCGAAAATCAAGCCTTTGATGATATTGAGATCGAGAGCGAAGCCGATCTGGTTATCTGGGGCGTGGTCATCGGTAGCTTCCGTCGCTTTCAATCGTTTTAGTTAGCCCGACTTACAAAAACCATGACCATAAAATTAACTCTGCAGCGGCGCCGCGTCACCTTTACGCTGGCCTTTTGCGCAGGTCTGCTGGTGCTGATTCACAGCATTGTGTTGACTGCGTACTACCTGATCAATAACCCGGATGTATTTGATTTTGTGCGGCTGATTGATCTCGATTACGAGGGCAATATTCCCACGCTGTTTTCCGCCCTGCTGTTTTTCTTTAATGGTTTGCTGCTGTACCTGATGTATCAGGCGAGCGCCCAATCTAGTGCCAAGTCTAACGCTGCGGGCGGTTCCAGCGGCAGCGGCTATTGGCTGGGGCTGGCGTTGATCTTCTGCTATCTGGGGGTGGACGAAGGTACCCGGCTGCACGAGGAAATCGGCGATATATTCGAGAATATCGTGGTGGCCGATGGCCTGCTATATTTCCCCTGGGTGGTGCCCTATAGCGCAGCCTTGTTAATTGCGGTGCTGATATATTTTAAATTCTATCTGGGTCTGGAGCGCAGCCTGCAAGTGCGCCTATTTGTCAGCGCCGTGGTGTTTCTCAGCGGCGCCGTAGGGGTAGAGATGTTGAGCGCGCAGGAAGCTTCGGTGGCTGGCACCAGCAGCCTGACCTACTCGGTGCTGTACACCATCGAAGAGAGCCTTGAGATGGCCGGGCTGATTATCTTGAGCGACACCCTGCTGGGGGTACTGGCGGGGCGCAAAGGGTCGGAATTGTCCCTGCGGTTTCGCTAGCCAGCTCAGTCTATCGCTTGCGCTAACTGAGCCTAGCGCCGGCGCGGGCCGGTCAGCTTTTTGCGATGCCTGAACTCTTCCGGTTCAACAAAACGCCATTCACCCTCAGCGAGTTTGCCAAGCCGTAACTCCCCTACGCGCACCCGTTTCAAGCCGGTCACCTTAAGACCAACCGCGTCACACATGCGGCGAATCTGGCGCTTTTTGCCTTCCCTCAAAATAAATTGCAGTTGTTCGGGGTTTAGCTGCCGCACCTTGGCGCGCTTTAATGCTTTACCATCCAGCGACAAACCAAAGCAGAGCTGGTCAAGTTGTTGTTCGGTGACCTTGCTGTCGATGCGTACCAGGTATTCCTTTTCAAGGTCACTGTGCTCACCAATTAACTGTTTGGCGACGCGACCATCCTGGGTCAGCACCAACAATCCCTGTGAATCTATATCCAGCCGACCGGCCGGCGCCAGACCATTAAAATGATCTTTTTTAAGTCTGAGTTTCGATTTGTCCAACTCTGACTGAGTGGCCTCGGTAATCAGCCGCACGGCTGGTACGTAATCATCCTCCGCCTGACCTGACACATAGCCGACGGGTTTGTTAATCATAATTGTGACGCGCTTTTTTTGTTCCGCCTGCGCCTTCTGCGTCAATTCAATTTCGACATCCGGGGCGAACTTTACGCCGAGAGTAGAAACGGTTTCGCCGTTTACCCGCACCAGGCCACGCTCGATAAGCCGATCGGCTTCACGGCGCGAACACAGGCCGCGCTGCGACATCAGTTTTGATAAGCGTACCGGCTCTGACATTGCCGTGCAGTATTAGTTATTGTCTGGCCAGGTTGGCAGCCAGACCGATATATGTGGCTGGCGTAAGCTCCGCTAATTCGGCTTTAACCCCGTCTGGCACATCCAGCGCCTGAATAAAATCCGCCAGTGCCGCCTGATCAATACCATCCTTGCCGCGGGTCAGCGCTTTCAATTTTTCATAGGGCTCGGGAATATCATAGCGCCGCATGACGGTCTGAATTGCCTCACCCAACACGGCCCAGTTTTGCTCCAGATCCGCTGCCATAGCGGCTTGGTTAACCGCCAGTTTGCCAATACCCTTTAAAGTGGCACTGCAGGCCAGCAGGGTATAGCCGAAGGCCACGCCCATATTGCGCAACACCGTGGAGTCGGTGAGGTCACGTTGCCAGCGGCTGATGGGGAGTTTGGCGGCCAGATGATCAAACATGGCGTTAGCCAGGCCCAGATTACCCTCGGAGTTCTCGAAGTCGATGGGGTTGACCTTGTGTGGCATGGTTGAGGAGCCAACTTCGCCAGCCACCACCTTCTGCTTGAAGTAGCCGATGGAAATATAGGCCCAGATATCGCGATCAAAATCCAGCAACACGGTGTTAAAACGTTGCATGGCATGGAATAGCTCCGCCATATAGTCGTGCGGCTCAATCTGGGTGGTCAGGGCGTTCCAGTCAATGCCGAGCGACTCAACAAACTGCTGAGAAAATTGCGGCCAGTCCACTTCGGGGTAAGCCGCAATATGCGCATTATAATTGCCGGTAGCGCCGTTAATTTTGCCCAGAATGGTAACCTTTTCGATTTGCTCAATCTGGCGATTCAGGCGCGCCACCACATTGCGCATCTCCTTGCCTAGTGTGGTGGGCGAGGCGGGTTGCCCGTGGGTACGTGCCAACATCGGCAGATCGGCAAACTCAATGGCCATCGCTTCGATGGCAGTGACGATCTCACGACAGGCCGGCAGCACCACCTGCTCGCGGGCATCGCGCAGCATCAGCGCATGCGACAAGTTATTAATGTCTTCAGAGGTACAGGCGAAATGGAAAAACTCCGCGACGGCAGCGACCTCATCCGAACCGGCTACCTGTTGCTTGAGGAAATACTCCACCGCCTTAACATCATGATTGGTGGTGGCTTCGATGGCTTTTACCGCCTCAGCATCATCAACATCAAACTGATCGATAATCGCATCCAGCGCAGCATTAGCAGCGCCTGAGAAAGCCGGCACTTCGGCAATGGCGGACTCGGCCGCCAGCGCCTGCAACCAGCGCACTTCCACCAGACAGCGATACCGAATCAAACCATATTCACTGAAGATCGGCCTCAGTGCAGCGACCTTGCTGCCGTAGCGGCCGTCCAGGGGTGTGAGAGCGGTGGTGGCGCTAAGCGCGAGATCAACGTTACTGTGGGTGGTTTTTGACTGAGACATGTCGGTAGCTTTAGGTGATTCTAAGTGAAAACTGAGTAAACACGGTTGGCTGCGAGTAAGCTCTGTGCCCACATTCGGCGTAGCCAGCCGGTGTCGTCAACAGGGCCGAGATGTTACCATAATCACCCCTCCGCCACGCAGCATTTACATGTCAGTCAACTGGTCAGATTACTCGCTCGAACAGCTCCGACAATACGAAATCAGTCGGTTTCGTAAGGGCGCTGGCTCGCGCCCGGATGTGCTGTTAATCGAGATAGAGGGGCAGCGGGCGGTGCTTAAAGACCAGAGCGCCGCTGACCGCTGGTTTGCAATGCTGATCGGGCCCTTGCTGAGCTGGCGCGAATGCAAAGCCCTGGCGCGGCTCAGCAGCGTTAACTGCGTGCCTGACTTGCTGGCACGGCCCTGCCGGCGCTCGTTTGTAATGCAATACCTCGATTCTGAACCGATCACCAGAGCGCAGCGCATCGAACCCGTTTGGCCGGACTTTTTTGAACGACTGACCCTGGCCGTTGACCAGATTCATAAGGCCGGTATTGCGCATAATGATCTACGTAACCCGACCAATATTCTGGTTACGCCTGCCGGAGAGCCGGTGCTGGTGGATTTGGTGGCCGCGTTTGGGCGCGGCGCAAATTGGAATGTGCTTAACCGCTGGATATTCGGCAAGTTTTGCCAGGTTGACCGGTCGGCCATTACCAAGTTGAAGACCAGAGTGGCACCGGAATTACTAAATCACGCTGATGTTCAAGCAGAGCAAATCGCCGGTCGGGCGGGCATGGCGCTGCGTTCAGTGGGGCAGGCGATCCGCCGTCTGTCACGCAAACTGTTTACCGATTAAAGACTACATTAGCGCCAACACCAGCCGATCCCACAGGTAGTGATCGAGCAGCATTACCGCAAATAAGTACATCAGGTATTTAATCGAGTAAAAAAACGTGGTGCGCGACAAGGCATCGCTGTAATTACGATACAGGCGATACACGTAATACATAAAACGCGCGTTTAAATACACCGCCGCCGCCAGATAAATACCGCCGAACATATGGATAGTGAATGGCAATAATGTGACCGCAATCAAGATGTAGGTATACAGTAGAATCTGCAGGCGGGTAAATTCTTCACCGTGCGTCACGGGCAGCATCGGTACCCCGGCGGCCGCGTATTCTTCCCGCCGGTAGAGTGCCAGAGCCCAGAAATGTGGCGGCGTCCAGGCAAAGATAATCAGAAACAACAGGCAGGCTTCCGCGGTGACCGAATTGGTCATCGCCACCCAGCCTAACAGAGGTGGCGCTGCGCCCGCCGCACCGCCAATGACGATATTCTGTGGCGTGGCCGGTTTTAAAAATACCGTATAGATCACGCCATATCCGACCATGGATATAAACGTGAGTACTGCGGTTAAAGTATTCACCTTATACACCAGCAGCACCATGCCCAAAGCACACAGGATGAACGCGAATACCACCGCCTGCGTGACGCCCAGGCCGCCGGTCGCCAATGGTCGATTCTGGGTGCGAGCCATAATTGCGTCAGCGCGCATATCAATGATCTGATTCATGGCAGCACCCGATGAGGCAGCCAGACCAATCCCCAGAGAGGCGGCCAACACAGTGCCTATATCGGGGATTCCCGGCACTGCCAACAGCATGCCGACGATGGCGGTGAATACAATCAGCATTACCACGCGCGGCTTGGTCAGATCATAATACTGACGGAAGGCGTTGCTGAGCGTATCTGCTGGCGCAGCGGAAGTGCTCATCGCTAGCCGATCTGTGAGGCTTTGAGCAGCCGTTTAATGTCTTTTTTGATCATTGCCGGGTCGGCCGTCGCCGGGTAACTCATCATTAGATTGCCGGCCGGATCAATAATATAAAAACGATTGTGCTGAGCCTCGGCCGGAATGCCCTCAATTTTAAGAATGCGAGTCCATTCGTCGTAGTCATTGAAAGCAGCAGAATACACTTCAACCGGGCTATATTTTGCCGCCAGTTCAGCACTCACGGCGGGGGGCATCTGGGTCGTTAAAAAGACTGTGCGAATACGCGACATGTCATTGTTCTGCATAAATCGCAATTGCCGCATTTTGAGAATATTGGCTTCGCAGGCCTCGTCGCAACTGGTATTTGCGGTCACCAGAAACACCCATTGACGGCGCAGCGAGTCCATCTCGACCGGGCCCTCGGCGCCTTGCATAATCAGGTTTTCGACCGGACGAACCGGCTGGTAGATATCGCCGTAATTATTAAAACTCTTGGGCTTGTATAAAAACGCTCCGGCTATCGGTGCGGTGAACACCACCAGAATCATAATGAGCTGCACCCTGTTCCAGAATACGGTTTTGGGGTCTACAACGGGTTGCTTGGCGTTCTCGTTCATCGGTCTTGACGTTATTTGTATCGGTTCTCTGTTTACAACGTATGTTCAGCTGTGGATTTGCAACACCTAGCGTGTTAACGAGTGCGAATCAGCACCACCAGCGAGGCGATAAAAAACGCCACGGCCAACGCAAACCACTGCAGCGCATAGGCCTTGTGACGGTTTACCCACTGGTCATCAATGCGCTGCCAGGCGCGGTGAAAACCACCTACACCGGCTTGATCGGGCGCCAATTCTAACACTAAAGGAAATAGCTCGAGATCAAATTCGGATTGCAATATCGACATATCGAGATACTGCCAAACTACCCCGTCATTGACCTGATACTTCGAGTCCCATAGCGGCGGTGCAGCGGTCGGCAAATTCAGCCGGCCCTGTAGCTGCAAGTCGCCATTCGGGGTGGCTATTTCTGGCAGCTGCTCGCGCGATTCGCCAACCGGCAGCCAGCCGCGATTTACCAATATCACACGCGAGCCACTTTGAAACGGCGTGATCACCGCATAGCCGACCCGCTGGTCGCTGACCTGTCGGTCCAGCCACAGCGTTTGATCAGCAAGGTACCGGCCGCTAATGTCGGCTGAGCGGTAGCGCAACGCCTGATTGTTTTCATCAGCCTGCCCAGAGATTGCGCTCGTCTCGTCAAACTTTAACGCAGGCAGGCTGGTCTGTGCCTGAAAATGCGAGACTATTTGTTGTTTTTGCGCGGCGCGATCCAATTGCCACACACCGAGCCGCAGCATGCTCAGGCAGATCACCACGGCCAACACCATCAACAGTGGCCGGCCTATAATTTTACGGGTATTCGACATTAGCGATGCAGCATATAGGATAAACTTAGGCTATTCCAACCACCAATCAAGCTGTAACTGGTGACGACATAAATACGGCTCCTATGACTAAAATTATTATCATCATTTTGTTCATTGCCATGGTGGTTAGCCTGGGCAATGGCTTGTACCACCTTTTAAAAACACCGGATGAGCGCGATGCCGGTGACAAGGTCGTTAAATCGCTCACCTGGCGGATCAGCATCTGGGTGGTATTGTTTTTATTTATCCTGCTGGCGATCAAGATGGAGTGGCTGAAACCCAGCAATTCGGTAAACCCGGTCAATTTCAATCAGGAACAACAACAACGTATTGATGCGGATAAGTCGCAACAGGAGTAGCCGCAATCAGCTTGTTTGCTAATCCAAAAAAAAGAGCGTCATCGACGCTCTTTTTTTGTGGGTAATGACTGTCTGTCAAAGGATATAGACAAAGATAAACAAACCCACCCAGACCACGTCAACAAAGTGCCAATACCAGGCGCCGGCTTCGAATACGAAGTGACGCTCCGGCGTAAAGTGCCCTTTCATGCAGCGCAGTAATACGATGAACAGAATAAAGGCACCCAGCGTGACGTGAAAGCCGTGGAACCCGGTCAACATAAAGAAGGTTGAACCGTACACGCCGGTGCCCAGGGTCAGCCCAAGTTGTTGATAGGCTTCTATATACTCGGTTACCTGAAGCGCCAGGAACCAGACCCCCAGAGCAACCGTAATCGCCAGCCAAATAATGGTCTGGGCACGATTACTGGCGCGCAATGCATGGTGCGAAATAGTCAGCGTGACACTCGATGTCAGCAGTATCAAGGTGTTGTATAGCGGCAAATGCAGCGGATCGATCAGACCATATTTAGTGGCTTCAGAGATTTCTGTGGCACTAGGCACGCCATTGGTCACAATTTGCGCACCCAATGGGCCGGACGACGGCCACATGGCTTCAAAGCCGGGCCACAGTAATTCTGTTTCCGCCAACCAGGGCACCGCCAGGTTGCGCAGGTAGTACAGGGCACCGAAAAATGCCGCGAAGAACATCACCTCTGAAAAGATAAACCAGGCCATGCCCATGCGGAATGACTTGTCGACGTCCATATTGTAATCGGGGCTTTCGGCAATCACCCTGCGAAACCAGATGAACAACAGGGAGGCCAACCCAATGCCGCCAATCGTCATCATTTTCGGGCCGATAGCGTAGCCATTTACCAGACTGGCGCCGCCCAGGGCAATAAAGAACAGGGCAATTGATGACACAAACGGATACACGCTTGAGTCGGGCACGTAGTAATGAGTTTTGTAATGCTCTGGTGAATGTGAAGCCATACTCGCTTTCCTCAATTAATAATTGTTATTGCCCTGCGTACTTTTCGTTGTCGAAAAAAGTATAGGACAGCGTTAGTTCCAGTACATCTTCCGGCATGGCCGGGTCCAGCATATAACGAACCAACATTTCTTTCTCTTCGCCCGGCTGCAGTACTTGCTGGGTGAAACAAAAACACTCTGTTTTCTTAAAATGAAATCCCGCTCGCGGGGGCGTCACATTAAAGGTCGACATGCCCGTGATCGGTCTGTTCGAGTAATTCTTTACATAAAACACGGCTTCATGAATCTCGCCGGGTTTTACGTCCAGCCCCTTACTCACGGGCTTGAATTCCCAGGGCAACGACGTATGGCTGTGCGATGTGTAGGTCACTGCAATCGAGCGGTCACTCGGCACAGCTTGCGCCGCCATCGCTTCTGCAATCACATCGGTTTTGCCACCAAAGCCGGTAATTCGGCAAAACGCTTCGTACAACGGTACCAGCGCGTAACCAAAACCAAACATAACCACTGCCACCAGGGTCAGTTGCACAACCAGTTTTTTTGCCTGCACTTTGTTACTCTCAGCTCTTGCTATAAGCCCTTGTTTAAAGCGATTGCGCTCACTAATTGCACTATCAATAAGCGCTATCGCTGAATAAAAAACGTGGCGACAAACAATGCCACTGGAATCAAGGCGATCAACAATGCAATTTTGGCATTGTTGTTCTTGCGTTGTTCCCGTTGGTCAGCCATCGCCAAAAGTTACCTAACTTATTTGACCACCGGTGGTTCATCAAAGGTGTGAAACGGCGCCGGTGAGGGCACTGTCCATTCCAGACCCTCTGGGTTGTCCCAAACTTCGGTGGTGGCTTTCTTACCGCCGCGCACTGTGGACACGATGATGTAGACAAACAGCAGTTGCGAAATACCCAGGCCAAAAGCGCCAACAGTTGACCATTGATTAAACTCAGTAAACTGAATCGGATAGTCAGCATAGCGCCGCGGCATGCCCGCCAGACCCAAAAAGTGCTGCGGGAAGAAGGTGATGTTAAAGAAGATAGTGGTTAACCAGAAGTGCCACTTACCCAGCGTTTCGTTGTACATATGGCCGCACCACTTGGGCAACCAGTAGAAGGTTCCACCCATCATTGCCATCACCGCGCCGGAGAACAGTACATAGTGAAAGTGCGCTACAACGAAATAGGTATCGTGGTATTGGAAATCCGCCGGCGTAATGGCCAGCATCAAGCCAGACAAGCCGCCCATGGTGAACAGGAACACCACACCGATGGCATATAGCATCGGCGTTTCAAAGGTCATTGACCCGCGCCACATGGTGGTAACCCAGTTAAACACCTTCACACCGGTTGGGACCGAAATCAGCATGGTGGCGTACATAAAGAACAGTTCACCCTGTAGCGGCATGCCAACGGTAAACATGTGATGCGCCCAAACGATAAACGACAGGAAGGCGATGGCCGCGGTGGCGAACACCATTGAGCTGTAGCCAAACAAAGGCTTGCGCGCAAAGGTGGGGATGATCTGCGAGATAATGCCAAAGGCCGGCAAAATCATAATGTAGACTTCCGGATGGCCGAAGAACCAGAAAATATGCTGGAACAATACGGGGTCACCGCCGCCAGCCGGGTTGAAGAAGGCCGTGCCAAAGTGTCGATCGGTCAGCAACATGGTAACGGCGCCGGCGAATACAGGCATTACCGCAATCAGCAGGAAGGCGGTGATCAGCCAGGTCCAGACGAACATGGGCATTTTCATCAAAGTCATGCCCGGTGCCCGCATATTCAATGTGGTCACAATAATGTTGATCGCACCCATGATGGACGAGATACCCATCATGTGAATGGCCACAATCGCCATGTCCACGCTCATACCACCCTGTACGGTCAGCGGTGCATACAGCGTCCAGCCTGCGGCAGGCGCACCGCCCGGCACGAAGAAGCTCAGCAACAGAATGGAAAACGCAAATGGCAGAATCCAGAAGCTCCAGTTATTCATGCGGGGCAACGCCATGTCCGGCGCACCCACCATCAGCGGCACCATCCAGTTTGCAAAACCCACAAAACCGGGCATCACCGCACCAAACACCATAATAAGTGCGTGCATGGTGGTCATCTGGTTGAAGAAGTGCGGGTCAACAAATTGCAGCCCCGGTTGAAATAATTCTGCACGAATCACCAGCGCCATGGCGCCGCCCAGAAACAGCATGGTGAGCGAGAAAATCAGATACAGCGTACCGATATCCTTGTGATTGGTGGACATAAACCAACGGCGAAACCCGGTCGGCTTATGGTCGTGGTCATGGTCGTGGTCATGGTCGTGTGCGTGGTCGTGCCCGTGGGCTACTGCGGTATCAGACATAGTTATTCTCCGACTCGAATCTTATCGTTTGGCTTTAATATCAGCAGGCAAAACCACATCGCCTACATTATTACCAAAGGCGTTGCGTTGGTAGGTGAGTACCCCCGCCATCTCTTCATCACTTAACTGGCCGGCGAATGCCGCCATGGCAGTGCCGGCTTTGCCGAACATCACCAGATCAATCTGTGCATCGCGGTCGCCCATGACGACCTCACTACCGGCGATGGCCGGAAACGCACCGGGCAGACCCTTACCGTCGGGACCATGACAGGCCTGGCAGCGGGTCTGATAGACCGCAGCGCCTTTTTCCATCAGTTCGTCCTTGGTCCAGGTCTTGGCGGAAACGGTCGGCTCCGGTGCCGCCGCATCAGCGGCGGGCACGACGGCCTCAACCACCTCAGCCATGGCATCACCTGCCTGTTCAGCCACTTCGGCAACCTCGGCTACCGCCGCTTCAAGACCGTCGACGGCTTCGGCGATGGCGTCAGCCGCAAAACTGGTGCCGCCCGAAGCGACCCAATTATCAAACTCTTCACCAGTAACCACTTTGGCTACGATCGGCATAAAGGCATGATCTTTACCACATAGCTCAGCGCATTGACCGCGGTAAAGGCCCTCTTTGCCTTCGTCAACATTGAACCAAAGTTCATTAATGTAGCCGGGAATGGCATCTTTCTTGGTACCAAACGCGGGGATCCACCAGGCGTGGATGACGTCATTAGCGGTAATCAGCGCGCGTACTTTACGGCCCGATGGCACCACCAGATAGTTATCAACCTCTAACAGGTAGTTTTCGCCAGGCGGCACGGCATTGGCTTCGTCAAATTGGTCAATCTGTTCGCGCGGTGTGGCCAGCGTGCTGTAAAAGCTGATATCGCTATCCAGATACTCATAGCCCCACTTCCACTGATAGCCCGTGATCTTAATGGTCAGGTCTGACATGGTGGTGTCTTCCATATCGATTAACACTAGAGTGGCCGGCCAGGCCATCAGCACCAGAATAATCGAAGGAATAACCGTCCAGATCACTTCCACTTTTGTGCTGTGGCTAAACTGGGCTGCTTCATAGTTCTTGCTCTTGCGATGCGCAAAAATCGAGTAAAACATGAAGCCAAAGACCACCACAAAGATGACCACGCAGATCCAGAAGATCAGCATATGCAGATCGTAGATTTCACGTGCCACGCTGGTCACAGGGTCTTGAAAGTTCAAGCGGTATTCAGCTTGCGCCAGGCCGCTGAATAAGGCTGAAGTCAACAAGGTGCTGGCAACAGCCAGCTTGTTGAGCGCCGTTTTTACGGGTTTAGGAAACACCATACGGGGAAACACCATAATAAAGGTTACTCCAATTGAAGAGTGTGATTTTTCTGTGCCGAAAAAGAACTATTTAAATAACCGATTCAACTGACCAACTAAAAAGACCATCTATGATGATCATCTACGTGGTTATTCTACCAAGCTATGCCAGCCTCATATTCACCAAAATATTCACACCTGTGAAGGCCTGACATGGCACGGCAACACGTCCGTTCCGGGGCGGTGAGAAGGTATCATAGCAACCCCCTAGCATCAACAAAATCTGCTGGTAATCTCAACATTTATGCGGCCAGCAGCCCGGCCGTTGCTCGTCTTTTAGCCCGGCTCAGTGCAGGTTCACGCCGGTGCTAAATTGTAATTGCATCTTGGCTGGCCTAATATGGAGTCGGGCGGCGCACTCCACGAACGTGAATGGCGCGCGCTACAACAGTCATCACAAGGAAAGTGAGCTTGAAAAACCGCAGCCATAATACCAGTAAAAAATTAATTCAAGCGCTTGGCAGCTTGCCGGGTGCTTTGGTCAGCGCGCTGCTGCCTCGTCGCTGCTTGCGCTGCAAGCAAATTCAGCAAGCAACACATTTTTGCGCCGCCTGCTATGCAGAACTGCCGTATCAGCATCATTGTTGCCGTCACTGCGGGCAAATTCTCAATGCTCAGGCCGACACCTGTGGGCGCTGTTTGCAAAACCCGCCGCACTATGACGCCTGTTTCTGCCCGTTCCGCTATCGTGACCCCATTGACGCCCTGGTGCGCGATTTTAAGTATCATGATCGCCCCCAGCTTGCCAATGCCATCACCGACCTTCTAGCCAACGAGTTATTGGCGGCAGAAATATCAATGCCAGACCTTCTCATACCGGTGCCACTGCATATCAGCAAGTTGCGCGAGCGGGGCTACAATCAGGCGTGGGAAATCACACGGCGCCTGAGCTCTGAACTTGGCATACCCTGCTCCCGCCAGCACCTGATTAAACATCGAGCGACAGCTAGTCAGGCCGAACAAAGCATGGTTCAGCGGCGGCACAACATAAGGGGCAGTTTTCGCCTTCTCAAGGCGCCCGGAGCCAACCATATTGCGCTGATTGATGACGTGGTAACAACTGGCTCAACCGCCTCAGAAATCGCTAAAATTTTAAAAAGAAACGGTGTAGACTACGTTCAGGTATGGGGGATAGCGCACACAGTTTGACAACTGTCGCGTATTCAAATTAATGGTTTTGAGCAGACGTATATTCTATGAGCACCGACCTGATCGCACTCGCTAATGCCGAATTGGCAAACAAATTAAGAAGGCAGGAAAAACAGCGTAAGGAAACGCCCAAGAAAAAACCCACTGCCGCAACGAGGGCGCCCGCATCAGCGGATAACGAGGAGCCCTATTCATTTAAACAGGATATCTGGCGGGCGCTGTACGCACTTAACATTATGCGCTACGTGCTCAGCTTGGGGCTGCTGATCCTGGCCACCGTCCCTTACGCCGCTCCGCAGTGGCAGCCGCTCGGCAAATTGACGCACGCCATGCAATTTTTGGCCGCCAATTGCGTCCTGCTGCTGTCGGCGGTTGGGTTTACCTGGCTCAGCTGGCGCAAACAATTAAGCTTCAACTGGGTCATCGTGGCGCAATTTACCACTGACATCGTGATTGCCGGCATTTTGACCCATGCTGGCGGCAGTATTGAATCCAGCTTCGCCTTTATCTTTTTTGTGATCGTCGCCACCGGCAGCGTAGTCTTGCCACGGGTACAGGCTCTGGGGCTGGCGTCTGGCGCCATCATTGTGATGTTTTATGAGCATTTCTATACGGTGTGGGAATCCATTCACGATATCGAGCCTAACTACGGCCTGATGTCCGCCTACGGGGTGATTTTATTCTTAACCGCGTTGGTTGTCTCATACCTTGCGGCAAAGGTACGGCTCGCGGAGTTAAAGACCTTCGTCCCCGGTGACCAGTCAATCGAAGATTTTCTGATTCAGGAAGAAATGGTGGCACTGCGGACTGCGCTGGAAAAAACCGGCGGCAACAAAACCGAAGCGGCCAAACTCCTGGGCATTTCGTTTCGCTCATTTCGCTATAAATTGACAAAATACGACATCAGCCTGGACTCTGAGTGACACAATTTGTTGTTGTAAAAAATATCTTAAAAACAGAAGCTTAGTGCCGGCGTAACAAAAATTCACATTGTTCTGGACGGGTCATCTCGACCGCGCGATAGTAGTCTCTCCCTAACCCGACAAACCCAACGCAAGTCGATACAACTGGTGGTGATGCCTACCCAGCACCGCACTGCATAGCAACTCAGAATATCGCCCTGCCAGGGTACCCGAGACGAAATGGAGAAACATCCGAACTCCGGCAATCTGGCGCTGACTCGACCCAATCACCGCGCCAACGCAACTGGCTTCACATTAATCGAATTGATGCTGGTGGTCGCGATTATTTCAATCATAGCGGCCGTGGCTTTGCCGGCCTATCAGACGTATCAAACTCGAGCGCTTATCAGTGAAGTACTACTTCAAGTAGCCATGGCGCGCAATCTGGTGGTTGAGAATTATCTTGAATCTGACCCAGGGCTACTGCAACGCTCGGCCAATTCCTACAATGCCTCAACCGGGCTTGCCGCGAACAGCCCGCTAGTCGACTATACGCACATAAACCCCAATTCTGGCGTGATAACGGTGTTCACCTCAGAATCGGACCGCCTTGACGTCGACGCCAGGGGCCGGTCAATAAAATTGACCCCGCAGGTCAGAACGGCTTCGGGCTACGCCCTGTTAACGACACAGCCGTCGGGTGCGATTGACTGGGCCTGCTCCTCTGAAGGGACTAGTGCAGCATCCGGCTTGGGGATGAGTACGCACGGCATTGGCACGATGCCGAGGCGTTTTGTTCCGTTTGAGTGCCGGTGATCGAAGCCAGTCTACCCGCACCGTTTATGAACGGGGCGGGTGGTGCAACCACGCAATCTATGCCGGAATCAAATAGCGCGCCGTCACTTGGCTGACCTGTTTTTGTTTGAAACGATTACGATAGTAAGGAGATACGCCAGGGAGGCGCGCGCGCCAGCCCACATATATCGCCGTGTTTAAATCGGAGGTGAGCGAAACGCAGGCATGTATGCGCCAGGATTGGATTCTTCAATATGGGATTGGGGCCACGGCACAAAACTAAGTAAGCTTGAATAGGAGATGTATAACCAAGGAAGTTGGGTAGAAGCCCTTGTAAAACGTCATTATCTGCGATCGGCGCCCGACCCAAGTTAGTCGCGTCCGCCGAGCGTCAACAACTGCAGCGGCCAGTGAGTGGGCGGTGGGTTTTACCAAGTGAAGTAGCTAAGAAGCGCCGCATCATAAGATGATTAGCAGTAAGCAATACCCCAGTTAGACCTCTGTCAACCAAGTGTGGGTTGAACTGCACGGGTCGCCCTGCTGACATAGATTGTCACTGCGATGACGAAAATTAAATAGTCATTTAATACATATATTTCAATGACTTATATGGTTTACACATTTTTTCACTTTAACCGAAAAAAATGTTTACTATTGCCTCCAAGTCGAACCTTAGATCCAGCCGGATTGGTTTCCGGCTAGAAATTTGAAACATCGCTTTAACCATTTATACGAATGATGTTTCAACTACTTTTTTATAACTTGCTTACTTTAAACTTGACTAGGAAATTAATTATGAAAAACATTCAACGTACGCCTAATAAGGCTCAGGGTTTTACTCTGATTGAATTAATGATCGTTGTAGCCATCATCGGCGTTCTTGCTGCCGTTGCATTGCCTGCTTACAGCGATTACACGAAACGCGCCAAGGTGTCAGAAGTTATTCTGGCTGCTTCAGCTTGCCGCACAACCGTCAGTGAAGTCTATATGGCCGGCGGTTCAACGGATGTTGCTGCTAACAACTGGGGCTGCGAATCATTGGCCGCTGAAAACCCCAACGGCGTAACCAAATATGTTACTTCGGTTGAAACTGACGCTGATGGCGCGATCACGGTGACTGCTCAGAATATCGACCCTGACAATATTGACGGAAACAAAATCGTTCTTACGCCTTATTCCAGCGCTGGCGTGGCAATGGTTTCATCTGGAGCTCCGCAGCAAATTTATGAGTGGATTTGTGACGGCGACGCAACTGATCCTATCGATGCGCGTTTTCTGCCCGGTTCTTGCCGCGGTGGCGCAGCCTCTGGTAGCACCTAAGAGACTGAGATCGCTTAATTTAGCTAACGCTAACGGAAAAGGCCCCGCAAGGGGCCTTTTTTGTGCTTACTTATTTATTGTTGCTGAGGCCTCCACATATCCGCAGCGAGTTGGGGACGAGCGCGCTGATGCTGTCAACCAATTGCTCACGACCTTTGGTACCGCAACATTCCGGTTGCAGTTCGACATATAATTCGACCAACAATGCACCGACCGGCGCCTGATCATCCAGCCGCGGCTGATAATTAACAGCCGGGTCTGGGAGCCAATCCAGAACTTGCCTGCCGATCTGCCGCACTACTGGGATTACCAGGTTAAGCAAAGCCGGTGCAATGAACTTTAAAAAACCTCGATTGATGACTCGATTAGAACCACAGGGATTACTCTATTTTTGCGCCAGCGCTTTGATTTTCATATTGCTGGTGTTGCAGATCAGCATGAATCTTGACCTGCTAATTTTGTATACCCTGATTTTATGTCTGGCGGTGTGGCGTGGCAGGAGTGATTTTCGCATCGATTGGGCGTGGCTTACTATTGGCCTGCTGTTGGCTGCGGTCATTATTGTTGCATCGTTGCTTGCTCCCAACCCCGGATACGCGTTATTTGAAGCCAACCGTTATCGCGATGCGGCGCTGTTTGGCATCGCCATTTACCTCGCCTGTGGCGATGAATTGGTCAGGTACCGCGTATATGTTTATTGCGGCATGCTATTTGCCTTCATATTGTTTGCGCCCTTCACCCTGTATGAGTATCTGAAACACGTGCAGCCTAGCTTTGAGGGCTCCAAGATGGTACATGCCCCGGTCACCTATTACTGGCATATCAGGCATTTCAATTACCATGGTTTTTTGGCCGCTATGCTGGTTAGCTTGCTTATCGTTGATGGGCGTGACAAAAATTGGGTCTTATGGCTGTTACTTATTTTTTGTATCGGTTCTATTGTCATAACCGGTGGCAGAGCAGCCAGCCTGAGTATCCTGCTGTTTATCGGATTATTCGGTTGGGTACGATCAGGCATTCGCGGTTTTATTCTGGGTGTCTCGGGCACGTTGTTACTGATGGGAGTGTTGCTGATGATAGTGTCCCTGTCGCCCGCGCAGAGCGTTACGCAATCAATGATTGAACGCAGCAATCCGGCGGCGGGGCTGAATAGCGTTTCTACTGGCCGCTTGCGTATCTGGTCGCTGATCTGGGAAGCCTCGGCCACACGCCCTGCATTCGGGTTTGGCCCCGGGGGGTTGAAACAAATCGGCGTTGATACCAAATTCGCAAGGCAGCCGCATGGCATTGGACCGCAACTGCTGATCGAATTTGGCTGGGTAGGCTCCCTGATCATCTTGGCATGCCTGGCTGAACTTGCGCGTCGAGTATGGCGGCAATTGAGCGCTGGGCCAGTATTGGACGGGCATAGCAAAATGTTGTTGTGCGCGATTGCAGCCTATTTGTTTTTTAGCATGATCGATGGCCTTTTATTCTATCGCTTGCCCATGCATCATCTGGCCGTGTTTCTGGCCATAATTATAGCGCTGTCGTATAAAACAGTCTCTGCGCCAAACCAACACACTCAAAATAATTCATTACCGTGAAATCGCACTATATCTCCCATCGTTTATTGGACCTGCTGTGTGTCATTCTGGCCGGGGCTGTGGCGCACTATATTCGCTTCGATTCCATAATCATGGGTGAAATCTATCTGTTCCCGCTGCTCTTTTTTGCGCTGTTTGTTTATGTCTGCCTGACCTCTGTCGGCGTGTATGAAAACGCCCTGGATACCGCGCTGGACGAGCTATGGATAAAGACCATTCAATCGGTTTTGTTGGCCGCAATATTGGCGATGACGTTTTTATACCTAACCAAAACAGCCGAACTCTACTCACGCATCTGGTTCGTGCTGATGGTTGTAATCACGCTGGTACTGGCAATAGGCTACAGGTTCGCTCTACGGCGCCTGGATCGCACCGCCGTAACCACCAAAAACATTATTTTATTGGGAGGCAATGCCACAGCCGAAGGCATCGTACACAGTGCCAAGACAGCGGGTTCAAGGATTAAAGTATGCGGAGTGTTCAACCTGAACGAGGGCGCCCCGGAAACTACCGGCTCTGGCGTGTTAGAAGATTCAATTAAACTGATCGAATCTCTGCGCGATCTGGGCGGCAAGAAAACCATCGTGTCGGAAGTCTGGGTCACACACGATATTTATTCGCGCATACCGGAGCTTGAAATATTTGAGCATTTCGCCAACACCGCGGTGAGCCTGGTATTTGTACCGGAACTGCCGACCAGCGTTCATGGCAAGGTACAGATTGAATATGTGCAGGGCATACCGACGATTGGGTCGGATTTAGCCTACCAACAACGTCGTAAACACATCATCAAGTTACTTGAGGACAAAGTCATTGCCTGGCCGCTTTTAATTGTGTCACTACCATTATTTCTCGTCATCGCGGCGGCGATAAAACTGGACTCTAAGGGGCCAGTGTTCTTTGGGCAGAAGCGTTATGGAGCAGCCGGAAAAGAATTCAGAATGTGGAAGTTTCGCACCATGACATTTGCCAGCGGAGCGGCCGAATTTAAACAGGCGCAAGAGAATGACCCACGTGTCACACGAGTCGGGAAATGGTTGCGTCGTTTTTCAATTGATGAATTGCCGCAACTAATCAATGTTGTACTTGGAGATATGTCATTGGTTGGGCCGCGACCCCATGCGAGTGAGCATAACGAGGAACAAAGACGGGTCATAAATGGCTATATGTTGCGTCATCGCATGAAACCCGGCATCACGGGTCTTGCACAAGTCAGTGGTTTTCGCGGTGCCACCCCGAGTCTCAAAGAGATGGGCATGCGCACCCTACTGGATCTTGAATACATTCGCTCATGGTCGCTAATGCTGGATTTTCGAATTCTGGCTAAAACCGTGCTGGTCGTGCTATCGACTAAGAACGCCTATTGAACATCCCGAGGTGTTGATCGCCATACGAGGGGTTGGATGGCGCGCAAACGCTTAAAGCGCGGGGTGCCAAGCATCCTCAAAGGGTAATACAATGAACATCGGCAAAACGATTCAGCAAAGAAAACAATATTGATGTAAATCATCAAGAACCTGCACATAACGCCTTACAATATCTCGAAAAATAGTGTGACAAAATTCGACGCGGCTGTTTCGCAGAGTATAATGTTGCGTATTCTGGGCTTGAGAGAATGCGCTTTCTCAAAGCTCTAATGAAGAACGTTATGTCTGAAGGTTAGAATGAATCAATCTCTCCCCCCCATCGCACAAACCCTCGCCAGCTTTGAAATGGTCGAGAAAGACCGCTTGCTGGAGATTGTCGCCACGGAGCGCAAACCCAAGGAAATCATCAAAGCGGTCGTCGGGCGGGGGCTGATTAGCAATCAGGTGATGTGCAAGGAGTTATCGCACCGTTTTGGCATGCCATTTTTCGATTTGGGCGTGCTAAACAAGGAAAATCTACCGCGCGACCTGATTGACTTTAAATTGGTGGAGCGGCATTTCGCAATTCCGATATACAAACACGGCAAAAACCTGTTTGTGGCCATGGTCGACCCCACGGATAAGGGCGCTCTCGACGAAATCATGTTCTATACCGGCTTGGAGATTATTCCGATCCAGGTTGAATTCAACGCATTGGAAAAACTGATCAGCGATGCGGTCGAGGGCGATGCCGGCAGTTCACTTGAAGAATTTCTCGGCGAGGGCGAAGTTGAACTGGACATCGCCGACGGGGATGATAACCAGGACAACGACGATGTTGACTTTGACCCTAATGATGCGCCGATTGTTAAGTATGTAAATAAAATTCTGGTCGACGCCATCAACCGCGGCGCGTCTGATATTCATATTGAGCCCTTTGAGAAAGAATTGCGTATCCGCTTTCGGATCGATGGCATTCTGCACAAAATAACCACGCAACCGGTTAGTTTCGCCTCGCGCATCATTGCCCGAATAAAAATTATTTCCAAGCTGGATATCGCCGAGCGGCGCGTGCCTCAGGATGGCCGGGTAAAGCTGCGGGTGTCGCGCACCAAAGCATTTGATTTTCGTGTTAATACGCTGCCCACGCTGTATGGCGAGAAAGTGGTAATGCGTATTCTTGACTCCAGCGCAGCCAATCTGAATTTAAATGTTTTGGGCTTCACTAAGGACCAACTGGCGTTGTACCAAAAAGTAATTTCGCGGCCCTACGGCATGGTCCTGATTACCGGCCCGACCGGTAGTGGTAAAACGGTTACACTGTATTCCGCGCTCAGCATGCTGAATGAACCAACCAAAAATATTTCGACCGTCGAGGACCCGGTTGAGATCCTGCTGCCGGGTATTACCCAGGTTAATATCAACGAAAAGGCGCATCTGGATTTTGCCGACGCGCTACGCGCATTTTTACGTCAGGACCCAGACATCATAATGCTGGGGGAGATTCGTGATTTGGAAACCGCAGAAATCGCCATCAAGGCCTCACAAACAGGTCACATGGTGCTGTCAACTCTGCACACCAATGACGCGCCATCGACTCTCACCCGCCTGATGAACATGGGTGTGCCGGCATTTAATGTTGCATCGGCGGTGCATTTAATCATCGCGCAACGGCTGGTACGAAAATTATGTTTAAACTGCAAGAAGCCGTCTGAATTACCTAAGAATATTCTTTTGGAAGCCGGCTTCGCAGAGGCAGACCTGAAGGGCTTGGAAATATTTCAACCAAATCTGGAGGGCTGTGGTAGTTGCACTGAGGGCTATCGCGGCCGGGCCGGTGTATTTCAGGTTATGCCTTTAAGCGAACAGATAAAAACCTTGATTATGGAAGGCTGTACCGAGCAGGACATAGAACTGGCGGCTGCACGCGAAGGCACGCTGGACCTGCGTCAGTCAGGCTTAATCAAAGTGAAAGAAGGCATAACCTCTCTTGAGGAAATTGAGCGCGTTACCAACGTGTAGGATTATTTTTCAAGAGTAAATTTGAATCAGGTAACCCAGTTGCATTACTGACCGAGGCTGTATCATGGCACGTAAAAAACAACAAAAAGTTTCTTCCTTTGTTTGGGAAGGGGTAAATCAGAAACGCGCCTCTACGGGTGGCGAAATTGAAGCCCCTACTCTGTCCCAGGCGCGGGCATTGCTGCGCCAACGTGGCCTGCGGGTTACCAAGATTAAGCGCAAACCAAAACCCCTTTTCTCGGGTGCCAAGCCGATCAAAACGGTCGACATCAGTTTTGCTTCAAGGCAGATGGCCACCATGATTGGTGCCGGCATACCGATTGCGCAGACCCTGCGCGCCATTGGTAAGGGGCACGAAAGCGCCTCGATGGAAAAGCTAATGGTTGATCTGAGCCGGGATGTCGAGTCTGGCACCACGCTTAGTGTGGCGCTGAGCAAATATCCCCTCTATTTCAATCGGCTGTTCACTAGCCTGGTGGAAGCCGGTGAGGAATCCGGTAAATTGGATTTAATGCTCGAGCGGGTTGCAACCTACAACGAAAAGCTGGAGGCGATTAAAAATAAAGTTAAATCAGCCATGATGTACCCGGCGATTGTACTGATAATTACCGCCGTCGTGAGCATGGTGTTGCTGCTGTTTGTGATTCCCTCTTTTGAAACCTTGTTTCAGAACTTTGGTGCCGACCTGCCGGCCTTAACGCGCGGTATTGTAGACCTGTCACGCTGGATGCAGGAATACTGGTGGCTGGTTATATTTGGTGTGTTTGGCTCGATAGCTGGCTTCCTCGCCATGTATAAACGCTCGGAAAAACTTAAATACACGTGTGACCGGTTGTTGCTCAAGGCACCGGTATTCGGATTAATCGTACGAAAATCAGCACTAGCACGATTCGCTCGCACGCTCTCCATTATATTTGGCTCCGGTGTGCCTCTGGTAGAAGGTATGAGTACGGTGGGTGCTTCGACCGGTAACCGCGTTTATCAACAGGCGGTGGAGGAAGTAAAAAATGACATCAGTACCGGCCGCAGTTTGGAGCACTCCATGTCTAAAACCGGAGTATTCCCGAATATGATGCTGCAGATGGTGTCCAGCGGTGAAGAGTCCGGTGAGTTAGAAGTCATGTTGGACAAGGTCGCGGAATTTTTCGAACGCGAAGTGGACGACGCGGTCGAAGCCTTAAGCAGCCTGATCGAACCCATTATGATTGTGGTACTGGGCGGCATCATTGGTACCATGGTGTTGGCCATGTATCTGCCAATCTTCAAAATGGCGTCTGTATTCTAAAGTACCGCCAGAAATACCATGTTCAGTAACCTCGCCGCGCTGCCGGCGAACTATCATATTGCGCTGGCTGGCATCTTTGGCCTGCTTATTGGCAGCTTCCTGAATGTAGTGGTGTACCGCTACCCCTTGATTCTTAAGTACCAATGGAGCAAACAGTCATTTGAGTGGCTGAACGATAAAGAGTATCAGGAGCCTGAACCAGATGGCATTATGCGGCCGGCATCTCGCTGCGGAAATTGTGGTACAGCGGTAAGAGCCTGGCAAAATATTCCAGTCATATCGTATCTGCTATTGCGGGGCAAATGCGCGAGTTGTAAACAAAGCATTGCCCTGCGCTATCCACTGGTCGAAATACTGACCGGTCTGTTGAGTGCATTGGTGATGCATCATTTCGGCTGGGGTATGCAGGCTGCTGCCGGCATCATTCTGACCTGGGCGCTGGTGGCATTGTCGTTTATTGATTTCGACCATCAGTTGCTACCCGATGAAATTGTGCTGCCCTTGGTGTGGCTGGGTCTGGCCCTGAGCCTGGTGCCGGTCTTTGCAATGCCCGTTGACGCCATTATCGGTGCGATGGCAGGGTACCTGTCCTTGTGGCTGGTATTCCACCTCTTTAAGATTGCCACCGGCAAAGAGGGCATGGGCTATGGCGACTTTAAGTTGCTGGCTTTTCTGGGCGCCTGGTTTGGCTGGCAATTACTTCCGCAGATTATTTTGGTTTCCACGGTGCTTGGCAGCATCGCAGGGCTTAGCCTGATGCTGACCGGCAAATTAAATCGCGAGAAGCCCATGCCCTTTGGCCCCTACATTGCATTGGCCGGCTGGTGCGCCATGTTATGGGGCAATGAAATTAACGCCATGTATCTGCGCTCCGCCGGATTGTAATGCCATTTGTGGTAGGCCTGACCGGCGGCATCGGCAGTGGTAAAACCGTTGTTTCAGATTACTTTGCTGGCCTCGGAGTGCCGGTGATTGATACCGATGTGATAGCCCGTGAGGTCGTGGCGCCCGGGCAACCCGCATTGACGCAAATGGTGCAGACGTTCGGGGAGCAAATATTGCAGGAGGATGGATCATTAAACCGCGATGTGATGCGCACTCTGGCATTCTCTGATGCAGACAATAAACGCAAATTAGACGCCATTACGCACCCCGCTATTCGGGCTGCGTGCCTACGGCAAATCGCAGCCGTGACCTACCCCTATTGCGTCGTTGTGGTGCCGCTGTTGGTGGCGGACACTGATTTCAGCGCGCTGATGCAACGAATTCTGGTGGTGACCGCCGATACACAAACCCGTGTTGAGCGCGTGATGCAACGCAGCGACCTTACACGGGAGCAGGTGATGGCCATAATGCAAAGCCAGATAGACGACCAGCAACGGTTGGCGTTTGCGGATGATGTGATCCGCAATGACGGCAGTATTGCGGATGCTCAGGCAGCGGCTGAAAATTTACATCAGCAGTACCTGTTGTTTAGCTTGGAAGCCCCGGCCGAGTAACTAACTCCATACGAACCTCGTTGCCCGCTGCTAGGCTGTTCGCATTAGATAATTAACAATCGGCAGATTTCCAGCCAGCAAATCAACCTCCTGCAACTGCGCCAGCGGTAACCACTGTAAGGCCTGCCCCTCCTTGGCCTGCACCTTTCCCTGATAAGAGTTGACTCGCATTACATGCAATCGTACCCGACGGTCTGGATAGTCGTGCTGCAACTCCATGCACGGTGTACTGATGAGGTTCTGGATACCCAGTTCTTCATGCAGTTCCCGATCCAGGGCCTGCATGGCAGTCTCACCGGCTTCGAATTTGCCGCCGGGGAACTCCCACTTGGCGAAATATTGGTCCTGCACGGTACGCTGGCCGATTAACACCCGGCCGCGATCATCGAGCAACAAGCCCACGGCGACATCAATACGCTTCACGAGCGATAATCGGCGTTTATGCTGACGTAATCCTGTGACAAATCCGATGTCCAAATGTGGTGGCGGCCAGCTCCTTGATTCAAATTTATAGTAATTTCGATTTCCGCCTCACCGAACAGCTGTTGTCCAAGCGCTTCATTGTAATCCGGGCTGGGTTGCCCCTGGGTTAGCAACGCTTGGCCATTAATCTGGATATCGACCCGCTCCACGTCCAGCTTACTCACGTCAGCCTTACCCACGGCGGCCAGGATCCGGCCCCAGTTGGGGTCGCTGGCAAACAGCGCCGTTTTAACCAGCGGCGAATGGGCCACGCTGTAGGCGACGGCGATAGCATCGGCTGGACAATGCGCACCTTGGACCTCGACTTTGACAAACTTGGTGGCGCCTTCGGCGTCACGGATAATGGCAGTCGCCAAGGTCACCAGCACCTGCTCCAGATGTTGATAAAACAATTCAGCTTCTGGCTGGTCGGCACGCTCAAGCATCGTCTTGCCCACCACACCGCTGGCCACCAGCACCAGCGCGTCATTGGTCGAGGTATCGCCATCAACGGTGATGCGGTTAAAGCTGGCATCGCAGGCGCGCTGCAGAAGTTTGTCCAGCAGCGGCTGTTCGATTGCTGCATCGGTCGCGACATAACTCAGCATGGTCGCCATGTTAGGGCAAATCATGCCCGAACCCTTGGCAATACCGGTGATGGTAATGGTCTCGCCATTCATATCGAATTGACATGAGACGCCTTTGCTAACCGTATCGGTGGTCATAATGGCACGTGCAGCGGCTAGCCAGTTATCGGCCTCGAGATGGCCACTTAGCTCGGCGATGCCGCGCTTAATAGCCGTCATAGGCAGCACTTCACCAATCACGCCGGTGGAAAAAGGTAACACCTGATTGGGGTCAATATCCAGCAAGCCAGCAAGTTGTGAACAACAGGCTTCAGCATCCTGCATACCAGCCGAACCGGTGCCGGCATTGGCGTTGCCTGAGTTAATCAGCAGGGCACGCGGGCGTACTGCAGCCAGATGGCGCTGTGCGACTAATACCGGCGCCGCGCAAAACCGATTGCGGGTGAATACTGCGGCCGTATTGGCGCGCTCATCCAGCAGTAGCAACGCCATATCATCGCGATCTTGATAACGGATGCCGGCGGCGGCCGTTGCCAGTGTTACACCGGCAACGGGTAATAATTCCTTCGCGTCAGAAATGCCAACAGCCATCGAGCTTTAGCCCCTAGCTAGGCCAGCTTTCCGTGGCACTGCTTGTATTTTTTGCCGGACCCGCAGGGGCACGGTTCGTTGCGGCCGACTTTGGGCTGCTGACGCACGAAAGTGCCAGACTCCGCGGCTTGACTATCAGCCGCCCCAGATGTTGCGCTGGCGCTGGCATGTTTCATTTCAAGGTCGCGCTGAGCGGCCTGTCGCTGCCGCTGCTCAAAATCCGAAATCTCGGATTCTTCCCGCAATTGTACTTTGGCGAGAATGGTCACCACTTCGACCTTCACGCGGTCCAGCATACTGGTAAACATTTCGAACGCTTCGCGCTTGTATTCCTGCTTGGGGTTTTTCTGCGCATAGCCCCGCAGACCAATACCTTTGCGCAGATAATCCATCTCCGCCAGATGTTCTTTCCACTGCGTATCCAGAGTCTGCAACATAATGGCTTTCTCAAGATGGCGCATAACTTCATCGCCGTACTTCGCTTCCTTGGCCTTATAGGCTTCTTCTACTGCATCGAAAATTCGGTCTCTAAGCGTCTCTTCATAGAGAGACTTATCTTCGTCCAGCCACGTTTGTACCGGAACGTCCAGCCCGAACTCAAGCCGCAAATCATCTTCCAGAGCGGCGATGTCCCATTGCTCAGGTAGGCTCTGCGGGGGAATCGAACGATCCACAACCAGATCAACTACTTCTTCGCGCATTACCGAGACGTTTTCCGATACATCATCGGTCGACATCAGTTCATTGCGCTCTGAATACACCAACTTGCGTTGCTCATTAGCAACATCATCGTATTCCAGTAACTGCTTGCGGATGTCAAAGTTATGTCCTTCGACCTTACGCTGCGCATTCTCGATAACACGCGAAACCAGGCGACTCTCGATTGCCTCGCCCTCTTCCATGCCAACCCGCTGCATCATGCCGGAAATTCGCTCCGAGCCAAAAATACGCATCAGACTGTCATCCATGGACAGATAGAAGCGCGTTTCACCGGGATCACCCTGACGCCCGGAACGGCCACGCAACTGGTTATCTATGCGTCGTGATTCATGACGCTCCGTACCAACCACATACAGGCCGCCAGCATCCAACACACGCTGATGATCTTTCTTCCAGGCCTTGTCAATTTCATCGCGCGCGGCACTGCTATCAACCTCAGCAAGACGCATGTCCAGATTACCCCCGAGTACGATATCGGTGCCGCGACCCGCCATGTTGGTGGCGATGGTCACCGCGCCCGGGCGCCCGGCTTTGGCAATCACTGTTGCTTCGCGCTCGTGCTGCTTGGCATTCAAAACTTCGTGCTTAATCCGGTGTTTGTCGAACTCTTTGGATAGCAACTCGGAGACTTCAATTGAGGCTGTACCAAGCAACACCGGCTGACCAGCCTTATGTCGTTCACGTACGTCCTCGACAATGGCGTCAAATTTTTCCTGCATAGTGCGGAAAATAACATCGGCCTGATCCAGGCGAATCATATCCTTGTGTGTCGGAATAACGACCACTTCCAGACTGTAGATTTCCTGAAATTCGACGGCCTCAGTATCGGCCGTACCGGTCATACCTGAGAGCTTGTCGTACAATCGAAAATAATTCTGGAAGGTGATTGATGCAAGGGTCTGGTTCTCACGCTGTATTTCTACCTTCTCCTTGGCTTCAACGGCCTGATGCAGACCATCAGACCAACGCCGACCGGACATCATGCGGCCTGTGAACTCGTCAACAATGACCACCTCATTATCCTGCACCACATAATCAACATCGCGGTGGAATAATTTGTGGGCACGAATAGCGGCATAAAGGTGGTGCAGCAGAGTAATACTGGCGACGTCATATAAGCTGGCATCGGCCGCAATCAGGCCATTGCGCACCATCAACTCTTCGGCTCGCTCATGACCGCGCTCCGTTAGATAGGCCTGCTTGGATTTTTCATCAACCGTAAAGTCGCCTTCTGCGCCGGCTTCAGCTTCGCTGTCCATTTGCTGCTTCAATTGCGGCACGATGGTATCAATTTTGGCGTAGACGTCGGCGGCTGTATCAGCGGGGCCTGAGATAATTAAGGGTGTTCGGGCCTCGTCAATCAGAATTGAGTCAACCTCATCAACAATGGCGAACGTTAGATCGCGTTGAGATTTCTGGTCGACCGAAAACGCCATATTGTCGCGTAGATAGTCAAAACCAAACTCATTGTTGGTGCCGTAGACAATATCGTTCTGATAGGCGGCTTGCTTATCTGCGGTCTCCTGACCCGAGACAATCACCCCTACGGTTAGCCCCAAAAAGTTATAAACCTTGGCCATCCAGTCAGCGTCGCGGCGAGCCAGATAATCGTTTACGGTAACGACGTGTACACTGCCGGCCAGCGCGTTCAGGTAGGCGGCCAGCGTAGCCATGAGCGTCTTACCCTCCCCGGTGCGCATCTCCGCGATTTTGCCACTGTGCAACACCATGCCGCCGATTAATTGCACATCGAAATGCCTCATCCCCAATGACCGGACCGAGGCTTCCCGCACCGCGGCAAACGCCTCGTGCAATAAATCGTCTAATGATTCCCCATCCTCAAGGCGAGTTTTAAATTCGCTTGTTTTAGCGCGCAGCTCCGCATCGCTGAGTGCCTGAAACTGTGGCTCCAGCGCATTAATTTTATTGACCCGTTTGGTCATTTGTCGGATCAACCGATCATTACGGCTACCGAATATTTTTTTTAACACTTTAGATTCCCTAGGGCTTGAGGCAGCAAGAACATGCTGGCGATGTTGTGCTGTAATGGCTGGATATTGATCGACTAATCAATGAAGTATAAGGCTTATATGCAAAATTCCAAGGTTGCGTTTTGCGTCACTGGCCCGATTTCTATCTGGCCGCGGACAGGTCATACCCGAAGATGGGCGCGGCTTGGAAGCGCGACACTAAAAAAGGGCGCGAACGCCCTTTCAAAGCCGCTATAAGTATCCGGCTCAAACCTCCTTATAAAGAAATTTGACCGGGTTAATGTTGCGATTTTTTTTCAGCACCTCAAAATGCACGTGTGGCCCGGTAGATCGGCCTGTGGAACCCACTTCAGCGATCGCCTGGCCTTTCACCACGGTTTCGCCTTCGCTGACCAGATTCTTACGATTATGGCTATACAAAGTGGTGTAATTATCACCATGATCAATTTCAACGACCCAGCCGTAGTTACCACTGTTGGTGGCACGGGTCACAACGCCATCGGCAACGGCCAACACTTCAGTACCCAGTTTACCGGGAATATCCACGCCCTGATGAAATTGTTTTTTGCCGGTCATCGGGTGCATTCTTGAACCAAAGTTCGATGAGATCCAGCCACCATTGACGGGCCAACCTGCCGGTGTCTGCTTAGACTCCAGGTTTTTGCGCGACAAGAGGAAGTCCATTGCCGCAATCTCAGACTCGCGTAATGAAAGCTCACGTTCAATGGCTACAATCGCATTCTCGATATCAATTTGTTCTGAATCGGCCTCGTCCTCTGCACTACCACCGATGGGTGGGTCCTGATCAAAATCAAAGTCTTGCAAATCGATGCCAGATACGTCGGCTATTCTCAATTCCACGGCATTAATACGCGACACTTGGGCCTGTAGACTTCCGATGCGCCGGCCCAGAACGTCCATATGCTGGCGCACATATTCGCGAGTTTTGACAATTTCCTGTTCTTGTTCGCCAACCCTTGTTTCAACCGCAACCCGGTAGTCCGGATCAATAAACGGGTTCAGTGACCGGTCTATTTTGGCAATTACCGTATAGCTCGCAAGGCCAAGGATGATTGGCAAAACAACAATCACCAGACCTGCCATGACGACCAGCTTTTTGCCACTGAGGCAAAACACACCATTTTTCGCGGTGTTATCTTTTAATAATAAAACTTTCACAATTCTCCAACAAACTCGTGTGGTATAAAATACGAATACCTATTTTAATTGTCCGAACAGCTTAGCTTGGCTATGCTAGTCACACTGCAGCGCATTTCTGAACACCGCAATCGAATCACATATACGCCGTAGCCATACTAAAATGCCGCAACCGCCCAAAAAATCAGGCTCTTCTAAACATCGCCAGCTAAGGCGAAAGATGCTCGCATCTGACTATGTCGCCCGTTTGCCAGCACTTCAACAACTGAGCACCGCGCAACGGGTTCTAATCAAGCTCGCACCCTGCTGGCACAGCTGGTGTGAACAACAACTGCCTGCGAATACAGCCGAGCAGGCAACACTGACACACTTCAATGATGGAAACCTTGTTATTACCTGCGACAACGCCGCCATGGCGTCGCGCATCAGGCATCAACAAGACCATCTAGTGACCTTTTTCAATCACCAAGGGTTATCTGATGTTCGCACCATCAGCGTGCGTATCGATCACACTACCCAATACCTTTCCCCTACTGCCCCGAACAACACAGAAGCATGTAGAACCGCCGCCGACTCTACTCACTCTGGCAAGCGCGAGAACCGGACTTCCAAAAACTCGATGGAAGCATTACAGCAGTGCCATAAAAACATTTCTAATGAGCCTTTGGCAAAAGCTCTACAACGGCTACTTCAAACTCTGCGCGAACAAAGCTAAGCAACTTAACAATCTAGGCGTTTGCCAAATGCATGAACGCTATTGGCGCATCCGCGGGGTCATCAAAACTGACCAATTCCCAGGCATCCTGCTGGGCCATCAGCGCGCGCAATAACTTATTGTTTAGAGCGTGCCCTGATTTGTAGGCGCTGAAAGCGCCGATCAACGGGTGACCCAATAAATAAAGGTCTCCAATTGCGTCTAAAATTTTATGTTTTACGAACTCATCTTCATAACGCAAACCGTCATCATTGAGAATGCTGTATGAATCCATGACGATGGCATTATCGTGACTGCCACCTAAGGCAAGACCGGCTTCCCGCAATGCCTCAACTTCATGCATAAACCCGAAGGTACGTGCGCGACTCACTTCTTTTACAAATGATGTGGTTGAAAAGTCCACGGTTGCCTGCTGCGGTGAGCGCGCAAAAATCGGGTGATCAAAGTCAATTGAAAAAGATACTTTGAAGCCTTCAAACGGCTCAAATCGCGCCCATTTTTCGTCGTCTTCAACCTGAATAGGTTTGGTAACGCGAATAAATTTTTTCGGGGCATTCTGCTCGATTACGCCGGCTGATTGAATCAGAAAGACGAATGGCGCGGCGCTGCCATCCATAATTGGCACTTCCGCCGAGGTGATTTCAACATAGGCATTATCAATGCCGAGGCCGGCTAAAGCCGACATCAAATGTTCTACCGTAGAGATCGAAACGTCGCCTTCCTGTAGCGCCGTTGAGAGGCGGGTATCGCCGACACGATCCGGTGTCGCGGCTAATTCAACCACCGGGTCTAAATCTACCCGTCGGAACACAATTCCGGTATTTACGGCCGCAGGACGCAGAGTCAAATAAACTTTCTCTCCGGTATGCAAGCCGACGCCGGTGGCCCGGATCACATTTTTAAGCGTTCGTTGATTTATCATTTGAAAATACTATTTTGTTATTAGTTAAACAAAATCAATTACTTACATTACCTTTGCTCAGTATTGCTCCGAGCTGGTAAAGCGCCTCAGAAATGCTACTTGACGACTGTTCTTTTAAGCACCTGCCTGAGCGCCGAATCCTACACTAAACGGGAGGAATTGTGTAGGCTTCGACAACTGGTTTTATTGAGTGGCCAGCATGACACCGAGAGCGACTCTGATGGCTCGAAGTAACAGCATTGGTGTCAATTTGGCGGGTACTCAATTGCCAACTCTCAGCAGGCGGCACAAACTGTACAGGGGCATGGCACCCTGCGCATAAATTGCCGCGCATCGTCAGTAACATTCAGCGACTAATCTGCCTGACGGCGCAGAAAGGTCGGCACATCAAGCTTGCTGTCGCCATCCGCGTCAAACAATGGCAGCTCGTCGGAGCGCCCCTGACGGGTACGGGTCAACATTGATGATTCGGAAGCCAGTTCCTCAGGCGCCATGGGTTCGTAACTGCTGCCGACTGCTTTCGCCACCGGTTGCACCACCGCATACTGCTTGTTGTCAGCAGTGGCGCTGCCATCTTGGATGCCCGTGGCAACCATCGTCACGCGCAAGTCTTCTTTCATGTCCGGATCAATCGAAGTACCAATCACCACAGTAGCGTCTTCAGATGCCATCTCACGAATCATGCCGCCAACTTCACCAAACTCACCGATGGAAAGATCCGGGCCGGCTGTGACATTGACCAGGATACCTTTGGCACCTCGAATATTGGTGTCTTCGAGCAACGGGCTACTAAGCGCATTACGCGCCGCTTCTGAGGCACGCGTTGCACCCGTCGCTGTGGCAGCGCCCATCATCGCCTGACCCATTTCTGACATCACGGTTTTTACGTCGGCGAAGTCCACATTGATCAAGCCGGGGCTGGTGATCAACTCGGAAATACCCTGAACCGCATTGCGCAACACATCATTGGCCATTGCAAAAGCATCCTGTAGCGACGCTTCCTTGCCCATCACCTCGAGCAACTTTTCGTTAGGGATAGTGATTAAGGAATCGACCGAATCTTTGAGCAGTTTCAGACCCTGATCGGCGAGCTTGTCGCGCCGCGCACCCTCAAATTTAAATGGTCGCGTAACCACGGCAACGGTGAGCGCGCCCAGATCGCGCGCAATCTCTGCGATTACCGGCGCTGCACCAGTGCCGGTACCACCACCCATGCCTGCGGTAATAAACACCATATCGCTACCCGCCAGCGCTTCGGCTATGCGCTCTCGATCTTCGATAGCTGCTTGTCGACCTACATCGGGGTCAGCGCCGGCACCAAGCCCCTTGGTCAAATTACCACCCAGTTGCAATATGGTTCCGCATCCGGAACTTTGTAGCGCCTGCACGTCGGTGTTGGCGTTGATAAATTCAACGCCTTCGATATGCGCTTGCTCCATGTAGTTTACGGCGTTTCCACCACCGCCGCCCACGCCGACGACTTTTATCACCGCCTGCTGGTCAATCGTATCTAATAATTCAAACATTTTGTTTCTCCCGTTAATTACATAAAAATGTGTTTACTGCGTTAAAAATTACCTTGAAACCAGTGCTTAATCTTTTGCCAGATTGCACGGGTTCTAGATTCTTTGGCGGCGTTATCGCGCTGCATACTCTGATTACTGTGGCCGAACTGCACCAAACCGACACCGGTGGCGTAGATCGGGTTTTTCACCACTTCACTGAGCCCGCCTAAATATTTCGGCATGCCTAATCGCACCGGCACATGAAATATTTCTTCAGCCAGTTCAATCATGCCTTCCATCTTGGAACTGCCGCCGGTCAGCACCACACCGGAACGGATCAGATGTTCGAAGCCATTACGCCGTAAATCCAGCTTGATCAATTCGAACAGCTCCTCGACACGCGGCTCAACCACTTCGGCCAGCGTCTGCTTGGACAGTTTTCGAGGCGCGCGATCACCGACACTCGGCACCTCGATGCTCTCGTCAATTTCTGCCATCTGGCGCAGTGCATAGGCGTACTTTTTCTTAAGTTCCTCGGCGGCCGCGGTAGGCGTTCGCAGTGCAATCGCTATATCGTTGGTAATCTGGTCACCAGCCACTGGAATAACCGCCGTGTGGCGAATCGCTCCTTCGGAATACACGGCGATATCGGTGGTGCCGCCGCCGATATCGACCAGGCACACACCTAATTCCTTTTCGTCATTGGTCAACACCGACTCGCAGGATGCGAGTTGCTCTAAAATAATGTCGTCCACTTCAAGCCCGCAGCGACGAATACATTTCTCAATATTCTTGGCCGAACTAACCGAGGCCGTCACCATATGCAAGTTGGCCTCCAGGCGTATTCCGTTCATGCCGATGGGGTGACGAATGCCCTCCTGCCCATCGATGATGTATTCCTGAGGCAGTACATGCAATATCGTTTGATCATTGGGAATGGCTACCGCCTTGGCCGATTCAATTACCCGGTCAACGTCGCTTTCATCAACTTCGCTGTCGCGCACCGCGACCACGCCGGCAGAATTAAAGCTATTGATGTGAGCACCTGCAATACCGGCGTATACCGAATATATTTGGCAGCCCGCCATCAGCTCCGCTTCTTCAACAGCGCGTTGAATCGCGGTTACTGTTTCTTCGATATTTGCTACCACACCCTTGCGCATTCCAGTCGCGGGGTGATGGCCATAGCCAATAATCTCCACTTCATCAGCGGCATTGATTTCACCCACGATAGCCAGCACCTTGGAGGTGCCGATATCGAGGCCAACTATTAATTTGTTTTCGTCTTTTCTACTCATGGCGTATTTCCTGAGAGAGTCCCGGAAAGGTCATTCATTGCAAGTTCATTTTCTGGATTCGCTGCACTGGCAAGGCCATCGTTTGTGGTCTGTAATTCACCACGCACTGCCAGACCATCGGGATAGCGCGCGTCTACTCGCTGCAGTTGATAACCTGGTTGCTGCAGTTGATTGTTGTAAAGGTATTGAAAGCGGTTCAACCGCTGATCCACTTCGTGATGACCCAACAGCAGTGCGAAACGATGCCCAGTGGCGTGCTCACGTAGCGCCATCTGCCACGCCTGGTTGGCACTTAAACTTAATTTTTCAATTACCAGGTCACTGGCGCTCAGTTGTTGCTGCCAGCGACGTGCCGCCTGCAGCATAGTCGCCGCATCGCGCTCCCGGCCCTGCAGGCGAATGGAATTCTTTGGCCCCATGCCCGGGGGAAGTTTAATAACCTGACCAAGATCATTTAGCCAACCATCCTGACCCCAACGCATCACCGGGCGTTGCTCCTGCACATGAATGGCAAGTGTGTTTGGCCACTCGCGTCGCACGGTGGCGGTTTGGACCCACTGCAGCGTTTCAACACGCAGTTTGATGGCGGCCAAATCCACGGAGAAAAAATTACCGACGGCCTCGCTGGCCACGCGAGTTTCGATATCAACCGGATTCAGGTGCCGGAAACTGCCCTTGATTTTGAGCTGATCGATCACAAATCGGTCCGGGCGGTACAATTGGTCGGTAAGCAGTAAGGACACGCTACCAAACGACAGTATCGTAGCTAGCAACAACAAAACAGAACGCCCAAAACGACCCCTGCGTTGTGACAGTTGCTCTCGTTCGAGGTTTGCCAGTGCGCGCTTTGTCACAGGGTCGCCTCCAGGATGTTTACCACCAGCTGATCAAAACTCAAGCCGATTGCCGCAGCAGCCATGGGTACCAGGCTGTGATCGGTCATACCCGGTACAGTATTTACTTCCAGCAACTGAGGGTTGTCATCGGCATCGAGCATGATGTCGACCCGCCCCCAACCACTGCAATCAAGTTGCCGGAAGGCTTCTAAAGCCAGCGCCCGAATCGATGCTTCCTGAACATCACTCAAACCGGCCGGGCAATGATATTGGGTGTCATTGGATTGGTATTTGGCGTCGAAGTCATAAAATTCGTTGTCGGTTTGCAAACGAATAACGGGCAGGGCCCGCTCACCAAGTATTGCCACTGTCAGTTCCGGGCCCGCAATAAACTGTTCGGCCAGTACCTCATCACCAAATTCCGCAGTACGCTGCCATACATCAACCAGTTCAGCAGCCGAGGTCACCTTGCCAACTCCCACGCTGGAACCCTCCAGGTTTGGCTTCAAAAACAGGGGCAGGCCTAATTCATCAATGGTGCCTGTCAGGTCGTCTTGCGAGCGCAGCACTTTATAAGCGGCCGTCGGTAATCCATTGGCCTGCCATACTTGCTTGCTGCGCACCTTATCCATGGCCAGGGCACAGCCCAGCACACCGCTGCCGGTGTATGGCAGGTTTATAGACTGCATGGCGCCTTGCACCACGCCGTCTTCGCCCCAACGGCCGTGCAGCGCAACGAAGGCTCGATCAAAACCTCCCTGAAACAGGGCATCAATGTTACCGGGGGCGACATCCAGGGCGTGCGCATCCACACCCTGTGACTGCAAACTGGCAAAGATGGCCGCACCACTTTTTAGCGAAATTTCCCGTTCCGCAGAAATGCCGCCCATCAAGACGGCGACTTTACCAAACTGCTTAGCCGCGCCGCTCATTTGGCAGTCTCCTGCTGCTCAAGCTCGGCAAAAAGGCCTCGTGCTACCTTGCCTATACTGCCAGCCCCCATGGTTAGAATCACGTCGCCGTCTGCCACAATCGGCTCAAGCACCTGCGCCAACTCGCTGATCTGCGGCAAATAAATCGGATTACTGGCTCCCCGCACACGAATTGCCTGACACAGTGATTTACCGGTTGCGCCGCTAATTGGTTCTTCGCCGGCGGCGTAAACTTCGCTCACTAACAAGTCGGCATGTTCTGCCAACACCTGCACAAAATCATCGAACAAATCATTAGTTCGACTGAAACGATGTGGTTGAAACACCGCGATTAAGCGACGCTCCGGCCAACAACCGCGTGCGGCCGCCAGCGTGGCGGCGAGCTCTACCGGGTGATGAGCGTAGTCATCCACCATGGTTACCTGCTTGCCGTTGAGGACAGTGTCACCAAAAATCTGGAAGCGACGCCCAATCCCCTGGAACCCTTCCAGTCCAGCGCGGATAGCCGCATCCGGCACATCGAGATGGCTAGCGATGGCAATCGCGGCCAGTGCATTAAGTACGTTGTGCTTGCCAGGCAACGCTAATTCAACCCGCAACTGCTTCATACCTTTTGGGCGCTTTACGCTAAACTGCATCCGCGCGCCATGCTGGCTCACATTGGAGGCTTGAAAATCGGCCGTGTCCTTGAACCCATAGCTCAGCACCGGTTTATGTATCTGATCGCGAATCGACTGCACATTGGGGTCGTCTTCACATAGCACCGCCAGTCCGTAAAACGGTAAGTTCTGCAGAAACGCCACAAAGGTTCGCTTCAGGGTGGCCAGATCACCGTCATAGGTCACCATGTGGTCTTCGTCAATATTGGTGACGACGGCCATCTCTGGCTTCAGGTTCAAGAACGACGCGTCGCTCTCGTCAGCCTCTGCTACCAGATAATCACCCTGCCCTAATTTTGCGTTGGCACCGGCGCTGTTTATTAATCCACCGACGACAAATGTGGGGTCGAGGTCGGCGGCCATCAATATTGCTGCGATCAGGCTAGTCGTGGTGGTCTTACCATGCGTACCAGCCACCGCAATGCCGGGCTGAAACCGCATGAGTTCACCGAGCATTTCGGCTCTTGGGATGACCGGGATTCCAACTTCCAGTGCACCCGCCACTTCCGGGTTGGTCTGATCGATGGCCGAAGAAACCACCACCACATCCATGTTCTTGATGTGTTTTATGTGGTGTCCGATCACCACATCCACGCCCACCTGACGTAGCCGCTCCGTGACCGGGCTTTCGGCAATGTCGGAGCCGCTCACGGAGTAGTCCAAATTGACTAACACTTCAGCAATGCCAGACATACCGCTGCCGCCGACGCCGACAAAATGAATGTTTCTTACGCGCTTACGCATCGATCATCTCCCGGCAAACAGCAACCACATCCTTGAGCGCATCTGGCTTATGTAATTTATACGCCGCTTGCCCCATGCTTTGCAGGCGCTGCCGGTCGCCCAAAAGCTCAGTCAGTGCTATGGCCATAGCGGGCTTGGCAATTTCGGTGTTATCAATCACCGTAGCAGCGCCGGCTCGTACCAGCGTCTGCGCATTTATCAGTTGGTGGTCGCCCGCCGAGTAGGGATACGGGATAAACAAGGCCGGTTTTGCCGCAGCGCAACACTCAGCAATGGTCATTGCCCCGGCGCGGCATACCAACAGGTCGGCCCATTCATAGGCGGCCGCCATATCTTCAATGAACTCTGTTATTTTTGCCGATACGCCGGCCTCGCGGTAGCGCAGTGCGACTTCGGCTTCATTACCCACGCCGCACTGATGCCACACGTCTGGCAGATCAGGCTGAGCAGCAATAGCCCTGGGCAAGTGCATGTTGAAGGAGTAGGCTCCCTGACTACCACCTAATACCAACACTCGCGGCTTCCGGTCTGCTACCAGATTGCCGGATTCAGCTGGCGGCTGAATCGATTTGCGTACCGGGTTACCAACCCAGATGGCCGAACCCGGCAGGCCGACCACCGCCGGAAAGCCACTCAGAACCCGATTTGCTATCTTCGCCAGATAACGGTTGGTCAAGCCGGCGACGGCATTTTGTTCATGTACGATTAACGGCTTACCCATCAGTCGTGCGACCAGACCACCGGGGCCGGCGACAAAGCCGCCCATGCCTAATACGCAATCGGGCTTGACGCGGCGTATTGCGCCAGCACTCTGCCACATTGCACGAACGATATTGAGCGGCGCCGCCAGCCAACTAAGCGCGCCTTTGCCACGCAAGCCTTCGATGCTAATCCACTCAATATCAAAGCCATTAGCCGGAACGACGCGCGCTTCCAATCCACGATGTGTTCCCAGCCAGGTTACGTCGGTATTTTGAGCCCGCAATGCATGCGCCACCGCCAACGCTGGAAAAACGTGACCACCAGTACCACCCGCCATAATCATTAATCGACCATTAGGGGCATTCATAATCCACTCCGGTCGCGCATACGGGTCTGACGGTCTACCGCGAATAAAAAGCCCATGGCCACGCAACACACCAGCATGCTACTGCCGCCGTAGCTGATGAATGGCAAGGTCAAACCCTTGGTGGGCAAGACGCCAAGATTCACACCAATATTAATTGCGGCCTGGAACACCAACAGAAAGCCGACGCCCTGAGCCAGACGCGCGGCATAAATTTTGCCCACCAGCTCCGCGGCGCGCGAGATGACGAGCGCGCGATGCAATAATAATGCAAACAGCGCAATGACCAATAAAATACCCAACAAGCCCAGCTCTTCGCCAATCACTGCCAAAATAAAGTCGTTATTTGCGTGTGGCAGGTAATACAACTTTTGAATGCTGGCCCCCAAGCCGACCCCGAAAATTTCACCGCGCCCAATTGCAATTAGCGCCTGGGTAAGCTGAAACCCAGTATCAAATGGATCAGCCCACGGGTCTCTAAAGCTCATCATGCGCTGCATGCGATAGTCTGAAATAGTGATTAATACCGCCATCACGATGCCAGCCAGTGATAAACAAAACAGGGTGTGTGAAATACGGATACCGCCCAAAAACAGCATTAGACCTACCGTCGCTGTGATCACGACGAAACTGCCAAAATCCGGCTGCAGTAACAGCAGCAGACCAAAGGCAGCCAGCACCATGCCAATATTCAGAATTCCCTGGCTAAAACGATGCAGTTCAGCCTGTTTACGAGTCAGATAGCTTGCCGCGTAGATCACCATCGTTAGTTTGGCTATTTCCGCCGGCTGTACTCGAAACCCCGTTACAGAGAACCATCGCTGACTGCCGTTCACCTCGACACCGATAAGCAATAACACCGCCAGCAGCAGCAATGAAACCAACAAAAGAGGTACACTCAGTCGCTGCCAGACCCAGACCGGAATGCTGGCCACGACAATGGTTAAGCTAACGCCCAACGCCATATGCAATAGCTGCCGCCAAAAATGATGCATATTGGTTTGCAGATCCAGATCACCCATGGCGATAGTGGATGAAAACACCATGACCAGGCCGATCATAAGCAGGCTAATAAACACGCCCAGAAGCGCCGAATCGACACCAATAGAATTGCCGGTATTGGCGTTGCGCGTCGCCTGAATCGCAATGCTACTCATGCCGCACCCCGCTCAATGAATTCGTTCGCGCGGGCTGCAAAATCATCGCCACGGTGTTCAAAATTCTGGTACATATCAAAACTGGCGCAGGCTGGGGACAACAACACAATGTCGCCCTGCTGGGCCGCCCTGCCCGCCTGCTCGACCGCCTCTGTCATACCTTGAACACGGCACACGGGCAGCTTGCCGCTCAATGCTGTTTCAATCTGATCGGCGTCTTCGCCGAATACCACCAGTAACCTGATGTTGTCGGTTACCGCCTCGGCCAACTCGTTGAAATCCGCACCCTTGCCCTGCCCGCCGGCCAGCCATATAACATGGCTCTCGAGGTTTCTCAGAGCGGTGCTGGTAGCACCGATGTTTGTGGCCTTGGAGTCGTTGACCCAGGTTACACCATTAGCCCTGGCAACCGTTTGCATACGGTGCGGCAGACCTTTAAAGGCTTTGACTGCGGCAACACTGGTCTCCAGCGGCAAATCCAGAAAATCAATCAAGGCAAATGCTGCCAATACATTTTTGACGTTGTGCAGCCCGGTTAGGTGTACGTCACTAAGTTTCATCAGGCGTCGCCGGCCACGCATTAGCCAACGGCCGCCGGACTCGCGCTTAACACCAAATTCCGAATCGTTGGCCGGTTCATCCAGATCAAATGTAACCACCCTGCTCACCTGAGTAATCTGGCGTAATTGCTCATCATGCCGAGGTAATACTGCGCACTCGCTACCGCGCAGAATCCGCGCTTTGGCTAACAGGTAATCGCCCATTGAGGCGTAACGATCCATGTGATCCGCGGTGACATTCAAAATCGCGGCCGCCTTTGCCGACACCATCGTGGTGGTTTCAAGCTGAAAGCTGGAAAGCTCCAACACGGCAATGTCATAGTGCTGCTGATCGGTGATGGCATCCAGGACGGGCGCACCAATATTGCCCGCGATCAAGGGCTGGCGACCTCCAGCCAACAGCATGTCGCCCACCAGCGTGGTAACCGTGCTTTTGCCGTTGGAGCCGGTAATTGCGATGACTGGCGCGGTATTGGCCTGCAAAAACAATTCCACATCGCCCACAATATGTGCGCCGGCTGATTTCGCCTGCTTCAGTGCTGGCTCACTGGTAGCAACTCCCGGGCTGCAGATAATTAGTGCCGCCTTTTCTAGCCCGGCCGAATCGAAGCCGCCATAACAAGTCTCGATGTCGGGGTGCAAGCGCACCAATTCCGCCGCCAGCGGGGGCGTTTCCCGTGAGTCGACAATACGCACATGCTTACCCAGGCTGCGCAAATAGCGCACCACGCTCAGCCCGGTAGCCCCCAAACCGACTACGGTAGCCGCATCATATTGCGACATCAGGCTGCGCTCAGGATTGTAGCGTTGCAGAGCCATCAGAGTTAGCGCACCTTCAGAGTCGCGAGACCAATCAAGACGAGAATCAGGCTGATAATCCAGAAGCGCACGATGACACGTGGCTCAGGCCAGCCTTTGAGTTCAAAATGGTGATGAATCGGGGCCATACGAAAAATACGTTTGCCAAATAACTTGAACGACACCACCTGCAAGATGACCGACACGGTTTCCAGCACAAATATTCCGCCCATGATGAACAACACCAGTTCCTGACGCACAATCACCGCCACTACACCCAGCGAGGCGCCTAAGGACAAAGAACCAATGTCACCCATAAAGACCTGTGCCGGGTAGGTGTTAAACCATAGAAACCCCAGACCGGCGCCAACCAGGGCAGCGCAGAAAATCATTACCTCGCCAGTGCCGGGAATGCGTGGTATGGCCAGATATTCAGAAAAAATTGCGTGCCCTGAGAGATAACAGAACACTCCCAGCGCCGCAGCAACCATGGCTGTTGGCACGATCGCCAAACCATCCAGGCCATCGGTTAGATTGACAGCATTGCTGGTGCCCACAATCACGAAATAGGTGAGCGGTATAAAGAAAATGCCGAGCGGTATGGCTACATCTTTGAAGAACGGAATAATCAGCGCGGTTTCAATTGGCAACTGCGCTGTCTGGTATAAGAAAACGGCAGCCACTAAGGCCACCAAACTTTGACTGACAAACTTATTGCGCGAGCCCATCCCGCGTGGATCTTTATTGATCAGCTTTTGGTAGTCGTCATACCAGCCAATCACACCGAAGAATGCGCAGGTCAACAACGTCACCTGTACAAATCGATTGCCAAGATCAGCCCACAGCAGGGTCGCCATTAAAACCGACGCCAGAATTAATAAGCCACCCATAGTGGGGGTGCCCACTTTATCAAAATGAGTCGGCGGCCCGTCTTGACGCACAGTCTGACCGATCTGCTGGCTGCTCAATCGCCGGATAAATGCCGGCCCCAACAACAGGCTAATGGACAGCGCCGTCAACACCGCACAGATTGCCCGCAGCGTGAGGTATTGAAACACATTGAAGAAACTGTACGTTTCCGCCAGCGATTGAAACAGAGCGACTAACATGCGTTTTTAACCTCTGTGTTGTTTTGCAGAATTTGCATCAGCATTTTCACAACCCGCTCCATCCTCGCCGAGCGCGACCCTTTGACCAAAATAGCGCCTTTAGGAGTTCCCAGCTGTTGTAGTTCTTCAATCAAGTCGATTTGCGCTTTAAAGGCTCGGGCATTATCTCCAAACCCCTGTGCGACCAATTGCGAAAATTCCCCACAGGCCATCAGCCGGTCAACGCCCTTGTCACGCGCGTACTTGCCCAACTCCAAATGAGCGCTCTCTGCCGCATCGCCCAATTCCGCCATGTCCCCAACGATCAGAGTGCAGTTGTCGTATCTAACCAGCGCATCAACAGCTGCCTGCATCGAAGCCGGGTTGGCATTGTAGGTGTCGTCCAGCACGGTGGCGGTTTCAAACTGATGCAGCGTCAGGCGGCCGCCAATGGGGCGATACAATTCAAGGCCACGGCGAATCAACTTAGGCGGTATGTTAGCGGCGCTAGCGACGGCAATCGCGGCGAGTGCGTTGCGCACATTGTGCTCGCCGATCACCGGCATCTCGACCTGCAATCGCTTACCCTTTGCCACCACATCCAGCCGCACCGACTGCGGCATCAATTCATAGCTGCCGGTAATGTCGGCCTGTTGCAGGCCGAACGTAATGATGCATCGATCACCTGCTAAATCGCGCCACATCGAGGCGAACTTATCGTCGGCGTTGATCACTGCAACGCCGTCGTCACTCAAGCCCTCAAAAATTTCACCTTTGGCCCGAGCCACTGCCTCCACCGTGCCCAGATCTTCCAAGTGTGCCGCGGCGGCATTATTAATCAGCGCAATGGTTGGTTTGGTGATGTTGCTGAGGCGCGAGATTTCGCCAGCGTGATTCATGCCCATTTCTACAATGGCGTATTGATCACCCTCAACAAGACGTAACAATGTGAGCGGCACACCGATTTCATTATTCAGGTTGCCGTGTGTTACCAGACCATTACCGACTTCTGCAAAGATGCGCCCCAGCATTTCTTTAACGCTGGTCTTGCCGACGCTGCCGGTAACCCCAACCACCGGAATCACAAACTGAGCCCGCCACCAGGCCGCCAGGTCCATCAGCGCCTGCCGCGTGTCCGCAACCCGCACAGTGGGGATCTGAATATCGATACCACGCTCCAACATAGCGGCGGCGGCTCCCTTGTGCTGCGCCTGAACGACGAAATCATGAGCATCAAAATTATCGCCACGCAGTGCCACAAATAGCCGACCGTCGCAGTCTGCGCGGGTATCGGTGGCCACGCCGCGCAACGGCACATCTACCCCGCGCAGTTCGCCGTTCACAGCCCTTGCGACCTGTGCCAGATGCATCATGCCGCCACCCCCAACTGCGCCATCACCTGTGCGCGATCAGAGAACGGCAACACCTGATTACCGATGGTTTGAGTGGCCTCGTGACCTTTGCCCGCCACCAGCACCCAATCATTTTGCGAGGCGGACTCGATGGCCAGTTTTATTGCAGCAGCTCGATCCAGTTCCACCATCGCCGCACCCTTAATTCCCGCGCAAATCTGCTCAGCAATCAGATGTGGCGCTTCAGAGCGCGGATTGTCATTAGTCACGACTAAATGATCAGCCAGCCGTTCAGCCGCCGCGCCCATCAGCGGCCTTTTGTCGGCATCTCGATCGCCACCGCAACCAAACACGCACCACAGCTCACCAGCACAATGGTGGCGGATCGACGCCAGCGCTTTTTCCAGAGCATCCGGTGTGTGTGCGTAGTCAATCACAACCTGCGGTTTGTTGGCCGCGGTGTGCAACTCCATGCGGCCTGGTGCCGCACGCAGGTTTGCCACAATCTTTTGAATTTGATCCCGGTCGGTACTCAGCGCCAGCAACGCCGTGACCAGTAACAATAGGTTCGGAATATTTACGGCCCCAATCAAAGGAGTCGCAAGGCTGAGCTCGAGATCATTGAGGGCCAGTTGCAATTGCAGGCCGTCAGCATTTAACGCTGACTCTACTAAACGCACGTCGGCCGGCTTGCCCTGCTCGCTGTAGCTGGCAATGAAATCTGCGTCGGCCACGTCAATCAAAGCGGCACCGAGTTCATCGTCCGCATTGGTAATCACCAACTCACTGTGGAATTCAGCAAACAATTTTTGCTTAGCGGCCGCGTAGTGCGCCATATCGCCATGATAATCAAGGTGGTCATGACTGAGGTTGGTAAACAAAGTACAGAAAAATTGCACCCCATTGACCCGCCCCTGATCCAATGCATGCGACGATACTTCCATACAGACCTGCGTGATGCCCTGGTCACGCATCTCGGCCAACAGACGGTGGGTGGTAATCGCATCGTGGGTTGTATGAGAACCGGCCACCAGATGATCCAGCGGACCGACTCCGATCGTACCAATCATGCCAGCGTTCAAGTCCAGCGCCGTCAGGGCCTGGGTGAGCAAATAGCAGCAAGTGGTTTTGCCGTTGGTGCCGGTCACCCCAAAGACCTGCAAATCGGCGCTTGGATTGCCATAAAAACGATCTGCCAACAGGCCCATTTTCTGAGCCAGAATTTCAACCGGCACGGCGGTGATGGTAATGTCGGCCGGCAAGACGAAATCCCCGGCTTCGAAAACGATTGCCGCCGCACCAGCAGCCTGCGCCATTTCAATAAAGTCCCGGCCGTCGGTACTGGCGCCGGGATACGCAAAAAATAAATCACCCTCCGAAACCTGTCGACTATCCAGGCAAAGGCCGTTGATTTGCGCATCGTGGTCGGTGGCAACATCGATGGCCGCCAACAGGTCAGAGAGTCTCATGGAATATGCCATCAGCCCGCCTCCCGTTCTGCAATGCCTGTCGATTGGGGCCGCGTAATCATGAGTTGCAAGGGCGACGGTTTGGGCTCTATCGCATCTGGCGCCACATCACGAAACCGCAGCGCGCCTTCCATCACTTTGGAAAATACCGGCGCGGCAACCCGCCCACCGTAATAATCGACACCCTGCGGGTCATTAATGGACACCACCATGACCACCTGCGGGTTACTTACCGGTGCAAAACCGGCAAAGAGGGACATATAGCTGTCGTCCTGATATTGACCGTCAACCACCCGGTGTGCGGTGCCTGTTTTGCCGGCCACCCGGTATTGTGGCACGCGCGCCTGTGGCGCCGTACCGGTATCGGCCGTGGCTTGCTCCAGCATTGCGGAAACTGCTTCAACCGTCTGGGTGGAAAACACCCGCCGACCACGTGGTCGTTGTTCATTGGGATGCAGACTCACGGGCAACAACACGCCATCATTGGCCAATGCCTGATAGGCGCGTGCCAACTGTAAGGTGTTGACCGACAGACCGTACCCATAGGACAGGGTCGCGTGCTCAACTGGCCGCCACTTTTTGCGTTTAGCCAGAATGCCGCGCTGTTCGCCGGGCAAGTTCAACTTATTGGTTTGACCAAACCCCAGCTCACGGTACACGTCATACAGATCTCGCGCGGGCATCATCATGGCAATTTTGGCCGAGCCGATATTGCTGGATTTTGCGATCACATCAGCCACCGAAATAGCGCCGTGATCTTTGGTATCGTTGATGCGACTGCGGCCAATAAACATGTGGCCCGGTCCGGTCTCAATCAACGTATCAGGTTTCACTACCCCCTCTTCGAGTGCCAATGCAATGGTAAATGGTTTGACCGTCGAACCCGGCTCATAGGAATCTGCAATCGCGCGATTGCGGAACCGCGAACTGCGCAGATCACTGCGATCGTTGGGGTTGAAATCCGGCATGCTGACCATCGCCAGAATCTCGCCGGTTTTAGCGTCCAGCGCCACCAGCGAAGCACTGCTGGCTTTATGTTTTTTAACCGCGGCCTGCAAATGGCGATAGGCAAGGTACTGAATTCTTGAATCCAGGCTCAACTGGATATCAGTGCCATGCTGGACCTGACTGATCTGCTCCACATATTCAACGACATGGCCGACTTTGTCCTGCAACACGCGTGTTCGGCCAGCGCTGCCCTTGAGGGTTCGATCGTAGGCCAACTCCAGTCCTTCCTGGCCATCGTTATCAATATTGGTAAACCCGAGCACGTGACCCAACACCGGCCCAGCGGGGTAGTAGCGCTTGTATTCACGCTGGGTGTTGATGCCCGGAATATCCAGAGCCAGTATTTTATTGGCTAATTGCGGCGACAGGTGCCGACGCAGGTAGGCAAACTGCCGATTACTCATACTGCGCGCCTTAGCGACGATATCGTTGCGCGACAGTTCCAGCAGGCCCGCTAACTGTTTATATGCGTAACGATCCTGCTGTTGCAGGATGGTGGGCGGGTGCATCCAAATGGAATCGACTGGCGTACTGATTGCCAGTGGCTGCTGATTACGATCCATGATCATGCCGCGCGTGGCCGGCTGTGTCTGGACCCGCAGATAGCGCGCGTCACCCTGTGATTGCAGATACTCGGTATCGATCACCTGCAGGTAGACCGCGCGGCTAATCAAACCGATAAATGCGGCGCCGAATAATACGCCGATGGTCTTATAACGCCAGGTCGAGATCGGAATGATCACGTCCTGTTGCGAACGACGAGCGGTCGTAAGCTTAGCGCGTGGCATCATTCACCTCGCTGATGCTGTGCGGCAAGCCGACAAACTCAATTTCCTGTGGCGCCGGCAGACGCATGGCCAAGCGCTGGCTGGCGTCTTTCTCGATGCGGTGTGGAAAGGCCCACAGGTTTTCCTCGATCAGCAACTGGCCCCATTCATCATTTAAGGCATCACGGCGCGTTTCTTCCATCTGCAACTGCGAATAGGCAATACGGTGCTGATGGCGCACATACACCATTGACAGGGCGGTAACCACAACGCTGGTGACCAAAAACCACATCACGCTATCGCGCATAGGCCACCTCGGTGCGTTCCGCAACTCGCAACACGGAGCTGCGCGCGCGCGGATTAGCAGCAATTTCATCAGACGTTGGTTTGATCGCCCGCCCCACCAGCTTAAGTGGCGTTAAATACGCATCATCATTCACCGGAATGTTTTTTGGCGGCAGGTTGGGACTGGCGAGCCTACGCATGAAGCGCTTAACGATGCGGTCCTCCAGCGAGTGAAAACTGATTACCGCCAAGCGGCCGCCCGCGTTGAGCAACTCCACGGCCTGCGGCAATGCGTCTGAGATCTGGCTCAACTCCTGGTTGATATGCAGGCGTATCGCCTGAAAAGTGCGAGTGGCCGGATGTTTATGCTTGTCTTTGCGTGGGATGCTTTGTTCGATAATGGCGGCCAGTTGCAAGGTGCTGTTAATCGCGGTTTGCTCGCGGGTCAGCACAATAGCCTTGGCGATGCGACGGGCAAACTTCTCTTCACCTAATTCAAACAATACTTTAACTAAATCGCTTTCTTCTACGCGCGCCAGCCAATCTGCGGCGGATTCCCCGGCGCTGGGGTCCATGCGCATATCTAGCTCGCCGTCGCGCATAAAACTAAAACCGCGCTCAGCCTGATCAAGTTGCGGCGAAGACACACCAAGGTCCATTAACACGCCATCGACCTGAGTCAGATCGGTGAATTCGCGCAGCAACTCCGCCATACGCGAAAACTCGCCGTGCACAATTTGCACCCGGGCATCGTCGGCAAAATTTTTCTCGCCCTCGGCTATCGCCTGCGGGTCGCGATCAAGCGCCACCAATCGACCACTAGGCCCCATGGCATCGGCGATGGCGCGCGCATGCCCGCCGCGGCCGAGCGTTGCATCCAGATAGGCGCCGCCATCCCGAATCTGCAACGCCGCTAGGGCCTCTCGTTTCAGGACAGGAATGTGGGCGTCAGCGGTGGTCATAGAGCGCAGCTAGAAGGACAGGGACTCGAGCTCGGCCGGCAAGGCAGACTCGTCGAGCTCTTCCGACAGAATGGCATCACGATGCGTACTCCAGTGCGCCTCGTCCCAAATCTCAAACTTGTCACCCTGCCCGACCAATACGGCTTTTTTCTGCAACATGGCAAATTCACGCAATAGCGCGGGTAACAGGATGCGGCCATTGCCATCCATATCGCAATCATCGGCGTGGCCGATGAGCATACGTTTCAATTTGCGGGTTTGGGCATTGAGCGTAGGCAGAGAAACCAATTTACGCTCAACCGCCTCCCAGGCGGTTAAGGTGTATAACCAAAGACAGCGGTCATTAGGGCTGATGGTCACGACCATCCGTCCCTCGGAGATGCGCAGCAGGTCGTCACGATGCTTGGTCGGAATGGCAATCCGCCCTTTGGCATCCAAACTAATATTATTACTACCTCTAGCCACAGCTTGCTGAGCCCATCAGAACGAATTTTTTAGTTGAAATCGGGCTGGAAATGGTAGAAATATTCCACGATTTCCCACTATTACCCACATTTCGCCACTATCTATGACTTACGAAGTAGTGTCAACCTCTTATGAGCTGGGAAAACCTTTTTTTTTCAGTGAGTTAGCGCACTTTTTAGTGCGACTTACAGGCGGTAGTTAAAGTAAGACTTTAACTAGCCGTGCCAAAACGATGTTTTAGCAGAAAAACTCTAAGTCCTTAATTTTGCAAGAGTTTAGCAAAATAACCCCTGCAAAGCGCAGTTTAGCATTGTTAATAAGCGCAAAGTCGAAAAACCAGCTTATTTAAAAAAATCTACCCCGCGCAGCAGCGTTTAGTGGGCCTCGAACGGGATGGGGAAAGCGTTGTGGGAGCGTGGAGGGAGGGAGCCCGATATAAGCGTACAGGGAGGTATTCACAGCGGCTCCGGCATGGCTTTACCCAGACCGTGCAATCTCAAGTCATCCCCTCGGTGAAGAACAACACCGAGGGGACAAATAAGAAAAAAAGCCAACCTATAAGCCGGGTTCTGTCGTGGACAGTCATTCATCTAGGGCAGACATCGCTGCCTGCCTCAAGCAACCTACCCGAGCTCAGCGCGGGCCGCGCCTCTCAGCCGAAACTGAATGAACTCCTATTTGGTCTTGCTCCAGGTGGGGTTTACCTTGCCACTTGTGTTACCACTCGCGCGGTGCGCTCTTACCACACCATTTCACCCTTACTCCCCAACAGCGCCCAGACCGCAACTTAGCCGGTACGAAACCAACCTGGTCTTGATCACGAGTCGCTGTTACATGGAAAGCGGTATCTTTCTGTTGCACTGGCCGTCGGCTTGCGCCGCCCAGACGTTATCTGGCACCCTGCCCTATGGAGCCCGGACTTTCCTCCCTCTGACAAAGCAGACGGCGACTGTCCGGTTGGCTCGCGGCAATTCTAGTGACTTTCTCGGTGACACTCAAGCCGCCGAACAGGGCCCGTCCTGAAACAATTCCGATGCATCATCACCGCTGAGCAGCAATTGTGATAAGCAGACCAACCTTTTTGCTGCGGATTGTGCGGACCATTGTTGCTGATGCAATTGACGACCCGCTTCGCCCATCTCCTGTACCGTCTGTGTCGACAAGCCACTGAGGATCTGTATAAGGCTCTGCAGCTCAGTGTCATCGTACAGTAAGCCCGTTTCTCCATCCCGTACCAGCCAGGGCGCCGAGCCAATAGCCCGGTGTGCAATAATGGCGCAACCTTGGCGCATTGCCTCATTAACCACCAACGCCCAACCTTCACGATGGGTGCTGGTCATAAGCAGCGCATCCGCCGTTTGCATGGCAGTTTGAACCTGCGCTTCATCCTGCCAGCCAGCAAAGAAAACTGCCCCCTCGGGGAGACGCTCAGCAGCCCACTGCTCGCATTCGGTGCGCAGTTCACCGTCGCCCACCATCGTGAGGTGCGCGGCGTGTCCCGCCTTGTGCAACCCCGCTACAATCTCCAAAGCTCTAAGCGGTTGTTTTAATGCCGAAAATCGCGCGCACCATAACAGCCGCAACACTCCATCTGGCAGTCGTTTTGGCGGGGTACTTTCACCGTCGATAAAATAACCATACTTCCAACTACGCCCGCGAAAAACGCCCAGTTGCTGCAACTCTGGCGCTACATACGCCCCTGCGCCCAGCAGGTGATAATTAGGCCGATTCAGTGACCAGTAACGAGAATAAATCCGTGGCAGCCTTAACAACACTTTGAGCCAGGAAAAGCGGCGCTTCCAGAAACGTTCCTGATAACAAAACGTCAGTTTGCCCTTGGCAACGCGATCGCGAATATACTCCAAAGGGAACCGACCCTGCACCACCACATCAGCTGACTCTATCCACGCCTCGGTTTCTTGTCGGGCCGCTGCGGACTCCCAAAAGCGTATCAACCAGGGCGCCTGATATTGATCCTGCCAGCCCATTTCGCGCCGCTCGTCACTGGTGGGATGGTGAAACACCAGCCGGAATTGATCATCGCCCAATTCACTCGCCAACGCTCGAGCCAGATCCATCTGGTGGTAACTTGGCATATTTGTCAGCAGTAACAACTTCACTGTGACTGCCTCAAAAATAAATGTATTAAAACAATCGCGGGCACTATTGAGCGCGCAATTCCTTTAGCGCTGTGGCTAAATCATTAAAACCCGCCTGCTCCACTCTGGTTTTTAATCCCTTAACGATGTCGGCAATCATGCCCGGCCCCTGATAGATAAACAGGCTGTAAATCTGCAATAGGTCCGCGCCGGCCAACAGCTTCTGCCAGGCATCGTCGGCATTTTGAATGCCCCCTACCCCAATAATTTGCACGCGGCCCTGCAGGTGGCGATAAAACTCGGCGATGCAGGCGGTGGACATGCTTTGCAATGGTAGACCACTAAGACCGCCGGCCTCGCCAGCGTATTTACTGCGTAAGCTATCCGGCCGTGCCACCGTGGTGTTAGTGGCGATCAGGGCATCAAATTGATGCGACAACACGAGCTCGGCAATGGTCTCGATTTCATCGTCTTCGAGGTCGGGCGCCACTTTCAGTGCGATCGGCACATGGCGCTTGTGCACCTTGGCGCATTTACCATGGGCAATTTTTATCTGCGTAAGCAGGTGGTCGAGATAGTTGGCGTTTTGCAGTTCACGTAAGCTCTTGGTGTTGGGTGATGAGATATTGACCGTGATGTAATCAGCTTCGGAGTAGACCCGCTGCAAGGCGGACACATAATCATAATGTGCATCATCAATCGAGGTGGCCGCGTTCTTGCCGATATTGATCCCGGCTACGGCGCTTCTAGGGCTGCGTTTGAGATTTAGCAGAAATTGATCGACCCCGACATTATTAAACCCCATGCGATTAATCAGTGCCTGGTCTTGTTCTAATCTAAACAGCCTGGGTTTGTCATTGCCCGGCTGAGGCTTGGGCGTAACCGTGCCCATCTCTACGCCGCTAAAGCCGAGTGCGGCGAGGCCGGCCAGTGCTCGCGCATCCTTGTCCAGACCTGCAGCCAGTGCCACGGGGTGGCGAAAATCCAGCCCCATGCAGGTCACCGGTAAATCTGCCACACGCTTGCCATAAAAGCGCTCAACCTGTTTTGCCACTGCTGGCTGGCAGGTCGCAAACTCCAACTGTGCCATGGTGAGGTCGTGCGCCCGCTCGGGGTCAAGCGCAAACAGCACGGGCTTAATCAGTGAATACATAATTGTGGGTTGATTGCGTGGTGATCGGGCTGGCTAGAATAGCAGAAATCAAGGCCTGGAAACTCTATGCCCGACTATTGCGATGGTTTATACACCGTGATTGTTCTGCAGCGCCCACAGCGCCGCATAGCGACCCTCTGTTGACAACAGGCTGTCATGGGTACCCTGTTCAACCACGCGGCCCCGGTCCAGCACCACAATCAGATCGGCGTCTACCACCGTGGACAAGCGATGTGCGATCACCAGACTGGTGTAGTCCCCGCGCACCTGCTCCATGGCCTGCAGGATGCGTTGTTCGGCGCGGCTGTCTAATGACGATGTGGCTTCATCAAACACCATGATAGCCGGTTGTTTGAGTATTGCCCGCGCGATGGCGACCCGTTGTTTCTCGCCGCCGGACAGCTTCAAGCCGCGCTCACCCACATAAGTGTCCGCACCCTCCGGTAGCTGCTTAATAAAGTCATCCAGATAGGCCATTCGAATGGCCTGCCACACTTGCTCCTCGCTGGCGTCGACATTGCCATATTGGATATTGTCAAAAATGCTGGCATTGAACAGCACCGTGTCCTGTGGCACCACCGAAATGACTTTACGCAGGCTCCGTTGTGATACCTCGGCAATATTTTGACCGTCAATCAAGATGGCGCCCGACTGAATATCATAGAAGCGAAACAGCAACTTCATGATAGTGGATTTGCCCGAACCACTACTGCCCACGATGGCAACTTTCTGCTTCGGCTGTGCAACAAAACTGACGCCCTTTAAAATAGGTCGATCAGCGTGATAGGCAAACGCCACATCATCAAACTCGATGCGGCCCTCACGAACCGCCAACCGTTTTGAGCCGGGCACATCCAGAACGGCAGGCTGCACCGATAGCAATGCAAACATGGCATCGATATTAGCCATCGAACCCTTCATCTCCCGATACACAAAACCGAGAAAATTAAGCGGCATGAATATCTGCATCATCAAGGCATTGATCAGCACAAAATCGCCGATCGTCATGTCGCCATCACGCACCCGCATTGCGGCCAGCACCATAGCTGCAGTCATGGCCAGTGCAATGATCAGCGACTGCCCCCCGTTCAGGCCAAATAATGTCAGGCGGTTGCGCCGCCGCGCCTGCTCCCATTCCGCCAACGCCGCGTCATAATGCCGCGCTTCATAGCCCTCATTATTGAAGTACTTGACAGTTTCAAAGTTCAACAAGCTGTCAACCGAGCGGGTACTGCTCTTGGACTCAGCCTGATTCATCTGTCGGATAAACTCGGTTCGCCACTCCGTCGCGATCACCGAAAAACCAACGTAGGCCGCCACCGACACTAAAACAATCAAGGCGAACCAGGCGCTGTAATTCAACAGCAACAAGCCGATTATCAAGCCAATCTCCAGAAACGTCGGCACAATATTGAACACCATAAAGCGCATCAGAAAACTGATGCCATTCACGCCCCGCTCAATATCGCGAGACAAGCCGCCGGTCTTACGATTCAGGTGGAACGCCAGGTCCAGCGCATGCAGATGCTGAAATACCGCATGGCCGATACGCCGCATAGCGCCCTCGGTCACCCGGCCAAACAAAGTATCGCGCAGCTCACCGAATAACACATTGGAAAATCGCACCAGTCCATAGGCTACCAGCAGCGCTATGGGAACAATTACCAGGGCATCCGGCCCAGCGGCGTTGAGCTGGTCAACAATGCGTTTGAGGATAAACGGCAGTCCAACGCTGGCCAGCTTGGCCGCCACCAGACACAGCAATGCGAGAATTATGCGGCCGCGATAGGCCCGCAAATAGGGCACCAGACTCCGCAAGCTGGCCCAGCTAACTCGGCCAGCCGCCGGTGATGTATAGCCTCGGCGCAAAGTCTCGCGCCTAGTCCTGGTCGCTACCAACCAAGGCTCGGTCAGCAAGGTCGCGCGTTAATTGCCTGAGTAACGCATCACGATAGCCGTAGGGAACCGTCCGGTTGAAAATAAACACAAAGCGAAAGGAATTGTTCGGCACATCGATAAAACCCGCATAACTGCGGACACCGTCCAAGGTCCCGGTTTTAGCGTGCACGGTCGCGCCCGGCACGCCTGTAAGAGTTTTGCTAAGTAGCTGCTTGTGCGGCGTCAAATGACTCAGCAGTGCGCCGACTTGTTGCGCGGTTAAGCGATTACCCCGCGACAGTCCGGCACCCTCCTCAATGCTGGCAGACTGGTAGAGATCATCATTGGCTAGTCGGGCGTTGACATAGCGCGCGGCAAGGTTGAAATCAAGCTGCGAACCTTTATTGTCCGGCGATGAAGCGGTGCCCGATTCCGCCAACAGCAAAAAAAGTTGATTGGCGATAAAATTATTCGAATATTTTAATGCCCCCTTTAGGTTGTCGGCTAGCGTTCGTGAGTTTTGGTGCCGATAAACCAGTTTAGCGGCGGCCGGTAGATGAGCATTGATGTGCAGGCTCGCGGATGGGGTGGCCAGCTTCCGCGCCAACAGTTCCGCGAAATATTGTTGTGCATTGTCGCGCGTCGCTAAATTGATCCGCTCCGCTTTCAATGCAATCTGCCGGCCCAGGCGGCGCGCGGTTGGCGTCAGCGGCGTTTGCGGCTCGGCACTTTCTAACAGACCATTTGAGCGGCGCAGATTGACGGTATTAAAGTTTGCCGCCACGGCCGACAGCGGCGCATTGTAGGGGTCGCGCACACCGGACCGCCCTGGCACCGGCACATCGGCAAAGTAGCTGTCGTCAATGTGGATAGAATTGATTGGATTTTGTGCCAACCCAACTGAACGCAATCCTTCAACTACCAAATCCAACTCCTCAGATACCAAAAACGGATCGCCATAACCCCGCACCCAGAGCTGATCATTGAGCCGGTAGAAATCAGTAACAAAGCGGTGCTGCAGGCCCCATTTTTGAATTGCAAAATGAGTGGTGAGCAGCTTGGTCAGTGAGGCCGGGATCAAAGGTTTTTGCGGCTGCCATTGATACAGTGTATGACCTTCGGCATCTTGCACAAGTATCGCATCCTGAGCGCCAAAGTCATGCCCCGCCAACAAGGTGTTCGGGCTGGGTTGCGCTGGCGCCCGCGCGCTACTGGTGCTGCAGCCGAGTGTGAAAACAACCAGGCTGATCAGGAGCCATTGCGTGGCCGTTAGCCGGTGCACAAACCTATTTAAGCGATAGAGCAAGCTTATAAACCTCGTTCTTTTTTCTATCAGCCAGACTGGCGACCAGCGCTGCAGCCTGTTTGAGCGGCAGCTCAGCCATTAGAATTTGCAACATACGTAGCACTTCCTGGTCGTCTTTAAGGGGTTGGGTCACGCCCTCAATAAGCAGCACAAACTCACCGCGAGTTTGGTCCGGATCCTCCTTTAAGCGCTGCACTAAATCGGCAGCATCACCATCCAGCACCGTTTCGAATTTCTTGGTTAACTCGCGCGCCAGAACTACCCTGCGCTGCGGCCCCAACACACTGACGATATCAACCAGACAAGCTTCGATGCGGTGCGATGATTCCAACAACACGACGGTACGGCCTTCGAGAGCATATACCGCAAGCGCGGCCTGACGCGCTGCGGATTTGGCGGGCAGGAAGCCGTCAAACACGAATCGATCGGTTGGCAAACCAGCCACCGACAATGCGGCGACGATCGCGCTAGGTCCGGGCACACATTGCACTCTGAAACTCCGCTTCCGCAGTTGGCTGACCAGCACATACCCCGGGTCACTGATCAGCGGCGTACCCGCATCGCTAATCAAAGCAATATCCACGCCACTCTCGAGCTGAGCGCAAAGCCAGCCCACTTGCTCGGCTTCATTGTGATCATGGCAGGCCCGCAATCGCGTACGGATGCCATAGTGATTGAGCAGTCGTTTGCTGTGACGCGTGTCTTCAGCCAGGATGCAGGATACATTGGCGAGCACCTCGAGGGCGCGTTTCGAGATATCTGTCAGATTACCGATCGGCGTGGCCACCACCCACAAGCAACCCGCAGTTGATTCACCGTGATTAACAGTTGGTGCTTTGCGTAGGGGGTCACTCACTCGTTATACTCCGGTTTGCTGGCACCTCTGCACAGCGAATTTAGAATAATCGGAATTTCACCCAAATGCATCCCGTATTACCGCTGTTTCATTGCCCGCTAAATCGCCGCATGCCCCGTGCCCTACGCCTTTTCAGTTTGATAGCGTTAGGCGGGCTGATTAGTGCCTGCGCAACTACGCCCGTCAACCAACAGGTAGCGGTTGAGAGCCGCACAATCAACGCCAGGCAGGATGCCAGCACGGCAGATCCCCGCAGCAACGACGAGTCTACGCCTCTGCAAGATCGCGATTTGAATGTGCAGCAGGCGGAGTTTTACGCTGAGGCTGCCGATGATTACGAAGTATTTAATAACTATGAAAGTCAGGCGCAACGCGTGCTGGCGATTTTGAATTCCGCTGAACACTATATCCAAGCCGGTGATTATTTGCAGGCTGAGCGAAGTTTATTGTTACTTGCCGATGCGCAGCTGGATGCGGTCTCAAGCGCTCGCTACGATGTAGTGGCGGCTTACATTGAGTATTCACGCGGTCTTTTTAGAGAATCTTTGCGACGACTGGACCGAATCCTGGCAGCCCCCGTAACGGTCGCTGAGACTTCGCCACAGTTAGTTGATGCATTGTTGCTCGCGTCTTTCAATCACCAGGCCCTACAAGACCATGCGGCGGCTCTGGATGTGCTCATCACCAGAGAACAACTACTGGAGGGTAATGCCCGCGCCGAGACATCACGTTATATCTGGCAGTTAATTGCTGCGCTGGACGAAGCTCAAAAACAGTTTATTGTAAGCAGCTCTGATTCGGTCGCCGTGATCAACCGAATCGAGCAAAGTCGACTTGGCGAGGTTAGCTCAATGGCAACCGCACCAGCGCAGTTTGATCAGTGGCGACAAGATCCTGCTGAGTCCAGAGCAGTGGCGGAACTGCCTACCTGGAACTCCGCCTCGGCACGCAATGTGGCGATCCTGCTGCCTATTAGCTCGCGTTACGGGAAGGCCGCACAGGCGCTTTTGGATGGCATCGAGTATCAACATAGCCTCAATCAAAGCCTGTGGCGCCCTGCCGTGCGGGTCTATGATATTGGCGACAACCCATTCCAGATTAATCAGCATTATTTACGCGCCATAGAGGATGGCGCGGATTTTATCATTGGGCCGCTAGGCAAAGAGCAAGCCAACGAACTGACGTCTATGGCCCGCGCTGCCAGTGTGCCGACGCTAATGCTGGGTGGCGACTTACCGCTGGCTGGCGACGCGCTCAGGTTAACCATGAGCCCAGAATGGGATGGGACTACTGTAGCGGAGCGCGCAGAGCTGGAAGGCTTCGTTACCGCAGCGGTACTGATGCCGGATAATGCCAAAGGCATGCGTACAGCAGCCGCGTTCAACCGTCGTTGGCTGGCTAGGGGCGGTCGCATCAGTGGGGTGGTAAGCTACTCGCCTGATCAATTCGATCATAGCACCGAGCTAACCCAGTTATTTGCCATTCAGGAGAGCGAAACTCGGTTCAAAAAGCTGCAGGAAACATTAGGGGTACAGCCTAAATTTTCCGCCTATCGCCGCGCCGACATTGATTTTATTTTCATGATTGCGGACACCGAAACTGGCCGCATCTTGCGCCCCCAGATAAATTTTTTCAGCAAAAGCAGCATAGCGGTATTGTCGCCTTCGGGTGTCTACAACGGGATAGAAGACAGCACCCGTAATATTGATTTAAACAATACCCGTTTTCCGGTGATGCCATGGATGATTCGCTCAGCGGCCGTATCACCCTATGCCGGACAATTAAATATGCTGTTCGCCATGGGTGCCGATGCCTACAAGGTAGCCGGACAGTGGCGCACACTGCGCTCCAACCCGCGCCACTCGCTGGCTGGGGATATGGGTGATTTGTGGCTGGATACCAATGGTGAAGTACGTTACCAGATGCAATGGGCCGAATTCCAGGACGGCGTTGCCCAACCTCTAACCCCATTGCAACCGCTGCAAAACGAAGCACGCGATGCGTTGGGCTTACGACGACCGCAGGCCGCGGAGAAAGAAAACCTTAGGCAAGGAGCAAGAAACTACAATGACGACAACTGGGACTCTGGGGAATCGCGCCGAAAAACTGGCTCTTGATTACCTGCGCAAGCAAGGTCTATCCCTGCTGGAGAAAAATTACCGCAGCCGTTTTGGCGAAATCGATCTGATCATGCGCCAAAACGACTATCTGGTGTTTGTTGAAGTCAGATACCGAAAAAGTGGTGATTACGGGGGCGCATTGGCCAGTATAGATCAACGCAAACAGCGGAAACTACGCCGTACTGCAGAGACCTATCTACAACGACACAAAGCCAGCGACCAGGCATGCCGATTTGATATACTCTGCCTCCAAGGCGAACTCGATCAAGCGCAAATTGAGTGGCTGGAAAACGCGTTTTAGAGACCAACGACGATAACCTCCCTGACTTTTACTGCGTAAACTCGCACCCACTGTTCAAAAGCATCCCATAACAAATGTCTGCCCGTAAATTAATAGAACAACACTTCCAGGCCAGCGCGGATAGCATACTGGCCAATGCTCATTTAGCCAGCCAGATCGAACAAACCGCTGAGACTATTTATCACTGTTTTGAAAACGGCGGTAAACTTTTAATTTGCGGGAATGGGGGCTCAGCGGCGGACGCACAACACCTGAGCTCTGAGCTATTAAACCGCTATAAGCGCGAGCGACGCGAGTTACCTGGTATCGCGTTGACCACCGACGGATCCACCCTCACATCCATCGGCAATGACTATCGTTTTGATCAAGTTTTTGCCAAGCAGGTTAGCGCGCTGGCGCAACCGGGCGACCTGTTAATGGTGATCACCACCTCAGGTAATTCCGGCAATTTAATTGCAGCAGTACAACGCGCGCATGACAAATCGGTTAGTTGCATTGCGTTGAATGGGAAAGGTGGTGGAGAATTAAATCAGCACCTTGGCGACGACGACATTAATATTATTGTCAGTGGGGATGTAACGGCCCGGATTCAGGAAGTACATGGGCTCATCATTCACGCGCTGTGCGAAGTCATCGACGCGCTAATTCTGGACTAAACCCTTTGGTCGGCGCCGCGCATTGCGGCTCGACAACAAACCCGCAGCAATTGACACAGCAGGAGAACCCGATGAATCTAGTTATCAAGCCCCAGCCTTACAGGCGAGCCCTGCAATCGTGGCTGATCATAGTGACGACCATGATAACTTTGAGCGGCTGCGTTACGGCATTAGTCGCGGGGGCTGCGATCGCCACAGTAGACATTTTGCATGATCGTCGCAGTGCCGGTGAATATGTTGATGACGCGACCATTGAACTAACGGCGAAAAGAATACTGTTAGAGAAACCGGCGTATCGGTCGGGAGCGCATGTAAAAACCGTATCCTGGAATGGCATACTGCTGATCACCGGCGAAATCGACGACGAACTGACCAAACAGGAACTGGTTGCAAAACTCAGCTCGATTCAGGGCGTTAGGCAATTGGTCGATGAAACTACGATTACCGGTAAAACGGCCCTGTTGGCGCGCACCAACGATGCCTGGATTACCTCAAAAGTGAAAAGCAAACTGCTGGTCAAGACCGGCCTTGATGCAAACCGCGTCAAAGTTATCACGACCCGCGGCACAGTTTATTTAATGGGCATAGTCACCCAGCGCGAGGCCAATAAAGCTACCGATATCGCACGCGCGGTCAAAGGCGTCGCCAAGGTGGTGAAGGTGTTCGAATACAGTGAAGACACGGCTGCGTAAATTTGCGGACCTGCAGTAACGCATAGCGAATTGGATACCCAGTTAAAAATTGTAGCGCCTGCCGAATTGAGCATTCGTCTGCTCGATCTGGCGCGGCCGTTGGTCTTTACCAATGGCTGTTTCGATATTCTGCATCGTGGCCACACACATTATCTTGAACAGGCGCGTAATCTTGGCGAGAGCTTACTGGTGGCGGTAAATACTGATGCCTCTGTGCAGCGCCAGAATAAGGCGCCAGATCGCCCTATCAACTGCCTGGAAGATCGCATGGCCATTCTGGCTAGCCTGGCTTGCGTTGATATGGTTGTGCCTTTCGATGCCGACACGCCGTTGGCGTTAATTAATCAGACGCAGCCCGAGCATCTGGTAAAAGGTGGTGATTGGGCAGTGCCAGACATTGTCGGCTCTGATGAAGTGCTGTCCTGGGGTGGGCAGGTCCACTCACTGCCGTTTGAGTTTGATCGCTCTACGACAAAATTACTGCAGGCAATACGCGGCTAGTCGGCAGCGGCCAACGCCTCGCGTTGCCGGTCGATCTCGGTGAAATAATTGTAGATGAACTGGCGCGCGACATAGGCACTGCGCACATACCATTTTTCCTTGTTAATTATCAACGATGCGTAGGCGACACGACGCCCGTCACGCTCGGCATAACCCACAAACCAGTCATGGCGACCGCGCGGGGACATGCCGGTCAGCGAGCCCGTCTTGCCACCAATTTCCATGCCACGATAAACCTTGTAGCGGTTCAGGCCTCGAAACTGTTTACGCGCTGAACCAATGCGGGTGGTCGCTTGCATCAGGCTGCGTAATTGGCGCGCCGCCTGCTCGCTGATTATCTGTTTTGGCGCCACTGCGGGCTGCGTTTGATAAAGTAATTGCCCGCTGTCAGACCGAACACTCTCCACCATATAGGGCACCACTAATTTACCGTCATTGGCCACAATTGCGGCCATTTGCGCTGCATGAATTGGACTGAGCGTAATATCACGGGTAAAGCCAGACGCGGCCTCGGCAATCTCCCAGCGATCAGCAAACTCCAGATCCACCCGGCTTGGCGGTAACACAAAGTCGCTCTGCAGCGTTTTATCAAAACCAAATTTTTCCGCATATAAGCTTAGATTATGTGCGCCGAGTCGAAACACACCCACCTGCCCGAACACTGGGTTTACCGACTTGGCAAACGACTCTTTGAAGGTTGGGGTGCGGGTCCACTTGTTGGGCTTGTGGCGCAGCACCTGACTCTTATAAAGCGTTGTAGATTTACCATTAAATGGGATCACGGTTGAGGGAGAGAGTTTGCCCAGATCCAGACCTGCCGCAGCGGTGACCATTTTAAATACCGAGGCGGCCGGATAGTCGGCACGCATAACCAGGTTTTCCCAATCTTCATCGGCTTTGATAAAACTGCTTAGATTAAGAATTGCACCGGTTTCGACATCCAATGCCACGAAGCACGCGTAGTCCGGCTGATACTGCAGATACACTTCTGCCAGCGCCGAGTGAACATTCTCATCAAAGGTGTAATTGACTCGTCCCGAGACCGGCTCTTTGCCCGCCGGTTGAAACATTAACCGGCCAGGAAAGCGATTTTGACGTGCATGGCTGGTGAGTGCTGCGGCCACCTCGGCGCTGGTTAAATTGGTCGCCGATGCGGGCATTGCCAGCATTAGCAGGCTGATCATTATTGCCAGCAGACCATACCAATAGCCACCAGCGTAATCCATCCATGAGGGTACGCGCAGCGTAATCATCTCCTATCTCCTGAAACGTTAAGATGCGGTAAATGGGTAGATAGTTCCTGTAGAGCGCGGCGATACACCTGGCGCTTAAAATCGACGATATTCTGCAGCGCAAAATCAGCTTCAACCCAACGCCAGGTATCGAATTCTGGCGTGTCCAGACCAGCCGCCAGATTCACCGCCGAGTCGTCAGCCAAAAGTTTAAGTAAAAACCAGACCTGTTTTTGACCCTTGAATACTTTGCGCTTGCGATGCATCCGGTTTCTCGGGCCACGCAGATACTTTGCTGGCAGGTCATAGTGTAACCAATCGCTGGTATGCGCGACCATGTCGACCTGTTGCCGTTGCAGCCCGGTTTCTTCCTCGAGTTCGCGGTACATTGCATCCAGCAGGCTTTCCTCGCGACTCACTCCGCCCTGCGGAAACTGCCAGCCGTCACGTTTAACCCGGCGGGCCCAAAAAACCTGTCCGGAATCGTTGCAGATGATAATACCAACATTGGGTCGGTAACCATCATCAGCAAATATGGGTTCGAAGTCTTGCATGTTGGCCTGTGGCCTGAAATATCATCGGACTCATTTGCGTTAAATCATTATAATCAAGAAATCATAAGGAATACATTAACTTATTAATGGTCGAATTACTCTATTTGGCCGCACGCTGCACACGACTTTTACCATGACTCTGGCGCTGTTTGATCTGGACAATACCTTGCTTGACGGCGACAGCGACCATGCCTGGGGCATGTATCTGGCGGAAATTGGCGCCGTGGATGCTGAACAACATTCGCATCGGCAGGACCAGTTTTATCGCCAATATCAGGCCGGGAAACTGGATATTCAGGCATTCCTGGAATTTCAATTAGGGGTGCTTGCGCAATACCCATTGTCTCAGCTCCAGGCTTGGCGATCTGATTTTCTGAAAGACAAGATCCAGCCAATGATTGAGACCGGTAAAACTGATCTGTTGGAGCAACACCGCGCCAAAGGCCATGATATTGCTATCATTACTGCGACTAACGATTTTATCACCCGGCCCATCGCCGATATGCTGGGCGTTGCAACACTCATCGCTACCACCGCAGAAAGAGTAGCAGACGGCTACAGTGGCAAGCCGCAGGGAACGCCCTGCTATCAGGACGGCAAAGTCGTACGCCTGCGGGAATGGCTTGATGATTCTGGGCTCGGCATGACAGATAGCTGGTTCTACAGTGACTCGATCAACGACCTGCCGCTGCTGGAGCTGTGCGATAATCCGGTTGCGGTAAAACCTGATGCCGCGCTGCGCAGCATTGCCCAAGCCAGGCGCTGGCCTATAATTGAATAAACTACCTCCGAACTGTGTGAATAAATCCAGACCATGACTATTTCAATCGGCAACTCGTTGCCAAAACTGACCGTTGCGACCACCAAGACTCCCGCGCTAAAACTTGCCAGCCTGAAAGGCAAAAACGTGGTTATTTACTTTTACCCTAAAGACAATACGCCGGGCTGTACAACGGAGGGTCAGAATTTTCGTGACGCCTATAAAAAATTTCAAAAATTGAATACTGAAATTTTTGGCGTATCGCGCGAAAGCATCCGCTCGCATGAAAATTTCATCAATAAGCAATCGTTTCCCTTCGACCTGATATCAGACCCCGACGAAGTGTTATGTAAGGCTTTCGATGTGATCAAAGAAAAAAACATGTACGGCCGTAAATATATGGGAATCGAGCGGAGTACATTTATCTTCGACGCCAAGGGCAAACTGCGACATGAGATTCGCAAAGTCAAAGTCAAAGGCCATGTCGACGAAGTATTGGAGTTGGTGGCCGCGCTATAGACAAGCAGTTTGCCTCTCGCTGAGAGCGGGGGTTTTCTAGCCCTCTCTTTCGTCCAGCAGACGCTTTAACTGTTGTTCCAGCCGGGCTATCTTTTTTGCCGGGTTCAGGTTGCGTACGTACTGCTTAAACGGTTTAGCCGGAGTTCCGGCCCACATGCCAGCGCTGGTGATATCCTCCGTGACACCGCCGCGATGCACCAAGGTCACGTCGTCCGCAACTCGTTTGTGGTCCAAGACCCCCGTATGTCCGGACAAAATCACCCGTTTACCAATGGTGCATGAGCCCGCCAGACCTGACTGGGCAATCATGATGGTATCTTCGTCAACCAATACGTTGTGCGCCACGTGGCAGAGCGCATCAAGCTTAACGCCGCGCTTGATCTCGGTATTGCCATAGGTGCCACGATCAATATTGCCATTGCTGCCGATCTGCACATCATCCCCGATAATCACGGAGCCGGTGTGCGGTAGCCGCTGATATCGCCCTTGCGCATCCGGCGCGAATCCAAAACCCTCTCCACCGACCATCACGCCTGCACGAATAATCACGCGATCTCCAATGGTACAGCCATAACCAATATTAACCAGGTTATGAATAACCGAATTCTCACCCACGACGGCGTCATGCTCAATCACGCAATTGCTGCGAACGATCGAACCATCGCCAATCTTGACCCTGGCGCCAATGACACTGTTCGGTCCGATGCGCACATTGGCACCCAACTGTGCCGATTCATGCACCACGGCGCTATCATGAATCATGCCCCATTCAACATCGGCAGCCTGATAATCATCGTAATGCTGCTTGATCAACGCCTGGGCCAGACGCACATCCTTCACTATGATGGCAGCTAACTCATTCGGAAGCTGTGTGGACAGTTCTTGATTGGTAACAATGGCGGCCGGCAAATCATCCGGCAGATGTTTTATCTCGGACACAAATAGCAGACTGTCGGATGAGCAGTCTCCAGCGGCTGCGATGTCACTGAACTCGCCACTGAGGTTGCGTGTTTCGACAATCAAGTCAGCAAATCGCTCACCGAGCTCAGACAAGGAGTATGGCATTGTTGGAGACGTTCTCTAGAAGCCTTTCAATTTCAAAGCCAGATCGGTGGCGCTGGAGGCATTGGTCAGTGCAACCTCCTCTGTGATTACCTCATCGCGAACCAATTGTTCCAGATGCTCGTCAAAATGCAACATACCTTCAACTTTATCGCCGCCTTTAATCAAATCTTTTACCTCCTTGATGCGCAGGGGATCTACGATCAGCTCACGCGCCAGGGGTGTTACTGTAAGCACCTCACAAGCGACACAACGACCCGCCCCTTCGGCCCGTGGTAATAAGCGTTGCGTGACGATTACCCGAAGGTTGTGCGCAAGTTTGGCACGGATGGTGGCTTGTTCTTCACCCTTAAAACTGGAAACCATACGGGTGATGGCGTCAGAGGAGGTCGGCGCGTGCAGCGTTGAGAAGACTAAATGACCGGTCTCTGCTGCATTCAGCGCAATTTCCATACTCTCCGGGTCGCGCATCTCGCCCATTAGAATCACATCGGGGTCTTCCCGCAATGCAGCGCGCATGGCATGCGCGAAGTCCGGTACATCAATGCCAATTTGTCGCTGCGAGATAACTGAACGCTGCTCGGTAAAAATATACTCAACCGGATCCTCAATAGTCAAAATGTGCTGGTACCGCTCGCGGTTAATTTCATCCAGCAGGGAAGCCATCGAAGTCGATTTTCCTGAGCCGGTGGCACCCGAGAATATAATCAGCCCCTGTCGCATTTTAGTGATGGTCATCACCTGATCCGGTAAACCAAGATCGTCGGGTTTGGGGATGTGCCGTTCGATGACCCGCATGACCACAGCCAGGTGGCCGAGTTGCCGAAACATATTGACCCGCACGCGATTCCCCTCATTGTCACTGAGTGACAAGTCCACCTGATTGTTATCGTGAAACAACCCCAGGTGATACTTGGACATAAGCGGAAAGATCAGTCGCTCAATCATTTCGTCGCTCATATCAGGCGACCCCTTAACCTGTCTGATACGGCCATCTAACCGCATCATGATATTATGCCCTGCCCGAATGTGGATGTCGGACGCTTTGAACTGACAAGCGGAACCGACGATATTGGTTAAAAACTCCAGCGCCTCTACGGCCTGCGGTGTTTCAAGATTTACGTAGGTATTGCGGGCTGTTTTATCGGTCATAGAGCTGTTCCAGGGAACCGTTAGTAAGGCGCTCCGATTATCCGGCGGCCTAATGTGCGCCTCATGCTGCAGATGCTCTTACCAGAGCATCAAAGCTGGCATTTGCCGAGCCATTATCTAAGCTGTTTTGTACTTTTACAACCGCCGCGGTAAAACTATCGAAGCGGCCGTATGCCAATAATATCTGCGCCGCAGCCAGACACAATGTGTCCCTGGCAGGGCCCGGCAGCCCCATTAAAACTGCTTGCCCCTGATCCAGGCATTGGCTGATTCTTATATCCATCGAGCCGTCAGATACAGGCGGCAAACTTTCACTCATATCCAGCCCTTTGCCGAGGCTAATTGATTGCCTTGATCTTGGCTCACTGTCCACATCAGAGAAGCATGACAACTCAGAGCGAAGCGGCTTGTTCGGTGCGGGCGTGACACCGCCCTCTATTCCCTTGGTCAATAAAACTGAACTGTAGCCTGCCTGACCCGCCAGTGCTGCATAAATATCCGGGTATGCGCGGTGCACGTAGCCAAGTACCAAGTGAGTGGCCTGTTGACCGCGCATTGGCATCAACAGCCTCTCCAAGGTAGTCAATGCCGTTCGCTTCACTATCCGGTCGCGTAATCCAGCCAAACGGTTTAGCGACGACGCATAGCTAGCCTGATCAAGGTACCCCCAGCCGACAGACTCTATCAGTTGCGCTACGTCTGGTGCCCTCAAGTCAATGTCGATCCCCGCCTGGCGATAAATTTTATGTGGCGTCAGTCCGTGTTTAGGGCCAACCGAGTGTACGCCGATCATCAGCGCCGGCACCTCGCAGGCGGCCAATACCGCCGGTAGAAACGGAGAAACAGGCACATGTCTGGAATAGCCATCAAAGGGTTCGGCCACACATACCAGTTCCGGCACCCTCGGGAGAGCATCGGTACGCGCATCACCCTGCCATAAGTTTTCGTTGAAAGCGTCCAGCAGACCCTGTAGTTCATCCAGAGTCTCACCTTTCATGCGCAGGGCGATAAGCAGCACCGCTGCCTGAACCTCATCAAAGCCGGGTTCCAGCAACATCCGACCCAACTCGCGGCACTGCTCTCGAGTCAAATCATGACCACGATTGGGGCCGACGGCCACTCGCTGTATCGCATGCCTTAATAGCGCCTTAGGATCCTGTTTAAGGGTAAGTTTCATGCCTCGATGATGCCACATTTCCCCTATCGAACTAAGCTACAATCATTGCATGCGTCATTATCCCATTTTTATCGATATACAGGACCACCCCTGTCTGGTCGTCGGCGGCGGTGAAGTTGCCTTAAAAAAAATACGCCTGCTACGCAAAGCCGGTGCCAGAATCACAGTGGTAGCGCCTAAATTAAGTGCTGCCATGCGTACTGAAATGGATGGAAAAGTCCAGCATGTGGCCCGCGAATTCAACGACCAGGACATTGATGGGTTTCGCTTGATCACGGCGGCAACCGATAATGCTGCGGTCAACGCTCGTGTTTCAGAACTGGCGCAGGCCAGGAATATCCCGGTCAATGTGGTGGACCAGCCGGAATTGTGCAGCTTCATAACGCCGGCTATCGTCGACCGTTCGCCGATCGTGATCGCGTTGTCGACCGGCGGTGGAGCACCGGTCCTGGCGCGCACGCTGCGCGCACGACTGGAGGCCTGGATTCCGGCCAGTTTTGGGCTTCTAGCCGAAGCTATGCGAGCACGACGCGCCGAGTTGAAAAAAATTCTTCCGGATGAATCTCTGCGGCGTCGGTTCTGGGAGAGCGTGGTGGACGGGCCCATCGCTGAGTATTTCTATTCCGGCCGAGCCCGCCAGGGCGAGCAGGCCCTTGATAAGCTTTTAGCCGAGCGCAATCACAGCACAGAGCCGCAAGGCGGCCGAGGTGAAGTTTGGCTGGTGGGAGCCGGTCCCGGAGACCCTGATCTGCTCACCTTTCGGGCGCTCCGCTTAATGCAACAGGCCGACGTTGTGTTATATGACCGATTGGTCAGCGCGGACGTTCTGGAGCTCTGCCGCCGCGACGCGGAGCGAATCTATGTAGGAAAACGCAGAGCACAACATGCGGTACCCCAACCAGAGCTAAACCAACAGCTGTTGGAACTGGCGCAGCAAGGCAAACGCGTGCTGCGCCTCAAAGGTGGCGACCCATTTATATTCGGGCGTGGAGGCGAAGAAATAGAGCTGCTGGCACAAGCCGGTATCCCTTTTCAGGTAGTGCCGGGAATCACCGCCGCCAGTGGCTGTGCGAGCTACGCCGGCATACCCCTGACACATCGCGATCACGCCCAGTCATGCCTGTTCATTACCGGGCATCTGAAAAACGACACCGTGAATCTGGATTGGCAGCGATTGGCAACAGCAAACCAGACTCTGGTTATTTATATGGGTCTGGTAGGGTTACAGACGATTTGCCGGGAACTGATTGCCCATGGCATGCGAGCGGATATGCCGATTGCACTGGTGGAACGGGGCACTACTCAACAGCAAAGGGTGTTTTGCGGCACACTGGATTCTTTCCACTCAGACATCGCAAACCAAGAGGTACATGCCCCGACGCTCATTATTATTGGCAGCGTCGTTTCTCTACATCCGCAATTGGCCTGGTTTAAACCAAGAGCCAATACCTCAGGCTAATACGCTCAAATCCAACGCCGGTCGATCGCATATTTAACAAGCCCTGCAGAATTTTTGACATTCAGTTTTGTCATAAGGCTTTTGCGGTAGGAGCGAACGGTCTCAATCGACAGGCACAGCTGATCGGCTATCTCCTTGTTGGTCATCTCTCTGGCGATGCAGACAATAATTTCCCGCTCGCGCGGTTTCAACCCAACATACTCGCCGCCCATGCGTTTGTCGGTATAGCTATAGCCCTGCTCCACGGCTGCTTTGGCTGCCGCGCTCAGGTACTGCTCGCCACCGTGGATTGTATTGATGGCCAGTCGAAACTCATCCAGATCTGCGCCCTTGGTGATATAGCCAGACGCCCCCTCAATCAGCATGCTGTTTACGTATTCGATTTCGGTTAGCAGGGAATGCGCCACCAGCAATTGCTGGGGATAGGCCGACTTCACTGCGCGCGCGGTATCGATCCCATCCAATCCGGGCAGACTAACATCGAGCAAAATTAGGTCCACAGAATCCCGTTGCAGATACTCAAGTACCGCATTGCCGGTCGCAGCATAAGCCACAATCTCCAGCTCATCGGCACTTTTAAATTGCTCTACCAGGCCGGCGTAGATTAATTGCAGCTGATCAGCGACAAGTATGGTGGTGGTTTCGGACATACAAAAAACAGCTTATGAAGTCGCTTATGGCGTGTCAAACGGCATAAACAAAAAAGCCCCGCGATGGCGGGGCTTTTTGGGTAATGCAGTAATGACTGAATCAGGCGGCCACAATGCTTACGTGTTTGCGGTTTTTAGGGCCTTTGGTCTCAAACTTAACGACACCGGTTTGTAATGCAAACAAGGTGTAGTCTCGGCCCATGCCGACATTGTCGCCGGCATGAAAAGTACTGCCACGTTGGCGCACCAAAATGCTGCCCGCGTTTACTGCCTGACCGGCATATCGTTTAACGCCCAGGCGCTTGGAATTTGAATCGCGGCCGTTTCGTGAACTACCGCCAGCTTTTTTATGTGCCATGGATTATGCCTCCTCGTTAAGGAATTCAGTTGCTTGCTTGAGCCATTCATCACGCTCAATACGGCCCTTAAAATTAAGTTCATTATCCACTCGCTCGATGTCTTCAGGAGTGAAATCAGCGATTTGCTGGAAGCTGGTGATGCCCATTGCGGCCAGCTTGCCGACGATGACCGGGCCCACGCCTGAGATGCGAGTCAAATCATCACCACCTGTTGCAGGTTTTTCAGCCGCCGTTTTTGGCGCAGCTTTAGCAGGCTTGGCAGCTTTAGCAGGCTTGGCAGCTTTAGCCGCGCCAGCTCCACCGATTTTGGTAATTTCGAGCTCAGTGAAATTTTGACGATGGCCAGTTCGGGTACGCGAATTTTGACGACGCCGAAATTTAACAATGCGCAATTTTTTGCCGCGACCATTACGCACAACGGTTGCTTCAACTGACTTGTCGAGCGTCGGGGTACCGACTTCGACTTTGTCCCCGTCACCGATCATCAAAACGTGATCCAGAGTAACGGTGTCGCCTTCTTGCGCTTTTAGGCTCTCGACTTTTAGTTTGTCGCCAACTGCGACACGGTACTGTTTACCGCCGGTTTTAATTACCGCATACATAATTTTTCTCCAACTGCATAGCGCAGTTTGTGGCGTTCTGAAGGGGCTGAACGGTAATCACCGCTCCTCTTTCTTCCGCAATTCGGACCCAGCGAACAGGCGCGAAATTCTAGCCATTTGAGCAGTCTCGGTCAACTCAATCGAACCATTAATTGGGGCTATTTTAAGGCACCAAAAGCGGGCTTTTGATTTGCTGTAGCGGGCAATGGGGTATAATTCTCAGCAATGAGCATCACCACCACCCCAATCAGCGACTCCGAAGCGCAAGCCATTGATATTAAATCGATAATTTCCCTCGTGGCAGACGATATGGCGGCTGTTAACGTGGCCATAAAAGACAATCTCAAAAGCGAGGTCGCGCTAATCAATCAATTAGGCGCCTATATCATTCAAGCGGGTGGCAAGCGATTGCGTCCGGTGGCCCTGTTATTAGCGGCCAAAGCAGCGAATCCTGAGAATACCAAGACGCACGATGACCAGGTATTGCTAGCGGCAATCGTGGAGTTTATCCACACTGCCACGCTGTTGCATGATGATGTGGTAGACGAGTCCGAGTTGCGCCGCGGCCGTGAGACGGCGAACGAAGTTTTTGGTAATGCCGCCAGCGTGCTGGTCGGTGATTTCCTCTACTCGAGGTCATTTCAGATGATGGTCGATGTCGGCAGCATGCGGGTCATGGAAATACTCTCGCATACCACCAACCAGATTGCTGAAGGTGAGGTGATGCAGCTGATCAACTGTGGCTCGGCGGACACCACCGAGGCCCAATATATGGAAACGATTCAGTCTAAGACCGCTATTTTGTTCGAGGCTGCAACCCGGCTGGGGGCCGTTGCGACCAAGCAGGCCAGCCATGTGGAATCAGCAATGGCGGCTTACGGCTTACATCTGGGCACCGCGTTTCAACTGGTGGACGACATTCTCGATTACACCGCCGACTCTGGCGTTATAGGCAAGAACGTGGGCGATGATCTGGCAGAAGGCAAACCGACCCTGCCGTTAATAAACGCTATTCAACGTGCTGAAGGAGAGGAACGTGATTTATTGCGTGCGGCCATCACCAATGCCAGCCGTGAAAACCTGGACGATGTGCTGACTATTATCGAAAAGACCGGCTCGTTGGCCTACACCGCACGCGCCGCCCACCAACAAGCCAGCCTGGCTCAGGATGCGCTTGCCGTATTGCCTGATTCAGACTACAAAACAGCGCTGGCCCAATTAGCTGAATTTTCCGTAGAACGCACTTTTTAGAATCCTGCGGCTTCTAGCTGCCAGCCGCTATGTTTTTACATCCTAGTGAAGAGCACTTGTGGTTCCGGGAGAAGGGTATAACTCAGCGAGACTTTTTGAGCGCCCATGTTCTACCACCACTCTCGCGTGCTGGCGACTCAAGTCACGCGGGCGTTTTACGCCGCATGAGTTAGAAATAATGCGTAGCTCTTTCTCCAGGTTCTTAATGTAGTTTGCCACTCGCTGCTGTTTATTTTTCACCACCAACCCTTTTTGCAAATCTTCATTGTGTGTGGTGATGCCGGTCGGGCAGGTGTTTTTATTACACTGCAGGGCTTGAATACAACCGAGCGCAAACATTGGCCCGCGGGCGGTAGAGACGAAATCCGTGCCAATGCACAGCGCCCATGCCACTTCAGTTGGGTTGATCAACTTACCTGACGCATTTACCTTGATGCGGTCGCGCAGGCCGTGCTCCACCAGCTTATCGATCAGCAACGGCAGTGTCTCCTTTACCGGTAAACCGACGTCATCCATAAGCGACATGGGGGCGGCGCCGGTACCGCCGTCACAACTGTCTACGGTTATGAAATCCGGGGCAAATTCCAGGCCGCGCTGATTTATCAACTCAAACAGTTGATCAAGCCAATCCGCCCCGGACACAGCGGCCTTAAAACCAACTGGTTTGCCCGTTACCTCACGAACTCGAGCTATCATATCCAGCAAATCACCATTATTCTCCAACTCATGATGCCGGTTAGGGCTGATCGCGTCTTCACCTACCTGTAGTCCACGAATTTCGGCTATCTCCGGAGTGACTTTGGCGGCTGGCAACATGCCGCCCTTGCCGGGTTTGGCGCCCTGACTCAATTTGATCTCGAACATTTTCACCTGCGGGTTTGCGGCAATTCTGGCCAACTTGTCCTCGCTGAGATTACCCTCCGCATCGCGCACCCCAAACTTGCCAGTGCCAATCTGGAAAACGATATCCGCGCCGCCTTCCAGATGGTATTGGGATAAGCCGCCTTCTCCTGTATTAAGCCAACAGCCTGCTATGCGCGCGCCATGTGACAGCGCCAAGACCGCGGGTTTGGAAATCGCGCCGAAACTCATTCCCGAGATATTTACAATCGCACCGGTGGTATAGGGTGAACTGCAATAACCCTCCCCCATGGTAATGGCTTTGGGTGGCAATGACTCTGCTGTTAGGGGCGGGAACGGAGCATTCACAAACATTACCGTGCCCTGCGGCCGCAAGTCTCTGGTGGAGCCGAACGGCACGGTGCTATCCAGGTCTTTAGCGGCTCGATACACCCAACTGCGCTGCGCACGATTGAACGGCATTTCTTCACGATCCATGGCGAAAAAATACTGTCGGAAAAACTCACCCAAATGTTCGAACAAAAACCTGAAACGACCTATTACGGGATAGTTGCGCTTAATCGTCGATGCGGTTTGCAGGCGATCTAATACATACAACACCAACACCACCAAAACGCAGATGCCGATGAAAAATACGAATAGCACAACAGCATACATGCCGAAGCTGGAAGCAAACTGGGCAATGGCATCCATAGGATGTACCGCAATTGGTTGAAGTCAAACTATTGTAGACATAAAAAAAGCCCGCTGCGCGGGCTTTTTTAAAGAAGCGGTGGGTCGCTTATGCAGCGGCATTTTCCTCATCGTCAAAATCCTCTTCACCGTCGTCAAATAACGCAGCATGGGCATCCAGATCGAAATCCACTAATTGAATATAGGCCATCGGTGCGTTATCACCAGATCGGTTCCCGCACTTGAGAATACGGGTATAACCGCCCGGGCGATCCTTCATGCGCTCCCCAATCTCGTCAAACAGTTTGGCAACGATATCGCGATCACGCAATTTAGCGAAGGCAGAGCGCTTATTAGCCACACTTGGCTCTTTGGCCAGGGTGATCAAAGGCTCAGCAAAGCCGCGCAGCTCTTTAGCTTTAGCAACCGTGGTTTTGATTTGCTCGTGTTTGAACAGTGAAACCATCATATTGCGAAACATCGCCTGGCGATGACTCGAGTTTCGATTTAACTGTCTTCCTGATTTTCTGTGTCTCATGATTGAAACCCTTTGTAATACGTTAACCCTCGCGGGCTTGCTAATAAAATCGCTGTTTTAAGAAGCGGAATCGATTCGCAGCGCGGCTGGCGGCCAGTTTTGCAACTGCATGCCCAGAGACAAGCCACGCTGTGCCAGCACGTCTTTGATCTCGGTCAGCGATTTTTTGCCCAGATTCGGAGTTTTCATCAGCTCCACTTCAGAACGCAAAACCAGATCGCCAATATAATAAATGCTTTCTGCTTTGAGGCAGTTTGCTGAACGCACAGTCAACTCTAATTCATCGACCGGGCGCAGCAATACCGGATCTACTTCCGGCTCTTTCTCTTCCTGCGCGACAGCAGCAATTTCTTCCAGATTCACGAATACCTGAATCTGTTGGCTCAATGCAGTAGCAGCCTTACGGATCGCATCTTCAGGATCAATAGTGCCGTTGGTTTCTATATTGAGCGTCAACTTATCCAGGTCAGTGCGCTGTTCAACACGCGCATCATCCACGGCATATGACACCTTCAGAACCGGGCTGTAAGTGGCATCCAGTTGCATTAAACCAATTTCTTTGTCTTCGCTATCACTTTTACGGGCTTCAGAAATCTGATAGCCCCGACCGCTGCGAACCGTCAGTTCGGCGTGGAACTTAGCATCTTTAGACAGGTGCGCGATGACGTGCTCAGGGTTGGCAATCTCAACGTCCTGCACCGTTTGAATGTCGCCTGCGGTCAGCACACCTTCACCTTCTGAACTCAGCGTCAGGCTAACGGTTTCATCAAACTCTTTTTTGATCGCTACGCCTTTCAGGTTTAATAGGATATCGATTACATCTTCCTGCACGCCTTCGATGGACGAATACTCGTGCAAGACGCCGTCGATTTTCACGTCGGTAATTGCGGCGCCGGGAATGCAGGACAACAAAATGCGGCGCAAGGCATTACCCAGGGTGTAGCCGAAGCCACGCTCAAGGGGTTCAATTACAACTTTTGAACGTACGCCGTCTTCGGTGTTTACGTCAACAAAGCGCGGGGTAAGTAATTGTTCAATGGTTTCTGACATGTTGCTGTCTCCAGTTGTCGTGCAGGTTGCGCATGCAAGCTGCTTAAATTAACTATAAATTCGTATGGCCGTAGCGGGGCCGATAATCGTTGAACGTAAGCCGAGGCCGGCGCTATTACTTTGAGTAAAGCGCCACTACCAGTGACTCGTCGATGTCGGCGGACAGCTCGTTGCGCTCAGGCGCAGTTTTAAACACGCCCTTTTTATTAGCCGTGTCTACTTCAAGCCAATCGGGGAAACCGATCTGTTCAGCAATTTCCAGAGCCGCAGAGATACGCAATTGCTTTTTAGCTTTGTCGCGGATCTCAATAACGTCACCTGGTTGTATATCGTAAGAGGGAATATTCACCAGTTGGCCGTTGACCTTGACTGACTTATGGCTTACCAGTTGGCGCGCTTCAGCTCGCGTGACCGCCAAACCCATGCGATACACGACGTTATCGAGGCGTGACTCCAGCAGAGTCAGCAAATTTTCACCGGTAGAACCCTTAACGCGGGCTGCTTCAGCGTAATAAGCGCGGAATTTCTTTTCCATCACGCCGTACATACGACGCAATTTTTGCTTCTCGCGCAACTGGGTACCGTAAACGGTAGCGCGCGGACGTCGCATCTGCGCACTTTGACCAGGTACTTTGTCAATTTTGCATTTAGATTCCAGCGGTCGGGCGGGGCTTTTCAGAAATAAATCTGTGCCTTCGCGACGCGCCAGCTTACAGGTGGGGCCAAGATATCTTGCCATGTTGCTTACTCTCTTGTCTCTTAAAGGTTACTCTCGAAACGGTGCAGACTCACACCCTAACGAACGGGTTAAACGCGACGCTTCTTGGAAGGGCGACAACCATTGTGCGGAATCGGCGTAACATCGGTAATTTGAGTTACTTCAAATCCACAGTTATTCAGTGCACGAACCGCTGATTCACGACCGGGGCCTGGGCCCTTAACGCGAACTTCCAGGTTCTTCATGCCAAACTCCTGCGCCATTTTGCCGCAGCGATCAGCCGCTACCTGGGCAGCGAACGGTGTACTTTTGCGCGAGCCGCGAAAGCCCGAGCCACCTGCAGTGGTCCAGCACAGCGCATTGCCATGACGATCACTGATGGTGATGATAGTGTTATTAAACGATGCCTGGATGTGCGCAATGCCATCCACGATATGCTTTTTAACTTTCTTCTTCGATTTGCTAGCTGTTTTGGCCATGTCTGATTACTCGAGTGTGCTACTCAATAGATTGGGTATTAACCCTTATCGTTTGATCGGTTTGCGCGGACCTTTACGGGTACGGGCATTGGTTTTGGTGCGCTGGCCGCGCAAAGGCAGGCCACGACGATGGCGCAGGCCGCGATAGCAACCCAGATCCATCAAGCGCTTGATGTTCATGTTCACGGCACGGCGCAAGTCACCTTCGACTTCAAACTTTGCCACTTCAGTCCGCAATTTCTCTGCCTCAGTTTCAGACAGCTCGTGCACCTTGGTTGAGCGCTCAATGCCCGCCGCGTCGCAAATCGCCTGCGAACGGGTTTGGCCGATGCCATAGATCGAGGTAAGCGCAATCTCAATGTGCTTATTCGAAGGAAGGTTTATACCTGCAATACGTGCCACTTCTGTGTCTCCGGTTACTCTCTAATTTGGCGAAAACCGCTGATTTACAGCGTTTTTTTCACCTGGTTTGCTACGCGTTTCAGGCTGGCCGAAAGGCGCGTTAGGATACTGTTACGGTTATTGAAAATCAACTGATTAGGGGCGATTTTAGCCCTGCCGCTGCTTGTGCCGCGGGTCGCTGCAAATCACTCTGACCACACCATTTCGTCGTATCACTTTGCAGTTACGACAGATTTTTTTAACGGATGCTCGAACTTTCATAATTACCTCTTACTCTTGCGACTGACTATGAGTCAGATTATTAGCGCCGACGGCGCCGTCCACCGGATGATTTACCGGTGAGATTGGTCTTTTTCATTAGGCTTTCGTACTGCTGCGACATCATATGCGACTGTACCTGACCCATTAAATCCATCAGCACCACTACGATAATCAGCAGTGAGGTGCCACCAAAATAGAATGGCACGCTGTAATTCACGATTAACAATTCCGGCAACAAACAGACTAGCGCCAGATAAATCGCGCCAACCAGCGTTAGCTTTGATACCACACCGTCAATGTAACGGGCGGTTTGCTGCCCTGGGCGAATACCAGGGACGAAAGCACCCTGTTTTTTCAAATTTTCGGCAATCTCTTTGGGGTCAAACACCAAGGCGGTATAAAAGAAAGCGAAAAACAGAATCATGCCAACATACAGGGTCGTATATAACACTTCGCCCGGCTGCATCAGGGTGGAAACATTCCGCAACACGCCCGCCACACCGGTGGCCTCGTCATTACCGAAAAAGCCCACCAGGCTGGCTGGAAACAGAATAATACTGGATGCAAAAATCGGTGGAATGACACCCGCCATATTCATTTTCAGCGGGAAATAACTGCTCGGCGCCTGCATCACTTTATTGCCACGTTGCTGCGCATAGTTAACCGTCAGGCGACGTTGACCGCGTTCCACCAATACCACAAAGGCGGTAACCGCAATCACACCCACAAACAATGCAAAAACACCTAAGGGGGTGAACTCGCCGGTGCTAACCAGCTCAAAAGTGCCTCCCACTGCACTCGGCAGACCGGCAACAATACCGGCAAAGATGATCAGCGACATACCGTTGCCAATGCCGCGGTCAGTAATTTGCTCGCCCAACCAGACTAAAAACATGGTGCCAGCCACCAGAGCCACCACGCAGGTAACCGTAAAGCTCAGGCCGGTGATAATAGTGACACCTTGCGTTTGTACCGCACTGGAAATACCCAGCGCCTGAAACGTAGCCAGAACCACGGTAGCGTAACGGGTCCATTTTTGGATTTTGCGGCGACCCGATTCGCCTTCCGCCTTGATCTGCTTGAGGCGCGGCTCTACCGCAGTCAACATCTGCATGATGATCGATGCACTAATGTACGGCATCACACCCAGCGCCATCACCGACAATCGCTCCAGAGCACCACCGGAAAACAGATTTAGTACATCCAGGATGGAGCCTTGCGTCTGCGCAAACATCTGCTGCAGCGCTATCGGATCCACACCCGGGACCGGAATATGCGTACCAATACGGTAGACAATAAAAGCCCCCAGCACGAAACCAATTCGTTGCCAAAGTTCTTTTAGTTTTCCAGACCCAGCGAGGGCTGCTGCTTGTGCTCTTGCCATTACTCTATTACGTCAATTATCTTGCGATTGTCGCTACGTGAATTACTGATCGCGATCAGGCTTCTTCAACCTTGCCGCCAGCGGCTTCAATGGCAGCGCGGGCACCCTTGGTAGCGCCTACGCCACGCAGGGTAACTGATTTGCTCAACTCCCCTGACAACACCACTTTGGCACGCAGATGGTTGGCATTAATCAGGCCAGCTTTTCGCAGGGCCGCCAAATCAGCTACATCGCCTTCGATAAGCGCCAACTCATGCAGGCGGATTTCAGCCATGTTCTTGGCCATAGCGGAGCGGAAGCCGCGTTTTGGCAAGCGGCGTTGGATCGGCATCTGGCCGCCTTCAAAACCAATTTGGATTTTACCGCCAGTACGGGATTTCTGACCTTTGTGACCGCGACCGGCTGTTTTGCCGGTGCCCGAGCCAATACCTCGGCCAACACGCTTACGAGCATGCTTGGCGCCCGCAGCAGGTTTTATAGTATTTAATCGCATTAGTTCACTTCCTCGGTTTTCAACAGGTATGACACCTTGTTTATCATGCCGCGGTTTTGGGGAGTATCGATGACTTCCACAGTGTGGTGCATACGGCGCAAACCCAGGCCCTTTACACAAGCCAGATGTTTTTTGCCGCGACCAAACATGCTTTTGACCAGCGTTACTTTAATTTTCTTTGCATTAGCCATTTTATTTCTACCCCACTAATCAGGAGGTGATTTCTTTCACGGATTTGCCACGCTTGGCGGCTACCGATTCAGGGCTGTGTACAGACTGTAAGCCCTTAATTGTTGCGCGAACCACGTTTACCGGATTGGTTGATCCAATGCACTTGGCAAGCACGTCTTTGACGCCGGCCGCTTCGAAAACAGCACGCATGGTACCACCTGCAATGATGCCAGTACCTTCCGATGCCGGACGCATTACCACCGTTGAACCGGCGTGAGTTGATACCACTGGATATTGCAATGTGCCATTGACCAAGTGAACTTTTTTCATTTCACGTCGACCCGCTTCCATTGCTTTGGAGACCGCCAACGGTACCTCTTTCGATTTACCGCGGCCAATTCCAACACTGCCATTGCCGTCACCGACAACAGTCAATGCCGAGAAGCCGAAAATGCGGCCGCCTTTTACAACTTTGGCAACACGACGCACGTTGATCAATTGCTCCAGACTTTCATCTACCGGCTCACGATCGTTACGATTATTTCTTTTTGGACCTGCCATTACTTTTCTCCGAATACCTGACGAATAACGCCCAGTGTTTACAGCTTGAGGCCGGCTTCACGCGCGGCGTCCGCCAATGCTTTCACCCGGCCGTGATAACGAAAACCGGATCTATCGAATGCAACCTGTTCAACGCCTGCCTTTTTAGCAAGCTCAGCGATTTGTTTACCCACTTCAGCCGCTGCATCGCAGTTGCTGGTGTTTTTTACCGCCTTTTTAACGCCGGCATCCAATGTGGATGAAGCCGCCAATACTTTGCCACCACTGGCATCAATTACCTGCGCATAAATATGTTGCGCAGTGCGATGCACACTCAATCGGGTAACACCTTGACGACTGATTTTGGCGCGCAGTTTTTTAGCGCGACGCAAGCGGGATTGTTTCTTATCTTTCATCTTGAATTTCCTACCTATTTTTTCTTGGCCTGCTTACGCAACACATACTCATCAACATAGCGAACACCTTTACCTTTGTATGGCTCGGGTTTGCGATAAGCGCGAATTTCAGCAGCCACCTGTCCGACTTTTTGTCGATCGATGCCCGTTACCGTGATTTCGGTATTACTCGGCGTTTCCACCTTTATACCTTCCGGTACTTCATAAACGACCGGGTGCGAAAAACCCAACGTCAGATTCAATTTCTGACCCTGTGCCTGAGCACGATAACCAACACCGATAATGCTAAGCTTCTTTTCCCAGCCTTCAGTAACACCGGTAACCATGTTGTTTACCAGCGCTCGGGTGGTGCCAGCGAGCGCAACCGCGTGCTTGCTTTCGTCGTTAGCCGATACCCGTATTTGCGCATCTTCCTGCTTAACGGAAACCAATTCATGGGCGTTCCACTCGAGTTCGCCTTTGGCGCCTTTTACTTTGACCAACTGACCGTCGAAAGACACTTCGACGCCTTGCGGTAGATCAATTGGCGCATTTGCTATTCTGGACATTTTAATTCTCTATTAATGCAGCCTTGCGGCTTACTTAATTTAATTGCTAATTTAACTTCGTTTAATTTGCAACGTCTGCTGAGCTTAGGTAACGCTGCACAGCACTTCACCGCCGACGCCAGCACTGCGTGCTGCGCGATCAGTCATGATGCCTTTACTGGTCGAGATTATTGCAATACCAAGACCACCGTTTACTTTGGGCAGTTCTTCCGCGCTTTTATATACGCGCAAGCCGGGCTTGCTGACGCGTTGCAGCTTCTCAATCACAGGCTCACCTTCGTAATACTTGAGCTGGATAGTCAATGAGGGTTTGCCGCCGTCTTCTCCGGCTTCAAAACCTTCAATATATCCTTCGTCCTGTAATACCTTGGCGATCGCTGATTTGATCTTTGAACCAGGCATGGTCAAAGCGATTTTTTCAGCGTGGTGCGCGTTGCGGATACGTGTCAATAAATCCGCGATTGGGTCTGTCATCATGTTGCTATACCGTTTCTAATATCTGTTGTCTGAATGTGTCTCTAGGCAATTATTTGCTGGTGCTTACCAGCTTGCCTTAACCACACCCGGCGCCTGGCCTTTTAAGATTACTTCACGCAATTTATTGCGACTCAAACCGAATTTACGATAGTAACCATGCGGTCGACCGGTCAAAGCGCAACGATTACGCTGGCGAGTACGGCCGGAATCGCGCGGCAACTTCTGCAAGGCCAGCATCGCTTCCCACTTGTCGTCATACTCCGCCTCTTGATCGCTAACGATTGCTTTAAGCTCATCGCGCCGCGCTTGCAGGCGGTTATTGAGCTTGGCGCGTTTCGCCTCGCGGGCCACCATTGATTTCTTAGCCATAATGCTTCTCTAGTTACTCGAGTTAGTCGATTCGTTATTTGGTTTTCAGAGGAAAATTGAAGCCACGTAACAACGCTTCCGCTTCCTCGTTGTTGGCGGCATTGGTGGTGATGGTCACATCCATACCGCGTAATGCATCCACTTTGTCATAGTCAATTTCCGGGAACACGATTTGCTCTTTAAGACCAAACGTATAGTTACCACGGCCATCGAAAGACTTAAGGTTTAAGCCACGAAAGTCACGAATCCGCGGAATCGCAATGGAAATCAGGCGATCCAGGAATTCATACATGCGATCACGGCGCAGATTAACTTTGGCACCGATCGGCCAGCCATCACGGATTTTGAAGCCCGCAACGGATTTTCGCGCCAGCGTGACCACCGGTTTTTGACCGGCAATTGCTTCCAGGTCAGCCACTGCGCTTTCGATAATTTTCTTGTTTCCAACCGCTTCACCCAAACCCATGTTAATACTGATCTTGGTAATGCGAGGCACTTGCATAGCGCTCTTGAAATTGAACTGTTCTTGCAATTTAGGAACTACATTCTGTACGTAATGTTCTTGCAATCTGGTCATGATCTTGTCTCTTTATTAATTCAACAGGCGGCGCTTACGCGTCGACCTTATTACCGTCTGATTTATATACACGGTGTTTGTCTTTACCAGCCCCTTCAATGCGCACCTTGTCCGCTTTGTTAGTGGCAGGATTAAGAATGGCAACGTTGGAAAGCTGGATAGGTGCCTCTTTTGACAGAATGCCACCTGTCACACCAGCCATCGGATTTGGCTTGGTGTGTTTCTTTACCAGATTCACATCGTTAACCAGCGCACGGCCGTCAGCCAGCACTTGCAGTACTTCGCCGGTTTTACCTTTATCGCGCCCGGTGATCACAATCACCTGGTCGCCTTTTTTGATCTTGTTCACAGTCTTAAACCCAATTAAATCGTTGTGGACTCGTTAATTACCTGAAATTCGATAAGCCGAAAATCCGGGTGTTACAGTACTTCCGGTGCCAGTGAGATAATTTTCATGAAATTATCACCACGGAGTTCGCGGGTTACCGGGCCGAAAATACGTGTGCCCAGCGGTTGCTTGGAAGCATTTAGAATAACCGCCGCATTTTTATCAAAACGGATCAGGGAACCGTCTGGACGACGCACGCCTTTGCGGGTACGCACGATGACGGCATCATAGACCGCGCCTTTTTTGACCCGGGAATTTGGCAGGGCCTCTTTAACGCTTACTTTGATGACGTCGCCAATACCAGCGTAACGGCGTTTGGATCCACCCAATACTTTGATACACATCACTTTACGTGCACCGCTGTTATCGGCTACTTCCAAAATACTTTGCATTTGAATCATCGGGTTACTCCAATTCTATTCAGTGCTGTTCTATTCAATTAATGACGTTAGAAAATGGTCGCGCTGTTAAACAACAATCGCTTTTTCGACCACTTTAACCAGACGCCATGATTTGTTTTTCGACAGAGGCCGACATTCTTCAATCAACACCGTGTCACCTTCACCACACTCGTTGCTCTCGTCGTGGGCCAGAAACTTGGTTGATTTGCGAATATACTTTCCGTACAGGGGGTGCTTAACGCGGCGTTCAACCATCACGGAGATGGTTTTTTCAGCTTTATTGCTGACCACTTTACCTTCTACGGTACGGGCGCCTTCAGTCATGGCGCTGGCAGTGTTTTCAGTCATTTCTAATTTCTCGTCTATTGCTATGCTTTCAAAGTTTTAAACTTTATTAAGCTGATTTAGCCTGTTCATTAAGGACCGTCTTGATACGGGCAACTTCGCGGCGAATCTGTTGAAATCGCGCTGTGTTGCGTAATTGACCGGTGCCTCGCTGCATGCGCAATTTGAATTCCTCTTCGCGCAATGCAACCAGTTCATCGTTCAGCTCGGTCGCTGATTTGCCGCGCAATGCAGCTGCTTTTGATTCAGTAGCCATGATTAATTCTCAATTGCGCCCGGACTAACCGAAATGGCGCGTCACAAATTTACACTTAAAGGGCAGTTTCGCTGCCGCCAACTCGAATGCTTCACGGGCCAGCTCTTCGCTGACACCCTGTAATTCATACAACATCTGACCCGGCTTAACTTCCATCACCCAATACTCGGGATTACCCTTACCTTTACCCATCCGCACTTCCAATGGCTTTTTTGATATGGGTTTGTCTGGGAATACGCGAATCCATACACGGCCACCACGTTTGATGTGACGGGTAATGGTTCGTCGGGCTGCTTCAATCTGGCGCGAAGTCATACGACCGCGAGTTGTTGATTGCAGGCCGAATTCGCCAAAGCTCACCTTGTTACCGGTATGCGCTAAGCCGCGATTACGCCCTTTGTGCGCTTTGCGGAATTTAGTTCTTTTGGGTAATAACATTTCTTTAAACCTTGTAAGCCACTATTGCTGAGCGTTAGTGGCGTTAGCTGGTAGCAGCAGCCGCATCATCGCCGGCTACAGCATTAACGGGTTGATAAATTTCGCCTTTGAAGATCCACACTTTGACACCGATGATGCCGTAAGTTGTGAGGGCTTCGCTGGTGGCGTAATCAATATCGGCACGCAGGGTATGCAAGGGCACACGACCTTCGCGATACCACTCAGAACGGGCGATTTCAGCACCGTTTAATCGGCCTGAGATCATCACCTTTACGCCTTGAGCGCCGGCACGCATGGCCGAGCTCACCGCCCGCTTCATGGCACGCCGGAACATCACGCGCTTTTCCAGTTGCTGGCAAATGCCTTCGGCAACCAGTTTTGAATCGACTTCAGGTTTGCGAATTTCTTCCACAGACACCTGGGTCGGCAAGCCGGTCATGGCCGCTATTTGTTTACGCATGCGATCAATATCTTCGCCCTTCTTACCAATCACAATACCGGGCCGGGCCGTGTGAATGATCACATTAATATTTTGCGCCGGTCGCTCAATGGTGATGTCGCTGACCGCAGCGTTTTTCAATTTCTTTTCCAGAAACTCACGCACCTGCAGATCTTGAATCAGGAACTTGGAGTATTCTGTTTTATCGGCGTACCACTTGGCATTGAAGTCTTTAACAATGCCCAGACGCATGCCGTTTGGTTGTACTTTCTGACCCATTACTGGCCTCCTATATTTGCTGCGAGCGCTTCATCGCTGACCGCAACGGTAATATGGCTAGAGCGTTTCAAGATTCCGGCGCCGCGACCTTTGGCGCGTGCGCGCATCCGCTTCATGGTCGGACCTTCATCAACGAAGCACTTGGCAACGATCAACTCATCGATGTCGGCGCTTTCATTGTGTTCAGCATTAGCGATCGCCGATTCCAAAGTTTTCAGCACCAGGGTAGCTGCTTTGGTTTCACCGAAAGACAGAATTTCCAGCGCGCGCGAGACTGACTTACCGCGGATTTGATCCACAGCGAGGCGTGCCTTTTGCGGCGAAATTCGAACGTTTTTTGCAGTGGCTTTTACTAGCATTTCGATTACCTATTTACCTGTCCAGCCTAACGGCCTTTCTTGTCCGCAACGTGGCCTTTAAACGTGCGTGTAGGTGAAAACTCACCCAACTTGTGCCCGACCATATTTTCTGAAATCAGAACCGGTACGTGTTGGCGACCGTTGTGCACCGCAATGGTGAGGCCGACAAACTCGGGCATAATCATGCTGCGACGCGACCAGGTCTTGATCGGTTTGCGATCATTGATCTCGTTGGCTTTTTCAACTTTCGCCCACAGGTGGTGATCCACGAAAGGGCCTTTTTTAATAGAACGTGCCATTTACTGTCTCTCTCAGCGGTTATTTCTTGCGACGACGAATAATCATCGAATCGCTACGTTTATTGTGTCGGGTACGGTAGCCCTTGGTTGGTACGCCAGTCGGCGATACCGGATGACGACCACCGGAGGTACGGCCTTCACCACCACCATGCGGGTGATCAACCGGGTTCATGGCCACACCGCGGACGGTGGGCCGGATGCCACGCCAGCGCTTGGCACCGGCTTTACCCAGCTTACGCAGCGAATGCTCGGAATTACCGACTTCGCCCAGCGTGGCTCTGCATTCCAGCAATACTTTACGCATCTCGCCAGAACGCAACCGAACTTGCGCATACTTTCCTTCACGGCCGACGTACTGCACCGCGGCGCCGGCTGAGCGCGCCAATTGGCCGCCTTTACCGGGCTTTAGTTCAATGTTATGAATCACCGAACCCACCGGAATGTTTCGCAATGGCAGGCAATTACCGACTGCGATAGGCGCATCGATTCCGGAAATCACGCTGTCGCCAGCGCGCAACCCTTTGGGCGCTAACATGTAACTACGCTCGCCGTCGGCGTAACACAATAACGCCAGGTGCGCGCTGCGGTTAGGATCATATTCAAGACGCTCGACCTTGGCCGGAATGGCATCTTTGTTACGACGGAAATCAACCACACGATACTTGCGTTTATGACCGCCACCACGATGCCGAACGGTGATCCGACCAGCGTTGTTACGACCGTTAATCGCACGCTTGGACTCCAACAACGGCTTATAGCCATCGCCTTTGTGCAGGTCGTGATTGACCACTCGTACCGTGCCGCGACGGCCCGGGGAGGTAGGTTTTAGTTTTACCAATGCCATGATAGTTACCTAAATATTGTCGTGCTATGCCTGAAATTCGGCGAAGTCTATATCGCTGCCATCTTTGAGGCGGATATAGGCTTTTTTGTTGTCACTGCGACGCCCCAATGAACGACCGAAGCGTTTAGTTTTGCCTTTCACGGTAAGAATTTTGACCGACGCCACTTCCACATCAAACGCCTGCTCGATGGCTGCCTTAACGTCATGGCGCGTGGCGCTGTTGGCCACTTGAAACACCACCTGACCGCCCTGCTCAGCAACACGAGTGCTTTTTTCAGTTACTACTGGTGCAATTAACACCTGAAACAAGGCGTCTTTGCTCAGAGTTGAACCGGTGTATTTTGATCCGCCGTTCATGCTAATTTCTCCTCAACCTGTTTAACTGCGGCTGATGTCATGACCACTTTCTCAAAACCAATCAAGCTAAGCGGGTTGATTTCGTCTGCTTCCAGAATGCCAACGTGGTACAGATTGCGTGACGCCAGCGCCAGCTTCTCATCGAACTCATGGGTGATGACCAATACATCATCCACACCCAGATCGTGCAACTTGGCAACCACATGTTTGGTTTTGGGCTCGGATACGCTGAAGTCGTCGGACACGATCAATCGATCCTGGCGCACCAATTCAGACAAAATTGAGCGAATAGCAGAGCGATAGGCTTTGCGATTCATCTTCTGTGAAAAGTCTTGTGTAGTGGCTGGGAAAGTTTTGCCGCCGCCGCGCCAGATTGGGCTGCGTGAGGTACCAGCACGGGCACGACCCGTGCCTTTTTGACGCCAGGGCTTGGCACCACCACCGGATACAGCTGAACGGTTCTTCTGGCCACGAGTACCCTGACGAGCACCAGCCTGATAAGACACCACTGCCTGATGAATCAACGCTTCATTGTAATCAGCGCCAAATACGGCTTCTGACACGCTCAAAGCTGACCCGTTATGTTGTTTAAGTTCCATGATATTGACCTGACTCTATGCCTTTACAGAAGGTTTGATCACAACGCTGCCACCCTTGGAACCAGGCACTGAGCCCTTTACCAGAATGACGTTACGATCTGCGTCAACACGCACAACTTCCAGACCTTGTTGAGTACGTTTACGGGCACCCATGTGGCCACCCATTTTTTTACCCTTGAACACCTTGCCCGGGTCCTGGCATTGGCCAGTCGACCCCAGCGAACGATGCGAAACCGATACCCCATGCGTGGCACGCAGGCCGCCAAAGCCCCAACGCTTGATACCACCGGCAAAACCTTTACCGATTGTGGTACCTTGCACATCGACCTTCTGGCCGGCTTCAAACAGGCTCACACTAACTTCGGAGCCAACTTGCAGTCCGGTGGTGGCTTGCTCAGCGGTTTCGCCTTCGACCTCTTCACCTTCGGCCACTTCTGCAACCGGTGCGGCGGGCAGCTCTACGCTGTCAGCGGCGACACGAAATTCGACCAGCCGCGAACCGGGCGCAACGTTTGCTTTGGCGTAGTGACCTGCCATCGCTTTGCTAACGCGGGACGCTTTACGATGCCCAGCAGCGAGCTGCACAGCCTCGTAGCCATCGGTTTCAATCGTTTTGACCTGAGTTACACGGTTGGGAGAAACCTCCACCACCGTGACGGGCACTGAGCGACCGTCTTCCTGGAAGACCCTCGTCATGCCTACTTTTTGTCCAATTAATCCAAGTGACATTTTTCTATCAACTCTTGTTTGTTGGTGTTCGTTGGGTTTAAAGGTTTAGTTAACCTTGATTTCGACATCAACGCCGGCCGCCAGATCGAGTCGCATCAACGCGTCTACAGTCTTGTCGGTCGGCTCAACGATATCGACGATTCGTTTGTGCGTGCGCACCTCGAACTGATCTCGCGCCTTTTTATTCACGTGCGGTGAACGCAACAGAGTCAGACGCTCAATTCGGGTCGGCAGCGGAATGGGGCCACACACCATCGCGCCAGTGCGCTTGGCAGTTTCCACAATTTCCTGGGCCGAACGGTCGATCATGCGATGATCAAACGCTTTCAGTCGAATACGAATTTTTTGATTTTCGACGCTCATAGTTAACCTATTAACCTATTTAATACTGCTTCTATTTCAATCTATGTCCTTAGCGCGAGTAAATTTTGTTCTGAATCAAGGCGCTGGTGTTTTTGAAAAGCGGAGCGTACATGTAGTACGTGAGCATATTCAAATAACACCAGCAACGCAGAGTCAGGACAAAAGGTGCCGTGCTAATCGTTAATCTTGCTCACAACACCCGCGCCAACCGTACGGCCACCTTCACGAATCGCGAAGCGCAAACCGTCTTCCATCGCAATCGGGGCAATCAGCTCAACATTCATTTTGATGTTGTCGCCAGGCATGACCATCTCAACGCCGTCCGGCAGCTCACAGGCAC
>JABDKW010000068.1 GCA_013002025.1 Gammaproteobacteria bacterium | reverse complement strand
GATAATCAAAGGTGTAACAAAGAAATAAATTTCTACCAATTTATTCTCGGATCCCTGTAGAAAACTCATTGGCAAGATCCAAAAAATAATTAACCAAGAAAATGTCCCATTAAATGCTGCGTTCTTTCTCAAGGGCGACAAAAAAACGTAGTAAAAAGCTACGATCAGAACGGAAATGCCGAACGCGATAGAAATAATCTCCACCTCAGTCTCCAAATAAGCACTGCCGCGGATTAGGGATTCTACTAGTATACAAAGTGCCAAACCCTAGTGCGGCCACTAGCGCTTGGTAGATTCCAATGGCTGCCACGCCGGAACCGAAGAAAAACCCGATACTAAACAAACCATTCATTAGACCAACTGCAAAACATTTAAAATCAAATTCTTCATCCGAAAATTCCAGATTCCATGCAGCGAAAAAGGTGGCGTTAATACCCAATGATGCCAATATAGACCCTATCACAACAAAGGAACCGGTTGCTAAAGTCGCGACCAGAATGCCAACCAGCGTGATTCCAATTGTCAACCCTAGCAAATAACTACCATTCCCCCCACCGCTGATCTTATAACTCCCAGCGCCGGTGTCTGTATCCAGAATAACATACCCGGCCCCGCTCCAGCCCGGCACCTGAATATCATCACTGTGCGTGATCACCGTGAGGCCGTTGTTCACCGACTCGCGTATCTCGGCTTCCACCGCCGGGTCCAGCGTGATGTCGTTGAGTGCGGCGTTTAGGTTGCTGTCGTCGATCTGGTAGATCTTCTGGCCATTACTGGCCGCGATCTGCAGGGCTTTGACCGCACTCACCCCGTCGGTGGGGTTGGCGGGGTCGGAGAACATCTGTTCCGGTACCGCGTGTTCCAGTGCACTGCTTAACAGCCCCGCCTGAAACTTCATCTGCACCCGCGTGTCCTGCTCGCCCAGATTGCTCTGCACTGTATTGGCCAATCGTATGTTCATCGCCGCGCCACCGGTCTTAATACCCCGCACCACCCCAAAAAACGTGCTCACATTGGGCTCATAACCATAACTGCCATAGCCGAACTCCAGCTTGTGGCTGCCGTTACTCTGCAGGGCGGCGATGTGGCTCAGGCCACTGTACTGCGCAAAATACCCCAGCCCCCCGGCGTAGAACAGATCACCCAAGATCGCATCGCGGCTTAAGGTGGCGAGCTGCACCGGGTCGGCGGCCTCTAATATGGTTCTTGTTTCCTCCACCCTCGCCTGCAGGTCGATCAGAATCTCAGGCGACACGCTCTGCGCCACCAAGGGCACATTCAGATAACTACCCGCCACCACGCTGTAGTGATACGGCGCATAGGTGGCCAAGGGCCCGGACAACTGGTACGACAGATTAATCTCACGTCCTAGGCGCATGGCGGGGGCCTGATGAAACACCTCGCCGTTGAGGGAGAGCTCTGGGATCACCGAAATCAGGTAACTCGGGATGCTGTCCGGCAGTTGGCTGACATCGGTGATCTCGCCGTCGGGCAGCAGGGCCGCCAGTGCGTCTTCATCGGCCTGCGTGGCCGGGGTGAACTGCAGGGTTACCTTCTGGTTATTGACCCTGGCAAACGGGAACTCCACTCGATCGTCATCAAACCCCACCGCCACCTTGTTTTGCAGGGCGGCCGGGATCGAACCATAGGTGGTGCCGCGCACATACTCATACGGCAGGCTGCTGGGCAGCGCGGGGTATTCCTTGATGATGGTGCGCCGCCCGCCAATCACATCCCCTACCGTAGGGTCGGTGAGGTTGTTCTCGATATAAGCCTGTAAATCGGCCTGGGCCTGCTCCTGAGCGGCCAGCAATTGGGCCGGGTCGAGGTTTTGTACGAAGCCCGCGGTTTCATCCACGGTGCCGGAATTTACAAACTGCTCGGCCAACGCCTCGGGGTCAATGCCGGTGATGTCGATGGCGTCCAGCCCCGCCTGATAGTCGTATTGCTTGAAGCTGGCGTCCATATCGACCCAGGCATCGGCAGAGTTATTTTTTGCGCCACGGCTGGGGAAGAAATCGATAGCAGCCTGCACCCACATGTGTTGGGTGCGCACCGTGTTGATAACCCCGCCATGCACCGCCAGTTGTGTAGCAATGCCATTGTCGCTGGCGTAGTTACTGGCCACGTTGGCGTCCGCAAAATTACCCATCCAGTTGTTATAGCGCGCGGCGTCCAGATCGGCGACGCCGATGGCGTAGCGCGCCGGTATGCCGGATGCACGTAGTAGTGCTATTAACAGCGAGGCCACATCAATCGCGTTGCCGCGTTGCGCGCCTAAGGTAAGGTCGGCGTTCTGGTAGCTGCCCCAACCGGGGATGGTTTCGATGTTGTTTCTTACCCAGTGGTAGATTTTTACCGGGTCATGCTCCAACTCGGCTGCTTTGGCTCGCACCCGGTCACTCAACACCACCTCATCGCTTTCGGCCAGATAGGCCGGGTCATCGGCCTGTGGCAATTGTGAGAAATCAAAATCGCCCAACGCCGCCAGCTGTACGCGCGGGTTAGCGTCCATACCGGCCCTGAAATAATCGTTGGCGGTCAGCAATAATGGCGCACCCTTAGCGCTCTCGGGTGAGGAGTTACCCAACCGGTCTTGGTCAAAGGCCTGATGCTGGCGGCCAAACTGCTGGTCAACCAGAAATTTATTCAGGGCTCGCAGGGCATTAATCTGGTCGTCTTCCGATTGCGCACGTTGCAGCGGAGTAAGCAGCGCGCTGAACTCGGCATAGTGCTGTTCATATTGAGCATAGGCCACGTCATGGCGTTGTTGCATGGCCTCTGGCAGCGCCCGTTCCTGTAGCCAGCGTTCGACTTCCTCAAACCCGGCATCGACACTCGCGTTTAGCTCGGTGGCCTGGCCAGCATGCTGCAAGCCGATTGCCAGCTCCCGCTTCCAGCGCTCGTCCTGCTGGAACAGCGAACCGCCTGTCTCGATGGCGTTTTTAATGTCGGTCACAATGCCGATCAGGTTTTTATCCTGCTCGTTATACAGCCGCTCGGCCTCTTGCAGGTGGCCCTTCATGCGTTTCAAGCTGGCAGTGTAGGCGGCGTTGTCGCCCTGGTTTTCCGGCAGGGAGGCTTGCAGTTTGCCCTGCTTTTGTTGCTCTTCGATGCCCACCTTCATGGCCAGCGCGCTGGGCGCGTAAAAGGTAGTGAGAAAGAACACCAGCACCAGCGCATTCAATCCACGAATAAAGCCACTGGGGTCGCGCAAGGCGTGCATCATATCGCCACCTTGCAGGGTGCGCCGCAAGCCCCGCTGATTTGCGCGCTGGTTTACCGCATGGTTGACCCTGTGGTTTACCCTTTGCTTCATCGTCTTCTCCATTAGCCGGTGGCCGCCAGCGCGGCTTGCATCAGTGCCCACTCGCGGCTTAGTTGGCGGTGCCAGATCGCGAGTTGTGTTTCAAAATCGGCCAGCGCTGCCAGCAGCAGGCTGTCGTTGGTTTTGCCCATGGCCTTATGCAGGGCGGCGTAGACCTTTTGCGTGTTATACAGCGTCTTGTCCAGATTGCCGGCTTCCCGATATTGCTGCGCTTTCCATAGATAATTTACGGTCTTGTCAAAATACGGTGCGTCTATCTGGGTTGCGAGCAGCGCATTAATCTCGACCTGCTCGCCGGCCGCAATGATAACGCTGGCGTCGGCTTGCGGCGTTAAATCGGGCGCTTCACCACTGGCCACCTCGACGTTCAGGGCTACGCTCGCTGCAGGGCGGGCCACGTAGATCACCTGCTGAGATTGACTCTCTTGCTGTAGGTTTAAGTGCCAGCGCAGTTGCCGCGAGGCTGCATCATAAACGGCATTACCCGGGTCGATTATCCCCAGCCCCGGCGGCACCTCGGCCACCATCTCCGCGGGCGTTGCCAGCGCGGTATTGTCGAGCGTGAACACGATCGGCACATGCGTGCCCACCAGGGTTGATAACTCGGTGGGGTTAACCCAGCTCAGGCTGTTTAACAACAAGGTCGTCAGATGGTTATCGGTAACCCCAAGGCTGGTCGCTTCCAGCAGCAAATCAAAGCCCATGTACACACTGCGCCCTTCCCCAAATTGGCGTTGGGCGATGGCGGTTTTGCTGGCATGCACATGGCTGCCCTTGCTCCCTTTAGAACCTTTGGAGCCCTTGCTGCCTCTAGACCCTTTACTACCTTTGGAGCCCTTGGACCCTTTGCCATCTTCACAGGCATCAGCCTGGCTACCTTTAGACCCTTTACTACCTTTGTGCGGCGCATCTACGGCGATGAAATCACCCGCGTTGTCGGCCGCGGCTTGTAGTCCCAACTGAAAATTACTATCCAGATACGTTAAGCCAACACTCTGCGCCGATTGCAGAGGCGAATCCTCCAACATCAGCCCGGAGGCATAATCCAGGGCATGAAAATGATCCACCCCGAACACAGCATTCAACTCGCGGTGTGCGACCTGGTTGCGCCCGGCTTCAATCAGGCCTTCACCGCGTTGCACAGCCGCCCGTAATTCGAGTTGTTCTTCATCACTGAAACTCGCGTCGTCTGACAGCAACAGATAGATACCATAGCCGCCTACCCGCATCTCGTGCATGAACTCAACAGTGTTGCTGACCATGCGATACGACCAGCCGGCGGCATCCAATGCTTCGCGCAAAAATTGCGCCTGCATCTCCAGGGTCGGCGCGTTGGCCGGGCCGTAGGGCTCGTTCAGGCACCGTTGCGGGTCGTCCAGCAGCACCAGCACCCGGGCCTGCGTACCCATTTCTGCGGCTAATTCGATATTGATCGGCGGTTGCGTCACATTAAAGGTGGTGCCGTGTAATTGCACATGCTCGCCATCAATCAGCGCCGACACAATACAGGCGTACTCGCCCAGCTCCAGCGCGCCGGTTTCCACCTGCCGTTGATATTGCGCGCCACCATTGCCCGCCAAGGAGATGGTCTCCTGCTCCTCGCCAACCACCGTGGCGCTATCCAGATGCACTAATTGATGAATCAGGGTCAGGTCATTATGCGCGCTCGAGGCCCGATTGGTCACCACTGCAGTGCACAGGTTGTCGCTGCCCTTGTCGATACTGTTGTGTTGCACGGTTACGTCGGCCAGCAATTCCGCCACCAATGGCCGGGCGACAGTGAACGAATCCACCACACTGCCCAGCGGCGCGTGGCTGAAGTCATCCAACACTTGCAGCGTAATTTGATAGTTGCCGGCTGGGGCTTCTTGCAAGGGCAGATTAAAGACGGATTCCAACGCCCCACCTAAACCCAGCTCCATCACAGTTCGCTCGGCCTCATAAATCGTATTGCCACTCGGGTCAGTCACGCTAATTTGCAGCAATGTCTCGGGTAGCGTTGTATTGACCGACAAATTGCTCAGGCGGCCAGTTAGCTCCACCACATCCCAGGCAC
>JABDKW010000058.1 GCA_013002025.1 Gammaproteobacteria bacterium | reverse complement strand
GGCCTGTGCCGAGGACGATAAACGATACTACAACATGCATCATCGCTTGACGCTCGGTGAGATTGAGCAAGCTATGGCCGCCTATGCGGCCGCTAGTGTTGACGTCCCTACCGTGCTGCAGAAAATGGCAATGCAATTCGAAGGCTGGTGGGAGCCGGTCGAGTTAAAACAGTTAGCTCAACAAGGGTTGAGCATGCTCAAAAACAATGAGATTGCACGAGCCGATCAAACGATTCGCCACGTGGCACTTTGGCACCCTAACTGGCCAGAAGTGGCCATTGGCCTCACGAACGTCCTGTAGTTAAAGCAAAAATTCAGCACTGAGACCATTTTCACCTTGCGACGCACAGCGGCCATGCTTGCGGCGAACCAGGCGCTGGGTGCGGCTTACCTTTACATGAGCGCGGTATTTGAAAATTTAGGGCAGAACATTCTCGCTAATAGATGCCAGACTCTAGCCGGCTCGGAAAGGTAAACACGGGGTCAGGTCTTTCCTTTTGACACTGGGAATCGGCAAAAGCTAAGACCTGACACCATGTATTTTTTGTGCGAAGTAAATCAAATTGGTTTTAATGCGTATTTCACTGCTTTAAGGACTCTTTTCTTATCTTGCCAGAGGCGTTCTTTCGGCAAGATTTCAAGATCTTTACCATTGCGTTGCATTAACACTTCTATACCGCCGGACCAATTGTAAACGGGCTTTCCCTGCCGGTCTGAAATCACAATCCTGATCGCCGAGGCGCCCACGGTGCCGCCGTAGTTAGTGCCCAAAATTGCGCCGAAAAGACCGTCACCCTTGTGTTTTATTTTCTGGGTGGTGCCGGCCCATTGGGCTCTGTCTTTGGCGAAAGGCGCGGCGACCGGTAGCACCTGAATCGACAGCAGGCCATTAACGGGGTGGCGGAAATACAGCTCTCGAATCGTATGCTCGAGAATTATACCTAGGTTGTCGTTGTCCAGGCCTTGCGGGTACAACCGGCTGAATTGGTCCTGAATGCCCTGCACGTCTGTGGGCGGGAAAATCGTAAAGCGCGACTTTTTTAGTTTCTTTAACACCTCTGCGATAATCAATTGCTCCATCTCAGCCGGCATACTGAGCGCTGGGGCGGCGAATACCGGCATCACGGCCAGGTGCGTAAACTGTTTTTTAAACGCGCTCTTCTTGATGTCAATATACGCATCCTTGGTGCTTTGCGCGAGGGCAGGGGTTGCCAGCAATGCCAAGACAACGACTAAACTTTGTAATCCTAATCGAATCATTGTGGTCACCTACTGCGGTGCCGTCGATATGGCGGCCAGATTGTCGCGATACCAGCCGATAATAGGCGCGTCCAAGGCAGAGCCAGCCAGCTCCAGGTAGCGGCTGTACGCGTCATACGCTTGTTGCTTCTGGCCCTGTTGTCGATACGCCATGCCAAGCTCGCGGTAGGGGTCCGCGTAATCCGGTTTGTGTGTGATGGCATTTTGGTAAGCCGATATGCGCGCCGCCAAATTGCCCTCAGGCGTTTGCTTGCGATAAGCCTCGCCGAGTAAAAAGTGCCCGGCTGGGTTTGTGTCTAAAGCCTGCGTAAATTTTTCTAAGCGCGCAATCGCCGCGTCAAATTTGCGGTACTTCATCTGTAACTGCGCATTGCTTAACGCCGCTGCTCTAATCGCGTGTAAATAGCGCTCGCTGTCCATCCCTGCACCCGAACTCACGGCCTTGTTCTTTTTGATCTGTTTCGACAGATTCTTTTTGCGCGCATCAATATCCGGGTGACTGCTCCACATTTTAGCCACATCAACCACATTGTCTTCCGGAAGCCGCATAGTCTCAAAGGCCGGCAATGCCTGCTCGGGGGGATAACCCGCCGCTGCCATCAGGTGCAGGCCTTGCGAATCGGCTGCCGACTCGAGTTTGCGGGAGTAACCACTGGTCACCAGATCGGTCCAGATCTGCCCGCTGGTGAGCAACCCGGTGTCTACTTGACCGGTTTTGGCGGCAACCGCGACCGTCGCCAACACGCCTAAACCTTTGCCCAGCACTGAGGTTTTTTGCTTGGCCTTAATCTGGATGAAGGCGTGCCGGTTAAGAAAATGTGAGACCTCGTGCCCGAGTATCGCTGCTAATTGCGCCTCATTTTCCATCGCTGCCAGCAAGCCAGTTTGCACCCCCACCGTGCCGTTGGGGTAAACCCAGGCATTAACCGTAGGGTCTTTAAACACCAGCACATCGACCTCCATGCCAATTTCTTCCACCATGCTGCCCATCAGACGCTTGATCACGCCTTCGATATAGTGCTCAAGCTCAGGGTCATTGACTAACTCTTCGGTGCCGCGAACCTGGTTCTGGTGCGCAATGCCCACTTGCCAGATTCCGCGTTCCTCGTCGGTCTCCGGCACCTGACCCGGTATGTCATTCACCGGCCTGTACTTTTTGGCGTGCACACCACCGCTAGCGGCCAGCGAGAGCAACAAGATCAGCACAACGCGACTCAGAAGAAGTTTCATATTCACCCCGCAGCGAATGGTTACTTCCTAAGATTAGTGCACACCTGATATGACTGCGAACATTTATTAATGCGGCTCATAACACCCCCAAGACAATAGAAGTTACCCATGGCCGTCGTTTCTTTTTTCTTGGCAAACCATCCTCGTGCAAGGGATTCCTGTTGTTATGAAATTAGCGGCAAATATTTTCGTTTTAAATAAATGGGTCGGGGCCGGAAACTTGAATTGGTAAAATACCTAAGCAGGCAAAAGGCAATACCTGACACATTAATGCATGACACCTTTATGCATTAGTATTTTGCCCATTCAAGTTCCAAAGCCCACACTACCCCCCCGCAATCGCTTTAATTCTCCAACGGCGTGGCCAGCCAATCCAGATCCAGGCTGGTGAGTTCAAAGCTGTCGGTCACGGGGAAGCCGGGTGGGCGCAGCGTTTCAAATCGCTTGTCGAAGACGATGCGCGTTGCGTAGCGCGGTTCGGTGGCGGTGAGGGTGCCGGCACTTAAACTACCAACAATCGTCAGGGTGCCGGCGTGGTCGCTCGAATAGTCCCTGACGGTAAATCGACGGCCGGCGTAGATCGACCCGTGTATGGTCAACCCCCCGTCACCCGTGGTCTCTTGGTCGGCTATCACCACGTCGCGGCCGGAGACCAATCCCAATAGGTCATCCTGTTGGCTGCGGTAGACCAGGTTGCCCTCGATCACAATACGCCGCGGTGAATATACCAGCACTTTGCCATTGACGGTGCCGCTCACATACAAGGTGGTGCCGGCGGTCGCCATTAAGTAAACGGGCTCATCACCGATGCTGCCTTGCTGTTCGTTTATAGCGCCATCACTCAGGGTCTGCCAGGTGTAGTGGCCGCCTGGCTTAAAAACAATTCGCGTGTCTTGCGTAAAGAGCTGTGTGTTCTGCGAGGCCAGTGTCTGTGCATCGCCAAACAGCAGCTTGGGTTTGGGCATGCGGATTTTTTTAACCCCGGTTTCCAGCCCACCACGGAAAATCTGTTTGCGCGTGGCTCGGTACGCCACCTGCTCAAACCCTACGCGGGAGGACGCGGTCGTTACTTTGCCATGGAAGATTGGCTTCGCATCATGGTCAAAATCCAGTTCAATTCGTGAATTGGAATGAAAGCGCCCTTCCAGTTCATCATCATGCAGCAGTAGCTCAGGGTCCCAGCGGTGCACGAACTGGGCAAAGTTAGAAAACGCCAGCTGCTTCATCTTCATCGTGGTAGTAAGCCTCTGGCCATCCTGTTCGGTGGTGACCTCCACCACCATTT
>JABDKW010000026.1 GCA_013002025.1 Gammaproteobacteria bacterium | reverse complement strand
GTATTCGGGTATTTGAATCGCACAAGGGCCTGGATCGAAACCAACTTATTAACGACATCCGGGAATTGTTGATTGAGCAACACGGTATCGCGGATCAGCAGATCAAAATATCCGGCATGCTGGTGCTCTATAACAATATGCTGAACTCCTTGTTCGACTCTCAAATCCAAACTCTCGGAACTGTGTTTTTTGTGATTTTTCTGATGTTTATAGTGTTGTTCCGCAGTGCGCGCATCGCACTCATTACCATCGTCCCTAATCTGTTTTCAGCCGCGGTGGTACTGGGCCTAATGGGTATTCTTGGTATTCCGCTGGATTTGATGACCATTACCATCGCCGCCATCAGTGTGGGCATTGCGGTCGATAATTCGATTCACTTTGTGCATCGCTTCAGTGATGAGTACCGGCACAAGCCAGACTATCAGCGCGCCATCGCCACGGCCACCGACAATATTGGGCAGGCAATGTTTTATACTACGTTGGTCATCGCGGCCGGCTTTTTAATTATGGTGTTTTCAAACTTTGTGCCCACCATGTACTTCGGCATGCTGACCGCAATTGCCATGATCACGGCCCTGATCGCCAACTTGATTATGCTACCGATGTTGCTCGCTCGAATGCGGGCACATGGATAGTAAAGCCTGTAGAGTTAAGCGGTCAGTTCCCCGCTGGACTGGCCGCCAGGCTGGCTTCGCGAATGGCTTTGAACTCGTTACCCTCGCTCCACTGCGGCCACGCTTCGCTATTACTGATCGCTACGCCAATGCGAAAGTGAGCATTGAGGTCCTGCAGTATTCCGCCGTTGTCCCAGCCTTCATGCACTTCATCGGCGGGTTTGTGGTAGCGATCCTGCAGGTACTCTTTAGACTTCTCAGCGCCATAGCCGGCCGGCTTACCCCGCACCTGCTCACCGGCCTCGGCGTATAGCATTGGCACACCCTTTTTAGCCAAATTAAAATGGTCTGAGCGGTAGAAATAGCCTTTCTCCGGCGTTGGCTCCGGCACCAGTACTCGGCCCTGCTCGGTCGAGACGCGCCGCAAGTAATCGTCCATTTCCGAATTTCCATAGCCAACCACCACAATGTCATCGGTGGCGCCATAGGTCGACATGCCATCTATATTGATACCGGCCACGTGCTTGGCCATTGGAATGGGTGGGTTTTCTCCGTAGTACTGCGAGCCCAGCAGCCCGGATTCTTCCGCTGTCACCGCCAGAAACATAACCGAGCGTTGCGGTGCGCTGGGCAGCGCCAGAAACGCCTCTGCCACTTCGATCAGGGCTGCAGTGCCAGTGGCATTGTCCTGCGCACCGTTGTAGATGGTGTCTTCCTTGTCGGCATCGGGTTTATTGCCAATATGATCCCAATGCGCCGTATAGATAAATAGTTCATCCGGTCGCTCGCTGCCCGGGAGCAGACCAGCCACATTATAGGATGTCGATTCGCGGCTACTGAGTTGCAATTCGCTGCTGGCTTTAGCGGCCATCGGTGTTGGCTTGAATGAAGCGTTGCCGGCTGCGGCCACAGCCTCGTTGTAATTCATGCCGACCCGCTCAAATAGCTGTTCGGCAGCGGGTTTAGTGATCCAGGATTCCACCGCCAGATTTCCGGCATTACCGTCTTCGGTAAACAGGGTGTACTGCGCGCCCGACCAACTACCCGAAACCACTTCCCAGGGGTAACCGGCGGCTTCGTCTTCATGCACGATTATGGCGGCTGCGGCACCCTGACGCGCGGCTTCTTCATACTTATAGGTCCAGCGCCCGTAATAGGTCATGGTGCGACCCTTAAACAGCTCATCCTCAGGGTTGCGGAATCCCGGGTCGTTGACCAGAATGACGGCGGTCTTATCGGCCATATCGATGCCTTCGTAATCATTCCAACCGTATTCAGGGGCGACCACGCCATAGCCCACAAAAACCAGCTCTGAGTTTTGCACGGCAGTGCTGTCGCCGGCTCGGGAGGTAAACACGATTGATTGATCCTGATAAGGCAGTGTCAGCGGCTCGCCCTCGGCGAAATCAAACCGCAGCGGTGGTTTGTTGGTCACAGTGATTTCCATTAATTCCACCGCCTGCCGATAGGACGCGCCATCTGCGTTAGAGAACGCGGGCTTCAATCCGATCTGTTTAAACTGCGTCTCCAGGTACTCAACGGTTTTGCGGCCGCCTGGGGTGGAGGGTGCACGGCCTTCATATTCGTCCGAGGCCAATATATTGATGTGTCGCATCAGGCCGGCCTCATCGATTTGTTGCGCCGCAGCTTCGATGGCGTCGCTGGTGATCTGTGTAGTCGCTGCAGTGGCGGGAACAGCTGCCGCTTGTGAGGCAGCGCTTTGGTCAGGGGCATCGTTGGCCTCGCCGCAGCCGCCAAGTAGGACCATGATCGCTGCCAGCAGTGCGCCGGTGTAAGTTAGTTTCACATTCATTTGAGTTACCTCTTGAGTTACTTCTTCATACGATTGCTATGAAGGTATTTTAGATTATTTTTTTGTATCAGGGGCGGCTGAACCTGACCAGGGATTCACTTGTAGTACCTGAGCATGTGCGCTCCCGGCAGCCAGGTTAACGATAAACAGACTGCCATAATCATCCTCACTCAGATCTTCGTACTGTCGCTTGCCCAGCAAGCCGTTGGCGATACCAGGCACTGTGTTGCTATGCCCTACCATCAGTACATTTTTGCCTTTATGAGCGGCGATAAACGCCGCGTAATCCATAGTTTGATGATCGTAGATTTGTACGGGAAGACCTTTGGCCACGGCAATGATGGATGCTGTGTCATGGGTTCTGGTGGTGTCGGTGCTGAAAATATGATGCAGCTCGATTCTATCCAGTACCTTTGCCCACTGTTTCGCTCGCTCCAGCCCTGCAAGCGTTAAGTCCGGGTCATTGCTGCCATCCAGGACCTTTTCTGTGTGACGGATCAGGTAAATAGTTGTGCCCTGATCGGCCGCCAAAGCCATGTGCGGGACCAACATATAAACCATCAAAAGGAACAGGCAAAACGGTTTTCTTGGTTTCATTTGGTCATTTTGTGTAGTTTTACAGAGCGAGATGGCAATTTATCCAGTGAATTTGAATCCAAACAGCTTGTAATCGCATCTATTCAACAGCATTAATATTAAACATTTGCATAAAGTTCTATTTCATCAGTATGCCACCTATACTGTTGTCAGAGAACACCAGCTGCCCCTAACTGCCTGAATATCAGCCTCCCCATGAGTCGAGTTACCCAGTCCAAGTTTTTTTTACCCCTGACGGTTATTTTTGTCGGCGCCCTCATCATTGTTGCGCTGCAAGCCGGTAAACCGGAAGTTGAAGAAGAGAAAAATGAATTTCCGCCTCTGGCGGTGGATGTGGTACGGGCCAGCCTTGATGAAATCGATCGTTCTTCCATCTTTCAAGGCGAGGTGCGCGCGAAGACAAATATTGAGTTGATCACGCAGGTGACCGGTAAAGTGGTGTCGGTGTCAGACAAGTTCATTGAAGGCGGTTTGTTTGAAGCCCACGAAGCACTGCTTAAAATCGATGACGCGGATTATCTGGTGGCTTTACATGCTGCACAAGCCGCGGTGGCGGAAGCCAGAGTGCAACTCGATATTGAGGTGGCGGCTGCGGCCACCAATGCCCGCGAGTGGCAAGAATTGCAGGGTCGCAGTATTGATGAAGCAAACCCTCTGCGCCTGAATAAACCACAGGTCGATCGGGCCCGAGCCCGGCTACGCGCCGCGCAGGCCGAGTTAGATCTGGCCAAATTAAATCTGGCTCGAACCACCATCAGCGCACCTTTTCGTGGGCGTATTATGAGTAAAGGCGCAGAACTGGGCCAGTTCGTTGCGCGCGGTTCCAGCATGGGCAAGGTGTTCGCCGTGGATGCCATGGAGGTTCGCATCCCGATGACCGACACTCAGATCGCCGACCTGGGATTGTATATCGGCCAGACATTGCCCAGAGAAGCGGCACCGGCGGCTGTAATCAGCACAAGTTTTGGGGCCACCCGACACTTTTGGCCGGGGCATTTGCGCAGTATAGATGCCAGTATCGATCAGAATACCCGGTTGCTATATGCCACGGTGGTCGCCGATTCTATGCAGTCCACAGCGGCACCGCAAAAAATGCCCCTGGCGCCTGGTTTATTTGTCGATGTGGAATTGCAATCCAAACAGCCCGTGGCCGGCATCAAGGTGCCTAGAACAGCATTGCGTAATGGCGACCGAGTTTATGTGCTGAATCAGGGGAAACTGGCGTTTCGACAGGTTCAAACCGTTTTCACATCGCCAGAGATTGCCCTGCTGGCGGCCGATACACCACAAGGGGTAAATGCCGGTGAGCTGGTGGTAATCTCACCGGTGCCGGGTGCTTACGAAGGCATGTCAGTCAAGATCAAGCCGGATGCCGTGGCAGAAGTTGAATTGAGTGAAAGCGAGCCGGCTGCCAATGATGCGGCGACAGTGCAGACTGCTGAAGAAACCGATAATGAGCAAATCTGAACACGGGCAAGGCTGACTTGCGCTCGCCCCGGATTACCGCAAGCCGAACTAATTAAAGAGAATATTAATGAAACCGATAATTGCCTGGTGGGCCAATAACCATGTCGCAGCCAATCTGCTGATGCTGGGTATCCTGTTTGCTGGCGTGATTGGTTATTCAAAGATGGAGCGCGAACTGTTTCCCACTGTGCCGTTTCCGGGCATGCAGGTGACGGTTGTTTGGGCTGGCGCCAGCCCGGTCGATATCGAAGAGCAGATTATCTCGCGCATTGAAGAGTCACTCAAAGATCTGGAGAACCTGGATTGGGTAAGATCTGAGTCGCGCGAGGGCGTTGGCATTGTGACCATTCTGGCCGACCGGGGTCAGGACTTCGGACGAATCATGGATGAAGTGGATACCAGAGTATCATCCATTTCTACTTTCCCGCCCGGCATTGAGCGGCCCAGATTGAATCAATTTCACACCCGTAATGAAAGCATCCGCATCGCCGTACATGGTGATGTTGGAGAACGACCGTTAAAACGGTTGGCAGACGAAATGCGCCGCGAGGTTGCGGCCTTGCGGGGCATTTCTATTGTCGAGCTGTTTGGCACCCGTGAAGAGGAAATTTCCATTGAAGTCAGCGAAGCGGCCCTGCAACGATTTCGCATTGGCTTTGCCGAGATAGCAGCGGCGATTCGCGCCGATTCAATAAATTTATCAGCCGGTAATTTGCGCACCGATGCCGGTCAGTACACGTTACGAACCCGCAATCTGGCCGATTCCCAGCAGGATTTTGAGAATATCGTTGTGCGACAGTTGCCCGCAGGCGGCACCATTCGGGTTAAGGATCTGGCGACGGTAATCGATGGCTTCGAAGAAAATGAAATTCTGGCGACCTTGAACGGTGAGCCTGCGGTACTGATTCAGGTAATGTCCAGCGAGAATATGGACGTGGTCACCATGTCTGAATCGGTGCGCGAATGGATCGACGAGCGCAGCAAAACATTGCCGGAAGGTGTGGGGCTTACGCTTTGGCAGGATACCGCGGTGGACTTTAATAGCCGCATTTCGACCATTGGCAGAGCAGCAATGTCGGGGCTGGCTTTGGTGTTTATGGTACTGCTGCTTACCCTGCGCCCGATTGTGGCGATCTGGGTCGCGGTCGGTGTCGCTACGGCCTATGCGGGCGCATTTGTGTTGCTACCCAGCGTGGGCGTGTCTTTGAACATGTTGTCAACATTTGCCTTCCTACTGGTACTGGGCATCGTGGTGGATGACGCCATTATTGTCGGGGAGCGGGTGCACTCCGAGTTTGAGCGCGGGCATTATGGCCTCAAGGGCGCCGTCGATGGTACTTATCTGGTGTCCAAGCCGGTCATATTCGGTGTGGTGACCACTATTATTGCTTTTCTACCGTGGATCTTTCTTACCGGTACCGTGCAGGAATTTACCCGCCAGATAGCGTGGGTGGTAATTCTGGCCCTGTGTTTTTCCCTGCTGGAGGCATTTTTGATTTTGCCAGCGCATTTATCCACCGTGAAACCGGCCACACAAAAAAATCGCTTTGCCGCGTTTCAACAGAAAATTGCGCTGGGCATTGTTACTTTCGGCCATGAAAAATACGGACCCATGTTGAGCAAGGCAGTGCAGCGCCCGGTGCTCACGACGGTGATATTTGTGATGGCCTTACTGATTGGGTTCTTGGGCTTGATGGGCGGTAATCATGTGAAGTCGGCGTTTAATCCCGAGATTGAATCAGAGCAGATATTTATTAATGCGGATTTGCGTGAAGGCACCACTTATCAACGGTCGCTGGAAATCCTGGCCCAGCTTCAGCGGGCCCAGGAACAGCTGATTGCAGAAGTGGAGAATAACGCTGAAGGCGAGAAAAATCAGGTGGTGGAAAATTGGTATACACGTTCCCGTCGCGACAGTGTGATTGCCATCGTCAAGCTCGCGTCGCCAGAAGTACGCAGCCTGTCCGCAAAACAGGCGGCCGTACGGTTGCGAGAATTAATCGGCGACGTGCCAGATGCCAAGCAGATACGGGTGGAGTACTCGTTTGATAACGCGGGCCCCGATTTGGAAATATCGGTGCGCCATCCAAACCTGGAAGTGCTGCAGATGGCGGTTGGGGAATTAAAAGAACGTATCCGCGAGTTCAAATCGGTATTCGATGTTTCCGACAGTTTTGAAACCAGCAGCGAAGAAATGCGCTTTGCATTGAAACCCGGCGCGGAACAGTTGGGATTGACGCTGGGTCAGGTGATGAGTCAGGTGCGCCAGGCCTACTATGGTGAAGAGGTGCAGCGTCTACCGCGCGACGGTCAGGATGTTAAAGTAATGCTGCGCTACCCGCTGGTCAGCCGTCAGTCGCTGGAAAGTTTGCGGCATTTCAGAATTCGTACTCAGGACAATCGCGAAGTACCGCTGTTCTCAGTGGTTGATGTCAGCTACGGGCCGGCGTTGAAGCAGATAGATCACTGGGATGGCCTGCGCTCGGCCGAGGTAAGCGGTTATCTCAAAGAACCCGTTCGCAATGAAATCATGGAGGAATTGCAGGACAACTTTTTTCCGGCCTGGGAGGCTAAGTATCCCGGGCTGACCCGTGCCTCGGTCGGCGAAAGCGCAGCTGAGGCTGAGTTTGCAGCCGAAATCAGCGTGCTGATTATGATTGCCTTGTTCGCAATGTATTTTATGCTGGCCGTGGCATTTAAAAGTTACTCGCAGCCCATTTTGATTTTAATCGCGATTCCTTTCGCGGTGCTGGGCGCGATTATCGGCCACTGGTTTAATGGCATGCCGATTTCCTTGTATAGCTACTTTGGCACCGTGGCGGCGTCCGGCGTGGTGATCAACGATAATCTGGTGTTAATTGATTCCTACAATCAACTGCGCCAGCGTGGTCTGGAAATGAGTGAGGCCATTCAAAAGGCAGCGCGAGATCGATTCAGGCCGATTCTGATCACCTCGGTGACCACCTTTATCGGGTTAGTGCCATTAATGCTGGAGCGTTCCAGCCAGGCCGCCTGGCTACAGCCTATTGTGGTGTCGCTGGCCTATGGACTGGTAGTGGCATTCTTCGTCACCTTGTTTTTTGTGCCAGCGTTGCTAATCAATGGGAGGAGTATCAAGCTGTTTTTTAGCGGCCTCAAGGCGAGAATATTTAGCCCGGCTGCGCTGAAGACCGACTCTATTTTCGATTAATGCCTCTGCGTATTAACTTACCTCGGCAACGACTTTTCGCACCGCACTCTCAAAGCGGTCTACGATCATCTCGAGGTCTGCCTGCGTGGCAACCAGAGGTGGTGAAAACGCCACCGAGTCTATCGACGGCAGTGGCCGCGCGATCAATCCTTGTTGATAGCATTGCGCGGTAACCTGCGGCGCTATTTTCAGCGATGGGTCGAAGAAGGTCTTATCCGCCTTGTTTTGCATTAGCTGTACCGCCGCCAGTAGGCCTTGCCCGCGTACTTGCCCGACGAAGTCGTCATCAGCAAACCGCTCGTTTAGTAGCCGGTGAAAGTAGGCGCCGTTATCAGCCGATTTCTGTACCAGTTGTTCGCTCTCTAATATATCCAGGTTGGCCATCGCCACCGCAGCCCCAATCGGGTGGCCCGCGTAGGTATAACCGTGTGCGAAATTACCAAACTGTCTCGACCCCTCGCGAATCACCTCCCATATCTGCTCAGTTATAAAGCTGGCAGAGAACGGAAAATAACCACTGGTAATGGCTTTGGCAGTGGTCATCATATCCGGCTCGATGTCATAAACCTCACTGCCAAACCAAGTGCCCAACCTGCCAAAGCCGCACACTACTTCATCGGCGATAAACAAAATATCGTATTTTTTGGTGACTTTTTGAATAGCCGCAAAATAGCCTTGCGGCGGGGTGATAACACCGCCGGCGCCCATCACCGGTTCCGCAATGAATGCACCAACCGTGTCCGGCCCTTCTGTCAAAATCAGTTGTTCCAATTCATCTGCGCGCCGCTGCGAGAATGCCAGCTCAGTTTCACCCTCACGGGCATGGCGGTAGTAATCGGGTGACTCGGTGTGCAATATGCCTTCAATCGGCAAATTAAAGGCTTTGTGAAACGAGGGCAGGCCGGTGAGGCTGGCAGTACCGATAGACGTACCATGATAGGCCTGCCAGCGGGAGATAATTTTGCGCTTCTGCGGTTTACCAATCAGGTTATGGTAATACCAGACAATCTTCATCAGACTGTCGTTGCCGTCGCTGCCGCCGCTGCCAAAGAACACCTTTGACATTTGCGCCGGTGCCAGTGCCAATAGCCGCTGCGCCAGCTCAATTTGCGGTACGTTCGACATGCCGGTAAACGTATGGTAGTAACTCAATTGCGTTGCCGCCGCGCTCATGGCGTCAGCTATTTCGCTGCGGCCATAACCGATATTGACACACCATAGTCCTGCTACCGCATCGATTAGTTGGTTGCCATCAGTGTCGCGCAGGTAGATTCCTTCGCCACTTTCGATAATTCGTGACCCAGTGCGGGCAAAGTCATCCGCATTGGTGGCCGGGTGTAATATGGATTCGGCGTCGACGCGCTTTAAATTACCGTTTGTCATGCGTTTCTTCCTCGATTCGCAAAATGCTATTCTGTGAGTATAGTGATGCTAAATTAGCACACTCGGCCGCGAATCGCGGTTGCGAAGCAAAAAACAATAAATGATTTTCCAACTGTTTCAGCCGCCAATTAATCTGCGGCTGCCGCGGGGAAATCTGCCGAATCTACGGCGCGGAGAGACAAGCATGCCCAAAGCGGAAAAAATCAATAAAACTGACCTTAAGATATTGCAAGTCTTGCAAACCAATGCACGGATCACCAATCAGCAATTGGCTGAAGAAGTCCATCTTTCCGCCAGCGCTTGTCTAAGCCGGGTAAAGCGGCTGGAAAAGACCGGTGTGTTAAAACGCTATTTGGCGGAAATTGATTTAGAAAAATTAGCGCCCCATATTGAAGCCTTTGCCGAGATTACCCTGGAAAACCACTTTCCAGAAGATTTCGGGAAATTCGAAGCGGCCATAGAAGGGGTGGCTGAAGTCACCGACTGCTACAAAATAAGTGGGCCCTATGATTATCTGCTTAAATTTGTTTGCCCCGATGTGCGTTCCTACAATACCTTGAGCGATGATCTGATCAAGCGCAGTATTGGTATCGCCAAGGTCAGCACACTCATTATTCTGGAGCGGACTAAAGAATATTCGGGGCTGCCGCTTAGTGCGTTGGTCGAAGAGTAGCTCGGTTCGGCCGTGAGCCATGCTAATTGCTGCGGTAAGGATGTTTAACAAACACTCAGCAAATTGACTAGTTGTGCAATTACTACGGTAATCGACGCGATTGTCCGAATTTTCTGGTTTTGCGACGTGCAACTGCGTGCCTAATTCGGCTGTGACTGTGTGAGAATTATTTTTCACCAGTCGGGAGGGATTCAAAAATGTTACGAGTAAGAACCGCGCGGGAAAGCGATATAGATGGCGTGCTGAAACTCGCGCATCAGGCCTTTCCGGGCATGACCACGTTGCCGCCGGAACGCGATGTCTTGGCCAGCAAACTCTCGGCATCGGTGAACAGTGTAATCAAGGCCGTGCAGGAGCCAGCCGACGAGACCTATTTTCTGGTGATGGAAGACGGTATCGATGGCCCTCTGGTCGGAACCGCCGCTATTATTGCCAGCCTTGGTCAACACGATGAGTTCTATTCCTATCAACTTAACAAGGTGACGCAAAGCTGTAAGGAGCTCGACAAAAAGGTCAGCTTTGAAACGCTGAACCTGACCAATCACTTTGAGGGCTTCGCCGAGGTTGCGACTTTGTTTCTCAGCCCCGAGTATCGCAAGCATGGCAATGGCAAACTGTTAGCCAAGAGCCGCTACCTGTTTATGGCACAGTTTCGGCAGCGATTTCCTGAATCTGTGATGGCTGATCTGCGAGGCTACTTCGATGATCATGGTCGATCACCGTTCTGGGAGGCGGTAGGCCGCTACTTTTTTGAAATGGAGTTTGCTGAGGCAGACTTGTATGGTGCCATTAACGGCAATCAGTTCATTCAGGACCTGATGCCTAAGCAACCCATTTATGTAAACCTGTTGCCGGAAGAAGCTCAGCGGGTTATCGGCCGCCCAAACGTAAAGGGCAAACCCGCATTGGAAATGTTGCGTAATGAAGGCTTTGAGTGGCATGGTTTTGTGGATATTTTCGATGCAGCACCGTCTGTGGACACACACATAGATGATATAACCACGATCACAGACAGTTCATTGGCAACTGTGACAGACACGTTTGCAGAAAGCCGGGCCGATGATGTCACGGCCATCATTGCCAACAGTGAATTGTCGAATTTTGCGACCACCCGTGGTGAACTGCGCATCTCAAACGCAGGAGAAGTTGCAGTTCACACAGCAGTGGCAGATGCGCTGCAGTTATCCGACGGGTCATCGATCCGTTTCGTGAGACTGTAAGTTCGCGCCTATGAGTTCCCCCATATGAGTGCCTACGAAGTCAATTTTGATGGGTTGATTGGCCCGACCCATAACTACAGCGGCCTGTCACACGGCAATCTGGCGTCGGCTAATAATGCGCGGCGAGTGTCGCAACCGCGTGCTGCCGCCCTGCAAGGCCTTAACAAAATGTGGCAGCTAACTGAGTTGGGCCTGCAGCAGGGCGTACTGCTGCCACAACAGAGACCCCACCTGCCAACCCTGAGAGCCTTGGGTTTCAGTGGCACGGATCAAGCGGTCATTGAGCAGGTAGCGCGCAGCGCGCCAGAATTATTGGCCAGCTGCTATTCGGCCAGCTGTATGTGGACGGCTAATGCGGCCACTGTGTCACCATCCGCCGATACGGCGGATGGCAAGGTGCATTTCACCGCGGCCAATTTAAACAGCATGTTTCATCGCTCAATTGAACACCCGAGCACCAGCCGTTTATTGCAGGCAATCTTTTCAGACGGCGACCTGTTTGCCCACCATAGCGCACTACCTGCGGGCGCTCATTTTGGTGATGAAGGTGCCGCTAACCACAACCGGCTTGCGGCCAGCTATGACGCGCCAGGTGTTGAGTTATTTGTCTACGGGCGCTACGCATTTCGTGACAATAAGCCGCAAGCCAGCCGTTTTCCAAGCCGCCAAACCTATGAAGCATCACAGGCCATCAGTCGGCTGCATCAACTCGACGAAAATGCCGTGGTCTACGCACAGCAGTCGCCGGCAATCATTGATGCTGGTGCCTTCCACAACGATGTGGTCAGCGTCGCTAACTTGAATACTCTGTTTCTGCATGAAGCCGCCTTTGTTGATAAACAGGCAATGCAGGCCCAGTTGCAGCGCGCGGCAGGTGACACCGAGCTGCATTTTGTGGAAGTGCCTACCGCAGAGGTATCACTGCAGGATGCCATCAGCTCCTATCTGTTCAATTCGCAATTGGTTAGTTTGCCCAACAGCGACGGAATGACCCTGATTCTGCCGCAGGAAAGCCGCGAAAACCCGGCGGTCTACCAGTATCTGACCGCTTTGCAGCAAGCGGATACACCGATTAAGGCGGTAAAATTTGTCGACGTGCGCCAAAGTATGCAGAACGGCGGTGGCCCGGCCTGCCTGCGACTGCGGGTGGCGCTGACCGACCAGGAGTTGGCGGCGGTAAATCCTCGATTTTTGATGAATGATGAACTCTATGCGCGCCTGGTTGGCTGGGTAGAACGACATTATCGAGAGCGACTCAGCCCGGAAGATCTGGCTGACCCACAGTTGATGCAGGAGAGTTTTACCGCGCTGGATGAGCTAACGCAGATTTTTCAACTGGGTTCGTTTTACGAATTTCAGCAAAACTAGGATGCGGTCGCAGGTCAGTCATATATTGTTTGGCGAGCAGGGCTTTATCGCGTCCACCATGGCACACGCCGAATCTGGTCGGGAACCGGTATCGCATGAGATTGGCAACGCGATCCGGCTGCAGCTATGGGCCAATGGCGTTTTGCAGTTAGTTCCAATTCAAGAAAATTCAGCGCGGCAACCAATTATTATTTCCTGCGGCGTGCACGGCAATGAAACCGCGCCTATCGAATTGTTGGAGCGATTGATCGAAGCCTTATTGAACCAACAGGTTGAGCTACGTAATCCGCTGCTGTTGATCTTCGCCAACCCCGCTGCTGCCGCTAAGCAGGTACGAGAATTGCAGCACAATATGAACCGCTTATTTTCAGGCCGGCACGCGAACGGTGATGTGCATGGTAGTTTAGAAGCGCAGCGAGCCGCACACCTGGAGCAGTTGGTCTCACGGTTTGTGTCCAGCTACCCGGCTATCAATCAACGTTGTCTGCACTATGACCTGCACACGGCAATACGTGCATCGAGGCATGAAAAATTTGCTGTTTATCCGCTTTTGCATGAACGCCAACACAGTCAGTCGCAACTTGGCTTTCTGGAGCGCTGTGGTATGCAGGCAGTGCTGTTATCGCAACAGCCTAGCGGCACATTCTCTTATTACACCAGCACCACTCATGCGGCGCATGGTTTTACTCTGGAGTTAGGCAGTGTGCAGCCATTCGGACAAAATGATCTAAGTCGCTATGACGCACTGTATCAAGGCTTAATTGCCGTATTAGAGCAGCGCGAAAAATTTGCCCAGGGGCCGAGCCAATTGCGCGTGTACCGCGTGCAACATGAGTTTATTAAACGGTCTGAGGACATGCAGTTTCATTTTGCCGATGATGTGCCTAATTTCACCGCCTTCGCTAAAGGCACATTGCTGGTGGAAGACGGGGAGCAGCGGTATATTGTTGCTAACGACGGAGAATGCATTGTGTTTCCGAATAAGTCGGTGGCGCCGGGTCAACGCTCGGTATTAATCGTCTCACCTGAACCAGTGACTGCCTAAAGAGGGCCAGATTTCCATGCAGAATAAAAACATAACCAAGGTTTCCATCATTGGCGGTTCCGGCTTTCTGGCCGCGGAGTTACTGCGGCATTTATTGGTGCGGAATGATGTCGAATTATTGCGTGTGTCCAGCAAAGATCATATTGGTAAAAAGATTGGCGAGGTCCACCGCAGTTTTTATGGGCTCAGCGACCTGGTGTTCGAGGACATTCCGCCACGCGAATGCGTTGCCGGAGCCGATCTGGTTTTTCTGGCTATGCCACACGTGATTACCGCTAAAGTAGCCATGGAGCTGTTTGATACCGACGTGCGAATTATTGATTTGTCGGGTGACTTCCGGCTGCGGGAGCTGGATGACTATCTGCGCGTATATGCGCCTGAACACCCCTGTCCGGACCGCCTTGGTACGTTCACCTACGGCATGCCCGAATTGTATGCAGACGAGATCAAGAATGCTCGTTATGTGGCCAACCCGGGTTGCTTTGCAACCTGTATCGCCACCTCAGTACTGCCGCTGGCCAAAGGTGGCGCATTAAACAATCAGGCGCTGCGCTTGGTTGCGTTGACCGGCTCCAGCGGCTCCGGGGTACATCCTCAGGCGGGCAATCATCACACCTTGAGAACCAATAATATTAAAGCCTATAAAGTTTTTGACCATCAGCACACGCCGGAGATTGTGCAAACCCTGAACAGTGCCGGGGCCGATAAGGTGTCATTGGATTTTGTGCCGGTGTCAGCGCCGCTGGCGCGAGGCATGATGTCTATTGCTCAGTTTGATTTAGATAGTAGTGATAGCGAAGCTGATATTCGCGAGCAGTATCGGCGATACTTTGCTGACTTTCCGTTAATCACCGTGCTGCCGGCTGACATGACGCCAGAAGTTGTGGCGGTTAAAAACTCCTTGCGCATCGAGATTGGATTAACGGTCAAACAGGATGCAGCAAGCGGTCGCAAAACCCTGTGTGCGATTGCCGTGCTGGACAATCTGGTCAAAGGTGGCGCAGGGCAGGCGATGCAGAATTTCAATTTAATGACCGGGCGCGACAATGCCTACGGTTTACTACAACCCGCAATGTGGCCGTGACACCTGCACAATCAACTCGGCCCGCGGTGGCTGTGGTCAAGGTCGGCGGCGATGTACTGGCCAGCCCTGACCAATTGCGGGGGCTGGGTGACAACCTCAATGACCTTTTAGCCGCGGGCCGGCAATGTGTGGTCATGCATGGCGCCGGGCCGCAACTTGCAGAGCTGCAATCGCTTTATGGTGTACCTGAGAATAAAGTGGCCGGGCGACGCATTACCGGGCCGCAAGAACTGCGCATGGTCAAACAGGCACTGTGCGGCGAGGCAAATGTGGATCTGGTGTCAGCTTTGCGTGCGACTGGCGTGGCTGCGTTTGGTTGCCACGGCGCATCCGGTGGGTTGATTAAGGCTGTGCGAAGACCGCCGCGACAGATGGCGCCCGATTCCGACCCTATCGATTTTGGCCTGGTGGGCGATGTGGTTGACGTCAACACGGCTCTGTTGCACGGCCTGCTAGAGTTGCGGCAGGTGCCGGTGATTGCCTCTCTGGGGATAAGTCATGCCGCAGAGGTGTTCAATATCAACGCAGACACCACTGCCATCGCGGTCGCTCAGGCACTGCATGCCGAGTGCCTGATTATGACCACCGCCGTGGGGGGGATTTTTCGGGACTTGAGCAAGCCGGATTCGCGTATCGCGAAATTAAATTCGGCAGACGCAAAACTGTTAATTGCAGAAGGCGTGATCAAGGGCGGTATGGTGGCGAAGGTGGAAGAGGCCTTTAATGCCTTGCAGGGTGGTGTCGGAATGGTTGCCATCACCGATGCATTGCCGGGGCGGTTTATCAGTGCGATCGGCGAAACCGGCGACAGTGGTACCTTGCTGGTAAGACACTAGTCGAAGGTGGCGGCTCGAGCCGCTGCGCTGCACGGTGTACAATATGCATCCCGGATAACGACAACTCAGGAATCAAAGATGAACTCCGCTGAAAAAGAATTGCGCACCCAACTTGCAGCCTGTTACCGAATCTTTGCGTTTCTCGATTGGGACGAATTGATTTTTAACCATATTACAGTGCGCCTGCCAGGTGATGATCATCACTTTCTGATCAACCCCTACGGCTTGCACTACAGCGAAGTCACCGCTTCAAACCTCGTTAAAGTCGATATTGAAGGCAATATCATCGAGCACAGCGATTACCCCGTTAATCCGGCGGGCATGTTAATTCACAGTGCCATTCATGGCTCACGAGATGACGCTCACTGTATTGGTCATATCCATTCTGATGCGGGCATGACGGTGGCCTGCCAGCAGGACGGCCTGCGCATCGACAATTTCTACTCTGTGTTGCTGTATGGGCAGGTGGCGTACCACGATTTTCAGGGCATCACCGTGATGCCGGGCGAAAAGGAAGCCTTAATAAACAGTCTGGGCGATAAAAATTTCTTGATTTTGCGTAGCCATGGCTTGTTGACCTGTGGGCAGACCATTGCGGAAATGTTTTTCCGCATGTTCAGCCTGCAACGGGCCTGCGAAATCCAGGCACAGGTGGATATGACAGGCAAGCCCGTCGTGCCGGTCGGGCTGGATATTGCCGAACGCAGTCTCGAACTGCTGGCCTTACAAATGGCCAATTCTCCGGGCGGCGCAGGAGACATGGAATTCGCCGCCATGCAACGCCGTATAGACCGCATCGACGATTCTTACCGCGACGTCTAGCGCAGCTCGACTTGCGTTAAGTTCGCGTTCATCGGCTTGCCGTATAGTGGGGTAGAACAGCATCGATGTTGTTCAACAACCCTTTAAATCATCTAATTTAACGGCACATTATTGGCACTATGTTAATCCTGCTTAAATGGCTGGCTGGCGTCGCCCTGACCCTGTCTTTGCTACTGCTGGTGGCGGTGTTGGCCGCGCCTAAATTGGTGGACGAACAGGCGTTGAAAGCGACCTTGACCAAGCTGGTTGCTGAACAAACTGGCCGCGAGGTTCAATTAGACGGTGCCTTGCGCCTGTCGGTGCTGCCGTGGTTGGGGCTGGAAATCGAACAGTTAACGATTAGCCAGCCACCGGGCTTTGGGGAAGAAATGCCGCCCCTGCTGCGGGTGGCCGATGCCCAGCTGCGAGTGAAACCATTACCGCTACTGTCGAGGCGTGTGGAGATGGATACCATCGTACTGCGCCAGCCTGAGCTTAATTTGATCACCCTGGCTGATGGGCAAAACAGCCTGGATGGCTTGCTCGGTACGCAGGAAAAAGAGGCGCCTGCTGACGTAGAGGGCAGCGGCATTATCGCCGCGTTATTGATACAGGGCGTGGAAATCGAACGGGCCTCTGCCGTTTGGATCGATCAGACCACCGGCGCCGATTATCGCTTACAGGATTTGTCACTGAGCGCGGGCGATATATTGCAGTCTGAACCGGCGCCATTAAAACTGAGCGGTGTGGCGATTAATGCCAGCGACCCGGTGCCCATGGAATTTAAACTAAACTCGGTGGCGGCACTGGATATTGACGCGTCTGCGCTCACCTTACGCGAGTTGAATCTAAACCTAAAGCAGGCAGGTCAGGAGCTGGCTCTGCAGGCAGGAATTTTTGTAATACGCCCCGGGGCAGTGTCTGACGCTGAGCGTTTGGTTGTTAGGGCAAGATTTGAAAAGCCTTACGGCGGTGCAACCGCTTTGGTGATGGATAATAATTTCGATAAGCTGCGTTTCGATTCAGCTGCCACGCTGTTATTAATCACGCAACTGCAGTCGCAGATAAAAGTCGAGGGCGAGGCAGCAATTAGCGCCACAATCAGCACGCCCAATCTGGAGCTGGATATTGCATCGCAACAGGCCGCGGCACCCCAGTTAAATGTGAAAACCGAACTTAAGTCTCGCCCGGTTGAATTGCTAGCCAATCAGTTACAGGTGGATTTTAAGGCGGCTCAGGTCACCGCCTCGCAGGCCAGTATTCGCAGCGATGATTTGCGGGTCACCGCCGACAAGCCTGTGGTGAGTCGCTTCTTCGGTGATCCGGTTTTACAAACCAAGCTTGAGACCGGTACTTTTGATCTCGCACGCCTGCTCAAAACGTTACAGATTGATTATCAAGCGGAAGATAATACTGCGCTGCGACAGGTGAGCTTCTCGGGCCGGGTCAATGTATCCGCTTTGCGAGCCCAGCTACAGGATATGATCGTGAAGCTGGACGACAGCACTCTGCGTGGGAGTTTGGCGTTGGACGATGGACAGCCGGCCGCCGCACAATTTAATTTAGCGCTCGATAGTATCAATATTGATCGCTATCTTCCGCGGGGCGCCGAACAGTTTTCAGGCAATGCCTCGACAGCAGCCACCGCGCCGGCGGTAAACGGCGCCGATGCCCTGGCGGTGCCGATGGCGCTGTTCAAAAGTATTCAGGCCAATGGTAATTTCAAAGCCAACACTCTGCGTTCCGGCGGCTTGCGCATGGATGACGTTGACGTGCAGGTCGTGTCTCAAGGCGGCGCGGTCACCATCACGCCGCGGGCAAAATTATATGAAGGCAGTCTCGGTGGAACGATGTCGTATGCGGAGCGGGCGGGATCCGCTGAACTGCGGATAAAAAATGAGATCGATCTGGTTAGTCTGGCGCCATTCCTGAAAGATGCCGATGTGACCGATCAACTCAGCGGTATTGGATCTCTGGTGTTGGATTTAACGATTACAGAGAAGGACGGTAAACAGACCAATCGAGGTACCATCAAGGTAAAAGCAAACAATGGCATAGTGCGCGGCATCGATATCAAAAATATCGTCGAACAGGGTTACAGTCGCTATCGTTCCCTACGCGGCAAACCGCCTGAGACTCAACAAGGTATCTCAAAAGCCAACGATGAAACCCGCTTTGCCGAATTGCTGGGCAATTTTGATATACAAGACTTCAAACTACGCAGCCGTGAATTTTCCATCAAAGCGCCGCTGTTTCGCATCAGTGGTGATGGTGAAATTGATATTGCACGGCAGTCGCTGGATTATCTACTGCAGGTATCGGTGGTCAAAAGTACCAGCGGTCAGGGCGGTGAGGCGTTGGAAGAGTTAAAGGGCTTTACATTACCAGTGCGCCTGAGCGGTGCTCTGCAGTCGCCGCGTTATGCCTTAGACATGCAGGCTCTGGTAAAAGGCATGCTGGCGCGTGAAGTGGAGCAGAAAAAGGCCGAGTTATTGGAGAAAAAACTGGGTATTGAGGGCGGCGGCAGCTTGTCGACAGGAGAGATATTACAGCAGGTCATCAAACGGAAAATTGAGCGCAAACTGGAGCCTAAGTCGAAGCAGGGGGCAAATCCGCCAGTTACACAAAGCAGTGGTAAACCAGGTGACAGTGAAGTCATTACCATTGAGCCGAATAGCTCAACCACATCTGATTCGCAATCGAAGGAATCAACCAGTGAGGACACATCAAAGTCCCAAGGGAAATCCGATGCCGTGCCTGACGTGATGGCGGTCCCTCAGCAACAGCAGGAAGCGAGCCAGAAATCGAAGGACTCAGCCGAGCCTGGTGTTGAACCCGAAAAGGACCAGGAAGAAACACTCAAAGAGCGATTACTAAAGGAAATTTTTAACTAGGCGAAAGCATCAAAAGCAGCTTTAGCTGGGCTCGTGGCAAGTGTAAAATCCCCGCTTCACCGTCCAATCTGCGCGGGCCGCGCAATGCTCTTTTATGTCTAATCAAACGTCTGATCAAAAACTCAATAAGCACAGCGCGACCATTACCCAGAATAAATCTCAGGGCGCCAGCCAGGCCATGTTATATGGCACCGGCTTGACGCGTGAGGACATGGACAAAGCACAGGTTGGCATTGCCAGCGTGTGGTGGGAAGGAAATACCTGCAATATGCACCTCAATGATTTGGCGGCAGAGGTGAAATCCGGGGTCGTCGAAGCCGGTATGGTGGGCATGCGTTTTAATACCATCGGCGTGTCTGATGGCACCACCAATGGCACCAGTGGTATGGCTTATTCGCTGCAGTCGCGGGACATCATCGCTGATTCGATTGAGACTGTCGTCGCCGCACAATTCTATGACGGCTTAATTGCCTTGCCGGGCTGCGACAAAAATATGCCCGGCTGTATTATGGCCATGGCGCGCCTCGATCGGCCGGCGATTATGGTGTACGGCGGCTCGATCAAGCCTGGCCACCACAAGGGTGAGAAGCTGGACATTATTTCCGCCTTCCAGGCCTATGGTGAATTTATCGTCGAGACGATAAGCGATGACGAGCGCCAGCAGATTATTGAAAAATCATGCCCTGGAGCCGGTGCCTGTGGCGGCATGTACACTGCCAATACCATGGCCAGTGCCATTGAAGCGATGGGCATGAGTTTGCCCTACAGTGCTTCCGCACCGGCCGTGGACCCGGAAAAAATCGATGAATGCCGTCGTGCCGGCGCCGCGCTGCGGCACCTGATGGAAATCGACCTGAAACCACGAGACATTATGACCCGCGCCGCCTTTGAAAATGCGATGGTGATAATTACTGCCTTGGGTGGCTCCACCAACGCGGTGCTGCACTTAATTGCCATGGCCAGGGCTCTGGACATTGATTTGACGCTGGATGATTTTCAGGCGGTCAGCGATCAAATTCCGTTCCTGGCAGATCTGAAGCCCAGCGGACAGTACGTTATGCAGGACTTACATGAGGTTGGCGGAACGCCAGCGGTAATGAAGTACCTGCTCGAGCACGATTTATTAGATGGGAATTGTCTGACGGTCACTGGTAAATCGTTGGCAGAGAATCTGGCTGAGTTGCCGCCGCTCAAAGAAGGGCAACAGATTATTAAACCGGTTGCTGAAGCAATTAAGCCCACTGGCCACATTCAGATTTTGAAAGGCAATCTTGCGCCGGGCGGCTCAGTCGCCAAGGTGACTGGTAAAGAAGGCGAAAAATTCGTTGGTCCGGCGCGGGTCTTTGATGGCGAACAAGCCATGATCGAACAACTCGAGCAGGGCAAAATACAACGTGGTGATGTATTGATTATTCGCTACGAGGGCCCCAAAGGGGGGCCCGGAATGCCGGAAATGTTAAAGCCGACTTCCGCCATAATGGGCGCAGGCCTCGGTGAACACGTGGCGATGATCACCGATGGCCGTTTCTCGGGCGGGTCGCATGGCTTCATTGTTGGTCACGTGGTGCCTGAGGCTCAGGAGGGTGGTCCTTTGGCGCTGGTCAAAGATGGCGACGAAATTACCCTGGATGCGATTAACAATCGCATCCAGGTGGCGCTTTCTGATGCGCAGTTAGCAGAGCGCAAGTTACAGTGGCAAGCGCCAGCACTGAAGGCCCGACGTGGTACACTGTTTAAGTACATTAAAAATGTACAAAACGCCTCGCTGGGCTGTGTTACGGATGAATAATGTTGCAGATGAGGAAATCGAAAATTTCTGAGTTAGTTTGGGTTGGCAGGTTGCACTGAGAAGTAAACAACAGTGGCACAAAATAGCGAAAACAATCAGATTAATGCCAGCCCATCAACGGCCGCTGCTGTCGAAACCAATTCGCCGGTAATTCATTGCCCGCGTTGTTTTTCAGATCGCATAGCAAAATCACGAGCGCGCGGCTGGGATATGCCGATTATGCGCCTGTGGCCGATCCGGCCACATCGTTGCATGCAGTGTCACCACCGGTTTTGGCGCCGCGAAGCAATTCTGTCCGACAGTCGTCGGTGGTGGGCCTGGTTGGCCTTGGCCGGCGTAGCGTCGTTGTTATTAATTTTTGTTTTCAGTATCACCGGGCAGCGTGACTTGACTGGTGATATGGTCAGTAACGACGCGCCTAGTACTTTGCCACAACAACTGCCGGCGCCCGCTACGCGCAGCTTACCGATACCGAAAGTCAGCGCGCAACGGGCGGTGCGTCAACGTGAGTTAGTGGCGGGTTTGGATTTTAGTCAACCCGACCGCCCGGCGGAGATTGAATCGACTCTGCAAGTCGCCACGCCGGAAATGCTTGCTCGTGCGCAGGCTAATGCTAAAGCTGCCACCCGCGCAGCCGAGCAGGCTCAAGCGTCATTGGGCGCAGACCGGGTGGAGCAGGAAGCGCTGCTGCGGGTAAAAATCGCGTATCAGACGGAACAATGGCGCAGTACCTGGCAATCTGGAAATGTGCTGGAGTACTTATCGTTTTATGATGATGTGTTTGTGCCTGCCAAAGGCTTGAATAAAGAGCAGTGGTTGCGGCAACGAGTCGCAAGGGTATCGCCACAGCGTGGCAGCCGCATTGCTCTGTCTGATTTTGATGTTGCCTTCAGTGATGATTGGCAGCGCATTACTGTCACCTTTACCCAGCGCTATCAGGCCAATAATTACGACGATACGTCGCGTAAGGAATTGGTCTGGGTACAGCGCGGAGATACGTGGAAGATTGCGTCAGAGCGTGAAGTCAACTAGCGTGGCTGATTGTTCTTTCCTGGTTGCAGCATCTTAACGAAAATGGAAACCCCCCGTAACACGCCACTCGCGGACCGCTTGCGGCCGCGCGATCTCAGCGAGTTTGAGGGACAACAGCACCTGCTGGCCGAGGGCAAACCATTAAGATTGGCCATTGATAGCGGCAAACTTCACTCAATGGTCTTCTGGGGCCCGCCCGGCACCGGTAAAACGACTCTTGCCAGAATGATGGCCCGACATAGCAGCGCAGAATTTGTCGCGCTGTCGGCTGTGTTATCCGGGGTAAAGGACATTCGGGCGGCAGTCGCCATTGCGGCGGATCGCAAGGCGGCAGGGCTGGGCGATACAGTTTTGTTTGTTGACGAAGTACACCGCTTTAATAAAGCGCAGCAGGATGCCTTTCTGCCGCACATAGAGGACGGCACTATTATTTTTGTTGGGGCAACAACGGAAAACCCATCCTTTGAATTAAATAACGCGCTGTTGTCCCGGTTACGCGTTTATGTGCTCAAATCTCTCACCGATGACACACTCAAGGCCGTTATCGATCGCGCTCTGCAGGATCCAGAGCGTGGTATGGGGGCTACACAACTGACTCTGGAATCGTCCGCAAAGGATTTTTTAGCCAGCACCGTTGACGGTGATGCACGCCGTGCATTAACTATGCTGGAGATAGCGGCCGACCTTGCTGAGAAAAACGTAATTACCCGAGAGCTTTTAGCTGAGGTTATGTCCGGGGGTGCTGCGCGGCGTTTTGATAAGGGCGGCGACGCATTTTATGATCAAATTTCGGCGCTGCATAAATCGGTGCGCGGCTCTGACCCGGATGCCGCACTGTATTGGCTGTGTCGCATGCTCGATGGCGGTTGCGACCCGCGTTATATCGCGCGCCGTGTGGTACGTATGGCGTCGGAAGATATTGGCAACGCAGATCCGAGGGCACTGCGGCTGGCACTGGACGCCTGGGAAGCACAGGAGCGCCTCGGCAGCCCCGAAGGCGAGTTAACCTTGGCGCAGGCGGTTGTGTATCTGGCTGTGGCCGCCAAGAGTAATGCGGTGTACAACGCATTTAAAGAAGCCATGCGCACAGTCAAGGAGGGCGGGTCACTGGAAGTTCCCCTGCATCTGCGCAATGCGCCGACTGAGCTAATGCAGCAATTAGATCACGGTAAGGACTATCGTTACGCACATAATGAGGAGGGTGCCTTCGCAGCTGGTGAGAATTATTTCCCGGAGGAACTACGAGGTCGACAGTTTTATCACCCGGTAGACCGGGGGCTGGAAATAAAAATCGGCGATAAACTCGCCGCACTACGCGCCAAGGCTAGCGATCTTCCCAATAGTTAGCGTTCTTAATGCCCAATTTTTTCGGGTCGAAATGGTACTTTTCGACACCGGCTTTACGCTGCATTTCGTAGTCTCGCAGCGCTTTGATAGCAGGTTGGCCAATAAAGAAAATAATCAGGATGCCAATGATATTAATCCAGGCCATCAGTCCGACACCGATATCACCCAGGCCCCAGGCCAAATTCGCAGCTTTAACGGTACCGTAAAATACCGCGGCCATCAGAACCACTTTTAAAGTGAAGGTGGCACCACGAAATTTAATAAAGCGGCGGATATAGACCACATTGCTTTCTGCGATGTAGTAATAGGCCATCAGGGTGGTGAACGAAAAGAAAAATAATGACAGGGCCACAAAGGGATTGCCAAAGCCCGGCATGACGCTCTCAATGGCCATCTGCGTAAAGCTGGGGCTATTGGCTGCCGTATCAGCTGGCAGATTCTGAATAACAAAGCCCGCCTCTGCGGTACCAACATTAAAAGCGCCGGTGATCAAAATCATAAACGCCGTGGCCGAGCAGACGAACAGGGTGTCCACGTATATCGAGAATGACTGCACGATACCCTGTTGGGCGGGGTGCTGAACCTCGGCCGCCGCGGCTGCATGGGGGGCGGTTCCCTGACCGGCTTCATTGCTGTAAACGCCCCGTTTCACGCCCCAGCCGATTGCGGCACCAAAGCCCGCCATTGGCGTAAACGCGTCATCAATAATCATGCCAATGATGCCCGGTAACTGATCGATATTCATGCCCACAATGACACAGGCGGTAATGATGTAAGTCAGAGCCATAAAGGGTACGACCACTTGCGCAAAATGCGCGATTCGTTTTACGCCCCCGAAAATGATAAAGCCGAGAATAGAAACAATTACCAGGCCAGTAATAATTTTTGTGGTACTGAGTGTGCCCATTGCGGTTTCAACCATACTGCCGGGGCCTAGTGTCTGAACCACTGCATTGCCAATCGCGTTCGACTGAACGGTGGGCAGTAATACGCCACATGCGAGAATGGTGGCCAGGGCGAATAGCCAGGCGTACCAGGTCTGGCCCATGGCTTTTTCGATGTAATAGGCGGGGCCGCCACGATATTCTCCGTCTACCACTTCTTTGTAGATTTGCGCCAGCGTGGCTTCCACATAGGCGGTCGCCGCGCCGAATATCGCTACTACCCACATCCAGAATATGGCGCCCGGCCCCCCAAAACCGATTGCTGCAGCGACGCCGGCAATATTGCCCGTGCCAACACGACCAGACAGCGAAACGGCCAGCGCCTGAAATGAGGAGATACCCTTGTCAGAATCTCCGCCTGACACAATCAGGCGAATCATCTCTTTGAACAGACGGACCTGCATGCCGCGTGTCAGTATGGTGTAGAACAGTCCAGCCGCCAGGCACAGGTATATCAGTGCCGGGCTCCAGATAACCCCGTTCAGGGTGTTAACCAATTCTTGCATGATGATTTTTTGTTGTTGCTATCAAGTGGCCTGACTATAGCGTATCCCGACAGCTTTTCCCAAGGCGAAACAAAGGCAAAAAAAAACCGCAGCCCGGAGGCTGCGGTTTCTCGGATCCATAAAACTTCAGATTAGAAGTTATAGGTCGCTTTTCCGTAGAAGAACGTGCCGTTAAATCCATAAGGTGTGAACTGGCTGTAAGGCAAGCCGAGCACTGCAGCGGCATCAAAACCACCTTCCACAGTCACGGTTTCCTGGCCTTGCTCATCGAAGATATTACGAGCGCCAAACACCAGATCAAGTTGTTCTGAGTGCATGTAGCCAACTTCGATGTCAACAGTTTGGGCAGAATCAAAGACACCACCGGCTTCGTTATCATAGTACTTGCCGTAGTGGTTTACGCGGCCCAATAATCGCAGCTTGTCCATTTGGTGGTTTGCCGTTAGGTTCCAACGAGTGCCCGGCACACCATCTTCCAACAGTCGAACACGGCTATCACCCAACAGCGCAGGGTTGCGACGGGTAACGTCGGTATCTGTTTTGTTGAATGCAAGGTTAAGCGTCGTTACACCTCCGCCTACATCAAACGACGTGTTGGCAACGATATCGAAACCAGAAGTATTAGTGTCGAATTGGTTGGTGAAGAAACGGAACTGAGCAATATCAGAAGCATCAATGCCTTGGCCAGCAAGTGTGGCACGGTCAGCGTCGTTCAAAGTGAAGTCACTAGACAGGCTCAAACGATCTTCCACATCAATATCGAAATAATCAACTGTGAAGTCAACATTACCGATTGAAAAGTAACCACCCAAGGTTAAGTTAGTTGACTCTTCCGGTTGTAGTACACCACCGCCACGCAACAAAGCCGCAGGACTGGTTGAAGGAATAACGCCCTGATTGGTCAATACCAGATTAACCAACTGAGTCGAGATATTGGAGGCGTTAGATTGACCTGGTGTCGGTGCTTTGAAACCAGTGCTTGCCGTGGCGCGAATACCCGCAGAATCATTTATGGAGTAGTTAAAGCCAAGCTTAGCGTTGGTGGTGCTACCGAAATCATCGAAATCTTCAAAACGTACCGCAGCACCGATCAATAATGCATCGTTCGCTTGCCACTCCAAATCACCATAAAGCGAGGTGTTAGTACGATCAAACGCGCCAGCGATGTCAGGTGAAAATCCCGGGAAACCATTGGTCGATGTGCTGAACCCTTGAGCTCCCAGGCCACCGTCGATAAATGACTCGCGTTGACCAGCCACGATAGAGAATTCCTCTTCACGGTATTCCGCACCGAAGGCCAGGCTCACGGTGTCAGTCAGCGCCATGGTGAAATCGGCGTTAATTGCGATATCAGCTTGCTCGTAATCGCCGGGGTTAAAGTCACGTGGCGTGTTGGGGCCTAGTGAAGCATTAACAGTATTGTTGATGAAGAAATCAGCAATATTTTGACCGTAATAGGCACTGACACTCCAACCAAGACCGCCGGCTGTTTCGCCACGCAGGCCAAACAAAGCAGACAGGTCGGTCACTTCACCGCCAAAACTCGGGGTAAAACCACCACTGATGATCTCTGAGAAGTGAAAGCAGTCAGGGTCAGCTGCAACCGCGGCGAACGCGGCGCTGTTCAGGCCAGCGGCGCTACCAGGAATATTCTGTGGGCAATTGCCTGAGCCATCCGGGGTCAGATCAGCAATCAACAGGTTGCCACCGGAAGCGTATACGCCACCGCGATTGGTCGGATTACGATAATAGAAACCACCGGCAACATCTTTGTTGTTGTAGTTTGCCTGGCCGAAGAATTCGACGCTATCAGACATCTGCGTGCCAAAATTCAGCCATAGTTTTTTATCGCCATCAATTTCAGGTGTGCCCCAGACTTGCGCCGGGTTAGCAACGTTTTGGATGCCGGCAGCGGTTAAGCCTGCGGCGTCTGCACGTTGTACAGAGCGGTCCGTCGCATCAGCTTCTGAAAATTCAGCAGTAACGTTCAAGAAGCCGTCGCCAATGGCGAAGCCTTGGTTAACAGCGATTGAGTACTGATTCTCACCTTCACTGTACTGGCCAAATTTTGCTTCAACGGCACCTTCAGAATTTGAGTTTTTCAAATTGAAGTTCAAAACACCGGCGATAGCATCCGACCCATACTGGGCCGCTGCACCATCGCGCAGCACTTCTACACTGCTCAACGCAAGCGCCGGAATAGCTGAGATGTCCGGGCCCTGCGAGCCATCAGACAGACCATTACCTAACCAGGAAATTACCGCCGCGCGGTGACGTCGCTTGCCGTTCACCAATACCAGGGTGTGATCCGGGGCCAGGCCACGCAAGTTCGCCGGGCGAACCAGGGTTGCCGCGTCACTGATCGGTTGATCGTTTACGTTGAAAGAAGGCACTACATTGCGTAGCAGGTTGCTGGTGTCTACGCCGCCCTGAGCGATGAAGTCTGACGCAGAGATTACGTCAACAGGGGCGATCGAGCTGGTTGCAGAACGCGGCTTGCCCCGCGTTCCGATGGTGACCACTTCTTCGATTGCTTCGTTTTCCTGAGCAAAAGAAGGAGCAGAAACACCGCTTATTGCAGTCAGCGCAAATATCGTTGCAATGACGCGTGGTTGTAACTGGTTCATGTGAAACTCCTCATTTTTGTTAGCGTTTAACTAAATTTGTGGCCGCTTTTTTAGCGTGCGCACATCAGCCACCGCTGAACAGCGGTTGCGTGGAGCCAATCCTACGCCCAAACGGTCAAACCAACAAGGTTTACACTCCCCAAAACGGGTCTTTTTGAGCATATACAGCCTAAAATTCAGCCAATTTACGGCAACGCTGGCCAAGTGCAAAGATTTTCCCGCCACAGGATAAAAATGCACGTATATTATGGGGCCATCGGTGGTTGTTAGCCGCGTCGCTTTCTTAAGCCACCTCGCCCAGTTAAACGACAAAAAAATGGTTATAGCATGGCAAACGAATCCGATTCCTCCGTAGAGGTAACTGAGCAGCAAGAAATGAGTCTGGGCCTTGCTCTGCTGCCCGTGTTGCTGCTTATAACAGCGCTCAGTTGGAACGTCTACGTGTTTGGCGATGACGCCTTAAGCGGTTCCAGCCAGATGATCATATTACTGGTAACTGGTCTGGCCGCCGCCATTGGAATAGCCCGCGGCATCGGCTGGAAACAACAGCAGGCCAGTGTGGTCGCGACCATCGGCAATGCCATGCCATCAATCCTCATTTTGTTATTGGTGGGCGCGCTGGCCAGCGTATGGTTGTTGTGCGGCACGGTGCCAGTGCTGGTGTACTACGGCGTTAAATTATTAAACCCTACGGTATTCCTGGTGGCGGCCTGTATTGCCTGCGCGCTCACCTCCCTGATCAGCGGTAGCTCCTGGTCCACGGCAGCGACGATCGGCGTGGCCATGGTCGGCGTTGGTCGAGCGCTGGAAATCCCCGATGGGCTGATTGGTGGCGCGATTATTTCGGGTTCCTACTTTGGCGACAAAGTGTCTCCGCTGTCTGACACCACAAATCTGGCGGCGGCAGTCACCGAAACGCCATTGTTTGATCATATTCGATACCTGTTTTTGACCACCGGCCCCTCCATGTTGATTACATTGGTACTGTTCACGTTTCTCGGGCTAAACCTCGAAACCAGCAGTACTGCAGTAGACGTCAGTATGGTTTTAGGCGCCATAGATGAACGCTTCAACATCAGTTTATGGTTGCTGTTGCCGGCGGTTATTACCCTCGGATTAATTGTAAAAAAAGTCGATGCCATCCCAGCCCTGTTCAGCGGCATTATCGTCGGCGCAGTGTTTGCCGTCTTATTCCAGCGAGAGTTACTGGTTGAATTGATGGGTCCGTTGGGCGACTTTGCTCTGTACAAAGTCTTAATTACCACGCTGTTTGGCGGGGTCGACATTGTTACCAGCAACGCCATGCTCAATGACCTGTTCAGCGCTTCCGGTATGGCAGGCATGTTGAATACAATCTGGTTGATATTGTCTGCCATGGCCTTTGGCGGGGTGTTAGATGCCTGCGGCATGTTGCGCAGAATGATGCAGTCGATCAAAAAGATGGCAAACAGTTTTTTCAGCTTGGTGGCGGCCACCGCGGGCACCTGCATGGTGACCAATATCAGCACCTCGGATCAATATATTTCGGTGGCCATTCCCGGCCGCATGTATGCGGGCCTGTATAAGGAGATGGGATACTCGTCGCAAAACTTGAGTCGTACACTGGAAGATACCGGTACCGTAACCTCGGTACTGATTCCGTGGAATACCTGTGGGGCGTATCACGCGGCCGTACTGGGCATCGGCACTTTTGTGTATCTGCCATATTGTTTTTTCAACATTATCAGCCCCTTCATGACGCTCATCTATGCCTGGTTTATGATCCGCATCGCACGCATTGATGATGCGCCAGACAGCGCCCGCCCGGTGCTGGCCTAGTTGCGGAGAATTTTCAGGTGCCCCCAAGAGTTACGGACCAATAGCCACACCCGCAATGAGGAGTGTGCTGGCCGTCAATCTGACGCTGCTATTGATTGCGGCAATTTGGGGCTTCGGGTTCGTGCCGCAACGCGAGGGCATGAACAGTTTGGGCCCCAGTGCTTTTAATGCTCTGCGCTTCGCGCTTGGTGCGCTCACCTTGCTGCCGGTGATGCTGTGGTCGAAACAAGTAAGCTTTGACCATGTATTCAACATGCAAACCCTGAGGCTGGGTTTAATTGTAGGCCTGATCCTGTTCGGTGGTGCCAGCATGCAACAACTGGCCATTAAATACACCAGCCTTGCTAATGTCGCCTTTATCTCAGGGCTGTATGTAATCATGGTGCCGATGATCGGTTTTTTCATCGGTTATCGTTACGCAGCAATCGTTTGGCTGGGTGGTGTGGTGGCCATTGTAGGCTTGTACTTAATGACCGGCAGCAATGGCGAAATTTCGCTGCAAGGCGACATTCTGGCGTTGTTGGGCGCGGTGTTCTGGGCTATCCATCTGCTGGTGTTGGCTTTATACGCCGGGCGCCATAACCAATTATCACTGGCCTTTATCCAGTTTTTGGTTTGCGCCATCTTCAGTTTGGTCACGGCGGTAATATTGGAGGGTCAATTGTTGCCGGGTAATTCCGCTGATTACTTCTGGATTCTTTTAAACGGTATCGTGGTGGTCGGCCTGGGTTACACCCTGCAGGTTGTGGTAATGCAATACGCAGAGCCCTTTACCGCTTCCCTGATTCTGTCACTGGAGGGCGTGTTCGGGGCCGTAGCCGGCTATTTTGTATATCAGGAGCAGTTGGGGGCAGCGGCTCTGGTTGGTGCGGCAATGATGATGCTTGGATGTTTGCTTGCGCAATTGCCGGGCACGCAATCCACGGTCGAACAGCGACTTAGCAATTAATAGCCAACGAAATCCGGTTTTGCCTAATAGATGGGTGTAGCACATGAGCTTATTGAAAAACTTTGAACGTTATCCGCTAACCTTCGGGCCCACGGCGATTGAGTTTTTGCCTCGCCTCACCGAGGCGGTGGGGGCCGACATTGAAATATACGCCAAACGCGATGACTGCAATTCCGGACTTGCGCTGGGCGGTAATAAGCTGCGCAAAATGGAATACATCGTGCCGGACATTCTTGCTTCTGGCGCCGACACATTGGTTTCCATTGGTGGTGTGCAATCCAACCATACCCGCATGGTGGCCGCGGTTGCGGCAAAATTGGGCCTTAAATGTCGCTTAGTGCAGGAGAGCTGGGTGCCACATGAAGACGCCGTTTACGACCGTGTCGGTAATATTTTATTAACCCGTTTAATGGGCGCGGATTCACGCATTGTGGACCATGGTTTCGATATTGGTATTCGCGAAAGTTGGCAACAAGCCATGCAATCAGTGCGCGATGAAGGGGGCGTACCTTACGGTATTCCAGCTGGCGCTTCGGTGCATAAGTACGGTTGTTTGGGCTACATCGGTTTTGCCGAAGAGGTCATGCAGCAGGAGTTGGATCTGGGATTTCAGTTCGATTACATCGTGGTGTGCGTGGTAACCGGTTCAACTCAGGGCGGCATGATCGTGGGCTTCGCAGCCGCTGATCGTGCCGAGCAGGTGATCGGCATTGATGCATCGGGCGCCTTGCAACAAACACGTGCGCAGGTGCGCGACATTGTCAGCAAGACTGCCGAGTTAGTGCGCCTAGGCCGGGAAATAAGCGATCAAGAGATTGTGATCAACCCGGACTACGCCTACCCAGCTTATGGTGTGCCCAGTGCGGAAACCAACGATGCCATCCGGCTGGCTGCGCAAACTGAGGCGATGATTACCGACCCGGTGTACGAGGGCAAGTCGATGCAGGGGTTGATTGACCTAGCCCGTAAAGGCTTCTTTGAGCCAGGCGCCAAGGTGCTGTATGCGCATCTTGGCGGTGCTCCGGCCTTGAATGGCTATAGTTACACCTATCGCAACGGTTAGAGAATCTGAATCAGCCTGCAGAGCCGCCCTGATGTACCACGCGCTGCGGGTAGGGGATGGAGATGTCGTTGGCGTCGAACTGTTTTTTCATCGCCTCTGTCAGGTCAAAGAAAACTGGCCAATAATCATCGGTCTTAACCCACGGCCGTACAACAAAATTGACGCTGCTATCGGCTAGCTCCGACACGGAGATGCGGATGTCTTTATCACTGAGAATGCGTTGCTCCTGACCGAGCACTTGCTCGATCACGCTGCGGGCTTGGTCGATATCGTCTTCATAGCTGATACCAAACACCAGATCAACGCGGCGTTCGCCGGTTGAAGAGTGGTTGATAATATTGCTGTCTAATACCCGGGCGTTGGGCACGATTATGCACTTATTGTCGCCGGTGATCAGTTCGGTGGTGAATATATGAATGGTCTCCACCTTGCCGGCTACCCCGGCCATTTCAACCCAATCACCCACCCGAAATGGGCGCAGCATCAGTATCAGCACGCCGGCTGCAAAGTTCGACAGGGAGCCCTGTAGAGCTAAACCGACGGCCAAACCGGCAGCACCCAAAATCGCGATAAACGAAGCGGTCTGGATGCCTAACTGCCCCAGCGCCGCTACCGCGACCAGAGCAACCATGCCCCAGTACAGTAAGCTTTCTACAAAGCCGGATAGCTCGGCGTCCACCTCGTTTTTGTGCATCGCTTTGACAACCAGATTACTAATGGCACGGGCCACGCGCTTGCCTACCCAGAAAATCAGCAGAGCGATCAATAGTTTCAAGCCAAAGCTGCTGCCGTGTTCGACGGCTATATCGATATATTTTTGGTAATCGGATAACTGGTTCATAGGTGTTTCGCTGGGTTTTTGTCTAGATAAAAGAGAGGGTTTAAAGTCTAGCTGCGTTGGCTAGCGGTCAGGCCTTTAATAAACGCACGTAGTACCTGATTGCCACAGGTTCGGTAGTGTTTGTGGCCCGGGCTGCGGAACAGGGCGCCTAGTTCACTCTTAGAGAGTTCCACGCCGCCAGCCGACAGCGTGTCGAGCATTTCGGCTTCGCGAAAGCCCATCGCGATACGCAGTTTTTTCAGGATATCATTTTTACTCAGGCGAAAATCCGCAGGCTTGGGCGGCGTGGCGATCACGCCCTCACGCAAGCCGCGCCGTGCCACAATTAAGCCGTCCAGAAATGCGCATAATTCTGGGTCGCTGCAAGGGACCTGATTTTCATCATCGTCGGCCAGTAACCGCGCGCTTATGGCTGCTTTGTCCATTGCCGCGGTGGATGAGGGATCCAGGCTGCAGTACTCAGCGGCTTGAGCATCAGACAGATCGAAGGCATATCGCAGCCGCCGTAAAATATCATTATTGGTCATCAGTTGTTTTTTTTAATATGACAAAGTGCGATTTCGCCAAATAGGTTTGGCCACAGGCGCAACCCCAAGTTCTGGCTGCCGCTATGATGCACTACGCTGGTCGAAACAACTGTAAAATTTAGTTGCGCGCATAGGCTGTGGAAATCTTTAACGGTACACAAATGAATATTGGGCGTGTTGTACCATTTTTCCGGTAGTTCGGCGCTGATCGGCATGCGGCCAGAAAAAGCGACCTGCATGCGATTGCGCCAATAGCCAAAATTGGGAAAAGTCACGATGCCTTGCTGGCCGACTCTGAGCATTTCCGTCAGCAGAGTACGGGGGTGGCGCATGGCTTGCAGGGTCAGCGACAGGATTACGTAATCAAAGGAGTCATCATCAAAGTGGCCCAAGCCTTTATCCAGATTGGTTTGAATCACATTGACGTCGTTGTCGATACATTCGGCAATGCGCTCCGGATTCAATTCAACGCCGTAACCAGTGACACCTTTGCTGGCCTGAAGATGTTGCAGCAGGCGACCGTTACCGCAACCGAGGTCGATGACCCGGGAATCGGCTTCGACCCAGTCTGAAATCATCTGCAGATCATGGCGCCGCAGCTTGGTATGACTCATGCGCTCAGCCATGTTTGATTACTCGTGCAACGCGGTTCATATAGGCACGCATGATATGCAGATAATCGGGGATATCGAGTAAAAACGAGTCATGGCCTTGTTGTGCTTCGATCTCGGCATAGCTCACATTCAGATGGTTGGTTTGCAGCGCCCGCACTATTTCACGTGAGCGCTCGGGGGTGAATCGCCAATCGCTGCTGAAGGACAGCACCAGAAAATCCGCGGTCGCAGCGCTGAGGGCCGCGTCAAGGTTGCCATTGCATTCCGCAGCAGGGTCAAAATAGTCCAGCGCCTTGGTCATCAACAGATAGGTATTGGCATCAAAGCGGTTTACAAACTGGTCGCCCTGATGTCGCAGGTAACTTTCAACTTCAAACTCCGGGTCGAATTCATAGTCAAAGGTTTCTTTGTGGCGCAAATTGCGCCCGAATTTGCTGGCCATGGCGGATTCAGACAGATAGGTAATATGGCCCATCATACGGGCCACCCGAAGACCCCGGCGTGGGATTGTATTGTGACTGTAATAGTCGCCCTTGTGAAACTCCGGGTCGGTGCGGATAGCTTGCCGGGCCACATCGTTAAAGCCTATATTCTGAGCAGTCAGCTTGGCCGCAGCAGCAATGACTACTGCATGCGCTATGCGCTCCGGAAAACGTCTGCTCCACTCCAGAACCTGCATACCGCCGAGGCTGCCACCCACCACGGCCGCCCAGCGCGAAATGCCGAGTTGGTCGGCCAGTAACGACTGCGCCATCACCCAGTCGCTGACCGTTACCATCGGGAAGTCGGGACCAAACGGCTTGCCAGTAGCCGGGTTAATCGTGGACGGCCCGCTACTACCATTACAGCCACCGAGATTGTTGCAACAGACTACATAAAATTTATTGGTGTCGATGGGTTTGCCGGGGCCGATCATGACCTCCCACCAGCCGTCCGGTTGGTTGCCATCATGAAATCCCGCTGCATGGTGGTCACTGCTCAGCGCATGACAAATCAGTACCGCATTGGAACTGTCTGCGTTGCGTTCCCCGTAGCACTCGTAGATCAGATGAAAACCATCCAGCTTTCCACCACTCTGTAAATGCAGAGGTTGCTCAAATTCGGCCAGCTGGGGTGTTACCCGGCCGACGCTTGTCGCGTGGACGTCAGTCATGCAGCCATCAGAAGTTTTGCAGGGGATAGACGACTAACTGGATGGTGAGCTGTAGAAACAAAAACACCAGGATAGGCGAGAGATCAAGACCCCCGATAGACGGGATCAGACGCCGCGCCGGTGCCAGAATCGGTTCAGCGATCGCATGTGCAACCGCAACAATTGGGTTATAGCCATGCGGGTTGATCCAACTGGCTATCACCTGAATGATGACCGCTGCCATAAATAAGTGAATACTGAATAAGATTACCTGGCTCAGCGCCACCACGGCCAGACGCAAGGGTTCCAAATTGGCTTTATGCAGGCTGAATAAAATAAACACCTTCAGCAGCGCGATGCAAAACGCTAACACAACTGTCGCACTGTCTACCGCGCCGATTGACGGCAATATTTTCCGTAACGGCAGCACCACCGGATTCGTTACGGTAATAATAAATTGGCCAATCTGATTACGAAAATCGGCCCGCACCCACTGCATCCAAAAGCGCAGTAACACGACGTACAGGGCAAAACCGATAATCGCCTGAGACAAAAAGTTTGTAGCGTTCGCCAGATAGTTCATTGTGTTAATCCAAGCCGATTGATTTGCTTAATTGACGGAGTCGGGGTCAAGCTCTTCTGCCAACTCGCCAGCACGCTGCTGCGCTGCACTAAATGCCGTCTTCACCAGATCTTTCAACCCGCCGGAGTCGAGCGCTGACAGAGCCCGCTCAGTTGTGCCTTGGGGTGAAGTGACATTGGTTATCAATTGTGCCAGCGCCTGATCGCTACTGCCAACTAAATGCGCGGTTCCGCGCATGGTTTGTAATGCCAGTGCCGCGCTGGTGTCGGCCGCCAGGCCCGCGTCCGTACCAGCCTCGATAAGCGCTTCCAAAAATCGCATAAAATAAGCCGGTGAACTCCCCGATAAAGCGGTAACAGCGTCGATATCAGATTCGTTCTTAACCCAACACGACAGCCCCACTGCGTCCAGCAATGTCTTAGCCAGTGCGCGCTGCTGGTCGGAGACGGCGGCATTGGCGAACATGCCAGTGGCGCCCAGACCGACCAGGGCGGGCGTATTTGGCATCGCCCTGATCACGGGCAGGTCACAATTAAGCCAGCGCAAAATGCTATCGATCCGGATTCCGGCGACAATCGACAGAATTAATGGGCGCTTATCTCGGCAGACCTCGCCCAACGGTTCTAGGACCTGCTTTAGCACCTGCGGTTTTACGGCCAACACGATGACATCAGATTGCGTCACCAGTGCATTGTTATCGGCCGCGATGTGAACGCCATAGTCGCGCTGCAATTGTGCACAGCGCGTGGCATCCGGGTCGTATACCATCAGTTGCCGATGGTTTGCGCCAGCGGTCGCCATTCCGCCGATAAGGCTGGCGGCCATATTACCGCCGCCGATGAAGCCAATAGTCTGATTCAAAATAGTAATAGAAAAGTTATGCAGCGGCTGGTTATTGTACGTGCCGACCGCGGCAAATGCATCCTGCGACGGTTGACGATTTTGTCTAGTCTTGGTGGGCTGGGCGCTGGCCAAATAGATCTGTGCCCACGCGAACCATTGTTGCACCCTCCGCAATGGCGTCTTCCAAATCGCTGGACATGCCCATGGAAAGTGAATCCATTGCCAAACCATATCGCTGATTAACGCTTGCTAGAGCTTCGCGCGCCAAGGCAAAAGGCCTGCGTCTCTCGGCCCCCGCACGATTCGGTTTGGGTATTAACATAAAGCCACGCAGTTGCAGATTGGGCAGCTGCGCCACTTGGTCACACAGTTGCGGCGCTTGGTTCAGAGCGATGCCGGCTTTGCTGGCTTCGTCGTCGATGTTTAATTGCAACAGAATCTGCAGGGCAGAATTCCCAGCCGACTGATCCGAAAAGCGCCGCGCCACTTTTAATCGATCAACACCATGAACCCAGTCGAAGTGCTGCCCAATCAGGCGCGTTTTATTACTTTGAATCTTGCCAATAAAGTGCCATTGCACTCGTTGCCGCGGAATAACTTTTTGGCGTTCGATCCCCTGTTGCACAAAATTCTCTCCCAAGGCCTCCAATCCAGCCTCGCAAAACGCCTCGCACAGCGCCGCGTCCTGCTGTTTGGCGGCCCCGATTAAGACCACGGAAGACGCCTCTCTGCCGACGTTTTCGGCGGCCTGCGAGATTCGATTTCGTATCTTATTCAGTTGTTTAGAAGCGTAATCTATATTCCTCATAAGCTTCGTTCTAGGTATACTGCTTAGCGATGAGTAAATTGTAACGCATATATCTGATCGTTTAATCGCGGAGAATCCATGGATATTTCTGAATTACTGGCATTTGCACAAAATAATAAAGCGTCTGACCTGCATATATCTGCGGGTATGCCGCCACTGTTGCGCGTTGATGGTGATATCAAAAAGATCAGCTTGCCGGTTATGGATCGTGAACTGGTGCAAAAAATGATTTTTGACATCATGAACGATAACCAGCGCAAAGTGTATGAGGAAGAATTAGAGGTGGATTTCTCCTTTGAAATTCCAAATGTAGCACGCTTTCGCGTAAACGCTTTCAATCAAGATCGTGGGCCGGCTGCCGTGTTTCGGACCATCCCCTCGGTGGTGCTGAGTCTCGATGATTTGGATGCGCCTAGCGTGTTCCGCGAAATTTGTATGCGCCCCCGTGGGCTGGTGCTGGTGACCGGGCCGACCGGGTCGGGCAAGTCCACTACGTTGGCGGCCATGGTCGACCATATTAATGACAAACAACGTTCGCATATTCTCACCATCGAAGACCCGATTGAATTCGTGCATCAGAGTAAGAACTCTCTGGTTAACCAGCGCGAGTTGCATGAGAACACGCACAGTTTTGAGAATGCCTTGCGATCGGCACTTCGCGAAGATCCGGATATTATTCTGGTTGGCGAATTGCGGGATCTTGAAACCATTCGTCTGGCGATGACCGCGGCCGAAACCGGCCATCTGGTATTGGCGACATTGCACACCAGTTCAGCGCCCAAAACCATCGACCGGATCGTCGATGTATTTCCAGCCGAAGAAAAGTCTATGGTGCGTTCAATGCTGTCTGAATCCATTCAGGCGGTCATTGCGCAAACACTTATTAAAAAAGTTGGCGGAGGCCGGGTGGCTGCGCATGAAATTATGCTGGGTACGTCAGCTATTCGTAACCTGATCCGAGAAGACAAGGTGGCGCAGATGTACTCAATGATTCAGACCGGGCAGGGCGAGGGGATGCAAACTCTTGATCAGTGTATGCAATCGCTGGTGCGCGACCGGCTGATCAGTCAGGGCGATGCAAGGGCCCGGGCGGTCGATAAATCTAAATTTATGTGATCTGAGGTTTAATGGAGCCCACGTTTATATGATCAATCTGCCAATCGTTTCTACAGGTCGTCGACCAAATTTGCGGGAGTATTAACAATGTACAAAATGGCTGACTTGCTGCGCGCGATGATGATTAAGAACGCGTCGGACATGTTTATTACGGCGAACGCGACGCCCTGCTTTAAGGTGGACGGAAAAATTTTCCCGATCGCCGGCAACCCCCTGAATGGCAAGGAGTCGCAGGAGCTTTGCTACAGCATCATGAATGAGGAGCAACGTCGGATTTTTGAAAGTACCAAGGAGTGTAATTTTGCTATTCACCCCAAGCAAATTGGTCGTTTTCGGGTCAATATTTTTATTCAGCAAGACAATGTAGGCGCAGTTTTACGGGCAATCAAAACCTCGATTCCAACCGTCGAAGAACTACAAATTCCCGAAGTTCTCAAGAAGATGATTATGAAGCGGCGCGGATTATTGGTTTTCGTTGGCGGAACGGGAACCGGTAAGAGTACCTCAATGGCGTCGCTGGTTGATTACCGAAACCGCAATGCTCAGGATCACATCATTACGGTAGAGGATCCGATTGAGTATTTGCACACGCATAAGAAGTCGGTCATTACTCAGCGCGAAGTGGGCGTGGACACAGAGTCCTTTGAAACTGCGTTGGTCAATGCCATGCGCCAGGCGCCAGATGTCATTCAGATTGGTGAGATTCGAACCCGCGAAACCATGGACGCCGCCATTGTGTTTTCTGAAACGGGTCATCTTTGTATTGCCACGCTGCACGCCAACAACTCCTATCAGGCGCTGGATCGTATCTTTAACTTTTTCCCCGCCGATCGCCGCGATCAACTCGCGATGGACCTTTCCTTGAATCTCTATGGGCTGGTGTCGCAACGACTGCTGCCAATTAAAGGTAGAGAAGGTCGGGTACCGGCAGTGGAAGTATTAATTAACAGCCCGATGATTTCGGACATGATCAAGGGGCACCGCATCGATGAAATTCGTGCGGGTATTGAAAAATCAACTGACTGGGGCATGCAGACGTTTGACCAGTCGCTGTTTGATCTGCACGAAAAGGACTTAATTACCTACGAGGATGCTATTAAGAACGCAGAATCCGAAAACGATTTGCGTCTGGCGATCAAATTGCGCGGTAAGGAAGCGGCCAAGACAGAGTTCGGTGAAACGATGGCCGATGTAATGATTGAGGAAGATGAGCACTAGCGCAGCGGGCTCATCCGTTCGCGCTCACGATAGACACAAGACCCCGTAAGGCCGGCGATTAGAGGTTGATTTTCCCGAGCAATAACGCTAGCAAGGCCATGCGAACCGGTACACCGTAGCTGGCCTGTTTGAAATACACGGCGTTCTCCAGCGCATCGACCTCGGTGGCGATCTCGTCGATGCGAGGTAGTGGATCCAGCAGTAACGCATCGCAGCCCTCAATGTTATCGCGCGTGATTCGATATTTGCGACGGTTAGCTTCAAACAGGGTCGTGTCCGCAAAGCGTTCTTCCTGTAATCGATTGACGTAGACCACATCGAAGTTGTCTCGATAATCGACTTCACTGACGCAATCACATTGTGCCCCTGCAGCCCTCAACTCCGACAACAATTCACTGCTGGGCCATAACTCTTGCGGCCCGGTGAAGGTAAACCGGTTCCCCTCGTATTGTGCTAATAGACGCGACAGCGAATGAATGCTGCGTGATTGTAAGGAATCAAAACCAAACACCACATTGAGGTTATCCAGTCGGCCTCGGTGTTTATGGATTGTGTAACTATCGATAATTGATTGAGTGGGGTGCTCATTGCCGCCGTCGCCCGCATTTATAAACGGCGCGTCACTAACCTGTGCGGCAACTTCTGCGCTGCCCGGTTGTGAGTGTCGCATCACAATGATGTCGGCATAGCCGTTGACGATTTGAATCAGGTCTTCGAGACTTTCTCCTTTTTCGAAGGAGGTAGTGCTCGCGCTTTGCGCAAATATTGTGCCAGCTTTAAGCCGTTGTGCCGCCGATTGAAAACTGAGCATGGTGCGAGAGCTGGGCTCGAAAAATAGCAACGCAACTACTTTGTCCTGCAGCAAAGTAGAGGTGCCTTGTTCTGCAACAATGGTCGCCATATTGTCGATCGCGACAAATAGCCCGCTGATAATGTCTGGCGTTAGCTGGCGCGAAGAGGTGAGTGAGGCGAAGGGCAACATGCGGCGTTATGCTTGCTTATGAGACGCTGGGTTGAACTGTAACGAGTGGCGCAAGAATAGCACAGCGATTGGTCGCCTCACAGGCTGCTCAAATACGCCTCCAACATCAGGCATGCGGCAATCTGGTCGCGTAGCTCTACCTTTTTGGCATGGGTCAGTTTTTGGCTGGCCATTTCGGCATTGGCGGCATCTGTGGTGTAGGCTTCATCGCAGCGTTTTACCGGCAACTTGTGAGTGCCCTGTACATACGCAATGATGCGATTTATGGCTTTGTTTAATTCCGGCGCATCGGTGTTCGGGTCGCCGATCAGGATCTCATCTGGTTGCCATTTTGCAATCAGTTGATCCAGTAACCGCCAGTCGGGGCGCCCGCGTCGCATACCGATAACGCCACACGGTTGCGCAACGGCGCTGCTGGCATTGGCTACCGCAGCACCGGTACGCTTCAGGCCCACGTCCAGAGCTATTACCGTCGTTGGTTTCAAGACTTATTGATCGACCGTGCCAGCTAGCGCGCTGCGGACGCATCCGAGCTCGAGAGGCTATTGTTATTAAGAAAATGAAAGGCGCGGGTAATCACCAGAATATCGGTGTTGCGGTTGATCTCCTTTGGGAATGGATCAAACGGCGAGGCGTTGCGCACGAAGCGAACCGCCGCGTCATTGAGTACACGGTGCCGCGAGGGGCTGTTCACGTTGATGGCGTTTATGGTCCCGTTGCGATTAATTTCCACGGTTAGAATCAGGGTGCCCGATAAGCCGCGCGACTGGGCTTGGCGCGGATAGTTCTTATTGCCAACTAATTCTACTTTTTTACGCCACTTGTCGAGGTATTCCGCCGCTTCATGTTGCTTGGAACTAGGCGACAAATATTCTTTGTTGGGGCGTTTTTGATAGTCTTCCCACTGCTGACTGAGTTTCGCAATTAACCGTTCGCGTTCCATTTCGCGCTGCGACTTGGTGGTCACCCGGTCAGGCCCTTGAATGGCGCGTTTAGACTCCAGGCGAGTTTGGTCTGGACGTTGCGCGGGTACGCTCAACTCGCCCTGTTGAGCGGTTAGCAGCTGATTTGGCGACAATCGGGTGACCGCTTGTTGGTTGGCCGTACGCTTGATGGTCTTAACGGGTGAATTGGTTACCGCTTTATACGGTACCGGAGAGGACGCAGCCCGGTCATCCTGGCCACCACCCTGAGTGTTGCTGGTTGAAATCAGCTCGGCGTCATCGGGTTCCTTATTGTTAGGCGAATTTACCAAAATCACATCCAACATATTGTCGGTATTCTGCAAATCCGCGATGTCAGGCAGTTTGAAACTAATCCCTAAAATAATGACCGCATGCACCAACCCCGAAAAGAAAGCGGTGACGCTCAGCAGGTCCTGTTGGCTACTCATCTGCCGCGCCCGTTCAGCCCCGATCGCTTATTTTTTGTTCTATCACTCGCATTAAATCCAGCGCGATATTGGTGTCAAAGGCCTCATTGATTTCTTTTATACAGGTGGGGCTGGTGACATTTATCTCAGTTAGGTAGTCGCCGATCACATCGAGGCCGGCGAACAAAATATTGCGCTTTACTAACTCGGGCCCGACTGCGGCAGCAATTTCCCAGTCGCGTTGGCTTAATGGTTGGGCCACGCCCGTCGCACCCGCCGCCAGATTGCCACGGGTTTCGCCCTCTGCGGGTATCCGCGCCAGACTGTAGGGCACTGCTTCGCCATTCACAATGAGAATACGTTTGTCGCCCGAGGTGATGTCAGCGATATATCGCTGGGCCATGGCGTAGCGTGACCCATACTGTGTGAGGGTTTCGATAATTACCGAAATATTGGGCGACTCTTTTTGCACTCTGAATATTGAAGTGCCGCCCATTCCATCCAGCGGTTTCAAAATTATGTCCTCATGCTGGGCAAGAAAATCACGAATTTGCTGTTCACTGCGGGTGATCAAAAACTCGGGGCACAGCTCCGGAAACCAAGCGCAGTACGCTTTTTCATTGCAGTCGCGCAACGCATCAGGTGCGTTTACCACCAGCGTGCCCTGCCGCTCAGCTAACTCCAGAATATAGGTTGCATAGACATATTCCATATCGAAGGGCGGGTCTTTGCGCATCAAAATGGCATCCAGGTTCCCTAATTTGATGGTCTGCTGGTCGCTCAACTCAAACCAGTCGCTGTGGTCCTGTTTTACGCTCAGCGCGCGGGCTGTGGCCAGCGCCACACCGCCGTCCAGCGACAGGTCGCCGAGTTCCATATAGGACAATTCCCAGCCCAGCAGCTGAGCTTGCCACAGCATCTCAAAGGTGCTGTCTTTTTTTATGTTGATGGATTGGATCGGATCCATCACCACGCCGATTTTTAAGGTCATTACAGGCTAGAGCAATGTGTGCGGTAGTGACTCCGAATAGTACCGATACTGTCGTCAATAACAAGGGCGCGGTCGGTGAATATATGTGCGCTGGCATCGCTTTTTGGTATCATCCAGTGGCCCGAAGGGGTTGGCAGGCTCTGCGACCGGCAGTGCACCGCTGAAACCCTTGTCCCGATTACATCACGAGCCCAACACCGCCATGAATAAAACCCTCATCATTATTTTCCTGCTCGCTCTTAGTGCCTGTGGCAAGCGCGCCACGGTCGCGGAGAAAAACCAGCCTAGCGCCGACATTACCCGGCCCCCGTCGGTAGTCCGGTCTACCGAGACAGAAGCCGTCGAATCCGACCCTGATGAAACCATTTCGTTTGATAAATGGCGCAAGCAGCAGTCGGATCAGCAAAGTGGCGGGCAAAGTAGCGAGGAAAGTAGCGAGGAAAGTAGCGAGGAAACAGACGAGTAAGCCGCTGCCTGATAGAGCGCTGCCTAGACACAGCATTTTTTGAGAGCCGGGCAAGCCCGGCTTTTTTTGTGCCGCGTTGCCCATCGGCGGAAACTTTAAGCAGTGCAGTGTGGCTCGCTGCGATACCCACACTATTGCGAATTGACCAAATCTGTCATATTTTTGTAACTAAGGTTTCGCACAATACGCTCATCTCGCGATATCGCTCGCATTTAATGTAAAACCCAATATAGAGAGAGCAACAATGAAACAACTAGTACTACTGGCTGGCCTGTTGGCCGGTATTGGTCTAACCATCCAAGCTCAGGCGCAATCGTCTGAATCGAAACCCCAAACCAAGGTCTCCACCAAAGGTGGATTGTCGGTCACATCCGGTCAGTATCAGTTCAAGTTCGGCGGTCGAATCATGTACGACTACAACAAGGCCGAAAAAAATGGTGTCACCGACGAAGATGATTTCGATTTGCGTCGTGGGCGATTGTACGCCAGCGGCAAGATCGGTGATGACTGGAGCTTTAAATCCCAGTTCAATGTTAACGGCGGCGGTGCTGAAGATCTGTACCTGCGCTACGGCGGTTTCGGTTCGGCAGCGAATATCACAGTGGGTCGGCAGAAAATGCCATTTGGTCTGGAAGAACTGACGTCGTCTAAGGACATCAGTGTGTTGGAGCGCTCCGCAATTACTGAGCGTTTCGCAATAGGTCGCTCCGACGGTGTACAGTTACACGGTAAAATGTCGGGTAATCAAACTTATGCCGTTGCGTTCTTTACGGACGATGTAAACGATGCTGAGGCCGGCGAAGAAACTGGATTTGCGGCTCGTTACACCATCGCACCATATAAAACGGAAAATAGTCTGATTCACCTGGGTATTGCCTACAAAGATATCGATGAAGATTCTGCGGTGGGTCTGGAAGTGGCCGCCACTTCGGGTCCCTTCCACATTCAGGCCGAGTTTGTTGACGGAGAAGAAGGAAACACCGATCTCGATGGCTACTATATTCAGGCTGGCTATATCCTTACCGGCGAAACCCGGCCTTACAGCGGCGGTAAGTTCAAGCGTGTTAAGCCAGGTGACAAGGGCGGTGCCTGGGAAGTGGTTGCGCGACTGGAAGAGGGCGATGGCAATCATAGCGACATCGAACTGGGCAGGACCGATGCATCGGCGTACACGCTGGGCTTGAACTGGTATCCCCATGGAAATGTTCGCCTGGGTGTAAACTACACCGATGGTGAAGATAATCTGGACGGTGACGAAGGTAATGAGTTTCGGGTGCGCTTTCAGTTGACCTTCTAGCAAACACTGGGCGCAGGATCGGTTCTCCCGTAACCAATCTCACCTGAGCCATCTGAACAATCGCTCCCGACGCGATTTAGACCTAAACAGAAAGCCGCGTAGCATTATGCTACGCGGCTTTCTGTCATTTTGGCATTGCCCAATTAGTTGAAAACGGTATATTACGCCGAGCAAAAAAACGGTTTTCCAACGAGCATGATTTCCACCGCAAACATTACAATGCAGTTTGGCGACAAGCCGCTGTTTGAGAACATTTCAGTCAACTTTGGCGATGGCCATCGATACGGCCTGATCGGTGCCAATGGCAGTGGCAAGTCGACCTTTATGAAGATTCTCGATGGCTCGTTGACGCCCACCAACGGCAACGTATCCATCACCCCGGGTGAGCGCATAGGCAAGCTTAACCAGGACCAATTTGCCTATGAAGAGCACTCGGTCATTGACACGGTAATCATGGGTTATGCAGAGTTGTGGGCAGTCAAGCAGGAGCGCGAACGGATATACAGCCTGCCCGAAATGTCCGAACAGGAAGGAATCAAGGTTTCGGAATTGGAAATCGAGTTCGCCGAGATGGACGGTTACACCGCGGAATCTCGCGCTGGAGAACTCTTGATGGGGGTCGGCATTCCCATCGAGCAACATGCCGGCCCGATGAGCAAAGTGGCCCCCGGTTGGAAGCTGCGAGTATTGTTAGCGCAGGCCTTGTTTTCTGACCCGGACATTTTGTTGCTCGATGAGCCGACCAATAATCTGGATATTCACACCATTCGTTGGCTTGAGAAGGTGCTGGTGGAGCGCCGCAGCACCATGATTATCATCTCGCATGATCGGCACTTTCTAAATTCCGTGTGTACCCATATGGCAGATATCGATTATGGTGATATCACGCTGTTTCCCGGTAACTATGATGAGTATATGACTGCCGCGACCATGGCGCGTGAGCGTATGCAGGCTGAAAATGCCAAAAAGAAAGCACAGATTGCAGAGTTGCAAACCTTCGTTAGCCGCTTCTCTGCTAATGCATCCAAAGCGCGTCAGGCCACCTCGCGAGCCAAGCAGTTGGAGAAAATCAAGCTCGATGAAATAAAACCATCCAGCCGGGTTAATCCATTCATTCGCTTTAATCAGGACAAGAAGTTGTATCGCAATGCAGTTGAAGTGGAAGGCTTGACCATGAGTTACGACACCACCCTATATCGTGATCAAAGCTTCAACATAGAGGTCGGTGAACGAATCGCCATTATTGGCCAGAACGGTGCTGGTAAAACCACTCTGGTTAGAAACCTGCTCGGCGAGGTAGCCCCGACTGCGGGTCAGGTGAAATGGTCGGAAAATGTTGAGATCGGCTACTACGCTCAGGATCATGCCGATCAATTTGAAGCGTCTATGACCGTATATGATTGGATGTATCAATGGCGCAAGGCCGATGAAGACGAGCAATTTGTGCGCGGCGTTCTGGGCCAGATGCTGTTCTCCAAAAACGATATCAAAAAGCCCGTGCAAGTATTATCCGGGGGCGAAAAGGGCCGCATGTTATTTGGCAAAATCATGATGCAGCGACCCAATGTAATCGTTATGGACGAACCCACCAACCATTTGGATATGGAGTCGATTGAGTCGTTAAACCTGGCACTCGCAAATTATCCGGGCACGCTGATCTTTGTCAGTCATGACCGGGAGTTCGTGTCGAGTCTGGCGACCCGCATCTTTGAGCTGGATGGTCACTCTATCGAACAGTTTACTGGTGACTATGAAGCATTCCTTAGCTATAAAGACGCCGCCGTTGCTTGAACGGTGGTTGACAGGACTGAGAGGCAGCATTGAAAGCCTTTGAAATAGGTGCCAAGGATACGGTCGTCTTCTTTGTGCATGGATTGCGTGGTCACGGTCTGGCACAAAAAGCAGCGCTGCAACATTTGGTTAAAAATGTCGGGGTCAGGCTTATCTCGCTTGAATTACCGGGCCATGGCGCGGATTCGGTGGTGCGACATTGTCTGGTGCCGCCCTACCAGTTTATCGTTGATGACATTCGCCAGGAAGTTCAGCGGCGAGCCAGTGAAGCTGATCAGGTTATTTTAATGGGTTATTCCTTCGGCGCGGCGCTGGTCATGTTGGCTGCTCAGGCCTTGCATGAAGACACCAGTTTCAAACCGTTGGTGGCTGGGGTAGTCGGGGTCAGTACCGCGTTTGATGTTGGCCATAACGTGCCGCGTTGGCAGTTAGCGTTGAGTAAAGCAGTCGCCCCCATCTCGCGTTTTTTATTTGAAAAGGCCTGGCGCTTGAGTAATTCCCTGACTATTCACGAAATGAAGGTCGAACTTATATCGCCGGATAAAACGGTACAGCGATCAATTGCCCGCGACCCGCTGGTGTATAAAGGGCGTATCCCGTTGGCGACCTCGGCGCAGGTTTACCGGGCCGGGGTGGCCGCGCGAACCGCTCTGGAGAACAGTACCCTGCCAACATTGTTGTTACACTCCAAAGACGATTCAATTGCTATCGCCCCCAGTGCGGACGATTTTGGTCAGCATGTGGAACTACGTTTATTCAGCAGATTGCGGCACAATTGTATCGACGGCATATCGCGCGAAGTGGCGGTGGCCCGGCGGGCCATCACCAAATTTATCGCCGCCAAGTTGTAGATCACCGCGGGTCGCAATATCAAAAAATTATTAACAGGAGACATTATGTCGGCTGCCTCTATTCGTTGTGCCAATGATCTGGCTTTATATGAAAAATTAAAACAACACGTGGATGTGGTGCGGGTGAACCAGCAAATTGCCCGTCATGAGGCGGAAGGCCCTAGCGGCGTACGGCGAAATCTATTGGCAACATCGGTCCGCTTGACCAAGACGATGGCGCCAGATATCGCGCAAATGGCTGGTGAGTGCATCGCCCAACTCGACGTGAAACTGCCGGTCGAATTGTTTGTCTACTCCAGCCCGCAATTTAACGCCGCATGTTTTAAGCCTGAGGATGAGCGGCTTTACATAATGTTCTCGTCCAGCTTACTTGAAGGCTTCACCAAGGCTGAACTCAAGTTTGTTATGGGTCACGAACTCGGCCATCATGTTTACGATCACCACGCCATCCCAATCGGCTATTTATTGCGCGGGCAGGCCCGGCCAGACCCAAAACTGGCGTTGGAGTTGTTTGCCTGGTCTCGCTATGCGGAAATATCCGCCGATCGTGCTGGCGCACATTGTGCTCAGGATATGGATGCGGTGGCGCATGCCTTGTTCAAGCTGTCATCAGGGCTCACCACCAAAGTGGTTGAATTTAGTCTTGATGACTTCGTGGCACAGGTTGACGATATGCAGCAGGTCGATCAGCAACCTGGTCAGGGTGCCCCGCAGTCCGACTGGTTTTCTACCCACCCCTTCAGCCCCTTGCGGGTGAAGGCATTGAAATTATTCGAGCAGTCAGAACTGTATCACGGGAACGGTTCGAAGCAACAACTGGAATTGAGGGTGCAGTCACTGCTTAGCCTGATGGAACCCAGTTACCTGGAAGCTAAAACAGATACCGCCGAAGCGATGCGCCGGCTGTTATTTGCCGCTCTGGTGGCGGTTGCTGATGCGACCAATGGTATTTCGGAGCAGTAGCTCGAGGTGTTCGCCAACTTCTTTGGTAAGTACGCCTTTAGCGACAAGCTCGATATTGAAAAATTGAAAGCCACCGTTCAGCGACGCATTAAAGAAGTACGCGAAAAGGCCTCGCCGACGCAGGCCATGCAGGTGGTGCATGACCTCTGTACCATGGCGCGTGCCAGCGGGCATGTTTCGGCTGCCGAACGATCGATACTGGAAACCGTCGCGCAAGGATTGGATATCCCCAGTGCTTTTATTTGCCAATCCGTGGATGGCGACGCTGATCTGGACTAAAAACTATATGCAAATAGTTTTTTATTATTATTGATTATACAGAGACGCTTCTATACTCAAGGTCGTGACAAAAAACCGCCGCTTATGCGTCGGTATTCTAGAACAGGCCTGATGAGTATCAACACCGTAGCAAACTTAGCGCCCTCGCAGGAATCGGTATTTCACAGCAAGGCAAATCTGCCAGCGTTAAATGCACGCTTTGCAGAAGACAAACCCAGCGATATTATGCGGTTCACCATCGAGCATGCCCGCAACCCGGTGGTGTTCACCAATTTTCGACCCTTGGCCGTTGCGTTCCTGCATTTGGTGACTCAGCCACGTAAAGATATTCCGGTGATTTGGGTCGATCATGGGTTTAACACCCCGGCCACTTATCGACATATTGAAAATATTGTTGAATTGCTGGATTTAAACCTGCATGTGTATTCTCCTAAAATGTCCGCCGCCCACTACACCGCTGTGCACGGTGCAATTCCGCCTTTGGACACTCCGCAACATGATCTGTTTTCGCGCATTGTTAAACTGGAACCATTTAACCGGGCCATGCAGGAACTACAGCCTGATATCTGGTTGAACGGCATTCGTCACGACCAGAATGCCCATCGTCAAAACCTCGACATTTTCACATTCGGCAGTCATGGTACGGTGCGTGTTGCGCCGATGTTCCACCTGACAGAGTTGGATGTAGAAGAGTACATATTTGATCGCGACTTGCCAGACAATCATGATTATTTTGACCCCACCAAGGGTGAAGAACATCGCGAATGTGGCCTATTGTTGCAGACCTCGTAGCTGGTTCTGATGCCGCACTTATCATCGGTTTCGTAGAATACGCCCTGTGAGCCAGCTTGCGTTTTACAAGCCAGCTACTACACTAGCGGCATGCCGGTGGCCGCACAACAACCCGAACCCTTAGTCCGCAATAAAATCCTCTCGCAAATGGACCAGCGAGCGCGCAACAGCATCCATGATCTGGCGGTGTATCGCGAACTGGCATCGACTAGCGACCACTTGCGCCAACAGGAGTTTCAGGTCGATCGCGCGAACGTCTGCCTGGCTGAAGCGCAGACCGCCGGCCGCGGTCGCCGTGGTCGTGAGTGGTTGTCTGCACCAAACCGAAATTTAATGCTGTCGATCTCCTGGGCCTTCGAGACGTGGCCCAAAACCTTAACCGGCCTTGGCCTGGCAGTCGCTTTGGTCGTGGTTGAACGGTTGCGATCTTCGCTGGCGGTGGAGGCTCAGATCAAGTGGCCGAACGACATTCTGGTTAATGATGCCAAATTGGCCGGAATTCTGGTGGATGTGGCGGGCCAGCATGGTCAGCAATGTGATGTAGTGATCGGCCTGGGATTAAACATACATCAACCCGATTGGGAGCAGCACGCCACCGAGTACGCATGGCAGGATTTGTACAGTCTGGGCGTTCACCCGCAGCGCAATCTGTTAGCGGCGCAATTAATCGGCGATTGCGTCATTATGCTGCAGGAGTTCGCCGTGAGCGGTTTTGCCCCCATGGCCAGGCGCTGGAATGAGTTAAGCAGTTATCAAGGGCGTACAGTAAAAATTAGCTCGCCCAACATTCAAGTAGGCACTTTGTCAGGCGTAATGCGAGGCGTGGATGAGTTTGGTGCTTTGCTGGTGGAAGACGACCAAAGCATCTGTCATCGCTTCGTGGAAACTGACATCAGCGTGCGGGTACAGCAATGAAACTATTCGTCGATCTGGGCAATAGCCGCGCCAAGTTCGCGTGGTGTGAAAAGGGCCAACTGCGCTCGGCCGCCATTATAGATCATGCTGACCTGAGCCCGCGGTCGCTGGGTAATGCGCTGCGAACCGAGCAATCGGTCTCGCAGGTATGGATCAGCAGTGTGGCGTCAGAATCAACCACCACTGAGTTGCAGCAATGGCTTGCCGAGCAATTCGACGGCCCGTGCCACCGCGCCTGCGTTACTAAAAAGGCCTGTGGGGTCGTCAATCACTATTTGGATACAGCCGCACTGGGCGTGGACCGCTGGCTCGCCGCGCTGGGTGCCGCGCACTTGTACCCCGATAGCGAGGTAATTATTGTTGATGCGGGCACCGCCGTAACCGTTGATTATCTCAGTGTGGTAGGGTATCAAGGAGGCGTAATACTGCCCGGCAACCGCTTGATGCATGAGTCGCTGACCGGTAATACGGCGGGCATTGAAGCCTTTGCTGCGCCGGCCGACAGGATCATTGGCAGGAATACCAGCGAGTGTGTAAACTCCGGCATAACGTATGGTTTAGCCGGTGCCGTTGAGCGCGTGGTAGAGGAAATGCAAAAGCAGACGAAGGCTGAGGCGAAATTGCTGATAACCGGTGGTGCCGCCAAGTCGTTGACGGGTCAATTGTTATTGGCCATGGAGTCGCAGCCACAACTGGTGCTACTGGGTCTGGCTGCCGTCGCTGAGGAACATAGCTGATGCGGGTTCTGTTATTTCTTGGTGGATTGTTGATTCTGGCAAACGTGGGATTCATGTTGTGGCCGGACAGTGGTCGAGAGGCAGCTCATATCTACGCGCCAAAGCGCGATATAAACCCGCATTTTGTGCGCCTGAACAAAGAGGTTGAAGATAATTTCTATGCGGCACAGTCGTACCAATTGACTGCTGCGACGCCAACCGAAATCAACCTGGAGGGCGAAAATTGTTTTCGTCTCGGCCCGTTTATGCATCAGACCAATTTTGAGCTGGCGCAAGCGGTTCTGTTCAATGCCGGGGTGGTTTTCAGTGCGGTCACCCGCCCATCCAAGGCTGCAGACGTCTATCGTCTGTATCTGGGTCCATTTGCTGAGAAGGGCGCTGCAGATGCAGCGCGGGTCGAATTACGCCGCAAAGATATTCTGGATCATTTCGCACGCCGCCAAAGTGATGAGACATATATCATCTCACTGGGCATATATACCACCGAGGGCAGCCGCGATGCGGCGTTAAGCCTGTTCCGTAAATCCATTCCACAGGTAAAGTACCAACAGGAATTGGTGGTTTTACCGGACACCTCATGGCTGCATTTCTCCTCCGATGATCGACCGGAAGTTGTTACGCAATTGCGCGGTATGGACTGGGGCGAAAGCGGCATTAAATTAGGCGATTATGAGTGTCGCAGCAGCGCTCCAACGAGCTCTGTTTAAGGCAAGGGATAAGCCATTATTTTTTCCTGATCTGGCGTTGTATTTGCCCCCAACACCACCTAAAATGCGCCCCCTGAACTTTGGCATAGGCCTGCATAGCTCAGTAGGTAGAGCAACTGACTTGTAATCAGTAGGTCGTTGGTTCGATTCCGACTGCAGGCTCCATTTTTTAAGTTTAATTTGGCTTGGCCAAATTAAAGGCCGCAGGCGCTGTTTCAGTTTTAATTGGCCTGGCCAACTAAAAGGCTCAGGGCTGTTTAAGTTTAAGTCCGCTGACGAGAACTTAAAGGCTGCGGGCGCTTTTTAGTTTAAGCTCGCTTGGCGAACTTAAAGGTCGTGGGCGCGGGGTTCAGGTTTTTTGATGGTGGGGTGGCCGAGTGGTTAAAGGCGACGGACTGTAAATCCGTTCTCTCTGAGTACGCTGGTTCGAATCCAGCCCCCACCACCATTTAAGTTTAAGTCCGCTGACGCGAACTTAAACGCTGCGGGCGCTGGCTCTTTAAGTTTAATTTGGCTTAGCCAAATTAAAGGCCGCAGGCGCTTTTTTAGTTTAAGTTCGCCGGGCTCACTTAAAGGCCGCAGGCGCTGTTTAAGTTCGTTCGGTTTGTTAGAAGAAAGCGGTTTTTTAGGCGGTATGTTTGCGGGTGTAGTTCAACGGTAGAACCTTAGCCTTCCAAGCTAATGATGTGGGTTCGATTCCCATCACCCGCTCCAGGTTTGCCCACGTAGCTCAGGGGTAGAGCACTCCCTTGGTAAGGGAGAGGCCATCGGTTCAATTCCGATCGTGGGCACCACTGGTTAAGTTTAATTTGGCGCAGGCGAACTTAAAGGCTCAGGGCTGTTTTAGTCTAAGCTGGCATGGCCAACTTAGAGGCCGCGGGCGCTGTTTAGTTTAAGTCTGCGTCGCGAACTTAAAGGCCGCGGGCGCTGAACGGTAGTAGAGAGAGTAGAGTTGTTTATTTTTGAGAGATGATTACCGAGTGTGTTTGATCAAAGTCGTACGACCAAGGTCGAATAATCGGTATCGAATTCAGTTGGTAATTATTTAATTTACAGGTAATACAAGATGTCTAAAGAAAAATTCGAAAGAACCAAGCCGCACGTTAATGTGGGCACCATTGGTCACGTTGACCACGGTAAAACCACATTAACCGCTGCGATCACAAAAGTGTTGTCTGAGACATACGGTGGCAGTGAAGCCG
>JABDKW010000025.1 GCA_013002025.1 Gammaproteobacteria bacterium | reverse complement strand
GAAGCTCTTGATCGAAGCCCCGGTGAACGGCGGCCGTAACTATAACGGTCCTAAGGTAGCGAAATTCCTTGTCGGGTAAGTTCCGACCTGCACGAATGGCGTAACGATGGCCACACTGTCTCCACCTGGGACTCAGTGAAATTGAATTTGCTGTGAAGATGCAGTGTACCCGCGGTTAGACGGAAAGACCCCGTGCACCTTTACTACAGCTTTGCATTGGACTTTGAACCTATTTGTGTAGGATAGGTGGGAGGCTTTGAAGCGTGATCGCCAGATCGCGTGGAGCCACCCTTGAAATACCACCCTGGTATGTTTGGAGTCCTAACCCAGGTCCCTTATCGGGATCGGGAACAATGTATGGTGGGTAGTTTGACTGGGGCGGTCTCCTCCTAAAGAGTAACGGAGGAGCGCGAAGGTACTCTAAATACGGTCGGAAATCGTATGGTTAGTGTAAAGGCAAAAGAGTGCTTGACTGCGAGACTGACACGTCGAGCAGGTACGAAAGTAGGTCTTAGTGATCCGGTGGTTCTGTATGGAAGGGCCATCGCTCAACGGATAAAAGGTACGCCGGGGATAACAGGCTGATACCCCCCAAGAGTTCACATCGACGGGGGTGTTTGGCACCTCGATGTCGGCTCATCTCATCCTGGGGCTGTAGCCGGTCCCAAGGGTATGGCTGTTCGCCATTTAAAGAGGTACGCGAGCTGGGTTTAGAACGTCGTGAGACAGTTTGGTCCCTATCTGCCGTGGGCGCCTGAGACTTGAGGGAAGCTGCTCCTAGTACGAGAGGACCGGAGTGGACGTACCCCTGGTGTTCCAATTGTCTCGCCAGAGGCATTGTTGGGTAGCTATGTACGGACGGGATAACCGCTGAAAGCATCTAAGCGGGAAGCCCCTCCCAAGATAAGGTCTCACTGAATACTTGATATTCCTGAAGGGTCGTCGGAGACTACGACGTTGATAGGCTGGGTGTGGAAGCGTTGAAAGGCGTTAAGCTAACCAGTACTAATTGCCCGTGAGGCTTGATCATATATCACCCAAAAGGTTTGATTAATTGAACCGGATGACGTGAATAATGAGAAAGCTATTTATGTGATATTTGATAGCGAACGAAATTTACTTTGTAAGAGCACAAGCTTTTTTTAGCTCTCTTGGCTAGCGCTGAGCGACCTAACTAAATGCTGAAACTCTGTCCCAAGATCGAAAGATCCAGGATAAATAGGTGATTGAATTCCTGCAGATAAGCTACATATCAAGCTAAGTGACCCCACTTAACTAAAAAGCGTGGTTAATTGTTATAAAAACCACCTCTTAACAACTACTGATTTTAATTGGCCGAGAGCTCTCTTTGATCTCTTAGCCGAACAAGCCCAGAAATGGGAACGCGTTAGCGGAATTATCCGAGACGAGTTCCAGACAGCTTTTCTGGCGACAATAGCGAATGTGCACCACCTGATCCCATCTCGAACTCAGAAGTGAAACCGTTTAGCGCCGATGATAGTGTGGGCTTCCCATGTGAAAGTAGGACATCGCCAGATTTAAACAACAAACCCTCAGCCCAACGGGCTGGGGGTTTTTTGTTTTAGTCTGTTGATATTTTGCTATTTGATCATTGGTCATGTGACAAAATCGCCGGGAGCGATTTTGAACGGCCGCAGGCCGGCCCGAAGGGCGAGGCTCAGGATGAGCCGAGTACAAATCCGCCGGGAGCGATTTTGAACGGCCGCAGGCCGGCCCGAAGGGCGAGGCTCAGGGATGCGTCGAATACATATGCGTTGGGAAGGTATTTCCATCCTTCGGTCCGTAAACGGCACGTCCATGTGCCACTCCTGAACTGCCGAAGGCAGCCCCGCAGGGGTGAGGCGCAGGGATGCGTCGAATACAGTGCAGAATCCGGATTTAAGGACGTATTCTCTTAATGTTGACGCGACGACCACACCACTTGTGTCAAGCTGCGCGCAATTAATAACGAACCCATTATCCATCCCAAGGGCCGCACGCAATGACGAAATCAAGATTGATAGCAAACTTTATACTCTTTCAATTGGGGTGGTTTGCCTGTGTGCTGCTCGGTGCCGGTCAGTTGCATTGGTTAGGCTCATTAATTGCGTCAATGATTGTGCTGGTGCATCTGCAGTTGGCCGAGCGCCTCAAGCCAGAACTTATGCTTGTGTTGAGCGCAGTCGTGATTGGCTTGTTATGGGACAGCGCGTTAGTGTGGTTTGGCGTGCTGCAATATGAGCACGGTCTGTTAGCGCCATTTTTAGCGCCACATTGGATTGTCGCAATGTGGGCTCTATTTGCGACCACCATCAATGGGTCGCTAGGCTGGGTGAAAACAAACTGGTTGTTGGCTGCGCTTATGGGAGCAGTCGGTGGTCCCTTGTCATTTTATGCTGGCTATAAATTGGGTGCCGTTCAAATTCCGGACATGGCGCTGGCAATGGCTTTATTGGCCGCTGGCTGGGCTGTGTTTATGCCGCTTTTGGTTGGCTTATCTCAGCGCCTTGATGGGGTGACCCCATCTTTCAATCGCTCTGCAAAATTAGCGGCCGCATGAATCAGCTAGACTTCCAAGCAGCGATTGCAAAATTTAGTTCAAAGACCTGCGCGTTGGGATTTGTGGCGATTATCGGATTGAGCTTGTTTGGCGAAAGTCCTTTGGCGTATGCAAACGCCAATTTCGAACTTGGCGACACCGCCGAGGCGCAACGGCAATTAAACTTTAGAGTATTTCTGGACGACAATGAAATAGGTCAGCACAAGGTGACGATTACACCTGAAAAGACCGGCAAGCGCGTCACCGTTGATGCAAAATTTGACGTTAAGATTCTGTTTTTTAATGCCTTTTCGTACCGACACACAGCTGAGGAGCAGTGGCAGGGCGATTGTTTAAAGCGCATCAGCACCGAAACAATCGAAAATGGAGACCGTTTTTTCGTTCGCTCGAAAGCAATCGACTCTGGTCTGAAAATCGACAGTCACCGGGGCGAGGCCAAATTGACGGGCTGCGTTCGCAGCTTCGCCTATTGGGATGTGCAGCGGCTACAAGCAGAGAAGCTACTAAACTCACAAACCGGCCGACACGTCGCTGCAAACCTTACACAGACAGGGCCCAGCAGTATTGAAATTGATGGTATGCAAGTACCCGCAAATCGTTATGAGCTAGCGGCCGAGGATGCCACAATTAGCTTGTGGTACGGTGCCGACAACCAATGGTTGGGCTTAAAGACCGTTTTGCAGGGAGGGCGCACACTGACGTACCTGCGGAACGCCGAGGAGGTTAGTCTAAAGAGCCTCTGACAGGCTCTATTCGTGGTGTGATTTTGTAAATATAAGTCGTGTTTAAGTTATAGTTTGGCCTATAGACCTCGTATCGCCATTCTAAGACCCTGGTTAGTGAGTTAGGCGACCGTGACAGTTGTCTTATCCGGAAAACCAAATGCTGTTTGAGCGCGTCAAGAATTCCATCCAATTCCGCTATAAATCCTACCGTTATAATCGGTTTTGTGATGGTGTTGCTAGGCCTGAGTTCGACTATGGAGACCTCACCGCCCAAGGCTATTACAGCCAATGTGGTCAGGACAAATGGCTGCTGGAAAACCTATTTCGTGATCAACAGTCTGGGACGTTTGTTGACATCGGAGCCCACGATGGTGTTTCGTTCAGCAACACTTACCGGATGGAGCAAGTTGGCTGGCAAGGTCTGGCCATAGAGCCCATGCCGGAGGCGTTCGAGAAGTTACAAAATAATCGAAGCTGTATTACCGTAAATGGATGCGTTTCCGACTCCGAACGGAGCGCAAAGTTTCGCTTGATCACGGGTTATTCGCAAATGCTTAGCGGTTTGGTCGAGGAATATGATGAACGGCACCTGCAGCGTATTGACCGGGAACTTGAAATTCATGGAGGAAGCCGCCGCGATATCGATGTCGAGTGTTTTAGGCTCGATCGGTTATGCGGTGACCACAATTTCGCAGAAATTGATTTTTTGAATCTCGATGTGGAAGGGGCTGAACTGACGGTATTGAAGAGTATCGATTTCAGCGCTTTGACTATTCGCGTGATTGCGGTAGAAAACAATTATGCGGATTACAGAATTCCTTCGCTTCTTAGTAAATTCGGATTCAGTCTTCATTCGATTGCAGGGGATGAAATTTACGTAAATTCAAACAGTTTCACACATAAAAATCGGCCTTTAGCTAGCTAAGATGCCGGATAAAGTCTACCTGCAAGTGTTTGATCCCAAAGTGGTGAACTACCCTGCGGTCAAATGTGTGGTGGGTGGATCGGAAGTCTGTGTAGTCTACGATCCGGATTTGGTTTCCGGTTCATCAATGCATGCGGCGGTCTTTGTTGATGAGAATGCACTCGGCAACACAATCTACCGCTACCCCCGCGCAAAGCGTGTGTGCTTGCTGCAAGAATCGACCACGAGGGGAATGCATCAACATGCTGATTATCTGGCCCGCAAGTTCGATCTGGTACTTACTTTTGATGAGCGGCTATTAAAAATGGGGCCACCGTTTCAACAATTTTTCTATGGCACCAGTTGGATCAACCGAGGTCGCCCTGCACCTGATGTGCTCTTTGCAAAAAATCGCCTCTGCACATTTATTGCAAATGTGGAACATAACAGTGATTTTGGCTATGAATTGCGCAAGCAGGTTGCTGTGATGCTGCGAGAAGACTCTCGAGTCGACTGTTGGGGTAGAGGCATTCGCCCTTTTGAATTTAAAGACGATGTGTTACCCGGCAGTTATTTTTCGATCGCGATGGAAAACACGCGACAGGATTTATACTTCAGTGAAAAACTCATCGATTGTTTGGTTACAGATACTGTACCTCTCTACTGGGGGCCGCCCTCGATTGGCGATGTGTTTGATGTGCGGGGAATGATCTGTTTTGAAAATATCGAACAGCTACAAGCTGAAGTCAAAACGTTGTCCGTAGAGCGCTATCGATCAATGCTGCCTTATGTAGAAAAAAATCGAATGCGGGCCTTCGAGTTGTTGCTTACCGGCCACGAAACGCTGGTTCAAAGGTTGGCAGAACAAGTGCTAAGGTCGCTGCCCGAGAAATATAAGCCACTCGGCCCGCTAGCGCGTTCACGGGGCGCGGCTTTGCTGCGTAAGGTGAAAGTTTTTTAAGAAGATGATTAGTTAAAATTGTCGCAACACAATACGCCAGGAAGACATGTATTTGCTAGCTGATGTGGCACAATATCGCCTTTCAAACAGCTATTCATCCGCGGTGTGCCAGCATGTCCATGATCGTTAATCGTCGAGACCTCGACTTCCTTCTGTATGAAACCTTCGACCTTGAGAGCCTGTTAACCGAACAGCGATATGCTGACTATGACCGCGAGTCTATTGAGGCGATACTTGATCTGGCGCAAAGTGTGGCGGAGGACAAATACCTGCCCATCGCGGCTCTATTGGATGCTAACGAGCCTGAATACGTCGATGGCAAGGCGATCACTATCCCCGAGCTTAAAGAGGCGCTGGCGGCCTACAAAGACGCGGGTTTATGCACCACCGGCTATGACGCCGATGTAGGGGGTATGCAGGTGCCGGATATGGTGCATCAGGCCATCAATGGCATGTTTGTGTGCGCTAATGGGCCAGCATCCAATTACGAATTTTTGACTCAGGGCGCAGCCAATATGCTTATTGCCTGTGGCTCGCAGGAGTTGCAAGACAAATACCTGCCCAAAATGGTGGAGGGTGAGTGGTTTGGTACCATGTGTCTGTCGGAACCGCAGGCTGGCTCATCACTGGCTGATATTCGCACCAAGGCTGAGCCGGTGGGCGATGGCAGCTACAGGATTAGCGGTACAAAAATGTGGATTACCGGCGGTGAGCAGGACATCACCGAAAATATCATCCAAATGGTGCTCGCCAAGATTCCAGGCTCGCCGCCTGGGGTGCGCGGTATTTCGCTGTTTCTGGTCCCCAAAGTGCGCGTCAATGATGACGGATCACTAGGCGAGCACAATAATATTGCGCTGGCCGGCTTGAATCACAAGATGGGCCAGCGTGGCAGCACCAACTGCCTGCTCAATTTTGGGGAGACTGGCGACACCATCGGTTATCTCGTTGGTGGCGAAAACCAGGGGCTTGCCAATATGTTTCATATGATGAATGAGGCGCGTATTTCGGTGGGTATGAGCGCGGTGCAGTATGCGCTGGGTGGATATCTATATTCGCTTGATTACGCCCGTAACAGGCCACAGGGCCGGCCGATTGGCAATAAAGACCCCGAGGCACCTCAGGTCATGATCTCGGAGCATACGGACGTTAAGCGCATGTTGATGGCGCAAAAGGCTGCGGTTGAAGGCGCCCAGGCGTTGATGTACTACTGCGCCCAGATGATCGACAAGCAGAAGACATCGAAGAATGAAGAAGAACAGGGCCGGCTGGCCCTATTGCTCGATCTATTAACGCCTATCTGTAAATCCTGGCCTTCTGAGTACTGTCTGGAGGCGAATAAGCTGGCGATTCAAATCCTGGGTGGCTACGGATACACCCGCGAGTACCCGGTGGAACGCTTGTATCGGGATAATCGCTTAAACCACATTCATGAAGGTACCTGGGCGATTCATGGCATCGATATTCTGGGCCGCAAAGTCAGTATTGCGGGTGGCGCGGCGGTTAAGTATCTGGCCGAAGAGATGGCTGCCACTATTGAGGCCGCCGCCCAGTGGCCGGAACTGGCCGATAATAGCCAGCGGCTCGCGAAGGCCGGTAAGCAAATACAGGAAACCCTGCAAGCGGTAGCGCAATCCCCGGACCCGGCTCTAGCACTAGCTAATGCCACCTTGTTTCTGAATGCCATGGGTCATGTGGTCGTGGCATGGATGTGGTTAAAGCAGGCGATTGCAGCGCATCAGGGGCTGGTCGGCGCCAATGCCGATGACCGGGCCTTTTACTCAGGAAAATTGGCCGCTGCGGATTATTTCTTTCGCTATGAGTTGCCGCGTATCGACACTGACCTGACGCTGGTCGCCAATCTGGACAGCACCTGTTACGACCTCAGCGCAGAGCAATTTGTCGGCCGCTAATTCAGGCCTGAGTCTACACGGCTAAATTCGCGGATGCGGCTGGCCATCTAAACCGCTATCATCGGGCTTTATTTTTCCCATCAGGGCCTAACCGTTGCCGTACCGATCTATTAGCTCAGCTCAAGCGTCTGAACTGACACCTTTTCTAAAGGGTTTGGTGCATGGCATCGAAAAAGAAGGCCTGCGCGTTGACATCCAGAACCATATTGCGCAAACGCCGCATGCTGCGACACTCGGCAGCACGCTCACCCACCCCAGTATTACCACCGACTATTCTGAGGCGCTGCTGGAGTTCATTACACCGAAGCTAAATAGCTTGCAGGACAGCCTGGAATACCTCACCGATCTGCACGCGTACACTCTGCGAAATATAGGTGACGAACGCATCTGGCCGGCCAGCATGCCGGCACGATTGCAGGGCGAAGAAAGCATTCCGATTGCGGATTATGGCAGCTCCAATATTGGCACCATGAAGCATGTCTACCGACAAGGCCTGGCGGTGCGCTACGGCCGTACCATGCAAGCGATTGCCGGAATCCATTTTAACTTCTCCTTACCGGACGAGTTTTGGCAGCACTATCAAGTCATGTTGGGTGACGAGGGTAGTCTGCAGGACTTCAAATCCGCCCAGTATTTTTGTCTGGTGCGAAACTTCCAGCGTTACTCATGGCTGCTGCATTATCTGTTCGGCGCGTCACCGGTGTTGGACTCAAGTTTTGTCGAGGGCCGTGAGCATCAACTAACCCAGTTTTTACCCGATACGTTGGGGCTGGAATACGCTACATCTTTACGGATGAGTGACCTGGGCTATCAAAACTCGGCCCAACAACAGTTACAGGTATCGTACTGCTCGCTGAATGATTATGTAGAGACATTGGGCAAGGCAGTTCGGCAGGTGTACCCGCCATATCAGGAAATTGGCCTGCAAAAAAATGGGCAGTGGATTCAGCTAAACGCCAATATTCTGCAGCTTGAGAACGAGTACTACAGCGATATCAGACCCAAGCGCGTGACTAATTCCGGTGAGAAGCCAATTGCAGCGTTAACCAGTCGAGGTGTTGAGTATATTGAGGTCAGAATCCTCGATATAAACCCGTATTTACCGCAGGGTATTGATCTGTCCCAAGGCTGTTTCCTCGATGCATTTCTACTGCATTGTCTGTTGGCCAACTGCCCGCGCCAGGTGACCACCACCTGTGTTGAGCCGCGCACCAATCTCAGTAACACAATTCGTCGTGGGCGAGACCCGAGATTGCGATTGATTGAAGATGGCATTACCAAACCGTTTGCTGAAGTAGCGGATCGATTGCTGGGCAATATCGCGACCACCGCTGAACTGTTGGATAGTGCCTACCAATGCTCGGCTTATAGTGATGCCGTGGCGGCGCAGGCTACTAAGCTGCAAGATGCGAGCAGCACCCCGTCTGGGAAAATCATGCAGTCAGTGCATGATGGCGTTGAGTTTGTTGATCTGGTGTCGAATTTAGCAGAACAGCATAAGGCGTATTTTTTACAACATAAGCAACAGCATATCAGCGATGATGAGATGCGACACTTGGCGGAACAATCATTGGACGAACAGCGGTTTCTCGAGCGCAGCGATGAGATGGACTTTGCTGCATTTATTGATGCCTATAATAGTTCCCGCTAGCCCGAGGCTCTTGGGTCGGGGAAGCCTGATTTATGCGTGTCCAATTTCGCCTGGCGCCAGTCGACGGATGCCGGACTTCATCGTATAGTAGAAGTCCCGTACCGAGCGGGATCGTTTAAATGAAAACAATATTAGTGGTCAATCCTAAGGGTGGGTGCGGTAAAACCACCATTGCAACTAATCTGGCGGGCTATTACGCGCGCCGGGGTATTTCTGTATCGCTGGTTGATATGGACAAACAGCGTTCGGCCTACCAATGGGCCAAGAGTCGGCCCGAGGATGCGCCACAGATCGACGTGTTTCTTGATATTGAACACTTCACTACTCGCCGGGTTATTTTCGACTGCCCCGCGGGCATCGAAATCGGCCATACCACGGAACTAATCAATCAATCTGACGTGATCATCATGCCGATAAATCCCTCTATTATCGATCACCGTGCGGCCTTTAAATTTATCTTTGAGATACGGTCCATGATTCGCTCTCAACTGTGCGATTACATTAAGATCGGGTTCGTTGCCAATCGCGCCAGCCCCGGGTTTAACAGCTATGGTGAATTGGAGCGATTCAGCAAATTGATGCAGACTCCCATCGTCACATCCCTGCGCAATTCACAGAATTACGTTACTGCCGCCAATCAGGGTCTCAGCATCTTCGATTTACCCAAGAGTAAAGTGCAGGTAGATCTCGAACAATGGACACCAATCCGCTATTGGGCGGAAGGCAAATTCGATAAAGCACCAGTGAGCTGAGTGCGACCCGCACGATGAAGCTCAATATCGGCCCGGGCGCATTAGTCGCTGCCGCATTTATTGGCCCCGGTACCGTGACGGCCTGCACTCTGGCCGGCGCGCAATTCGGTTATGCCCTGATCTGGGCGCTACTGTTCGCCACGATTGCGACCATCATCTTGCAAGATATGGCGGCTCGCCTCGGTGTGGGCGCGCGTCTCGGGCTGGGGCAGGCCTTTATGCAAGTATTGCCCCGTGGTGCACTTCGCTACGGTCTCGCGGGCTTGATATTTATTGCTCTGGCAATTGGCAATGGCGCCTATGAAGCGGGCAATCTGGCCGGTGCGGCCCTGGGTGCACAAGCCATAATCGGCACCACCGACCACGACTCATCCTGGTCAGTGTGGATTATTGCAGCGATAGCGGGGCTGGCACTCTGGCAGGCTCGGTATCAAACGCTGGAGCGGCTGTTGGTGATGCTGGTCTTGCTGATGAGTCTGGCGTTTGTGGCCACGGCGTTGTTAGTGCAGCCACAATGGTCACAACTGCTAGCTGGTCTAAGGCCCACGATTCCCGCAGGTGGCGTGTTAACGGCGGTGGCGCTAATTGGCACCACTATTGTGCCCTACAATTTATTTCTGCACGCAGCAGCCTCGCGCAAACGCTGGTCCAGCGCAGCCTCACTGAGACATGCGAGACAGGACAGCGCGGTAGCCATTGGGCTAGGTGGATTGATATCAATCTTGATTATTGCTACCTCAGCCAGCGCACTGTTTCAATCCGGGCTATCGGTGAACAGCGCCGCCGATATGGCGGTGTCGCTGCAACCATTATTTGGAGACAGCGCGCGCTTTCTGCTCGGGGTTGGCTTGTTGGGCGCGGGATTAACGTCGGCCATTACCGCACCCATGGCCACTGCCTACGCTTTGGGTGAACTGGCTGATGACAATAGCGCCAATGATACCGCTCGATTTCGTGGCATAGCATTGGCGGTACTGGCAGCCGGCCTGCTGATTAATACGCTGGGCCTCAAGCCACTGACGCTGATATTAATGGCCCAGGTAGCAAACGGCTTGCTGTTGCCCATTATTGCCGGATTTCTGCTGTATGTGATGAATCAGCGCGCTACTCTGGGAAGCCATGCTAACGGCTGGTTTTCTAATCTCGCTGGCGCGCTGGTGTTACTGGTGACGCTGGGTTTAGGGGCGAGAGCTATTATGAAAGCATTCGGTTGGAGTATGTTCGGGATTGATTTATAAGGCATCGATTTAACGATTTATCAATAAACACATTAAAAACAATAAGATAAGACCAACTTTTCATGCAAATAATATAACAATTAAATGCGACGATCTTGAACCGATTCGCATCTTGAAGATATGCAGGTAGAAAACATTCCAGTTCAGAACCAGCGATTTTCGCAGATTGTGCCTGAACAGTTGCTAAATGCCGCAATGCAGGGTGACATGCAGGCTCACAGTGAACTTTACCGGATGTTTTCGCAGGCAATTTACACGCTGGCCTACGGCATCTGTCGCAGCCGGGAGTGTGCTGAAGATGTGTTACAGAACAGTTTTGTACAGCTTATTAGCAAGATTGGAGGGTTTGAAAATCGAGCCCCTTTTGGTATGTGGTTACGGCAAATTGCCGTCAATGAGGCGCTAATGTATTTGCGTAAACACAAAAAACACAAGGCCACGGTAAACGTTGATGACATGAGTTTTTTTGATCAGCAGGATAATGCGTTTGAGAGTGTGTCGATGATTTCATCGCATGCGGATTTTGCAGCACAACAGCAGGACCATATGGATCTGGAGCAAATGTTGGCCAGGCTTCCGGATCACGTGCGCACTGTTGTGTGGCTCAAAGAGGTGGAGGGTTATACGCATGATGAGATTGCCAAATTGGTCGACAAGTCACCCAGTTATTCAAAATCTATCGTGTTAAGGGCGTATAAATTTTTGCGACAAAAGGTGGCGACCCCGGACCTCAACAGTTCGCTGGGCGCTCACTAAACAGTTTTACAAAAGACATTAGGTATTTACATGCACGCAAGTATTGAACAGTTACTACAAATTAAAGATGGCGAAACGCTCGCGATCAGCGCTCATGTGCACGAGTGTGAGCTATGCCGCTCAGAGTTGGCAGCGCTCGGAGAAGTAGGGCAAGCCCTGTTTTTCGCGGCGGAACAACCAGTGCCTGCTGGCATGTGGCAACGCATAGAGCGGGCTGCGGCAGCGCACGAAGCAACTGCGCTCGATCATTATGTCGACGCAGGCACTGCGCCTGACGAACTGGTCATGGCGGCCGCCAGGCAACCGCGTTGGAGCTCATTGAGTGCGGCCATCTATACCTTGGCTCTATCAGTATTTGTTACCGGTATGGTGTTGTTTTATGGCAATAATGTGCAGCAAAATCAGAGTCTGCAACAAACTCAACTGCTGCAGGCCAGTATGACTGAGTTAATGCTCAATTCCCGCGGACTGGAACAGGTTTTACAGCGCGCATCGCTACAAAATGAACTACTCAGCGACAGCGAACGAAATATGGTAGAGCGCTTACACTGGCGTTTGCAATATGTCGACCAGATGATTCAGGAGAACAATGCTCCTGAGCAGGGCGATCAGGAACGTATCAAAACGCTTTGGAATGAGCGTATCGATACGTTAAACGAATTAAATCAACTTTATTATTCGGCTCAGTATGAGCCGGTCGAATCGGAAATTTAGGGTGAACTCGATGCAGGTAATCATGAACCACAGAAATAAATTAGCCGCTGCAGCATTAGCGACTACGCTGCTGTTTGTCGGCAGCTTAACCTTCGCCTTCGCAGGTGAGAGTTCTGAAGAGGACATCAAACGCGAAGTCAGCTATATGGCCAAAAAGCTCCTCGATATGAGCGGCCAGGATAGCTATACCGTTGAGCAACCTCCAATGGTTAAGCCATTTATCGGAATTTGCACCGGCATGAAACCTGAAGGAATTCAGTTGACCTGTATTTCGCCCGACTCACAGGCCGCCAAGGCGGGTCTGAAAACCGGCGATTTGGTGCTCAGCATGAATGGCGTAAGCATGGCCTCACAGGCGGATCACAAAGAAGCGGCAGATTCCGGTTACTGGAGCATCGTTAAGAAAATGAAAACCGGTGATGTGCTTAAATTTAAAGTACTGCGAGAGGGTAAGCAGCAGGACATAAATGTAGCGGTCGGCTCGCTGAGCCATCCGGGTTACAAGTTAGTTATTTCGCGAAAGTAATTAATGCAGTCTGAGGCCGTGACGAACTGTTCTCACGATTTATCGCTCAGCGCACCAGTCGCAAGCGAAAAAACGGAGCCTGATGGTGGCTCCGTTTTTTTTGTTTCGCGCCTTACGTGGCGAAATGGGGTAGGCCACAGATGAGGATAACCCTACGCCGACGCGGTTTTGAGCTCGGCAGCATCGATAGCCGCGATTTCGGTGCGGCGGCGGCGGTCGCTGACTGGCATCAGGGAAAAGCGATTTACCTCCCCGCGATATGCCAACAGGCGCTGTCTGCGCAGCGCGATAATATTGCGCAGTCTGCGCGTCTGTACAGGGCTTTATTGCAACATCAGGAGTCTGACCAAATTCTTGCTGCGCCGCCGTATAGTGAACGTTTGCAGGGGCATTTTGAAGCGCTCGGCAGCAGTGTCAATCCAGCCGATGGCCAGGAAATCGAAACCTTGATGTTTGATGCAGTGCAGGAGGGTTCTATGGTGGCCGAGGACCTGTGGCTGAAAATCTCCTGGCTGTCCTTTTGTGAACAAGACACATCGCTTCGGTTCCGCTTCTCCTTTGGCGAGGATTTTGTCGAAGATGTCGCCGCGGACCCGCTGCGGCAACATTACGCGGCGCAACTTGCTCAGTTGATCTTCCCCGAGTCAGACGTAATCACCAAAAATTACGAGCTGAACCGTGAGCTGCAACAAGTACTAGATACCGACTGTTTAAACTTCGTTGAACGCATCGTGTATTTCAATTCCCCTCAAGGCGGTGCTTACTTGCATCACGACCGGGAGCGCGGCCACGCGGGTGTGGTCTATGCTCAGCTAACCGGCAAAACATTCTGGTTGGCGGTGCCAGCGGTGGCCCTGCTGCAAGAGATAGCAAGTTTCGTAAAGAGCTGCCAGCAGTCGGGTCATTGGCCTGCCAGCGTTAGCGGGGAACAACAGCAGCAGTTACTCGAGATGACTGGCGACTCGGGCGATCTGGTTGAGCAATTACATGGTTTTGACAATAGTGCGCTGATTCATTTAATCAATGAAACTGAACCGTTTGTGCAACGCTTGATCTCGGCAGGCTATGGTCAGTTGCTATTTCCGGGCGACGCGTTGCTGCTGCCCCAGCAGGACGCTGAATTATGTTGCTGGCACAGCGTGTTTTGTCTTGATCAAAGCGCCGGTCAGGCGCTGTCGTTTGCGGTCCGAACCGGCTAAGTTTAGTTCAAATTGAGATGGGCTTGGCCGCTTAGTTACGCAGATCAATAGTGCCGCTCATGGTGCGTAGCTCGATTGTGGCGCGGCCACTGCCTAATTCAAATTTGAGTTTTTCCGCACCAATGAATGAGGACTCAGCCCGCGCATCACTTAACTGGTTTTCAATGTCGCCGCCGGGACCTGTCTCGATATCAAAGCGCGCATTAATTTTTTTATTGGCGAAATCAAAGCGCATATCACCTGACACCGTATTAGCATCGATTCGGCCTTTGTCGGCCAACTCGAACTGAACCTCCAGGTCGCCGGATACCGAGGTGAAATCCATCAGTTCCACCCGAGCCAGCTTGGCGTCTACATCGCCGGACACCGTTGTGACGTCCAAGTGTTGCGCGTTGCCTTCTACATCAATATCGCCGCTAACACTTGATAAGTTCAGTTTTCCGCTACTTTTCATTACCCGTAAATCACCGCTCATGCTTTGCAGAGAGATGGCGCCGCTGACATCAACCAGAGTTATATCGCCACTGGCCGAGTGCGCATGTACGTCCCCCTGGACGCCCTCAATCACAAATTCTGCCGATGAGGACGTGGCCTCAACGCTGCTGGCACTGGGCACGGTGATGATCAAATCAACAGAGTTGGATTCCCAGCTGTGTTTGCGCCAATCGTGATCACCCTTAACTTCAATTAGGATCTCGTCACCTCTGGACTCAAAGATAAACTGGTTGGCGTCTTTGTCGAGTTCGCCAAACACGCTAACCTCAGCCTTATTCCAGGTTTTGACAACCACATCACCATCTATGACCTTTATTTTTACTTTGCCGTCTGCGCTTGCTGTCAGGGTTTGTTCGACTGGATTACGAGCTAAAGCAGATGTCGCCATTAGGCAGGCTAGAAAACTAACAAAGATGGTTATGGTGATTGAATTAAAATTGCGCATGATGCACCTCAGGTTAAATTGATTCGTCGGTATTGGCGCTTATCTGAGTCAGCAGATTTGCTTCCTGTTGATATGCCCGTACTAACATAGACGTGTATTTGGAGTTGTCAGGTTGCGACAACATGGCGTGTTTTAGCTCGGCGGCAGCCAGGTCGATGTTTTGCATCAGGCTGCGGGCCTCCGCCACCAGCTGTGGATTCAGGTATTGCTCTTCGGCGTTGAGGAAGGCAGAGAGTTGCAAGCGGACTGTCTGGTGCTGGGTTTCAATGAGTTGCAATTGCGCCTGCTGGTACCGCACTAATTCCGCTTGATACTGCTGAACCTGTTGCGATTGTTCATAGGTTTTGGATGAAAATAAAATCGAGCCAGCCGCGAGTACCAGGCTGGCGGCCATGGCCGCGGGCAGCCACATCGGCAATTTCCTTGCTGCATCTTGTTTGCGTTTGTCCGCGAATCTGATCTGAGAGTGAATGTCCGGCCACAGGTCTCGCTGTGGCTGTATGTCCCATTCCAATTCTGCCAATTGCTGGCTGAGATCGGTTGTCGCGTTGGTGTTATCAGTTGAATTACTCATGCCCTATATCTCGCTTGTAACATGGATTTAGCTCTAAATAGATGCGATTTGGAGGTGCCGACGGCCATTCCCGTGAATTGGGCTATCTCATTGTGTTGATAGCCTAAATACTCATGCAGTATCACGACAACCCGTGCCTGATCAGGCAAACATTGCAGCGATTTTTCAATATCAGGCCGCTCCTCGTGAACGGAGTCAGTGCCCAATATTGTTTCATTAGAAATCTCATCAAAATTGACCATTTTCCACTTGTTCTGCTGTCGTAAATAACCAATCGCCACATTGCTGCTGAGGCGGTATAACCAACTCGAAAAAGCACTGTCGCCACGAAAACTTTCCAGCTTTTGCCAGGCTCTGATGAATGCCTCCTGGGTCAGGTCTTCGGCTAATTGTTTGCACCCACACAGGCGCATGCACAATGCGTGAATCTTCCCCACATTTGCCCGATATAGTTTTTCAAAGGCCTTGGTATCCCCCGCTTGGGCGAGTTCAATCAAGTCTGCTTCATTGTCACCAGACACAGGCATTCCAATGTTTATTCGATTTACAGAGGGTTAGACGCGAAGGAGCTTGTAAGGGTTGCAAATAAAATCATGTTTACCAACCGATTTCCTGAGCCGTCAGTGGCCCGATGATCGTGTCGCGCAGGTACACGGCCACCCGATGCGAGTTTGCGGAGACCGGCAGGCTGCGCGCCATAATCTCGGCTTTGCGCTGAGGATATAGCGGAGATTGCGACGCATCAGCGTAGCCCTGTGGGTGTTGTGGTTGGCCTGAATTCAGGTCGTACTTATCCGTGGCCCTTAAAATATGCAGCAGCTCATGTGCAACCACAACCTGGTGCAGGCTGGTCTGTGAGTTGAACGCGCGGGCCTGAATAATGCCAATCAGACCCTTCTGCAAGCCCACCGAATGGCTAAGATTTATTTCTTCTGCCGGGCTTTGATAGAGGATGTAAAGACGTATTCGCCCATTGTGATACGTGTTACTGGCATGGCGCCAGGCCCACCAACGTAATTTAAGTGACCACCATGCAACCGCCAGCGACCCTGAGCCCGGCGCAGGTGACTCAGGCGGCACCACGCGTAAGGGGGATTGCAAGGAGAAGCTAAGTGCATGGGAAAGGTCGCGCCCATAGTGCCGCCCCTGTGTAGCAAAATATTGCTTAATCGGTTCAAATTCGCTGGCGCGTAGCTGGCCGACGAAGCGTTCTGTATTTGCTTGATCGTCCGCAATCACCGGGATGATTGCAACGTCCAGTGTGCCGCGCCAGTCCTGCGTCACATTTCGTTGTAAGTTGGCCGTGCTCCAGACAGATATCAAAACAATGAGTAGCAGGGCGATTCTAAGCAGTTTTAGCACGGTATATAGATAGTGATGCGAGGTCAGGCCAGTATAGCGTGGGCTCTTGAGTGATGGTGTTTGATCAGACCCCCGACCTGTAACAACGCGGCGATCTCCTGTTATGATATACCGTAGAGACGCAGCAGGAGTAACCATGATATTACGCCAGTTTATAGATTACCCTTCCTATACCTATACCTACCTGGTGGCCGATGAAGCCAGCGGTAGCGCCTGTTTAATTGATCCAGTGCTGGAAAACTGTGAGGCTTATGAGAAGCGCTTGTCTGAGCTTGGCTTAACGCTGGTGTTGGCGATCGACACGCATGTGCATGCTGACCACATAACAGGTCTGGGTAAGTTACGTGAAATGACCGGTTGCGCCTCAATGGCGGGGCTGGAGGCCGGCGTAAGCTGTGCGACGGATACATTTTCTGACGGCGACCGCCTCACCATCGGAGCGCTTTCTCTTTTGTGTCTGCATACGCCAGGCCATACCGGTGAATCGTATTGTTTTTATCTGGAAAATGCCGTGCAACCCTGTTTCTTTACCGGCGACACCCTGCTCATTCGTGGTTCAGGCCGAACCGATTTTCAAAATGGTAGCGCGGAAGCGCTGTATCACAGTTTGCGTCGGCTGCTTCAATACTCGGACCAGACCATTGTCTATCCTGGCCATGATTACAATGGAAACACGTCATCAACGATTGGTGAGGAGCGTGCGCACAACCCGCGTATTGGCATTGAAGATATGGATGCATTTATTGAACATATGGGTAACCTGAACCTGCCGGACCCAAAGATGATGGATGTGGCAGTGGCTGCCAATCAAGCCTGCGGAGAACTGCAGCCTCCGGTAGGCGAACATTAGGTTGGCGAGCATTGACTGTTGAGGATGCTGGGGAGCAGCCGGTGCGGGATGTGTTGCTGGAACGTGAGCCGGTAGAACTGTTCAAATTACTCAAATTTGAGGGGCTTGCTGGCAGTGGCGGCGAAGCCAAGCAACTTATTGCCGATGGCTTGGTCGAGGTAAATGGTGTGGTTGAGTTTCGCAAGCGGCGTAAAATTGTCGCGGGCGACCTAATCATTTATGACCAGCAAGTGATCCGCGCGATCGGGGCATAGCCAAGCCAAAAAATCATTTCTGAGCGGCTGTTGCGCCTGACGGGTTGCTCGTGTCTAATGCGGTCATGGACCCAAACAATAAACTTGCTGTGCTGATCGATGCGGATAACGCCCAACCCAGCATTGTCGACGCTCTGTTAGCAGAAATCGCCAACTATGGTGTTGCCAGTGTAAAACGGATTTACGGTGATTGGACAGCCCCCAGCCTGAAAGGTTGGAAAGAGGTGTTGCTGGAGCATTCGATTCAACCGATGCAACAGTTTGCCTACACCAAGGGCAAGAACGCCACCGATAGTGCCATGATTATCGACGCCATGGACTTGTTATACAGTGACGCCTTCGACGGGTTTTGCATTGTCAGCAGCGACAGTGATTTCACCAAGCTTGCCTCGCGAATTCGTGAGAGTGGGCTATTGGTATATGGCTTCGGAGAACAAAAAACACCCTCTCCGTTTGTGGCGGCCTGCGATAAATTTATTTACACAGAAGTATTAAGGGCCAGCACTGATGACAGTCAGGGTCTGGTTAAGAAAAGCACAAACGAACTCAAGCAAGATGCACGGCTGGTGTCGGCATTGCGCAAGGCGGTAGACGCCTCGTCGGATGAAAGTGGCTGGGCGCAATTGGGGCCAGTGGGCAGTCATGTGGCAAATCAATCCTCCAAGTTTGACCCGCGTAACTATGGGTACGAAAAGCTTGGTGAGTTGGTGAAAGCGACGAAATTATTTGAAATAGAAGAGCGGCCGATTGGCAATGGTCGCTCAAAGGCGGTTTATGTACGGGCTAAAAAAACCGTGCGGCGCGCTAAAAAGTAATTTTCTTTACCGGCACGCAGTTTGTGCCACTGTTGTTGCGCTGGAATAAATGTTTAGAACATTTGTTGTCTGTTTGATCAGTCTAATGCTGACGGCGTGTGGTTCACTGGCCTTTTACGGACAGGGACTAGTCGGTCACTCACGCCTGATGATGCAACGCCAGCCTATTGATAAGGCTATCGAGCGCGCAGAATCGGCCTTGCGCGAAAAGCTTGAGTTGATTGAGACATTGCGGCAATTCGCGGCAGCGGAGCTGCACTTGCCGGCTGACCGACACTATCAGCATTACGTTGAACTGAATCGCGATTTTGTGGTTTGGAATGTTGTTGCTGCTCCGGAATTTTCATTGCAGCCGAAGCTTTGGTGTTATCCACTGATTGGCTGCGCCAGTTATCGCGGTTACTTTAGCGAAGCAGCGGCACAATCCTATGCAACTGGTTTAGCAGAGCGGGGTTGGGATACCACGGTAGGTGGGGTGGTGGCCTATTCAACTCTGGGTTGGTTCAATGACCCTTTGCTATCTTCCATGCTTAGGGGCAGCAATCGGGATATTGCGGAGCTACTTTTTCACGAGCTGGCTCATCAGGTTTTCTATTTTGAAAATGACACGGACTTAAATGAGGCTTTCGCGACTCTGGTAGGCGAGCAGGGCGTTTTACGGTGGCTCAGCCAAGTGGCGCCACAGCAGTTAGCTGTTTATCGAGCTGAATTGAAGATGCGCGAGCAGTTCGATGCACTGCTCAATGCAACCCGAGCGCGTTTGCACGGAGTGTATGAAACCGATATGGGCGCCTCGCAAATGAGCCAGCGCAAACGGGAAATTTATGAGCGCCTTCAGTCAGACTATCAGGTTATGAAGCGCGACGATTGGCAAGGTGATGCGCGTTACGACGCCTGGTTTGCGAAGCCGGTGAATAACGCGCGATTGGCAGCGGTGGGTGCCTACCGACAGCGGTTGCCTGAGTTACGCTCGAAACTGCATGAGTGCGATGATGACTTTGAAAGATTTTTTGCCTATATGCGTCACTCTCGTACATTGCCGGGCGGCTGGGACAGCCAAGGGGAGTGCACTATATCTTAGCGGCGACCTGCAAGGGCTAGCTTACTTGCGACCTAATTAGACGCAGAAGATATGGCTCTAAGGTGCTAATTTCATGGGTTTTTTTGACACTTGACGCGAATTTCCATCGCCTGGTCGTGGCGTGACAATTGTTGACAGGTTTCATAAGGCGAGCGATTGCGTCGTTGTATGAATTTAGCGACTATTCTCTCACACCGAGCCGCAACAGCTCTTGAACCGCTTTAGACCGTATTTTTAACAGCAGGAATACAGCAAATGAAAATGACCAACGCAATGATGGAATTCTTGAGCGAGATTCGTAGTATTGAATCCGTTGAGCGCATTAGCGAACTGGAAATAGGTTCCGATGAACTCGGCAATCGGCTCATCGACCTGTATTACGAAAGCGACAATCTTCGGACGCGAGAATTAATTACGCTGTTGTTGAAGCGAGCAGGCTTTGTGTGGCTACGGAAATTAATTACCAGAGACACCAATCCGGCTGCGGCTCCGGATGGTACCTTTGCATCTCTGGAAGATTTTATCAGCATGATCGCTGCAAATGACGCGGTGAGTTCTGAGCGAAAATCTGGCTAGATTCACCGCAGTGATAAATGGCAGTGACCCCATAGCCACGTACCTTCAGGGTAGAAACTCCACCTTGGCCTGATCATATTGGCCAGACTCAATAATGGCTCGCATTTTTTCAAGCGTTTTGAAGGGCGAGTCCACCAGCAACATATTGGTTAGCCAGGCCGGCGTGACACCGTTTGGGTCAATATGGGCATAGCTCTCTATCCTTAGTATTCCATTTGTTTCCTCTACAAATCGCCATTCGGCGGTTGCCTGCTGCAACCGGATTGCATTGATATCAGGAATAGCGCGGTCGGTCACCGCGTGGCTAATCATCTGCACCTGACGGCCTGCATCGGCGACAAACCAATGCACCACTGCCGTAACGTGCCGATTCTTTACCGGGAAAGGCAGATCATTCAGTGTATAGACGTAAGCCGTGAACGGGTCTTGCTGCTCAAGCACGTAGGACTTTTTACAGTACTCGGCCCATTTAGAGCAGGCACCAAAGTCCATCACCAAAGCGACTGCGCTGCGAACACTTGCGTTAGCGGTGGTCACCGCTTTGACGGCCTTATATGGGGAATCGGGAACCACGCTGGTGAAGATTTGAATGCCATCTTTGTCGCGTTTTAGCTCCCAGGAGTAATCGGTATCCGTAAATGTTGCCGCGGCGAGCGTCGCAGGCTGTCTGTTGACCTCTGGGGGCTCTTGGTGTGTCGCTGAGGACTCTGTATTAACCGCTGAGGGCTCTTGGTGTGTCGCTGAGGACTCTGTATTAACCGCTGAGGGCTCTCTATTAACCGCTGAGGGCTCTTCATCAACTGCTGAGGGCTCTTGCGCTGTTAAAAGCAGGGCGTGGGAGACTAGCGAACTAGCTACAAGAAAGTGGAGAAGGGCGCGCGATTGTTTTCCAGGTGTCATAGCGCGTCCATTCTACCTCAACCAGTGCTCAATAATCTGACTCAAACGTTTCGGTATCTCATGGGTCATTAAATGCCCGGCGTCGGCCACCGTGCGCGCTTCGATATGGCTTCCCAATTTTGCACTCTGTCGGTCAAAATAGTCTTGTGTATACAGGTAAGTGTGTTCAGCCTTGAGTAATAATGTCGGCACCTCAAGGCGTCGCAACGCCGACCAGATAAACCCAACATTGCTGAATATATTGGCCTCCCAGTGCGGGTGAATCAGTAACTCGAGCTGGCCATCAGGGCGCTCGGTCAATCCGAATTTGGCATAATCTCGCAGTGCCCGGTCAGTAAAGCGGCTAAACGTGGGGTGACCTCGGTAGTATTCGTAAAACTGTTCCCGGCTTGCCCATATCCGGCGACGGTGATAACTGCCATTGATAAAGGGAAACATTTTGCGCTTCACCCACATGGGCGACGCTCGAACCGTAATATAGGAGCCGAAATTCGGCGTGGATGCGGGTTCAATGAGCACTAATCGGCTGAATAATTCGGGTTGCTCACAGGCAGCCAGCAGCGTGCAGGTAGCACCGAAGGAGTGTCCAATTCCTACAATGGGTGCACCGTATTGCGAGTGGATCGCCGTGCTGAGAATTTGTGCATGCTCCGACCAGCTAACGGCCCGGTCGGGCGGCGCGGTCCAGGCGCTAAGAGGGTCCATAGCGGTGCAATGGATTACGTTTTTCAGGCCATGCAGAAACTCGCCATAGCTGGCCGCTGGAATGCCGTTGGCTGGCGCAAAATGAGCGTTAAGCCTAGCGGTCTGCGCCGCGGGGAATTCGTACCATGGTGCTGTTCCGTGGCGGAATTCGATTGTTGTTTGATTCATTTGCCGCTGCGAACAGCCTCATAGACGTCGGTTTGCGGGCCCTTGGAAAACACAATCTGCCAGAGATGGTTCCGATAGGCTTTGAATGCGCCCGCACAGGTCATCAGATAATACCGCCACATGCGCCGAAATTCCTCATCATATTGCGGTATTTGGGGCCAGGCTTTGTCGATGTTGCGGTGCCAGATCATCAGTGTTTTATAATAGTCCAATCCAAAATTTTGCCAGTCTTCAATCGCGAAGAATTCGCTACTGTGGCGGCCAATGAGCTCCGAGGAAGGCAGAATTGAGTTGGGGAATATATAACGCTCAATCCACGGGTCGACACGGCGGCTGGTGATTCGGTGGCCAATGCTGTGCAATAAAAATAAGCCCCCTGAGCTCAGGCAGCGATCCATTACGCGAAAAAAATCAGGGTAATTTTTGAAGCCTACGTGTTCAAACATCCCAATGGAATATATGCGGTCAAACGGTTCATCTAATTCGCGATAGTCCTGAAAGCGAATCTGCACATCCTGCCCCATGCATTGATCAGCGGCCAGCTGCGCCTGCTCTCTGGAAATGGTGACTCCAACGACCCTCACGCCATGCTGTTTCGCCATATAGTGTGCCGCGCCACCCCAACCACAGCCGACATCTAACACCCGCATGCCGGGTTCCAGTTTGAGTTTTCGTGCTACCAGTTCAAGCTTGTGTTGCTGCGCTTCGTCCAGGGTCGCCGCGTCGCGCCAATATCCGCACGAGTAGTTCATGTCTTGGTCCAGCATGCGCTGATATAAATCATTGCCCGCATCGTAGTGCTGTTCGCCGACTTTGTAGCTGCGTTTGCCGGTCTGGCGATTACTTAAGTGCGTGACGAGGAAAAATAATCGATCTCGCAGCGTGACTACATGGCTGGGGAGTTCCGCGTTGAGGATGCGTGCGAATAATTCATCCATGGCGTGACAATCCCACCAGCCCTCCATATAGGCTTCACCCAGGCCAAGCGAGCCCTGGCCGATTACCCGTTCAAACAACGCGGGTTGATGCACCTGCATGTCCCACGGCCTGTTGCCATTAATTTTAATGTCGGCATGCGCCAACAACCCCTCAATCATTTTCTGACTGTTGCTCTTACGCATCTGCCAACCCATTTTATAATTCAACCCCAGAATACAGCTCTCATGCTACGCGACTTGTCCTGTTGGCGTCACTAGGGCGCAGATTATCAATGCGAATCCAATAAATCCAACAACTTACTAGATAGTTTGTCTTGTTTATATGGGTGTTGGCAGACCTGTGGCTGCCGATGTGTTGGGTCGTACAATAATTGTCAGTTTGACCAAAAGGCACGCGTAAGCCAGTCGATAGGTTGGCGTGGTGTGACAACGATGTGCGTATTTTGTCAACCACGCCCAGATAAAACAGAAGTTAAGTCAATCACTTGCAGAGAGAATGCAGGTCAAATTGTTTATCAGGTTATGGCCTAGCCGTGTTATATTAATGTCTAGCGCTATGCCCAGAGGGTGGCGTAGCGCACATACAAGTCGTGCTGTAGGGGGTCCGACTGGGATACGTGGGGTATGAGTTTTACAGATTTTACTAATAACGGGACGGTAATCGTTGTGGTGACGATTATCATTGCGCTGGCATTGATCGAGATATTTGTCATCAATCGACGGCATATACCGAAATATTCGTTTGCGCTGCAACGGCGCAGCAAGATTCTGTCGCCGGCAGAAAAGAATTTTTTCGAATGCCTGGTCAACGCACTCGGCGAAGAATTTCATATTTTTACCAAGGTCGCGATGCTTGATGTTGTGCAGGCAACGCCTGCGGCCGGTTACTTCGAGCGGCGCCGTATTCAGAAGAGATTGCAAGGTGAGTGCCTTGATTTCGTATTGTGTAAAAAACATGATCTGTCAATCTTTGGCATCGTAGAGCTGGAGAATTTCGAAAAACGCGACAACCAGAAAGAGAAATTAAACCGCGAGGTTTTGGTGAGCGAGGTGTGCAAGACCACGCACCTGAAACTGTTCTATTTCGATATTCGTCAGGATTATGCTGACGTAGACATTCGTCGCTTGGTGACGGGTCGTCAGGCCAAACGCCGTGCTGAACCCGGACAAATGTCCGGTTCACCATCGCACTTGACGGTGGACAACAGCCAGTATGAGATGTACGCCAAGAATCGCAGTTGCCCACAATGCAACGGCGAGGTGGTAACCAAGGTTGCCGTTAAGGGCAAACATATCGGGCAAAAGTATTTGCTATGTAAGAAATATCCGTACTGCGATTATCGGACTCAGGTCACGGATCAAAATATGGCCAAAATCCAGGAAAAACAATCCGCTGAAGCGGCCAAGAGCGCCGGTTTTAAAGACTGGTCATCTGGCTAACAGCTCATCGCGTTTATGTGATTCCTACCGGGCTATTGGTGGCGAAAATCGTCGCTCCGCCGAGGCACACTCTTTCCTTATAGAAAACTAACGCCTGGCCAGGTGTAACAGCCCGCTGTGGCTGATCGAATTCAACCCTGATTGAGTCGGATTCACTGTCCAGCACTGTGCATGGCTGGTCCTGCTGACGGTAGCGGGTTTTCGCGCTAACGCGGTCACCGGCCATTAGCGGCCGGCCGCTAACCCATTCAGTATTACTCGCTTCCACCCGCGTGCTTAGCAATGCGGGATGGTCATGGCCCTGAACAACGATCAAGCGGTTAGCCTGCAAATCCTTACCGGCGACGTACCAGGCGTCACCCGGGCCGCCGATATTCAAACCATGTCGTTGCCCGAGTGTGTAGAACATCAAACCATCATGACGCCCTACGATTCTCCCGTCCGCATCTGTCATGTCGCCAGGGTTGCGTTTTAGATAGGTGCTGAGGAAGTCTTTAAAACGTCGTTCACCGATAAAGCAAATTCCGGTGCTGTCCTTTTTGTTATGGGTTATAAATTGCTGCGCGGCAGCAATGTCGCGTACTTCCGGCTTACTCAGTTCACCCAGCGGGAACAGGCTCTTGGCCAATTGGTTTTGCTGTAGGCTGCATAAAAAGTAACTCTGATCTTTGTTCCGGTCAGCGCCGCGCAGCAGTTGAAACTCAGCGTCTTGCTGACCCTTCGCCACGTAGTGCCCCGTGGCAATGTAATCCGCACCCAGCGCTTCCGCCTGCAACAGAAATTCCTTAAATTTAATTTCTTTATTGCAGAGTATGTCCGGGTTGGGTGTGCGACCGGCCTCGTATTCCTGCAAGAAATGGGAAAAGACATTTTCCCAATACTCATGCGCGAAGTTCACCTCATGCAAGGGGATGTTGAGGCGCTCACACACCTGGGCGGCATCGGCTAGATCCGCGGCGGCGGAGCAGTACTCCTCAGTGTCGTCCTCTTCCCAGTTTTTCATAAACAGGCCGCTGACGCGGTGGCCCTGTTGCTTTAGAAGGTAGGCGGTTACGGACGAGTCCACGCCGCCTGACATGCCGACAATAACGTGAGAGCCTTGCGTACTGGTCCCAGTCATACATTTATTTCCGAGAGTAGATCCAGGGGGTACCTGTGCCCCGCCAGATAATCGTCCACACAGCGCGACACTACAGCACTGCGCAACGCGTTATGCGACTGTATCTCGGCGTGACTCAACCAATGATTCGCAATAATGTCCGGGTCGAGCGTTAGGCTGTGGTCGTGATCGCTGATGTTGCCGGCAAACGCGAAGCGAATATAGGTTTTGTAGGCATCACGTTGCATCCGGTACACGCCAATCAGCGCGTTCGGCGTGAAGTGGCGACAGGCCTCCTCGCGAGTCTCACGAATAACGGCCTCGATCAAGCTTTCGCCGGCGTCCAGATGGCCAGCGGGTTGATTAAATACAATATTGCCGCTTGATTTGGCGCGCTCCTCGACCAGCAGGAAACGTCCGTCCTGCTCGCATACGGCAGCCACGGTAACATCAGGTTGCCACATGGTAAGCTAGGGTTCTATTATTTGTTTCATAGTTCACGGCCAGTAGTCTGAAGCCATACTTGCCGATTTACAATAGCCGACGCAACTCAGGCAGCGGCATTTGTGGTATTCTACGCACCCCGTTTTGGCGGCCGTATGCTGCCGCTACTGGCACCTATTTCAGCGTAAAGTAGAGCAGAGCGTGGCCAGTTCAATCATCGAACAATCAAAATCAACAACCCAGAAAAAACATCACAAGATAATCAGCATGAGTAATCAAACGCCTACCATTTTCTACACCGAAACCGACGAAGCGCCTGCACTGGCAACCCGGTCGCTGCTGCCGATTTTTCAATCGTTTGCGGCTGCCTGTGGGATTAAAATTGATACCAAAGATATATCCCTGGCGGCCCGCATTTTGGCTAATTTGGCCGATTATCTTGAGCCAGGTCAGCGCGTGCCCGACGCCCTCGCCGAGCTGGGTGAATTGGTTCTGAAGCCGGAAGCCAACGTCATTAAAACACCCAACATCAGCGCCTCAATCCCGCAAATTAAGGCTGCGGTTGAAGAATTGCAACAAGCTGGTTTTGCGTTGCCGGATTTCCCCACGGACCCCAAAACAGATGAGGAGCGAGCAATTCGAGAGGCGTATGAAAAAGTGAAGGGTAGCAATGTTAACCCGGTTCTTAGGGAAGGCAACTCTGATCGACGGGCGCCGGCTGCCGTTAAAAATTATGCACGCCAGAATCCGCACTCGATGGGGGAGTGGAGTAAAGATTCAAAATCTCATGTAGCAACCATGAATGGCGGCGACTTCCGATCCAGCGAGCGCTCACTGACAGTGGCTGAACCATGCTCGGTAAAAATCGAATTCACCGACGCCTATGGCAATAAGACAGTTAAGCAGTCAGGTTTGAAATTGTTAGCCGGCGAGGTTATCGATGCCATGTTCATGAGTAAGAAAGCCCTGTGTGACTTCTATCAGGAGCAAATCGACGATGCCATGGAGCAGGGTGTGTTGTTTTCACTGCATGTGAAAGCAACCATGATGAAGGTGTCTCATCCGATCGTATTCGGTCACGCCGTGAAGGTCTATTACAAAGATGTGTACGAAAAGTACGCGACGCTATTCGATGAACTAAACGTCCAGCCGAATAACGGGCTGGGAAACCTGTACGGCATTATTGAACAGATCAGTGGTGACCTGCGAGACAAGATCGAGGCTGACATCATGGCTTGCTATGACAATAGGCCACCTATCGCGATGGTTGATTCCGAACGCGGTATCTCCAATCTGCATGTGCCCAGCGATGTGATCGTAGATGCCTCGATGCCAGCAATGATTCGCAATTCCGGAAAAATGTGGAATATGGATGGCGAGCTGCAGGATGCCAAAGCGGTCATACCCGAGAGCACATACGCTTATGTCTATCAGGAAGTGATTGATTTCTGCAAGCAAAATGGCGCGCTTGATCCCACCATTATTGGCAGTGTTTCCAATGTCGGTTTAATGGCGCAAAAAGCGGAAGAGTACGGCTCCCACGACAAAACCTATGAGATGGAATACGCTGGTTACATGCGTGTCATCGATGAGGACAACGGTAAAATTCTGTTTGAGCACGCCGTTGAAGAAGGTGATATCTGGCGTATGTGTCAGGTCAAAGATGAGCCGATCCGTGATTGGGTGAAGCTGGCGGTGGCCCGCGCTCGAAAAACCGGCGATACGGCGGTGTTCTGGCTGGACAAGAATCGACCGCACGAAGCACAATTAATTATCAAGGTAAATGAATACCTTAGAGAGCATGATACCGAGGGATTGAATATATTGATAATGTCGCCGGCCGATGCCACGCGTTATTCCTTACAGCAGATTACTCAGGGGCTCGACGTCATATCCGTTACCGGTAATGTATTGCGGGATTACCTGACCGATTTGTTTCCGATTCTGGAAGTCGGCACCAGTGCCAAGATGTTGTCAATCGTGCCGTTGATGAATGGCGGTGGGCTATTCGAGACTGGCGCCGGCGGTTCTGCACCAAAACATGTGCGACAGTTTTTGAAGGAGGGTCACTTGCGTTGGGACTCGCTGGGCGAGTTTCTCGCCACAGCGGCGTCATTTGAGCATTTGGCTGATGTAAATCAGAAACCTCAGGTACAAGTGCTGGCAAATACGCTGGATGCGGCAACCAGTAAGTTGTTAACGGAGGGCAAATCGCCATCCCGTAAAGTTAACGAATTGGATAATCGCGGCAGCCATTTTTATCTGGCGCTGTATTGGGCGCAAGCGCTTGTCGAGCAAGATGATGATGCAGAACTACAGGCGCGTTTCGCACCGTTGGCGAGTGCCTTGCAGGAACAGGAAGCGCAAATTATTAGTGAGTTAAATGCCGCGCAGGGTTCGCCGGTGGATCTCGGAGGTTATTATCTGCCCGCGTCGGACAAAGCCGATCAGGCGATGCGCCCCAGCGCTACGCTAAACGAGCTAATCGATAATTTTGCAGACTAAGTCAAGCGTTACTAAGAGCTTGGCCCGGAACGGGCCTTAACCCGCTGCGCGAATTCTTGCTGCTTTCGGCCCTTTATCGCCATCTTCCAGATCGTATTCAACTTCCTGTCCTTCAGTCAGTGTTTTGTAGCCTTCCATTTCAATTTCGGAAAAGTGCGCGAATACATCGTTGCCACCTTCGCTCGGTTCGATAAATCCAAAGCCTTTAGACGAATTGAACCACTTAACGGTACCCCTGGTTGCCATAGTTAAACCTCTTTGATTGGTGATAATCTATTTTTTATTTTGTCTAGCAACCGGTTAAATCACTGTGCGTGTTACAAGCTGCATTGCATTCGGCTAGGCCGACTCGTACGAGTTAACCCTCAAATGTAAATAAGGTCAAGGGTGGGGCAGCCTAGGAGCCAGTTTTTCTGAGCAAGTTAGACAAAATGGTAACTAAAAAAAGCTTGAAAAATACCCATATGGGCGCAAAATTAATTTATCCGATGTCGCGAAGTCGATTCCACATATATATTTGATTTTATGAGTGATTATCCCGAACCCCTGCACCATGATGATTTGGCGCTTGAAACGGCCCAGCCGAGGCTCAAACGCCCGCCCTTGTATCGAGTGCTATTACTGAACGATGACTACACGACCATGGAGTTTGTGGTTCGGGTTTTACAGGCGATTTTTCATCACCCGGAGGAGCGTGCCGCTCAGATAATGCTGCATGTGCACCAACGCGGTGCCGGCATATGTGGTGTGTATACAAGAGAGATAGCAGAATCCAAAGTGGAACAGGTGCTACGCTATGCGCAAGAACACGAACATCCGCTGCAATGCACGATGGAGCCGGATACCGACGACGAGGGCGATACTGAATGATCTCCAAGGAACTTGAAAAATCCCTGAATTTCGCGGTGCAGGTTGCACACGAGGCTCGGCATGAATTCGTTACCACCGAACACCTATTGCTGGCGCTGCTGGAAAACAGCTCGGCGCTTGCTGTGCTGCAAGCCTGCTCCGCAAATACCGAGCAACTGCGGGTCTCTCTAACCGAGCACCTGGCGGAGCATGTGCCTCAGGTAGACGATCAACCTGAGGTTAAAACTCAGCCGAGTATCGGATTTCAGCGGGTTCTGCAGCGCGCCATCGTGCACGTGCAAAGCTCGGGAAAAGCCAGTGTTGAAGGGGAAAATGTTCTGGTAGCACTGTTCTCAGAGCAAGATTCTTATGCGGCCTACTTTTTAGATCAACAGAATGTGACGCGATTTGATGCGGTGTCATACATTTCACATGGTGTTAGTAAGTCTGAAGATGAGTTCGAAGGCTTGCCGTTTCAGGAAGATCAGGAAGCGCAGGAAGGAGAACAAAAAGAAGGTCCATTAGAGGCCTATACCAGCAATCTCAATGAGCGGGCTCTGGAAGGGCATATCGACCCCTTGATTGGTCGCGAGAAAGAAGTCGAGCGTACCATTCAGATATTGTCGCGCCGGCGTAAAAATAACCCGCTCTATGTAGGCGAAGCGGGTGTTGGTAAAACCGCCATCGCTGAAGGGCTGGCCAAACAGATTGTTGAAGAGCAAGTGCCGGCCGTGCTGGCGGATGCGGTGGTGTACTCCCTGGATATGGGCGCTCTGCTGGCCGGTACAAAATATCGGGGTGATTTTGAAAAGCGCTTGAAAGCGGTGTTGCGGGCCCTTGAAAACGAAGCTCATGCGGTGCTGTTTATTGATGAGATACACACCATTATCGGAGCGGGGGCGGCCTCCGGCGGGGCGATGGATGCCAGCAACCTATTAAAACCGGCCTTGTCCAACGGGCAGCTCAAGTGCATTGGTTCGACCACCTATCAGGAGTACCGCGGTATTTTTGAAAAAGACCGTGCGCTCTCGCGCCGCTTTCAAAAAATCGACATCGAACAACCCACGGTAGATGAAACCATTCAGATTTTGCGCGGGCTACGATCGCGGTTTGAAGAGCACCACGAAGTCACCTACACGTCGGAGGCATTAACAATCGCCGCCGAATTGGCGGAACGCTATATCAACGAACGATTTTTGCCGGATAAGGCGATTGATGTGATTGATGAGGCCGGCGCACGCACGCGCCTGTTCGAGCGTGCCGAGGGTGAAGTGCCAGTGATTGACACCACGGAGATCGAAGAAGTGGTGTCGTTTATTGCCCGCATTCCGCCGAAAAATGTCTCCGCGTCAGACGTGGATGCGCTGAAGAATCTTGAGCGTGATTTAAAGCTGGTGGTATTCGGTCAGAACGAGGCCATCGACAATCTGGCCTCAGCCATAAAAATGTCCCGCTCTGGTTTGGGAAAACCGGATAAGCCAATCGGGTCCTTTTTGTTCTCCGGGCCGACCGGTGTTGGTAAAACAGAAGTCACCCGACAACTTGCGATGACCCTTGGCGTCGAGCTGATTCGCTTTGATATGTCTGAATATATGGAACGCCATACCGTGTCGCGCTTGATTGGTGCGCCGCCAGGATACGTTGGTTTTGATCAGGGTGGCCTACTGACCGATTCGATTAATAAGCACCCGCATGCAGTTCTATTGTTAGATGAGATTGAAAAGGCACACCCGGACGTATTTAACCTGCTGCTTCAGGTTATGGACCACGGTACGCTGACTGATAATAATGGCCGTAAAGCCGATTTTCGCAATGTCATAATTGTGATGACGACCAATGCCGGCGCGGTACAGGTGGCGCGCAATAGTATGGGCTTTACCAAGCAGGATCACAGCAGCGATGACAGTGAGGCTATTCAAAAAATGTTTACGCCTGAGTTCCGCAACCGGCTTGATTCCATTGTGCGCTTTCACAGCTTGAGCAAGGAGGTGGTCGGCAAGGTAGTCGATAAAGAGCTGCTGGAAGTTGAACGCCAGCTATTAGAGAAAGATGTGCAGCTCAATGTCGATCGTGCGGCGCGCAAGTGGATTGCCGAACATGGTTATGATGAAGCGATGGGCGCCAGACCACTGGCTCGCCTGATCCAGCAGGAAATAAAACGCGGATTGGCTGATCAGCTGTTGTTCGGTGAGTTGCAGCAGGGCGGCGTGGTCGATATTTCGGTTGCTGAAGATGGCCAATTGGATTTCTCAATTCGCGCCAAACGGCCTGCCCTGGAAAAACTACATTAGCTCGGAAGTTCGACGTTAGTTTGGAAAAACTGCGTTAGATTGTTGTCGCTGGGCCGCTGCGATGGCTTTGCGTGGCTTTTACCCCATGCTGGGGCGTTCAATTTGTTTCTAATTTGCTGGCCAGCATGGTGGTCGTGCGCGACCGCCGTTTTTCTTCCATTTTGATGGGCATAAACTCATTGACTGGCGACAACCAGAAGGTAAATGTGCGCGCCGGATTAAATTCTCGCTCGAATACCATTTTGATGGTTTTCATGCGTCCCAGCGGCGTATCAATATTTTCATTGTCGACCGATTTCAAAGTGTAGCCGCGAATGCGCTTTTTGCGCCCATCAACCACATATAAACTTTCCTGCGCCAGATTTTGGTCATGTAGCAGGGCGGCGGCAAACGGCATGTTGCAATTGTCCACCACGTAGCCATTGGGCATATCCAAAACGTCACCACCACTGAATCGAATCTTGCGCTCATGGTAGTCAAAGCCCACCTGATAGTCGCCGGAGTCAGTACGGCCGCCGCCGTACTCGGTTGAGATCGTGCGACCATCAACCACTTCGAATTCGCAACTTTGTTGTTCATTGCTGCCGATGATGATGGCGGCCAAGCCCTGCGCCTTGGTTTTTGAGAATACAGAATAGCCTGCTGCTGTGTGTTTCAATACGGTCTCGGTCGTGCCGAGGGTCGCATTGCCCAATTTATCGCTGTCCAGGCTGACCACGTATTCAATCGAAACCGGTTTGAATGGATGTGCGGCAAGGGCGGCAGGAAGCGTCATGAAGGCAATTAGCAGCGTAATGCCGACGGCTATACAGCGAATGGAAAGGGTTCTGTTATTCATTATGGGGCGTCACATTGGCGCGAGTCTGGCCGCAACTTAGCCTACAGATCGAAGCTTTGCAACTGCATTGCAGAACGTTCATTATCCAGTAACACGGCGTCGTCCCGCACAGTGAGCCGGCCCTCTGCAAACCATTTCACTGCCAATGGGTACAAGCGGTGCTCAATTTTATGTACACGCTGTTGCAACTGTTCAGCGCTTTCCCCACGTCGCACTTGAATTCTGCCTTGCAGAATGATCGGCCCGGCGTCGACCTCGGGTACCACAAAATGAATCGTGGCGCCGTGCCAGTGTTCGCCCGCGTTAATGGCGCGCTGGTGTGTATCGGTGCCCGGGAACTTGGGCAGTAGGGCGGGATGGATGTTGACCAGACGATTTTCAAAATGATGCACAAACTCAGCCGTGAGAATTCGCATGAATCCAGCCAAAATAACGATATCCGGCTCAGCCATGTCTATGCGGTCCAACAATGCCTGATCAAATTCCTCACGGCTGTCGAAATCACGATGATTTATACAAGCCGTGTCTATGCCGGCCTGTTGCGCCCGGGTCAGGCCGTAGGCGTCCGGGTTGTTGCTGACCACCAGGCTAAGATCAATGGGCAGCTCGCCCTGGTCGACTTGATCGATAAAAGCTTGCAGATTGCTGCCGCTGCCACTGATTAATACCACCGCCCTGGTCATGAAATTGTTCGGCTTGTGCGATCTTGCAGGGGGCGCCGGCTCAGGCGATAACAACCGGCGGCTGATTGGCTGCCGCTGCGATTTCACCCATCTCGAATGCAGTTTCTCCGGCGTCGTTGAGTGCCGTGAGTGCCGCGGCGCAATGCTCTTCTGCCACGACCAGAATCATGCCGACCCCGCAATTGAAGGTTCGGTACATTTCGGATGTTTCAATATTGGCGGTTGATTGCATCCAGCTAAATATCGCGGGCCATGTCCAACTGGATTGGTTCACCACGGCGTGGCAATTGTCGGGTAATACGCGCACCAGATTGCCTGGAATGCCGCCGCCGGTTATGTGCGCCAGCGCATGGATTGGCATTTGTTCGAGCAGCGCCAGGACGGAACGAACGTATATCCGGGTTGGTGCCAGCACGGCGTCCGCCAGTTTTGTACCATCGATGTCGGTGTTGAGGTCCACCTCATAGGTGTCAATTACTTTGCGCACCAATGAATAGCCGTTTGAGTGTGGGCCGGTAGACGCCAGCCCGATTAGTTTGTCGCCTGGGGCAACCTTGCTGCCGTCGATAATCTTGCTTTTTTCAACCGCGCCGACACAGAACCCAGCCAAATCGTATTCCCCCTCAGCATACATGCCCGGCATTTCGGCGGTTTCGCCGCCAATTAATGCTGCGTTGGCCTGCACGCAGCCTTCACCGATGCCGGCAACCACCTGGGCGGCGGTATCGGGCGCTAATTTGCCGGTTGCAAAATAGTCGAGGAAAAATAGCGGTTCAGCGCCCTGCACCAACACATCATTGACGCACATTGCCACCAGGTCGATACCGATAGTGTCATGGCGGTTAAGATCAAAGGCCAGTTTGAGCTTGGTGCCGACGCCGTCCGTGCCGCTGACCAGCACCGGTTGTTGATATTTTTCAGGAATTTCAAACAGCGCACCGAAACCGCCCAGGCCGCTGAGGCAACCGTCTCGAAGGGTTCGTTTGGCGACCGGTTTGATAATGTCAATAAAGGCATCGCCGGCCTCAATATCTACGCCTGCATCCCGATAACTGAGGCTGGAAGGTTTGTCGGTCAAGTGAGGCTCCGTGGTGAAAGCGTTGAAGGATTGCGCGAGCCGTATTGTAGCGGTTTCAATATCTATTGTGTATCCAATAAAAGCCGGAGATAATCCGCTCAATCGCCCTCAGCAACTAATTTCACCATTTGATCTTCTACCTCCCTAATATTCTGACGTTGGCACGGATTGCCCTGGTTCCCTGGGTGGTTGTGTTATTGCAGGATCAGGACTTTTTTGCCGCACTGCTGGTGTTTTTGGCGGCTGGCATCACCGATGGGTTGGATGGCTGGATCGCCAAGCAGTTCAATGCGCGCACCGAGCTGGGTGCATTGCTCGATCCGCTGGCAGATAAGGCATTGCTGGTCAGCACCTACATAATGCTTTCCATCATGCAGCTCATTCCGTTCTGGTTGATGGTGGCGGTGGTGTTTCGCGACATCATCATCATATCCGGCTACCTGATTATGGTGCTGTTTTATGGCTCCGTAGAAATGCACCCATTGAAGATCTCCAAGCTGAATACGTTTCTGCAAATTGGTTTTATTCTGGTCGTGCTCGGCAGCCTGTCCTGGCAACTTGAATTATCGCTGATGATCGAATTGCTGAGCTATGCGGTATTGCTGACTTCGGTCGCGAGCGGCAGTGCCTATGCCTATATATGGTCGATGATCGCGCTGCGCTCCTCGGACGAACTGCCCAGCAATGAGCCTGCTACTAAGCTGGCCGCGGATCTGCGAGACGAGACGGATTCGTGATGGCTGGGCCCGGTGCGCAAATGGTCTTGCCGTTGGCGATGGGAGATCACGCCAGCTTCGACAATTATTGGGCTGGCCACAACAGTGAGGTCGTTGCGGCCATTCGTGGCGCCATTCAAAAGGGCGAGCCGCGTATGATTTATTTATACGGGCCCAAGGGTAGCGGCAAGTCACATCTCTTATTTGCGGCCATGCGCTTTGCCGAAGAGGAAATTCTGGCCAACAGCTATGTATCGCTGAGCAACCCGATGGTGGGGTCGGAAATGCTCAGCTCGCTTGATGTACAGCATCTGGTCTGCGTCGATGATGCCGGTTACTGGTCGGGAAACGCAGATATGGAGCGCGCACTTTTCACCTTGTTTGAGCAGGTAAAGCAGGGCGGTGGTCAGTTAATCGTGGCCGCCGGGCAGCCGCCCACAGCCTGTGGCTTTAAACTGGCCGACCTGATCAGCCGTTTGGGTAGCGGTTTGGTGTATCCGGTGCTGGAACTGAACGACGAACAACGTTATGAAGCGATTAAATTGCGGGTGCAGTGTCGGGGTCTCAGTATCAGTGATGACACCATAAAATATTTACTCAGCAGAGCCGCGCGCGATTCGCACGAGTTATTTTTGATATTAGATGAAATTGACCGGGCCTCACTGATTGAAAAACGTCGAGTGACTATTCCATTTCTGCAAGGCGTACTGGCGCAACGTCAGGCGCGTCACAAAGCTGAGTCTTGATTTAACTGGGCGGCGAGCGTGACGGCCAGCTGGGCGATGCGTTTTCCAAACGCCAGGCACAGCGCTTTCTCATCATCGCTAATGGGCAGGTCGTTGTTGCTACCTGCTACATGGCTGGGGCCGTAAGGGGTGCCGCCGCTCTGGGTTTTATGCAGTTCCGGCAGGGTATAGGGCAAGCCTGCAATAATCATGCCATGGTGCAGCAGCGGGTTCATCATCGACAACAGGGTTGATTCCTGACCGCCGTGCATGGATGAACTGGAGGTAAAAACACCGGCGGGTTTACCTTGCAGGGCGCCAGACATCCATAAGCCACTGGTACTATCAAGGAAATGTTTCATGGCCGCTGACATATTGCCAAACCGGGTAGGGCTGCCAATAATCAAACCGTGGCACTGCTTTAAATCATCAAGCGTGACGGTGGCATCCTGATCCGGATCAGCTACGGGGCCGCTTTCTGTTAGTTCGGGTACACTGCGCAGCACGACATCACAATCAGCAACCGACTGAGCGCCACGGGCGATCAGCCGCGCCATGCGTTGCACAGTCCCTAATCGGCTGTGGTAAATAATCAGTAGTTTCAAGGGCGGTTTTTCATGGCAGAATCTCCAGCACTGCTTCCGGTGGCCGTCCAATGACGATGCCGTCGCCCGCCACCACAATGGGGCGTTGTATTAACTTGGGTTGGGCGATCATTGCTTCGATTAGTTGATCGCGAGACAGAGTGTCATCGTCAAGTTGCAGTTCTGCGTAGGCGTCTTCGCCACGCCGCATAAGGTCACGCGGCTGCATATCCAGCCCACGTAAGATGCTGTCCAACTGCTGGTGTGTTGGCGGCTGTTTAAGGTATTCGATAATGATGGGTTGAATATCCTGTGATTCCAATAGCTGCAAGGTTTGGCGGGATTTTGAGCATCTTGGGTTATGATAGATTGTGACGTCCACGAATTTCCTCTAATACATGATCTGGCGCCTGGGTCTGAGCTAACCAGCGAAACTAATTTTCATGACCGATTATTCGATAAAGGATTCCCTATTACAACTGTTTGATCTGCCACTGGCGGTGGCGCGGCGTTTTCGCTCCGACCGGCTAACGCGGCACGCCGCTGCTTTGGCGTTTTCGTCGTTGCTGGCGTTGGCGCCGTTGATGGCGATGGCCTTTGCCATGCTGTCACTGTTTTCCTCGTTCGAGCAATTGGGCGATTCGCTGCAAAATTTTATTTACTCATTTCTAGTGCCCACCGCCAGCGCTGAACTACAGGCTTATGTTGAGCAGTTTGCTGGTCAGGCTGGCCAGCTTACGGTGGTTGGTCTGGTGTTGTTTTTATTGACCGGCTTATTGTTACTGTTTGCGATTGAAGAGTCGTTTAATGATATCTGGCGCATTAAAAAAGGGCGCAGTATGACCGCCCGTATTACCGTTTATTGGGCGTTACTTTCATTAGGGCCAATTCTGATGGGTGCTTCTCTGACCATCTCAACCTACTTGCTGTCGCTGACCGTGGCCGCCGGTGCTGGCTTCGGAGTTCAGGTACAGAGCGCTGGCGTTATCGTTCTGCCATTCCTGTTTGAATTTCTGGCATTTCTGCTGTTGTATCTGGTGATGCCCAATGTGCGCGTGATTTTTATCCACGCTTTGTTTGGCGCACTGGTGGCCTCCATCTTGTTTGAGCTCACCAAACGTGGCTTTACCTTGTACGTGGTGAATTTTGATAGCTACGAAATTGTTTATGGTGCCCTGTCAACGTTGCCCATCTTCCTGATTTGGGTGTATTTGTCGTGGGTGGTAGCGCTAATTGGCGCGGAAGTGGTGGCAGTGTTGCAGCAGAAACGCCTGTTTGAGGAACCGCCAACGTCCTCGGGCTCCAAGGGCCGCAGGCCGACCAGCTAACGCTTCGCCAATTCTGAATCGTCTTGCAGGCCGAAGGCCTCATTGTCAAACGCCCAATTTTCGCGCAGCCGCGCCATCACCTTATTAGGGTACTTGCTGCGGCCCAGCGAGCCATTGTAAGCAGCCAGCGCACGGTGTTGGTTTTTATATCGATCAATATAGTGACGCAAGATGGTGCACCCGTAGCGCAGGCTGACCAGAGGATTGAATAAGTCATCGCTTTGCTGGCCATACACCTCTTTCCAGAACGGCATAACCTGCATCAGCCCCTGTGCACCCGCGCTGGACTTCGCATGACGATTAAAGGTGCTCTCTACATCAATCACCGCCAGCACCAATTGTGGGTCCAGCCCCGCACGTTGAGCCTCGGCAAACACGGCCTTCAGGAGTCGCACCCGATAGAAGGGGTTGCGGATATGGCGTTCCAGGCGTTCTGACATGGCAGACAGCCACACCAGAGAGTTGAGGTCGGTGGTTTGCTCGCGAATGTCACGCGTGGCCTGATGTAAGGCCTGGATTAATGCGGGGTCTTGCTCCTGCGCTTGTAGTGTCGGCACGCAGCCTGCTATTAGCCACAGGCAGAGCAAGCTGTGTCGGGCAATGGCTGTCAGTGGTAATTTCATGCTGATGAGCTGGGTTGCGGCTTACAATCGCTGTTGCAGAGCGTCGAGGAGAGTAGCCCGTGGTAGCTTTTCAGGGTCCACTGCGGTACGCGCTTTATATTCGATCTGGTCGTCGGCCAGGCTCTTTTCACCCACCACAAGACGATGCGGAATTCCGATCAAGTCCGCATCGGCGAACATGATGCCGGGTCGTTCGTTGCGATCATCTAATAACACTTCGTGCCCGAGCTCCGAAAGTTGCGCATAAAGGTCGTCACAGACCTGCTTAACCTGATCTGATTTGTGGTAACCAATCGGTGTGATCACGACCTCAAAGGGCGCCATGTTGGCTGGCCACAGGATACCGCGCTGATCGTGATTTTGTTCGATTGCCGCGGCCACAATGCGTGTTATTCCAATGCCGTAACAGCCCATTGACATGGGAGTGGCTCGACCATTGGCATCCAGGCAGGTGGCATTTAACGCCTCGCTGTATTTGGTGCCGAGCTGAAAAATATGCCCAACCTCGATGCCGCGTGAAATGGTGAGCCTTGCGGCGTCGCTGTCGTCTCCCTCGCTGCGAGCACACACATCGCCCTGCTGCACACTGCGCAGATCAAATACTTCGGGTTCCGCACAATCACGGCCCCAGTTGACGCCGGTATAGTGCACATCATTTTCATTCGCACCACAAACAAAGTCTGAAATATTTGCCGCTGATCGATCGGCAATAATGGGGATCGGTAAGTCAACCACACCAATGGAGCCCACACTGCAATTGACCGCAGCCTCTACCTCGTCTTCACTCAGCCATTGTAGGGGCGTTGCCACCGCCGGGTGCTTCTCAGCCTTCAACTCGTTGAGTTCGTGGTCGCCGCGCAATACCAGGGCAATGGCAGGGTTGTCTGCGCCTTTTACCAGCAAAGTCTTTATGGTTTTTTCTACCGGTAGATTCAAGAACTCACAGACTGCCGCGATGGTGTGTTGGCCGGGCGTGTCGACTTTTGCCAAATCCTGGTCAGGAGCCGCTCGGTCTCCCCCTACGGCCAGGGCTTCTGCCAGCTCGACATTGGCGGCGTAGTCGTACTTATCACAGCTGGCAATTGCATCTTCGCCTGATTCAGCCAGCACATGAAATTCATGTGAAGCGCTGCCGCCAATACTGCCAGTGTCGGCTTCAACCGCCCGAAAGCCAAGTCCTAGACGTTCAAATATACGCGTGTAGGTGGCAAACATAACGTCGTAGGTTTGTTGCAGGCTGGCGTGATCCTGATGAAACGAATAGGCATCTTTCATAACAAATTCACGCGAGCGCATAACGCCGAAACGTGGTCGGCGCTCGTCACGAAATTTGGTTTGGATCTGATAGAAGTTGGCGGGTAATTGTTTGTAGCTGCGAATCTCATTGCGAATTAGCGACGTGATAATTTCTTCGTGCGTGGGCCCGAAACAAAAGTCGCGCTGATGGCGATCCTGCATGCGCAGTAATTCGCCGCCGTACATTTCCCAACGGCCCGATTCCTGCCACAGTTCGGCCGGTTGTACCGCGGGCATCATCAGTTCCTGGGCGCCGGCAGCATCCATTTCTTCACGCACCACCGCTTCGACTTTGCGCATTACACGCAGGCCGGTTGGAAGCCAGTTGTATATGCCGGCTGCTACTTTGCGAATCAGCCCGGCGCGCAGCATCAGCTGATGACTGATGATCTCGGCGTCAGCAGGAGTTTCTTTGACGGTAGCCAGTAAAAAGTTTGAGGTTCGCATAGATTTTTATTGTCACGCATCCTCTCGCGGGAGGCGCTGATTTGGACTAAATTTAGACTCAGGAGAACGGTTTCTGATGGCGCCCGCGGAGCTAGCACAGGCCTGATTTCGCAAAGCAGGCTATAATAGCGTGTGAATTGGGTAGCGGGCAACTGTGCCGTATTCTGTTACAACGATTTATGGGCAGAATCTCTAAACTACTTTAACTTTAAAGAGCGCAGAACCATGACAATTATCAAACAAGAAGATCTGGTCGAAAGCGTCGCCGACGCGTTGCAATTTATATCTTACTTCCACCCTAAAGACTTTGTTGATGCTATGCATCAGGCGTATCTGCAGGAGGAATCTCAGGCCGCTAAAGATGCGATGGCACAGATATTAGTGAATTCGAGGATGTGTGCCGAAGGGCGGCGCCCGATCTGCCAGGACACCGGCATTGTGACTATTTTTGTCAAGGTCGGTATGGATGTCACCTGGGAAGGTGAGGGCTCGGTTAGCGACATGATCAACGAGGGCGTGCGACGCGCCTATCTGCACCCTGATAATATTTTGCGGGCGTCGATTCTGGCAGACCCTCTGGGAGAACGAAAAAACACTGGCGATAATACGCCCGCCGTCATTCACTACGATATCGTCGAAGGGGACACGGTGGAGATTGATGTTGCAGCCAAGGGCGGCGGCTCAGAAAATAAATCGAAAATGGTCATGCTTAACCCCAGTGACTCGCTGGTTGACTGGGTATTAGAAACCTTGCCTACGATGGGGGCCGGCTGGTGCCCACCCGGTATGCTCGGTATTGGCGTAGGAGGCACTGCTGAAAAGTCTGCGGTATTAGCCAAAGAAGTGTTGATGGAATCAATCGATATACATGAGCTTAAAGCGCGTGGACCCTCCAACCGTCTCGAAGAACTGCGGTTGGAATTATATGAAAAGGTTAATCAATTGGGCATTGGTGCTCAAGGGCTTGGCGGCCTGACCACAGTTCTGGACGTTAAAATCAAAGATTTCCCGACTCATGCTGCTTCCAAGCCAGTTACCATGATTCCCAACTGTGCAGCCACCAGACATGCTCATTTTGTGCTGGATGGCAGTGGGCCAGCGCTGCAAACGCAGCCCAGCCTGTCTGACTGGCCGGAAATAAGCTGGGATGTTGGCCCCAGCGCGCGCAGAGTTAATCTCGACACACTCAAAAAGACTGATATGTTGGAGTGGAAACCCGGCGAAACCTTACTGCTGAGCGGCAAGTTATTAACCGGTCGCGATGCAGCCCATAAGCGCATTCAGAGCCTGCTGGAGAGCGGTGAAGGCTTACCCAATGGCGTGGACTTCACCAATCGTTTTATTTATTACGTGGGGCCGGTGGATGCCGTACGCGATGAAGCAGTGGGTCCGGCCGGGCCGACCACCGCGACGCGGATGGATAAGTTTACCGATATGATGCTTGAAAAGGCGGGTTTAATCGGCATGATCGGCAAAGCGGAGCGCGGGCCGGCCACCATTGATTCGATCGCAAAACACCAGGCTGTTTACCTTATGGCGGTTGGTGGGGCAGCCTATCTGGTGTCGAAGGCCATTACCGGGTCAAAAATTGTCGCGTTTCCCGAGTTGGGCATGGAGGCAATCCATGAATTTGAAGTCCACGATATGCCGGTGACAGTAGCGGTTGATACTTCTGGCGAATCCGTGCACTCTACGGGGCCCGCTAAGTGGAAGAGTCTGATAGCACAAAAAATCCAGGTCGTATGATCATCCAAGCAGCCGTTCGAGCTGTGATCCGTTAGTTCCAAAAAAAACACGTTTCCCCAAAAAGAAGACTATTTTAATGAATAGAGAAGTATCCACCGCGCCCATGCCCATCGCGATGTTGCAGCATTGGGCGCAGCAAACTCCCGACAAAACCTATTTGAGACAGCCGCGAGGTGACCATTATCAGGAATATTCCTGGGGCGAGGTTAGCCGACAGGTGTTGAGCTTGGCGGCGGCCTTCAAGTCTCTGGGTCTGGAAACGGGCGACCGGGTTGTCATCCTGTCAGAAAATTGCGCTGAATGGTTTATCACTGATTTTGCGATTCAGGCGGCTGGTTTGATTTCAGTGCCGATTTATTACACGGCAGGTAAGGAAACCATCAGCTACATTGTTGATCACAGCGGGGCGCGCGCCGTCGTGGTGGGAAAATTGGCTGATTTTAGTGCAGCACAGGCAGCCATCCCGGAACAGCTTATCAGTATCGCGATGCCTTATCTGACCATGCCCTGTCGCTATCAGATGAGTGACCTGTTGCAACAGCATGAACCGCTTAAAATGCCGCATCAGCCTGACCATCAGGATACCTTCTCTATCACCTACACATCCGGCTCCACGGGCAAGCCCAAGGGGGTCGTGCTCACCTATCGAAATATTATGTATGGTGGCATCAGTGCCGCAAATCTTATGGAACAGGGCATGCAGGCCAGGGTAATTTCCTACCTGCCGTTAGCGCACATTACTGAGCGTGCGTTGATCGAGTACAGTAGTTTGTATGTGCAGGCTGAAGTAACTTTCAATCACAGCCTGGACACGTTTCTGGAAGACTTGAAGTCGGCCAGGGTCACGTTCTTTTTGTCGGTACCTCGATTGTGGCTGAAGTTTCAGGCGGGTGTATTGTCCAAGTTGCCGCAGGAGCGATTGGACATATTGCTGCGTATCCCGGTTATTTGTAATCTGGTTAAGCGACGTATTAAGCGCCAATTAGGGCTTGAGTATGTGCGCAGTTGTGGCTGTGGCAGCGCGCCGGTACCGCCCTCGATTTTGCAATGGTATGCACGGCTCGGAATTGAAATTTCAGAAGCCTGGGGCATGACCGAATGCAGTGGCATGGGCACCACTAACTTCCCCTTCAGGGGCGAGAAAATCGGCACCATTGGTCATGCCATGGAGGGTCTGGAAATCAAGCTGTCGGAACAGGGTGAGATTTTATTGCGTGGTGACGCTGTTTTTAAGGAATACTACAAAAACCCGGAGGCCACCGCAGAAACCTTTACTGATGACGGCTTTATGCGTACCGGCGACAAGGCGGAAATGGATGCTGATGGTTACTTAACAATAACCGGCCGGGTTAAAGATCAATTTAAAACCGCCAAAGGCAAGTATGTTGCACCCGTGCCGCTGGAAAGTAAGTTGGGCATTAATCAGCTGATCGAACAGAGTTGTGTGATGGGCGCCGGTCTACCGCAGCCGGTCGTAGCGATTGTATTATCTCAGGAGTTGACGGCGGGATTATCGCGTGAAGAAATATCGCAAAGCCTGTCTGCGACGCTGGCGTCCGTTAATGCAGAGGTGGAGAAACACGAATGTATGGGCGGGATTTACATCGCCTCCGATTCCTGGACTGTGGAGAATGGATTACTGACGCCCACGCTGAAAATTAAGCGTGCTGAACTCGAACAAAAATACTCGAGTTTGATAAGCCGGATCACGGGCGGCGAGATTGTCTGGCAGTAGAGCGCGCGCCTTACGGCTTTTTAAGCAGCGCCAGCAGCGCCTTTAATTGCTGATCACTCAAGGTCTTGCTCTGCGCCGCCAGCGCGACGGCATGTCGGCCTAGATCGCGATAGGATTCCTCCAACGCGGGGTCAATTTTGGCCAGTGCCTGTGAGTGCAGGCTTAGTGTATCAAGGTCGGCGCGCATGACCGGGCCGCTCAACGCGGCCGTGGTGCCATGGCTGGCGATATTCGCCAAAGTTGTATCGATCAGGGGGCGCAAGGCCTCGAATAGTTCATTCCGCTCAAGATCTGCCGCATCACCGCATTGCAGGCTTAGCTCAATTAAGACGTTCAGGTAGTTACAGGCAAACACGCTAGCGGCGTGATACAAGGGCTTGGCTGCGGGGTTTACGCGCCGCGTTTTAAACCCCAACCCGGCAAACAATGGCTCTAGCGCCTGTAGCGCGGACTCATCCCCTTCACTGTAGCAATAACAGCCGTGCTCGCGAGTACTCAGCCATGCAATACCGGCCTGCACCGACGGAAAGCTAGCCAGTGGGTGCACTGATGCGGTCGCCATTCCGTGGTCGGCAGCCGCGGCCAGGACGTCGCTACCGAGAATGCCGGAACAATGTGCGACGACGCTGGACGGTTCAAGGTGACTGGATAGCGCCTCACACACCGGTTTGATCTGCTGGTCAGCCACGGTCAGTAATACGGTTTTCGCACCCGCCAGCGCCGCTCTGGCCTGACAAACCTGCAGATTGTTTTGCGGGCTATATTGACCCCAATCGGGCTGTGATAACTTGCCGTCGCGCGTCGTTACACCAAGCTTTATAGTATGTCCGTTCTCGGCAAATGCATAGGCCAGGCTGGCGCCTACCCGGCCGCCGCCAATTATTGCGATATGCGGGCGCTCACTCACCCTGCGACTCGAGCCTGCAGATCTGCTTGCGCTGCCTCGTAAGCTTCATGGGCATTAAGCCAGTCTGCTTCGGCGGCATCGATCTCTTTTTGCAAATAGGCCTGATCCGTGAGCAATTGTTTGAGTTGCTCTTTCTGTTCACTCTGGTACAGCTCAGAGTCACTTAAGGCGGCATCCAATTGTGATTTTTGCTCGTTTAATTTCTCCATGACACGCTCGCAGCGTTGAATACGGCTATTCAGCGGTTGTAATTGTTTGCGTAGTTCAGCGGCCTCCCGTTTTTGCTCCTTGCGTGCGCTGGCAGTATTGGTTTTTGGTGCGAGCTCGGCCGCAGGTGCAGCTGCCTGCTCCGGGGCAATGTGCTGAGTGCCGCCCCGTTTATGTTCAATTAGCCATTTCGGGTAATCGTCAACACTGCCTTGAAATTCGCTGGCGCGACCATGGGCAACCAGAATCAGTTTGTCAGAGTTGACCTTGAGCAGATGACGGTCGTGTGAAACCAGCACTACGGCGCCGGCATAGTCTTGTAGCGCAACCGCCAGTGCCTGGCGCATTTCCAGATCAAGGTGGTTGGTTGGCTCATCCAATAGCAGCAGATTCGGCCGTTGATAACAAATTAAAGCCAGCGCCAGCCGTGATTTTTCGCCACCTGAAAATGGCGCGACCTTGGCGGTGGCTTTATTGCCGCTGAAGCCGAAGCTACCAAGATAACGGCGTAGCTGATTTTCAGTGGCGGTGCCGTTATTACATTCGGCGTCGAGCAATTTGATGTGCTCCATCGGGCTATGCTGCATCTGCAACTGCTCAATCTGATGTTGTGCGAAATAACCGATGTTGATTTCTTTGGAGCGATGGTAATTGCCACTCATCAGTTTTAATTCGCCGGCTAACAGTTTAATCAGGGTGGATTTACCGGCGCCATTTGGTCCAATCAGACCGATTCGATCGCCCGGTGTCATGACGAAATTGATCTGTTCCACAATTGCGGTCTGCGCATATCCGACACAGGCATCGTGCAGGCTGAGAAGTGGGCTGGGGTTCTTGTCGGGGTCGGGAATCGAGAAGCTGAAGGGCGAATCGACATGCGCGGGTGCAATACGCTCCATTTTTTCGAGCGCTTTCAGGCGGCTCTGTGCCTGCCGGGCCTTGGTGGCTTTGGCCTTGAAGCGCCGCACGAAATCCTGCATATGTTCAATTTCACGTTGCTGCTTGGCGTATTGTGATTGTTGATTGGCTAATTGTTCTGTGCGAATGTTTTCAAAGCTCGAATAATTACCTTTGTAGATTCTGGCCTGCTGATTTTCGATGTGTAAGGTATGGGTGGTCAGTTGATCCAGAAAGTCACGGTCATGGGCAATCAGTATTAACGTGCCGGGGTAGTGTTTGAGCCAATGCTCCAGCCACAGCACCGCATCCAAATCGAGGTGGTTGGTCGGTTCATCTAACAACAATAAATCCGAGCGGCACATGAGTGCGCGCGCAACATTCAGGCGCACTCGCCAACCGCCTGAGAATTCCCTGGCCGGGCGATGATGATCATCGCTATCAAAGCCCAGCCCATACAGCAATTGCGCGGCACGGCTAGCGGCGGCATAGCCGTCGATTTCTTCATAGCGGGACTGCCATTTCAGAAACTTGGGGTGGTCAGTTTGCTGGAGTGCGGTATCGAGTTCACGCCATTCGGCGTCTCCATCTAATACATGATCGAGGGCGGCGCGTTGATCTGATGGGGCCTCCTGCGCAACGTGGGCGACCACCCAGTCTTGGGGAATCTTAATTTCACCTTGGTCGGGGATTAGGTGCTGCAAGATTGCCGAAAACAGGCTGGACTTGCCACAGCCATTGGCGCCGGTCAGGCCCACTTTTTGGCCAGCGTGAATTTGACAGTTCGCGCCATCGAATAAAAGCGTCTCTCCACGGCGCATTGATAAGTTTATTAGCTCCAGCATGGGCTCAAGTGTAGCGCCGAAATAGCCGATTACAAGTGTGCTACGAATGCGCCCAAAGCAATTGCACTGCGCCAGCGAATGTGCGAAATTGCTATCAGGGGTAGATAAAAATATAACGATGCGAGATTGGGCGGATTTTGAACTGAATATCAGTTTGGCCATGGCTCCATTTTCGCTGTATTAAGATGTTTGTGCGGCACACCAGTTTGCGCAATAGAATATGTGGAGCGCCCCTATGGCTAATGAAGGTTATCATGAACCGATTGATGAACTGAGTGATGAAACTCGCGATATGCATCGCGCCATTACTTCCCTAATGGAAGAGTTGGAAGCAGTCGATTGGTATAACCAGCGAGTAGACGCCTGTAAGGATGATGAGTTGAAGGCCATACTTGAACATAACCGCGATGAAGAGAAAGAACATGCCGCCATGGTATTGGAATGGATCCGGCGTCGCGACCCTGTGCTCGACAAAGAGCTCAAAGATTACCTGTTTAGTGATGGTGAAATCTCACACCATTCGCATGACCATTAGCCCAACATGGCAATCCCGGATGCCTGCTGGGCAACTTAAACATCCAAACCTATGACCAACTTTGAAACACTTGAGTGCTCCGTCACCGAACGGGTCGCAACGATACGACTGAATCGGCCGGATGCCGCCAACGGTTTAAATACCAGAATGGCCGAGGAGTTATCTCAGGCAGCCTCAGAAGTGGCCGCCAATGACAAAGTTAAGGCCGTCATACTCACCGGTGCCGGACGTTTTTTCTGTGCCGGTGGTGATGTTAAATTCATGGCCGCTATGGGCGCAGATGTAAAACAGGGCATAGCCCATATTGCCGACAACTTACACGCAGCAATTGCGTGTTTCTCGCGTATGCAGGCGCCGCTGGTTGTCGCAGTCAACGGGATGGCCGCCGGGGCCGGTTTTAGCACCGCAATTTGCGGTGATATGGTATTGGCTGGAGAATCAGCCAAGTTCACCATGGCTTATACCAATGTTGGGTTAAGCCCTGACGGCAGCTCATCATATTTCATGCCCCGCCTGATCGGCCTCAGAAAGACTCAGGAACTGATGTTTACCAATCGAATGCTGGATGCTGATGAAGCACTGCAATGGGGGCTGGTGAATAAAGTGGTGCCGGATGCGCAGTTAATGGCCGAGGCACAGGCGCTGGCGGAACAGTTTGCCGCTGGGCCGCGCGGTTCTTACGGGGCAATCAAAAAATTGCTGCTGGCCAGTTCCACTAGCGAGTTGGAAGCGCAACTGAACTTGGAAACCGCAACCATTGCAGACACGGCGGCCTCACCCGATGGGCGTGAAGGCGTTAGCGCATTCACGCAAAAACGTGCTGCCGAATTTAGCTAGTCAATCCAAGCCGCGGGGCGGGAATGTCGACACATTGAATATTTTCACACAGGGTAGCCGCTACTCAATACAGTATAGCGTCGCTGCGCCAATTTGGTGGCGGCTGGTCGCGTTGGGCTTGTGGTTCTTCAGTTCGCTCGCCCAGGCCGATCATTTGCATTTTAGCGTACTGGAAGACCCAGCGGGAAAGCTGACCTTCAATCAGGTGCGCGATCTTGAGTTCACACCGATAACAACGGATGTTTTGAGCTTTGGATTATCAAACTCCACGTATTGGGTGAAATTCGATTCATCGGATATAACGTCGACGCACGAGTTGCTTTATAGCTGTCAAACGCAGTTAGATGTATTGGATGTGTATATTCCTGAAGGCGACTATTGGCGTCAAGTTAATGTCGGTACCAGCAGGCCATTTGCAAACCGTGACATTGAGCACCCCTGCTATTTATTTGACGTGGCCGGTGTACCGGATTCAGAAATTTACCTTCGAATGTGGTCGGACGGTATTGCCAAACTGGCACTGAATCTCGGCTCTAAACAGGAGTTCTGGCAACGTCAGGTGTCGATGCAATTGATGTACGGCGTTTACTTTGCCTTGCTCGCTGCGATCCTGTTATACAATTTTGGTTTTTACTGGTTTACTCGCGATAAAGTCTACCTTTATTGCATGGGTTATTTGGGCGGTGTTGCATTATTTCTTGCCACCACGAGTGGTCATGCGAGTATGTATCTCTGGCCGAATGCGGTGCTTTGGGCTGATATTGCGCCGGTGGCGCTGGTGTCGTTGGCGATTGCCTGTGGGCTGTTATGTGTTAAGCGAACCGTGGCCAGCGATAGTTACAGCCCGGGAATGGCAAAGTGGGTACTTCGAGTTGCTCCCATGGCCATTTTGATAGCTGTTGTTAATCTGTTTAACGGCGCGTTGGCGATAATTTTGCTGGGAATATTTTTGGTTCTGGCATTGGTGTTATCGTTTGGCATGATTGCGGTTTCTACCTTTGAACGCTACCCGCCTGCTTATATTCTGGCGTTTGCGATCATCATTTTGTTGCCTGCAGCGCTGGCTTATTTTTGGCATTCCGTTGGTTGGCTTAAGGAAAATGACTTGCTGAATATTATTCTGTACCTGACCTCATCGATTGAGGGATTGGCGTTAACTCTGGCGCTTGCCTATCGGGAACGATTTATGGAGCCGCGAAACTCTACGTCTGCGGCCACTAAACTAGGCAAACAAACCGTGTAGATACCAGTGCCGGTTGCAGCGGTCAAAGTAGACCCATAGCAGGCGGCCACTGCGCTGGCGCGCAATAAAGTAATCCCGACTCTGTAGTCTGGCCCACCAGTGGCTGCTGATGCGGTCGGGGCCATGGATCAGATTGAGCGGGCCTTCATACACTGGTCTGTGTTGCTGTTGCGCCAGCCGTTGCGGTTGTTCAAGTAGCCATAGTGGTTGATCCAGACGCTTTTTATCGGCCGGCGAGCTTGCGTGGTAGGGCGTTGCGGAGGATTCTGCGACATGTTGGCGGCCATTTACCAGCTCAGGTAAATGCTCGGTTTCAATGTGCGGGCGAAACAGTGCCTGATCACCGAGCCGGGTGACCAGTTTGTCGAGTAGTTGATTAAAGCGTTGTCGGTCGGGCTGCGGATCAAACAAGTCATTATTAAATAGCTGTAGCGGCACTAACTGTGTGCTACTGAGTTCGATGCCGGAGAATTCCCATTGCAGTTCCAGGCTAGCCAGCTTTAAACCAGTCAGTTCACGCAGTGTGGTGAGTTTGTTTTGGCTGGCGCTTAAGCCAATGGTCACAGTCTGCACGGAGCCGCTGCCATTTTGAGACTTGTCTTGGCCACGGCTTGGGTTGTCGTTAAAAAAACGCCAGGTGAAACTGCGGCAAACCAGCTGGCGCTGAGTAATAAAGTTGTGCAGGTCATTTAGCAGGCGGTCAAGCTGTTGTTCAATCCACTGCAAATTGCTGATTGGTTCAGCAAAGTCGATGCTGCCGTGAAAGGTTTCCGGTGGCGTAATATTACTCTGTGGGTCAGCCTTGTCACCGTTGAGCTGTTGCAGGTAATTTAGCAATGGCACCCCAAAGCGCTGGCCCAGTTCTGCGGGGGGAATGGCCTGGATGTCGGCCAGTACTTCAAAACCACAATTATGCAGTTTGCTGATAACGCGTTGATCAATATCGAGCTCGCCGACTGGGCATTGAGCCAGCCGCTCCTGATCTGAACAGGGCTCTTTAACGTTAGCCGGAGCGGTGTTGAAACTGAGCAGGTGGGCCGCTTTCGGGGTCCTGGCTATGCCCGGCTGAAACGCCATCTGAAAGCTGGTCAGGTCATTGTTAATCAGGTGTAAAAGGTGATCTAAGCCATTGAATAATTTAACACTTCTACCAATTTCAACCAGCAGGCACTGCTCATTGTAAAGGCTGATCAATGAACTGAAGCGATAGGCCCAAAAACTCAACTCCTGCAACCGCTTGGCTTCTCCTGCAGGGTCGCGCTCCAGCAATGTAAGCGCCGGATCCAGCATCAGGGCATGGTTGGCGCTAATGCCGGGTTTTACCCCGGTTTTCAACGCCCTGGCATTGCACTGCCATATTTGCTGGTTGTCGGTTATGGCCGATGGCTGGTCAGAACTCAGGCTGATGCCAGCACTGTTCAGTGCCAGGTGTGTGAAGCGCAGGCATAACCAGCGTTGCCCGGGTGACGAAGGCATGGTGCCTGTTTAATGTACAGACTGCAGGGCGGATACCGCGCTCAGCAGGGTGACGGAGGCCTGGCATTGGTCGCTGTTGCTAATACTGTTTAATTGTTGTGGTATAAGCGGGGCTTGAGCCTGATTTTGTTGTGGTAGCAGGCTGGCCGGCAGACGTTGCCAGTTTTCGTAATGTGGCTGCAGTGACAGGCTGCAATGTTGCCCGCCCCAGCCTTGAGGTTGTTTGAGAATGCTGATATCAAGCTTGTTATAACTATCTGATTTTAAATGTAAACGTAGGCCGGATACTGAAGTTTGCTTAAGACAGTCGCTGTGTCGAAACAGCACCTGCCAGGTGTGGCTTTGCTCTGCTGCCAATTGCAGGCGGCGCAATTCACGGGGGCTGAGATTGTATTGGCCGGTCCAGCTTAATACCGCGGCGCAACAGCCGGCCAGCAGGGCCTGCTCGGTAGCCCAGAGCGTGTCTTGTATGCTGTGAGTCTGAACAACGATAAATTGATCAATGTCGAGGCCTTCCCGCAGCAGGGCCGGTGCATAGGGCAGCAGTGGGGGAGCAATGCAGAGCACGCTTTGCTGGCTGTGTTGGCGCCGCATTAATTCACTCAGCGCCGGAGTCAATAAGCGCAGTTCACCAATGCCGGCCTGTGACAGGCCGAGTTCAGTAATGGTGTTTAAAGGCCAGCCACCCTGTTGCAGCTGGTCGTTTAACAGCCGGTGGCCGGTGTCCAGCACCTGCTGATGGCCGCTACTGGACAAGTCCCGGGCGCGCCACACTTTGCCGGCCCATATTTTGCCGGCGAATGCTTTGTCAGGTGATGTTTTATCAGCATTGCCAGGCGATGCTTTATCAGTAATAGAGGGCTGCTCCGACAGATTGGGTTGCAGTGCTTGTTCCAGTGTCTGGCGCTCATGATGGTTCATATCAATGAGTATATTTGATATAAGTACATAAATCAAAAAAGGCAATAAAAAAGGATTTTATTTTGACTTGGAGTAAACACGCCCCTATAGTGTTCACCGCATGAACACTCGACCCGAAAAACTACTTGAACGAAGCCCCGATAAGGAGAGTCAGCTCACCTTGGAACTTCTACAAGCCATTGATTTAAATGACGATATATCTCAAAGAGGCTTGGCGCAGGAGATGGGTGTTGCCCTGGGTTTGGCAAACTCTTATTTAAAGCGATGTGTGAAAAAAGGCTGGATTAAGATCACCACCGCGCCGGCCAACCGCTATTTGTATTATCTGACGCCTAACGGGTTTGCCGAAAAAGCCCGCTTGACCGGGGAATTTCTCAGCACCTCGCTGGCATTATTTCGCCAATCCGGCGATGTCTACAGTGAGTTGCTGGCCGATGCCGCGCTGAGTGGGCATCAGCGGCTTTTATTTGCCGGGCTATCGGATTTAACCGAGATTGCCTATATGCGCTCTTTGCAGAGTGAGGTAGAGGTAATGGGCGTTTATCAGCCGGGCGCCGAAAAAGCTCAGTTTTATGATCTGAGAGTGCACACCCAGTTGGATCATTGCCCGCCCTTTGATGCCATCGTAATGACATCGATGGAGCAAACCCATGTCTTGCTGGCCGAGCTTGAGCAACTGTTTACGGAACAACAGATTCTGGTGCCGCCCATGTTATTAAACATGCATTACCGTAATGACGAAGAGACACCGCAATCTCAATTAAATGACACGCAACTTGAAGAGTCCCCGCCGCTGGGTGGGCAATAGAGGTATTAATGAGTAACACAGTATTGTTAACCGGCGGTGCCGGCTTTATCGGTTCAGCGCTGGTGCGTTATTTGATAAACGACACTGACCACATCGTGATCAATGTCGACAAGCTGACCTATGCGGGCAGCTTGCACTCTCTCGGTGGGGCAGATGCCAGTGAGCGACATCATTTCCATTGCGAAGATATTGTGGATGCCGTCAAAATGCGCGAACTGGTGGATCAATACCAACCGGATTTCATTATGCATCTGGCGGCTGAGTCCCATGTGGACCGATCGATTGATGGCCCCGGTGAATTTATTCAGACTAATATTGTCGGCACTTACACATTGCTGGAAGTGGCCCGAGAATACTATGAAGGCCTGTCTGGTGAGCGTAAAGAACGCTTCCGTTTTCACCATATTTCCACTGACGAAGTGTATGGCAGCCTCGGTGACAGCGGCTTGTTTACCGAAACCACACGCTATAAACCCAATTCGCCATATTCGGCCAGTAAAGCCAGTTCCGATCATCTGGTACGTGCCTGGAATAAGACTTACAAGCTGCCCGTGGTGATCTCCAATTGCTCGAATAACTACGGGCCGTTTCAATTTCCGGAAAAACTGATTCCGCTGGTAATTCAGAAAGCACTTTCCGGGCAATCGCTGCCGATCTATGGCAAGGGTGACAATATCCGAGACTGGCTGTATGTGGATGATCATGTAAAAGCCCTCTGGAAAATCGTCACCGACGGTGACGATGGCGAGGTCTACAATGTGGGCGGGCATAACGAAAAAACTAATATCGAAGTAGTCGAAACCCTATGCGGCATTCTCGATCAACTGAAACCTCGTGACGACGGTAAGACCTATGCAGAACAAATCACTTTTGTGGCGGATCGCCCGGGTCACGACCGGCGCTACGCTATTGATGCACAAAAAATCGAACGGGAGCTAGGCTGGACGCCGGCCGAAACCTTTGAGAGCGGCATTCGCAAAACAATTGAATGGTATCTGGATAACGACGAGTGGATTGCCAAGGTATCCGGTGACTATGACGGCACACGATTAGGTGCTAACCAACAGCCGGCAGCGAAAAGCTGAACCAGGCGGGAGACAAACATGAGAGGAATTGTACTGGCCGGCGGCTCCGGCACTCGACTGCATCCGGTGACTCAGGCGGTGTCCAAACAATTATTGCCGGTGTACGATAAGCCGATGATTTATTACCCCCTGTCGTCGTTGATGCAGGCGGGGATTCGCGATGTGTTAATCATTTCCACGCCACAGGATACGCCGCGCTTTCAGCAACTCATGCAGGACGGCTCGCAATGGGGCATGAATATCTCCTATGCTGTGCAACCATCGCCCGATGGCCTGGCACAGGCGTTTATTATCGGCGCGGAATTTATCGGCAATGATGACTGTGCGCTGGTGCTGGGCGACAACGTATTCCACGGGCATGAATTGAGTAATAATTTGCATGCGGCAGGGGCTCAGAAAAAAGGCGCGACGGTGTTTGCCTATCCGGTGCACGACCCCGAGCGATATGGGGTAGTGGAGTTCGATGCCGACGGTAATGCTATCAGTCTGGAAGAAAAGCCCACTAAACCTAAATCGCACTATGCTGTGACTGGTTTGTACTTTTACGACAATCGGGTGGTCGATGTGGCACGCAACATTCAACCATCTGAGCGCGGCGAACTAGAGATTACGGACGTCAACAAGCAATATCTGGAGTGGAATGAATTGTCGGTTCAGGTGTTTGGGCGTGGTCTGGCCTGGCTTGATATGGGTACCCATGAATCGTTGTTGCAGGCTTCGATGTTTATCGAAACCATTGAGAATCGCCAAGGTTTGAAAGTGGCCTGCCTCGAAGAAATAGCTTTTCGTCAGGGCTACATCGGTGCCGAGCAACTGGCGCAGGCTGCGCAGCAGTACGCTAAAAGCGGTTATGGCAAGTACCTGCAAACGATACTGGATAATCAGGAACAATTCCTGAGCATGCCGTAGTCGCGGCGCGTTTCTATTACCCTGCAAGAGATTATGCTGTCCGGTATCAACAAAAACCGCTATCTGTTTTTACAGATGTTGAAACGCGAGTTCGAACAGCGTTATCGGGGTTCCCAATTGGGGTTCGTCTGGGCTTTCGTGTACCCGGTAATGATGTTGCTGGTTTATACCTTTGTGTTCGGCATGGTGATGAAAGTCAAATGGGGCGTGGCGGGCCAGGACAATATTGATTTTGGGATCATCCTGTTCGCCGGCTTGCTGTGCCACAGTGCGCTCGCCGAGACATTTGTTGGCGCAGTGGGCTTGATAACGGGCAATCAACAATACGTTAAAAAAGTGGTTTTCCCATTAGAAATATTGAGCCTTGTACAAGTGTGTAATTCGCTTATCCATATGTCCTTGGGATTATTGATTCTGGTAGCGATTTATCTCTTTAGCGGAGGCACGCTGCACATTACGATACTGCTGGTGCCCATTGTTTTACTACCCTTTGTTCTGTTCCTGTTAGGGATGTCATGGTTTATATCCGTGTTGGGTGTATATGTGCGTGATTTGAGCCAATTTATGGGTGTATTGGTCACCGTGTTGTTATTTCTGGGCCCAATCGTGTATCCCTTTCATGTTATTCCGGACAATATGCAGCCATGGGTGTTATGGCTGAATCCGCTTACCATTATTGTGGAACAGTTACGCGCGGTGTTGCTGTTCGGTCAGATGCCGGATTGGCAGTTGCTTGGCACGTATTCAGTCTTATCCTTTAGTATGCTTGGTTTTGGCGCCTGGTTCTTTCATCGCACACGGGATGGCTTTGCTGATGTTATCTAACTCGCCGACCCACCCGGTTATCGAAGTACAGCAGATAACCAAGTGCTATCAGACCTATCGCAAACCAATTCATCGGCTGTGGCAAAGCTTTGCCGGGCAGCGCAAATTGTATGATGAATTTTGGGCACTGAAGGGGGTCGACTTAACGGTATACAAAGGTGAAACCGTCGGCATTGTTGGCAAAAATGGTTCCGGCAAATCGACGCTATTGCAGATCATCACAGGCATTCTTCAGGCCAGCGGCGGGGAGTGCCGCACACAGGGCCGAATATCTGCCTTACTTGAACTGGGGGCAGGGTTTAACCCTGAGTTTACTGGCATGGAAAACGCGCGTCTGAATGCCTCGATCATGGGTTTGACGCGTGAAGAATTTCATCAAAAGCTGCCCGACATTGTCGAGTTCTGTGGTCTGGATGAGTTCCTGCACCGGCCAGTAAAAACCTACTCCAGCGGCATGTTTGTACGCCTGGCCTTCGCCGTTGCCATCAATATGAATCCCGACATATTGATTGTCGATGAGGCTCTGGCAGTGGGTGATGTTCGTTTTCAGCGCAAGTGCTTTCGACGTCTTGATGAATTAAAAGAAGCCGGTGTATCGATTTTGTTTGTAACCCATTCAACGGATAGTGTGCTGCAATATTGCGACCGCGCCATTATGTTGGATGAGGGTGAGTTAAAGCTAACCGGTAGCCCCAAAGAAGTGGTTCAGGCCTATCTGGAGATGATGTTCGAGTCCGATGCCGACGTGTCTGAGCCAAAAGTGATTGATGCGGGTGACTACGATGTGGATTTCGACCCGACTCAGGACCATTGCATAGCGCAGGCGAGCTACAACGCCAATGAACACCGTTGGGGTGATGGGCGAGCCAAGATTTGCCATTATCAATTGCTGCAAAATGGCGCGCATTGCAATGGTCTGGTGCAGCGTGGTGATCGGCTCAGCATACGAATGTCAGTGTTGTTTGAACAAGGCGTCTCAGACCTGATTTATGGTATTACGGTAAAAACTAACGATGGCAATGCCATCTATGGCACAAATTCGCGCCTGGTTGGTAAATTGCCAACGGATCAGGAGGCAGGTGAGCTGGTACAGATCGAATTTGAATTATCTTTGCAGTTACTGGCAGGCGATTACTTTATCTCACTGGGTGTGGCTCAGGACCATGCTGATAAAGACAATATTGCCGTGGATCGTCGCTACGATATGATCCATCTACATGTGCGTGAAACGCCGGACGCGTTTGGCATTGCTGCATTGGATGGGCGGCTCAAACTGTTGAGCAATGACGATGAGCAGTGAGTTAACCCGTTTAAACGGCTTTAAAAAGGGCGACAATGGCGTATTTAGCGCTGCTGGCGAGACCGCAAAATTCGACTACTCAGACGGTCAGGAAAGTGAGCAGCGATTGCATGCAATATTGTCAAACGCTGAGGATCTGAGCAGTGAATCGCAACAATTGCGCAGCCAGATCACGGATTGGCCCAGCGAATATCATTTAACCAGCCTACGCGCCAATTTATTGCGACCCTTGGATCTGACCGGCGTTGAACGGGTGTTGGAACTGGGTTGTGGCTGTGGCGCGATCACCCGCTACCTGTCGGATAATACCGAGGCGCAAATAGATGCCGTCGAAGGCAGCCCAGTGCGGGCGGAGTTGGCGGCATTGCGCTGTCGTGATGCTGATAATGTCACGATTAGCACGGGCAACTTTAACGAGTTGACATTGCCGAAGAATCATTACGACTTGATTCTGTTTGTCGGGGTTACCGAATATGCCGGTCGTTTTTCTGACCGCGACAGCGATCAGGCTGCGTTACAGGATTTGCTCGCATTGGCAAGGGGCGCAGGGCGTGCAGACGTGATTGTGCTCATCGCGATCGAAAATCGCTTGGGGCTCAAGTATGCATTGGGGGCCAGTGAAGATCATTATGGTATACCGATGATCGGTATTCAGAACTACCCCGAATCAACCGGTATTCGTACCTATTCGAAAACCGAATGGATCAGTCAGATCGAACAGGCAGGGTTTGAGCACAATGTTTTTTGTTACCCGTTCCCGGACTACAAACTACCCACCTTGATGGTGAGCGAGAGAGCCGCCCAGCAGCGCTTCGCCGCTGCGACCGAGTCGGTTAAAACCGGTGGTTTAATGGAGGAGCTGGCGGAGGTGAGTTCGCGAGATTATTTGCGGCCTTTTAATAGTGGCACTAATGAGGGGGTCATTTGGCAGACCCTCCTACAAAGCGGCGCCTTGGCTCAGTTGGCCAATTCCTTTATGATTTTGTTGTCGGGTGATTCGGCCCGATTGCAGCGCATGTCCGATTTTGACTGGCGCAGCTTCCCGAAAGATCCGCCTGCTTACCTGCGGGAAAATGCCTCCCAGCCAGTACCGGCGAAGCCGGTTCCGATAGAGTCCGATCTTGCCAGCGTTGATCACGCGGTTGATCTGCGGGCGGAGATTCAAGCATTGCAAGCGCAGCTTGCGCAGGAGCGCGCCGAGCGCACTCTGCTGGCGGGGTCGCGCGGCTGGCGTTTTCTGAATCGAATTCGTGGCTGGCTGGGCCGCGCCAGAATTGATTGATTGCGCCGATCAGGGCTCCAGGTAACCGTGCGTAAGTATTTACTTAAGCTGGCTTTGAGACTGGAAAACAGTTGGCAGCCTGTGCGGCTGGAGCAAGCGCCGGTTTACCTTCAGGCCGGCTGGTATGTGAGTGAGTTTTTATTGCAGGGCGCGCTGCAGGCTACGCCAAGAATTGTCGTGCGCGATCAGCAAGGCGTGGTACGGGAACGGAGTCTCACCGGTTGCCACTCGGGTCGCAATCGAATGTTGTTTTACCTGCCAGCTGGCGAAATCACTGGTTACAGCGAAAATTTGCAGTTCTCAAGGTTGGCACGGGTCTCAACGCTGGAGGGCAGGGCTCGCATTGGTCTGATCTGTGGTCGCTACCTGGTGGATTTTTTCAGCTTTTCAGTGCTGGTACGCATGTTGATCATGCAATTTCAAAGCCCCATGGTGTTGTGTGATGAATTACTGCATTTTTATGAGCCGCGCCAGGATGATTATCTGAAGAATATTGATGCCTGGCAGCGCTATCGTGGCTACGGAAAACTGATTGGTTGGTTCTATCGCCGTACCAGAATTGCGGTGCTAATTGAACATGAGTCTCAGCGCGCCTTATTGGAAGACTTGCTATTGCCGCCGGATTATATTTTGGTCGCTGGCGAATCCTTGCCCGGGGATGCGGATTATCTGCTGCCATTGAGTCGTAGCGAACGCTTACGGTTCCCGGCACTGTTGATGATAAAACAGCGGCTTCGTAAGCTCGATGCACAAGTAACTGTGGTGTACAGCGACCACGATTATCAACATGAGGAGGGTGCTGACGGCGATATCTTGCACCCGGTATTTAAACCTCAGCCCAGCCTCGCATATCTGTATTGCTATAACTTCATTGGTCCTGCGGTCATGTTTGCAACATCGCAGCTGCGCGGCTCAGACATAGCTGCATTGCTGAGCGATGAGGGCCGCTATCGCATGGCGATCAAGTGTTTGCAAGATAAGGCAGCTGGCTTGCATGTTGATGAGGTCCTGTTTGTCAGCGACCGGCTGCAAGGGCCCGCCACGCCCGCCCCTGAGGCGGTTGCCTTGCCCTGGGCTGATGTGCGCTGGCAACGCCGCGACAACTATAATTTTTTGACCGCTCAGCCAGGCTGGCAGCCGCAGCCTTCGGTGGACCTGCTGATTCCCACCCGTGATGGACTGACGTTTTTACAGCCCTGTATTGAAAGTATATTGGACAAGACTGATTACCAAAACTATCGAATTATTATTATCGATAATGGTAGCGAACAGGCCGCAACCCATGCTTACTTCGCAAACATTGAACAACACCCCCAAATCACGGTGGTGCAGTATCCTGGCGAATTTAATTTTTCCGCAATTAATAATTTTGGCGCAGCTCAGGGGTCCGGCGAATACATCGGATTGATCAATAACGACATAGAGGTTATCCATGCCGATTGGCTTAGCCAGATGATGGTATGGGCCAAACAGGACTCGGTCGGCATCGTCGGCGCCAAGTTGCTGTTTGGCGATGGCAAGGTGCAACACGCTGGCGTGACCATTGGTATGGGCAATGCAGCAGGTCATATCCATCGGCTTGAAGAGGGTGATGCGCCCGGCTATCAACTGCGTTGTCTGGCCACCCAAAATATGATGGCCGTCACCGCGGCCTGCCTGATAACACCGCGACAGCTGTATCAGCAACTTGGTGGCTTAAATGAAATCGATTTTGCGGTCGCGTATAACGATATTGATTATTGCCTCAGAGTAGAACAGATGGGATTAGATATTATCTGGACACCCGAGGCTCGGCTCTATCATCACGAATCGGTGAGCCGTGGCGACGATCTGTCTGCCCAGCATATTGAGCGCTACTTTGCTGAATTGGCCGCGTTGCAAAAGCGCTGGCGCACCAAAGGCTTTGTAGATAAGTATTACAGCCGACATCTGCGCATTAGCGACGAAGGGGTGTTCCCGCAGATGACTCGAACGGCGCAGGATCCGCTAGTGCTGTTGTCTCCAGAGTAACTAACTGTGCTGTTTATCGTTGGTCCGATTTCGTATACTAAGCGCAGGCAAAATTCTAATCACGCCGCTCTTCGTGAGCGCCAACAGGTAAGCTAATGGATGTATCGATCGTCATTCCGTTTCTCAATGAAGCGCCAAATCTGAAGCCCTTGTGTGAAGAGCTTAAAAGCAGCCTCGACGGGATGAGCAAGACCTATGAGCTGATATTTATTGATGATGGCAGTACCGATGATGGCGTTACTGTATTGGAGCAAATGCGCACCGACATGCCGCAAATAAAAGTGGTTAGCTTTCGTCGTAATTTCGGACAAACGGCCGCCATGGTGGCGGGCCTGGATTATGCGGCCGGTGATGTGGTGGTGACTCTGGATGCAGACCGCCAAAATGACCCGGCCGACATTCCCGCGCTGGTTGCCAAGATAGACGAGGGCTATGACATGGTCTGCGGTTGGCGGCATGATCGCCAGGACACCTACATTTCACGCAAATTACCGTCAATGCTGGCCAACCGACTGATCTCCAAAATCACCGATGTCAGCCTGCATGACTATGGCTGCACTCTAAAAGCGATGCGCAAAGACCTCGCTAAACGAGTGACACTTTATGGTGAGATGCACCGCTTTATCCCGGCCGTCGCCAGTGGCGTTGGCGCAAAGATTGCGGAAGTCAAAGTAAACCATCGGGCGCGCACTGCCGGCGAATCCAAATACGGTATATCGAGAACGTTTCGCGTAATTCTGGACTTAATTACGGTTAAATTTTTGCTGAAATTTCACTCTCGCCCACTGCATTTTTTCGGCATGCCGGGTTTGGCATTAGGCGGCTTGGGCGGTTTAGTGCTCGCTTATCTGACCGTTGGAAGATTGTTTTTTGGTATGCCACTTAGTGACCGGCCGCTGCTGATTTTCGCATTTATCCTGCTGGTGATCGGCTTGCAATTCATTCTGTTCGGCCTGATTGGCGAGATGCAGACCAGGACCTATTACGAAAGTCAAAATAAGCCCATTTACTACGTGCGCCGCACTATCGGCGTGGATGATTCCGATGGCACCGATGTTGGCATGGCGTCGCAGGACCCGGCTACCCCCGCTGCGATGCGCGCTGAGGGCTGAGCGGCGCACATAAAAGATGTCGCATCGCGTCCTGGCAGTTATTGTTTGCTATAACCCGAATATTGAGGCCCTTAAGGTTCAGCTTAAAGCCCTGCGTGAGCAGCAAGTGGCTGCGTTGCTGGTGGATAACGCGTCGTCAAATATTGCGGCACTGGAGGTGCTGCTCAAGGATTTAGGTGAAAATATTTCTTTGCGTCGGCTGGCTCAGAATATGGGCTTGGGGGCGGCGCATAATCTCGGTGTCTCGGTGGCGCGAGACCATGGTTATACCCATGTCCTGCTACTGGACCAGGATAGCGTGCCACTACCGGGCATGGTAGACAAGCTGTTACAGGCTTGGGTTAGCAAACAGCAGCAACTGCGAGAGGGTAGAGAAAATTCCGCTATTGGCCTGAGTGCCGTTGGGGCCAGTTATCTAAATGCAGACACTGGTAGCGAATCATTTTTTGTGCGGTTTGGCCTAATTAAATTTCAACGCAATTATTGTTCGCAGCAGGACACGGATGGTTGTATTGAGGCTGATTTTCTTATCTCTTCGGGCAGCTTAATTGCGTTGCAGACGTTAGACGAAATCGGCCTGATGGATGAAAGCCTGTTCATTGATCATGTCGATACCGAGTGGTTCTTGCGAGCCCGGAGTATGGGCTACCGAGCTTATGGTGTGTGCGGTGCCAGAATGCAGCATGGATTGGGTGAAACAACCCATCAAATACGAATTGGCCGGCGGCGCAACGTTCCGCAACACAAGCCATTTCGTTACTACTACATTTTTCGCAACAGCGTATTGCTGTACCGGCGAGGTAATGCGGCGGCTGTCTGGAAATGGAATGACCTGCAACGTCTGCTAATGATTGCCTTCTGGTTCGGTTTGGTGAAAGGGCCGCGCCTCGGCAACCTCAGAATGATGGGCAAGGGTGTAATGCATGGTCTACGTGGCACCAGTGGGCCTATGCCTACAAAACCGACTCAATGAGTAGTCGCGCCCACATCGTGGTGGTTAATTACAACGCGGGGCAATGGCTCACCCGCTGCCTGAGTGCCGCGTTGGCTTGTAGTGACGGTCCGGTGACGGTGGTCGATAATAATTCCAGCGACCGAAGTATCATAGAAGCCCGTAATGCGCTGGGCGCGAACGCGCGGTTGCGCTGGATTGAAAACAAACAAAACATTGGCTTTGCAGCCGCCAACAATCAGGTTCTGGAATCACTTGGTGAAGAATTTGCTGTGCTATTGAATCCAGATTGTGAACTGAATTCAGATACTCTGCCCACGATTATCGACGCATTCGACCGGCAACCAAAAATGGGCTTGGCTGGCTGCCGGGTGTTGAATGAAGATGGCTCAGTCGAGCCGAGTTGTAAGCGCCGGTTTCCAACGCCAGCCGCCGCCGCTGCGCGGATGTTGCGCTTGCAGCGCTGGTTTCCTGCAGACCCGCGCTTTGCCGACTTTGATTATGGCGATGATGTACTGCAAGACGAGATGGAAGTCGTTGAGGCCGTGTCCGGTGCGTTTATGGTTGCCAGACGGGAGGCGATGTTAGAGGTTGGGGTGTTGGATGCCGAATACTTTATGCATTGTGAAGATTTGGATTGGTGCAAACGGTTCGCGCTGGCGGGCTGGCAGGTCGGTTTTATTAGTCGCGCCTCCGTTATCCACGCTAAAGGTGTGAGCAGTGCCAGCCGCCCGCTGCGGGTGCAGTGGGCTCTGCATAGAGGAATGCATCGCTTCTTTAACAAGTTTGATGCGCAGAATTATTCATGGGTTTCGCGCTGCGCCATTAAATGCGGAATTGCCGCCAGCTTTTTGGTTCGAGCGATCGGCGGCCTGGTGCGACCATGATTTTAGTGACCGGCGCTCGCGGTGTGGTTGGCACACCCTTGTTGGAAAAATTGAACAATAGTGGTAGCACAGTATTGGCGGTATCGCGCAGCCCGACGGGCGTCAGCGGGTTGCAATGGGATATGCAATCACCGCTCGATGCCGACGCACATGCTGCGTTGAGCGGATTACACAGCGTAGTGCATTGTGCGCCACTTTGGTTACTGCCGCCTCACCTCACCCAATTGCATCAATCGGGTATGCGCCGGCTGGTCGCGTTCAGTTCGACCAGTGTTGTCAGCAAGCAGCAATCATCGAATAAGGTTGAGCAGGATCTGGTTCAGCGGCTGAGCGAGGCAGAAGCGGCACTGAATGAATTCAGTGAGACGCATAACCTTGCGACTACCCTATTCAGGCCTAGCATGGTGTATGGCTATGGTCGCGACCAGAATGTGATGCATTTGGCGCGCTTTATAAAACGGTTTAAATTTGCCTTGGTTGCAGGCGGCGGCCAAGGCTTGCGACAGCCGGTGCATGCAGATGACCTGGTGGCGGCCGTGATCTTTGCCCTCGACAACCCCCGTACCCACGGCAAAACCTATAATCTGGCTGGCGGCGAATCGCTCAGCTATCGTGCCATGTTAGAGAAAATATTCACCGGGCTCGGCCAAAAACCGCGCATTCTTTCCTTGCCCGTGGGTTTGTTCCGTGCGTTGTTAAAAGTTGCAGCCAAGCTTGGCACGTTTGACTATACGCCGGCCATGGCAAGCCGGATGCAACAGGATTTGGTGTATGAGTTCGACGCAGCGCGGGAAGATTTCGGTTATATGCCGCGCGCGTTTTTACAGCAGCCTGAACAAGATCTTCGAGGTTGTCGATGACTCAGCTGCAGCTAGCATTGGTGGTGCTGTCGGTGGCAGCATTTAATTGGCTATTGGTGGGCTGGTTGCGCAATATTCTGCGTGATAATAATGTGGTCGACAACGTCAATGAGCGCACCTTGCATGCCGGCGTCATCGCACGTGGTGGTGGTCTGGCAATCGCCATTACCCTGGTGCTGGGTTTGCTGGTAATGGCTGCAGTCAGTGGCCGCTGGTTAGCGCTTGGAATGCTGGCAGCGCTGGTCACCGGCTGGTCGGTGTTAAGTTTCTATGACGATAAGCACCAGCTAAACCCGGCTCCACGCCTTGCGGTGCAGACTGCGCTGGCAGCGACGACAATTGCGGCGTTCGGCTATATCGATGTAATTCAGTACTCGAATGAGAGTTACCTGTTGCTTGGTTGGCTAGGGGCGCCGCTGACGCTGATTGGCGTGTTGTGGTTGGCCAATCTCTATAACTTTATGGATGGCATGGACGGTCTGGCAGCGGCGCAGACGATTATTGCCAGCGTCACTCTGGCGATTTGGCTGTGGCAGTTCGGCGACCAGAGTTTAGCCGTAGTCTGCCTGCTTCTGATGGCTGCCAGTTATGGCTTTTTATTGCATAACTGGCATCCGGCCAGCATTTTTCTGGGTGATGTGGGCAGCATTACCATCGGCGCGTTCTTTGCCAGCCTGATAATAATCGGTAGCCACCGCTATCAGTTCCCGGTAATCAGCTTTGTGTTGCTGTTTGGCGTGTTCGTGACGGATGCCAGCTTGACCATTGCAAGACGAATCCTGCGGCGCGAAGCTTTCTGGTTGCCGCATCGCTCTCATTATTATCAACGCTTGGCAATGACCGGCATGAGCCACCATAAAATTGTTATTTCAGCAATTTTGCTAATGTCGATTTGTGCGGTACTCGCCACAATCAGCCTGATATACCGTGATAGAATCCTTCTCTGTATATTGCTGGAGCTGCTGTTATTGGCCGCAGGGGTGTTTTTGGTAAGGCGAAGCGAGCGCCGTACGCCACCTCAAATCGCCTGAGCGCGCACGAACAGCGCGTTCAAGAGGTGGCCGTTTTTCGTTATTTGTACCAGTTCCCGGCACCAACTTGGCCAGCGCTTATATCTGCTAGATTGTGAGCAATACTCCTTACTCCATGAAGAACCTTATTCATTCAGCAACGATGTTGCTGTATCGCTGGCGTATTGTGCTGCACGACATGATGGTGGTACCGATTGCCTGGCTGGGCGCATACTGGCTGCGCTACAATCTGGAGAGTATTCCACCCGAGTTTTTGGATAGCGCCATCTATACCTTGCCGGTGGTAGTCAGCGTGCAGGTGGTCACCAATTTATTTATCGGAGTGCACCGTGGTGAGTGGCGCTTTGTGTCGCTACCAGACCTGTCGCTTATTGCGCGAGCCGTATTTATCGGCACCGCCCTCATTGCCCTCACGCTGTTCCTGGTAGCCGAGCGGCTAATGTTTGTGCCTCGCTCGGTGTTTGTGCTGTACGCATTGATTTTGGGAATTGCAATGTGTGGTTCGCGGCTGCTATATCGCCTCTTCAAGGACCGACATTTTTCTACTCGTTCCGGGCGCAAGGTAGTCATTTTGGGCGCGGGAGCAGCGGGCGAACAATTGCTGCGGGATTTGCGCCGCAATCATCCGAATCGCTACAACATCGTCGCTTTCCTGGATGATGATAGCGAAAAGATCGGTCGGCAGATCCATCGTGTGCCAATTGTTGCATCGCCAGACGTATTGTCCGATCTGGTGTTTCGCTGGGATATTGATCTGGTGCTGATTGCTGTACCCAGTGCCAATGACACGCAGATGAAACGACTGGTGAATTTATGTGAGGGTGCGGGGATTGAGTTTCGCACCTTGCCAGGAGCGCACGAGTTAGTCAGCGGTCGCGTGCATTTGGGAGACATGCGTGAAGTACGGATTGATGACTTACTGGGGCGTGACCCGGTGAAGTTAGACTGGCATCGGATAAAACACAGTCTTTGCGATAAAACCGTACTGGTTACCGGCGCGGGCGGCTCGATCGGTTCAGAATTATGTCGACAGCTGGCATCGGTATGCTCGGCGCATTTGGTGTTATTTGACCAGAGCGAATACAACCTGTATCAAATTGAAGAGGAACTCAGGGAGCGCCTGCCTGATGCAAAGCTGACATCAGTATTGGGAGATGTGTGTGATGTGGCTGCCGTTCGGCACGTATTTGAACACTATCAGCCGGCTGCCGTATTTCATGCTGCGGCCTACAAGCATGTGCCTCTGTTAGAGGGCCAGCTGCGCGAGGCGATTAAGAACAACGCATTGGGGACCCGCATTGTGGCAGACCTGGCAAATCAGCACGAAGTTGAAAAGTTCGTGCTGATTTCAACCGATAAGGCGGTTAACCCGAGTAGCCTGATGGGCGCCTGTAAGCGCGTGGCGGAGATTTATTGTCAGCAACTGGCCGCGCAAAGTGTCACCAAGTACATCATTGTTCGATTTGGCAATGTGCTGGGTTCGGCCGGCAGCGTGGTACCAAAATTTCAAAAGCAGATTAAAGCCGGTGGGCCGGTGACGGTTACCGACCCACAGATGACGCGTTACTTCATGACCATCACTGAAGCGACCCAGTTAATTCTGGAAGCCAGCGCCATGGGCGAGGATGGGCGCATTTATGTGCTGGACATGGGGCAGCCCGTGTTGATATCAGAATTGGCTGAACAGTTGATACGATTATCCGGTAAGGAACCGGGCGAAGACATTGAAATCGTCTATACCGGATTGCGGCCCGGTGAAAAATTGCATGAGGAACTGTTTCATGACGACGAAAACATCACCAGCACTGAGTATGAAAAAATTCACCTGGCTGCGACGCGGACCGTCGATGCGGCCAAGGTGGAACGTATCTATGCGCTACTGCAGGAAAAACTGGATGCTTATGACGACAGCCTGGCAGACTGTATTCGAGCGTTAGTGCCAGAGTATCAGGGCACCGATTTGCACTTGGGCAAAAAATCAGCTTGATTGCGATCATGAACCACCAGTTTGACTTTTCACTAATGCAGCGTGTTGTCCACGCCCGTTTTTATGTCTGAGCCAAGTAGAGTATTGGTCACTGGTGCGACCGGCTTCACGGGTGGTGCGCTGGCGGCTAAATTGAGCGCACAGGGGTGCCAGGTTGTCGCGTTGGTACGCCGTGGTGCAGATGTGCAAAAACTGCAGAAATTAGGTGCTGAACTGGTGATTGGCGATATTACTGACGCCACCGCTGTAAGCACTGCGGCCAAGGGTGTGGATATCATCTACCACATTGCGGCAGTGTACCGCAGCGCCGGCCACCCGGACTCCTACTACGAAGCAGTTAATGTTGGTGGCGTGAAAAATGTGATTGCTGCGGCACAGCAACATAATGTCAGGCGCACCGTGCATTGTTCAACCATCGGTGTGCATGGCGATATTAAGCATATTCCCTCAGATGAACAGTCGCCTTTTAACCCCGGTGATATCTATCAGGTCACTAAGTTAGCAGGTGAGCAACTGTTCGCAGATGCCATGGGGCAGGGCTTGCCCGGCTGTATATTTCGCCCCGGCGCGATTTATGGGCCGGGTGACCTTCGCTTATTGAAAATGTTTAAGCAGATTGACCGCGGATTCTTCCCTTTATTTGGTGGCGGAAAAAACCTCTATCATCTGTCTTACATTGATGATTTAACTGATGGCATTATTTTGTGTGGCGAACACTCGGCGGCGCCAGGGGAAGCCTTTATTCTGTGTTCGAACGAATACGGTAGTCTGCGCGAGTTGGCCAACATAATCGCAGCTGAGTTAGGTGTTGCTGCACCAAAGTTTGCCCCGCCAGTCTGGCCGCTGATGATGCTGGCCAGGCTTTGTGAAGCGCTGTGTAAACCGTTTGGGATCGACCCACCGTTACATACCCGGCGAGTGGAATTCTTCGTGAAATCACGGGCATTTTCCAACGCCAAAGCACGGCGGCTACTTGGCTTCGACCCCAAAGTGTCGACCGAGGAGGGGGTTCGCAGAACCGTCGTCTGGTACCGGGAAAACGGTTTTCTGTAACAAGCCTATGCAGCGTGACCCAGCCGCCTTGAGCGGGACAACTTTTGATGTGCTGGTGATTGGCGGCGGTATCAGTGGCGCGTGGCTGGCGCTGCTGTGCGCTCGCTCGGGTTATAAAACGGCATTGATTGAGCAGGGCGACTTTGCGGGGCAGACTTCGTCTGCCTCTTCCAAACTGTTACACGGTGGGATTCGTTATCTGCAGCAGCTGCAATTTGCTAAGGTCCGCGAATCTGTATTGGAGCGCGCTCGGTATATACATGCAGCACCGCATCTCTCACACTCCGTACCCTTTATCGTGCCGACTTACCGCGACCCGGCCCGTAGCAAGTTGTTTTTAAACTGCGGCATGCTGGTTTACCGATTGCTGTGCTGGGGCGAAAATAGAATTATCGGCGACCCAGAGCAACAGGTGCCAGGTTCGATGTCGGTAAATGCAGCCAAGTTGAATGCCATTTGTGATCTGAGTGAGGAACCGCATACCGGGGGGGTGATATTTCACGAACGCCATTTAAAAAACAGCGAACGAATGGTGTTGTCGGTACTGCAGACAGCGCATCAGCATGGCGCCTCTATTCAAAATTATGTGACCGCGGTTGGTCTATCCAGTGATAACGGCGCGGTTAGCGGCGCACGAGTGCGCGATATTCTGTTAAATCAGGAGTTTGATGTCCGCAGTAAGCTGACCATCAATGCCGCTGGCCCCTGGATTGATAAGTTGAACGGTGTAATCGATGGCCCTAGGTTATCTCAACGAATTACTGGCTTTGCGCTGGGTGCGCATATTATTACGCGGCAAATCAGTGATCATGCGATCGCCATTACCACCAGGCAGCAGGCGGACACCAGGCTGGATCGCGGCGGACGGCATGTGTTCATTATTCCCTGGCGCGGTTTCTCCCTGATCGGCACCAGCTATGAGGAGGTGGGCAGCGCGGAATTCGATCCCGAACTGCAAGTGGCGCATGTTAAGCAATTGCTGCATGCGGTGCGAGAGGGTATTCCTTCTGCCAATCTGCAGGCGGATGATTTGGTCGGAGGCTTTGCTGGTTATTACCCTCTGCAAACTAGTAATATCAAAAGTCATGTTTATCAGGGTTCTGGAGAGTATCAAATCGTCGACCATGAGGCGGCCGATCGGCGACCGGGACTAATCACCGCGTTAGGCGCAAAGTTTACGACGGCGCGCAAACTGGCGGCGCTGACCATGCCGTTGGTGCACAGTAAATTGAAGGGTCGACTCGACTTGGACGAGGTCAAACTCTACGACGCAGCTTACCAAAGCGAAGTTCGCCTGCGCGAGTCGGCTCAGCAACGTTTCGGGGAGCAATTACCCGGTGACATTATTGACCATCTGGTTAGTCAGTACGGAAGTAATATCGACGAATTCATGGTCAGGCTGGGTGACGATGAGACGATGCACGCTCGAATTATGGAGGGTCAGCCAGATATCTTTGGTCAATTGTTGTGGGCAGCGGAGCGTGAGCAGGCATTGCACCTTGATGACGCGTTGTGGCGGCGTACTTCCCTGGGTCTATTAGGCATTAATAGTCATCAGCTTGAGCAGGCGGCGGCCGTTATGGCAGCGGCTTGTGGGTGGGATGCGGAAACTTTACAGAGCGAGACCGAAATCTGTCGAAAACGGTTAGATCAGGTACGAGAGGTATTGACGGTGGCGTGTGATGACTGAGCTGCGCATAATGCACATAGCGCCGACGCCCTTTTTCTCAGATCGTGGCTGTCATATCCGCATCGAAGGGATTGTGCGGAGCCTGTCAGAGTTGGGCTTTCAGAATACGGTCTGTACCTATCATCACGGGCGTGAGGTGGCGACCGTGCAAACGATCCGTATCAAGGCAATCAAGAATTATACTCAAACCGAAGCCGGCCCCAGCAAGTATAAGCTGTGGGCTGATTGGCGTTTGCTATGGCTATGTCTCAAGCAATACCGCAAATCTAAACCGGCGGTTATTCATGCTCATCTGCACGAGGGATTGCTGATAGGCTGGCTTGTGAAAACAGTGTTTTTCTGGCGCAAAACGCCGTTGCTGGCGGATATGCAGGGCAGCCTCACAGGGGAACTGAGTGAGCACGGCTCGTTTGCCGGCAAAGACTGGTTGCGTCGCTTGAGTGGCTGGTTTGAGCGTGTTTTGATGCGCATGCCGGATCAAATTATCTGCTCGTCACCTCAGTCACAGGAATTGTTGGCGCTGGCATTTGGGTTGCCGGTTGAAGACATTGTTCTGGTTCAGGATGGCGCTGATGCGGTACAAGCATTGTCAAATGACCAGCGTTCGGAACTGAAGCAAAAATTAAGCTTGCCGGCGAACAAGGTGATAGCGGTATATTCCGGGGCCTTGCTGGAGGGCAAAGGTTTGCCCGCATTAAAAGAGGTATTACTGGCCTGTAAAGACGAGCCTCACATACATTTTTTAATCATTGGCTATCCAGTGGAAAATCTACATCCGTTTCTGGTGCAAAACGATCTGGATGAACGGTGTACCTTAACTGGCCGCGTGGCCTTTGAGGTGTTGCCGGCGCATCTGGCCTTGGCAGCGGTCGCCTTGGAACCCAAAAACAGCGGTGCAGGAGAGGGCAGTGGTAAATTGCTGAATTATTTGGCCGCTGGTCTGCCGGTGATTGCTTTCGACAACCGGAATAACGCGGATTTTCTGCCAGCCGGGGCTCCTTTGGCGGTTAATGTGGAGCAATTCACAGCGCAGCTTCAGCTGCTGGCGCAGGATGCTGGTTTACGCGGTGATCTAGGGGCCAATAATCGACTGCACTTTGAACAAAATTACTCATGGGGCACCACACGCAAACAATTAAAAGTCGCTTACGATGCGCTTTTAGAGAGGAGTTGAGCCGCTAACTGAGTTTATTGATCGTTTTCTGCCGGGCTCTCCAAGCGTGAAACTTGCAGCAGCACGCCAAACTTGGGGTGATCAAAATAATGCAGTTCATCCAGTTTTAATCGTCGTTTTTCGACCATGCGGTAGCCCTGAACATCCAGATCGATATTGGCAAATAACAATTGGTTTGCATATACCTTTATCCAACCAGACACGTCTGCTTCAAGCAGCTGCCGAGCGGTGGACTCAGATAATGGTAGGGCTTCCTGCCCCCAAGACAAATAGCGCAGTAGTTGATAGTCCGGGGAGCTTTCGATTTGGCTCGACAATTGCAGCAGCATGGATGCTTCCAGCGGCCAATATTCTGCGTCATTGCGCGGTTCCTGCGGTGGCGAATAGGGCTGTTTTTCGTAGGCAGCGGTTGCATTATTGTGTGCAAAGACAAGCGCTTCAATTTTATAGTCCTTAGCGCTTGTAGGGGTGCTCAAGAGCCCCATAAACGCCAACAGAAGATAGGTTAGAAACGAGCGCTTGTGCGCGTTGCTGGAATGGATGCGTAATAACATGGGGTGTATAATTTGGTCTGCGTTTGCAGGCGATTGATGCGGTTACGAAGCAACGCCAAGCGACGAAATTATAAACAATTTTAGCGCTGTCTAACTGCGCATTACGTTAATAGTTGTAAATTACCAAGATGAGTTTTAACCCACCGGCGGGGCTGCGAAACCCGCACTTGCAAACCATACTTTCGAGCGTTGGCCCGCGTCGAATGAAAGTGCGCGCAGAATTTAAAGCGCATCAGGTCAACGAGCAACCAGTGATTTTGCAGTGCCAGCAGGGCGTCCGGCTGGCTGGTTTCTATAACCGCGCTGCGAGCCAGCAGGCCACCACACTGGTCACTTTGATCCACGGCTGGGAGGGCAGTGCCGAATCATCCTACATGTTGTCGATGACTAATACCTTGTTGGCAGCAGGCATTGATGTGTTCAGGCTCAACTTGCGCGATCATGGCGACACCCATCATTTAAATGAGGGTGTCTTCAATTCGACCATGCTGGAGGAGGTAATCGATGCCATTGCTGACTTGCAGACACGATTTGAATATCCGGATCACGTATTAGGCGGTTTTTCGTTGGGCGGCAATTTTGCCTGCCGCGTGGCGGCAGCACAAACCGATCAGCCACTGCGTTTAAGTAAGGTGGTGGCGTTTTGCCCACTGCTGCATGCGCGCGAAACCAGCGCGGCACTGAGTGCCCGTGAAAACCTGCTGTATGACCAGTATTTTGTGCGTAAGTGGAAACGGTCACTCACTAAAAAGCTGGAATATTATCCACAGCACGATTACGGACAGAAGCTTGCGTCTTTGAAAACGCTCGCCGCGATGAATCAGAATCTGGTGCCCGACTACACGCCATTTAAAAATCTGGATGATTATTACGATGCTTACGCGATTACCGGTGACCGATTAAGCAGTACCCGATCCCCGCTATACCTGCATTTCAGCGAGGACGATATGATTATTCCGGTGGCCGACATCGAAAAACTAGCCGGCAATGATGATATTCATGTCATGGTTACCGAGTACGGTGGCCACTGCGGATTCCTCATGAACTGGAAGTTAGACTCCTGGCAGGATCAGCGCATGCTGGATCTGGTCCGTAATTAAAATCGATATAGTGTGGCGCCATGCCGGTTCAACCACTCACGTTGGTTTTTCCAGTCTGGTAATTGCTGCTCTACTAAAGTCCAAAAACGCTGGGAATGATTGAATTCCAGCAAGTGGGCCAGCTCATGGACCACGACATAGTCGATCACCGTATCGGGCGCCTGAATCAATCGCCAGTTAAAACTTAAACGGCCGTCCGCAGCGCAGCTGCCCCAGCGTCGAGTGTAGCTACGCACTGAGCATGACGGTGTTCGTTTTCTGGGGTTTAAAAACATCAGCGGGGCGAAATGCCGCACTCGTTGACGCATGTCGTTGAGTGCTGATTGGCGTAAAAACTGATGCAGTTTACGTCGCGCTGATTCTTCAATGCTTAACTGAGATTGGATTAATGGTAATTCAATAATATGGTCTCTGAGCCGTCCTTTACCCCGTCGTTGCCGCAATAATCGCAATTGGTGAGGTGTGCCGCGCAGCATGATCTCGGCACCATCGATCAGCTCAATGGCCGGTGCGGAAACAGGCGCCTTGGCCAAGTGGCGCTGAATCCAAGCTTCATTTGCCAGCACGAACTGGGAGATTTTTTTCTCACTGAGACGAGCAGGGGCGCGAACTTTAATGCCCTCTGCGTCCACTTCAATCGCGATTGTTTTGCGGCGTGCAGAGCGCAGTAATGCAATCTGCATATCATTAATGATTAACTGGCTAGAATTAATCATGGGCAACCAACACCAGCAGCTCGCGCACCAGCAAAAGGCGGGATTCGGCATCCTCGCTTTGCTGGTTAATACGGATGCTTTCTGCGCTATTGAACTTAAGCCTGTTCGGATTGGCGGCGACTTCCCGCATCAATCGATCAATGTTTATATCCGGATTGGCAGCGAAACGAATTAGCCCGCCACTCGGGCCCAGCTCAATTTCGAGCACATCGAGTTCAGCGGCTTGCAGTTTTATCTGTGCAATCGCAAAGAGGTTTTTGGCGCTGTCGGGCAACAGCCCAAAGCGGTCTATGGTTTCTATCTGCAGTTCTTTCAGTTGCTCTTGCGTGTGACAGGCGGTGATCCGTTTATACATATTGAGCCGCAAGGTCACATCTGGAATGTAGGCATCGGGAAAACGCGCCGGAATATGCAGATTAATATCGACTTTCCGGCTTGCTTTGGGAGCTGCTGAGACCTCGCCACGTTTGCGGCGCCGCTGGCTTTGTATGTCGGCAATTGCCTGATCCAGGTACGAGCTATACAGGCTATAGCCTACCGAGTCGATCATGCCGCTTTGTGATTCTCCCAATAGTTCGCCAGCGCCTCTTATCTCCAAGTCTTGCGAGGCAAGAGCAAAACCGGCACCCAAGGTGTTTAACGATTCGATCGCCAGCAGTCGTTTGCGCGCCTCCTCGGTCATCGCATTGAGTGACGGCGTTAACATATAGGCATAGGCCTGATGGTGTGAACGTCCGACCCGGCCGCGAAGCTGATGTAATTGTGCCAACCCGAAACGGTCGGCCCGGTTAATGATGATGGTATTCGCAGTTGGTACATCGATGCCGCTCTCGATAATGGTGGTGCACAGCAGGACATTAAATCGTTGATGATAAAAGTCGCGCATGACTGACTCCAGCTCACGTTCGCGCATCTGACCATGGCCGATTCTGACCTTGGCTTCCGGCAGTAATTGTTCAATGCGGGCCTGCATTTTGTCGATGGTCTGCACCTCATTATGTAGAAAGTACACCTGCCCGCCGCGCCGTATCTCACGAATCAGCGCCTCTCGCAGCAGACCATCATCCCATTCCCGCACAAATGTTTTAACAGACAGCCTTGCGCGCGGTGGCGTGGCAATGACCGAAATATCTCGCAGCCCACTGAGTGCAAAATTAAGCGTGCGCGGTATCGGGGTCGCGGTAAGCGTCAAAATATCCACCTGGCTGCGCAGTTTCTTCAGCTGTTCTTTCTGTCGCACACCAAAGCGGTGCTCCTCATCAATGATCATCAGTCCCAGATCGCGGAAATTGATGCCGCGCTGAATAAGTTTGTGCGTGCCTACCGCAATATCTACCGTGCCGTTTTTTATGCCCTCCAGGGCCTGGTCAATTTGCTTGGCACTGCGGAACCGGGAAAACAGTTCCACCGTCACTGGCCAGTCCGCAAAACGGTCAGCAAAGCTGTCATAGTGCTGTTGCGCCAGTAAGGTGGTGGGCACTAACACAACTACCTGTTTGCTGCCGGCGATGGCCATGTAAGCCGCGCGCAGCGCGATTTCTGTTTTTCCAAAGCCAACATCTCCGCACACCAGCCGATCCATGGGCTTGGCCAGCATCATGTCGTTGATCACGTCATCAATGACCTGTTGCTGGTCTGGCGTTTCCTCGAGTTCAAAACCGGCTGCAAAGGCATCGTAGCTGTGATCCACGGGGGGGAAAGCATGGCCGATGCGAGCCAGTCGCAGGGCTTGAACCTCAAGCAGTTCGGCTGCCACATCGTACGCCTTTTCCTTGGCCTTGTTGCGCAGTTTCAGCCAGGTGTCGCCGCCCATTTTATGTAACGGTGCCGTATCCGGGCTGCCACCCACGTATCGGGACACCAGGTCGAGCGACAAAACCGGGATATAAATTTTGTCCCCCCCATGGTATTCGACTGTGGCGTATTCATTGTCGTTTCCGTCAATGTGTAATGTTTCAAGGCCGCGATAGCGACCTACGCCATGCTCCTCGTGCACCACCGGGTCGCCTAAATTTAGCTCTGCCAAAGACCGAATAATGGCGTCAGGGTCGCGGTTCTTGGTGGAGCGGCGACGCTGCCTGACGCTGCGCTCGCCGTATAGCTGAGATTCACAGATAATCTGCAGGCCAGCGCCGGGCAGACACATGCCACGATCTAAATCAGCGACACACAGGCCGATATTGCTTGCGGAGGAGACGAACTCGGCCCAATTGTTAAACACGTTGCAGGTCAATCCTGCTTGTTTCAGTAGCCCCAGTACACTCTCGCGCCGACCGGCTGATTCGGCCACCAGTAGCGTTCGCTGCTGCGCTGTTCTAAGTTGTTCGATAAAACCTGCATAGGGTTGCTCGTCACGAAGATTGAGGTTAAAGGTCGCCGCGGGCGCGCAATCAAAATCGACCACGTGGCGATGCGCCGCCAGATTAAGTTGCAGCAGTTGAACTTGCCGAAATTGCTTTAACCGATGATTGATTTGATCGGCGCGCAGGAACAGCAGCTCCGGACTGAGCGGCGGCCATTCGGGGTTTAGCTGAGCATTGTCATAGCGCTCGGTAATTTCCTGGTCCAACTGACTGGCCATTTCTTTAGCGCCGTCCTCTAGCAGTACCACGCAGTCAGCTGGCAAATAGTCAAACAAAGTAGCGGTATCGCTGAAAAACAGAGGTAGATAGAACTCGGTGCCGGTTGGGATAATGCCCTGACTTACCTCTCGGTAAACCGTTGCAGTGCGCGGGTTTCCATCCAGAGTGGCTCGAAACGACTGACGAAAAAGTTCGATGGCCGCACTGTCATGGGGAAATTCCCGGGCGGGTAGCAAGCGTATCTGCTGCAGGTGGTCGGTTGAGAGTTGGGTATCCGGGTCAAATAGTCGAATTGTTTCAATTTGAGTGTCGAACAGGTCGAGCCGGAAGGGACTGTCGCTGCCCGCTGGGAACACATCGATTAATCCACCACGAATTGCGAATTCGCCTGGCGCCATCACCTGATCAACCGAGTAGTAACCACCATCGCTGAGTCGTTGCCGGAATGCGTCCAGATCGATCTCCTGGTTAACCGCCAGTTCGAAGGTATGGCCAGCGGTATAATCCGTGGGTGCCAATCGTTGCTGCAGCGTGCTGATGGTGGTCACCACAACGCCACGTTGCAGGTTTGGCAATTTATGCATTGCCAGCAAGCGCTGCGAAATCAGGTCTGGATGAGGTGATACCCGGTCATAGGGCAGGCACTCCCAGTCTGGGAAGGCGATTACCGGCACTGAGTCGCCGCAAAAAAATTGCAGTTCGTCGAGCACTACTGACATTTGTTGGGGGCTGGAGCATACCAATAACAGGGGCCCGTTATTGTCAGCCAAGGCTGAGATTGCATAGCTTGAGGCTGCGCTGTGCAGGCCCCGCCAATGTTTTATCTGACCGACGTTATCAGGGATCAGTTGGGTGTTTGCTGTGAGCTCTTTAAGTGCCGGCATGGGAGCTTATTCGCAGTCGCGAACGTGAGGTCGGTAAGGATGTGGCTATGTAACCCGGATTAATGGCCGTAATGTGCGCTGGCAGCGGCCACTGCAGCACCGGCCTCCAGCTTCACACCCTGTGATAGCAGGCAATGCTCCAGCGCAGCCAGGCAGGTGCGAACATTGGTCGGGTTGGAACTACAGCCCATCAGCCCGATACGCCAAACGCGGCCAGCCAGTTCGCCTAAGCCCGCTCCAATCTCGAGGTTAAACTCGGCCAGCAACTGCTGGCGCACTCGGGCCTCATCAACGCTCTCTGGAACGGCCACTGCGTTTAGTTGCGGTAGTCTCGATTCGGCAGGAACGATCAGTTCCAGCCCCATCGCATTAAGACCAGCCTTAAGCGCCTGATGATTGTCAGAATGGCGTTGCCAACTGGCCTGTAATCCTTCCTCTTTTAACATGGTCAGTGCCTCATGCAAGGCGTACAGGGCGTTAACCGGTGCGGTGTGGTGGTAGGCACGCTGAGTGCCTTCACCCCAATACGCCATGACCAGATTCAAATCCAGGAACCAGCTTTGCACCGGTGTGTTACGGCTGCTGATGACTTTTTGGGAGCGCGGGCTAAAGGTAACCGGGGACAAGCCCGGTACGCAGGATAGACACTTTTGAGTGCCGCTGTAGACGGCATCAGCACCCCATTTATCCACCGCTACTTCGATACCGCCAAGCCCGGTCACCGTGTCTACGATGCTTAGCATCCCAGCCGAGCTGGCCATATTGCACAAGGCGGTGGCATCGCTCATGGCACCGGTTGAGGTTTCTGCGTGTACAAACGCCACCGCTTTTGCTTCAGGGTGTTGCTTTATGGTCGATTCGGCCTGCTCTAAGTCGACTGCCCGGCCCCAGGGGGTTTTCGCCACGATTGCCTGGCCGCCGAGGCGTGTAACATTTTCCTGCATGCGACCACCAAACACGCCATTTTGCAGCACGATGACCTGGTCACCAGGTTCGAATAAATTTACGAAACAGGTTTCCATACCAGCCGAGCCCGGTGCTGATACGGGCAGGGTAAGTGCGTTGTCAGTTTGAAAGGCATACTGGAGCAGGCCTTTGATTTCGTCCATGAGCCGGATAAATTCAGGATCAAGGTGACCGATGGTAGGGCGAGATAAGGCTTCGGAAACACGGGGGTAGACGTCCGATGGGCCCGGGCCCATCAGCGTACGCCGGGGAGGATAAAAACTCATAGGTATTAAAGTGGGTAGTGAGAAGTAGGGAGTGAAAAGTCAGTTGTGAAAAGTCAGTAGTAAATTGTGGTTAGTCGTTTTTTCTGCGGCGGTAATAATCACCCAACAACATTTCAAATTGCAGGCCAAAGCGCACCACGTTTTCATAGCGCTGTGTCGGCAATTCTTTTTCCCAGCGCAGGTCCACGCCGGTCTCAACGAATAGCCAGGGGCGCCAAAGTTCACGTATGTAGGTGAGGTTTACGCCGTACTCCGGGATTGAGACCGGATTTTTCTCTTCGCCGCGCACATATAGCCGGGATGAAATCCCCCGATAGTCGCTAAACGAATGGTGCAGGCTGATGCCGCTAACCCATTCCCATTGTTCGGCCTCCTCGGTGTACTTTGCAGAATTATCCCATTCGAAAATATTACGGTCGTCGATAATTTTGGTGTACTCGAGCCGAGAGCTGACTCCAAACTTTTCGTCCCGCCGCCAAAAGACAGTTTGCGTGGTGCGCCAATAGTTTGCCGCGCCGGTCTCGAATAAGTAACGGTGCGCGATCTTAGCATAGGGATTAAAGCCGCTGCTGATTTTTGCGCCAACCGAATAATCCAAACCCTTGGAGTGATGATGCGGATTTCGGTAACCTAAACCGAATAGCCACTCATCTTCATCATCATTGGTGGATCGCAGTCCTACCGTACTGATGGTGTCCTGTCGAGTTTCAGTGTTGCTGATGTAGCTATCTTCTTCGACACGCCCGATAAAGGCATTTAATCGATTGCTGACATTGGGCAACTCGGTGCGAATCCGAACCCGCAAGCGCGGGTCAAAGCCGTCCGCCTCATCCTGACGGAAACCGATGGAAAGCTTGCCAGTAAAGTCTGAACCATCGAATTCATGCTCATCGCCAAACAGGCCATCAAGCCAGGCCGCCGTCCGGCACAATCGGGTATGGGTATCACTGCGTAACTCATCTACCCATTCTTCACTTGACGCGTGAAACCGACACTTGTGCTGGGCGGGCTTATCTGTTTCCTGTTCTGCTGGTTGTCGCGACACCTCCGCCGACTGCGGCGCAGGCGCTGCTGCCGCCATCTCTGGAGCGTCAGTTCCCCCAGCGTTGGCGGCAACCGCGAGGCACGGCAACAGCAGCGCGCAACATAGCAATGCAATTCTGCACGGTCGCTGAATGGAGGTTTTGGCTGGTTGGTACATACGGTTACAAACTCGGTCAACGCTGTAGCCTCATTGATAGGGCACAGCATAGGCGATTATCTAGAAGTTATCATGCTCGGCCGGTGGATAGTATCGTTGCCGCTTAATTTCGGACGATTTCAGTCGCCCCTCAATAAGCCCGGCAACATCTCGCTCAACCTGACTGATAAACTCTAATTGTTCATTTTCTTCGGCTGCTGTTCGCAGCGCGCTGCCCCAGGTTGCTACGTTGGCTGAATTGATTTTACGAACATCGTTATGCCGTGCCCACTCGCCTACTATCACGCGGCCTAGCTCGTAGAGCCGTCGCTGCGCTTGCGCTTTTTCGCTGGCCTCATCGAGGCTTTGCAATAACAATTCGGTCATGCGGTTCCAGCCTAGTGGGTACAGCACCGAACCCTCATAAAAGCGGCGTATCCATTTTAAGTGACGTGCTATCCGGCGGGCCGATGGAGTGGTGTCTGACTCGGCTGTATATTGCTCTATAAAATATGATCGAGGCGGAATATTGTCTGGCCAGAGGGATTCGCTTACCGGAGCCGAGCATCCCGCTATCAGCCCAACCATCAGCCCAATTGTGAGAAAAGGAGGTCGCCGACGAGACTTTTGGCGGTCATTATGCCTTGTATCGTGATAAGTAGATTTATTCCTATACAAAGTGTGAAGATTCGTAACATTCATTGCAAATTCGTTCTATAGTTAATATGAATCGTGTTTAATTCTTATTGGTCACGGGTCGGGGGACTGGACGTTCTATGTCGTAACTCGGGGCAGGAAGAATTGATAATCATTCGTCACGCGATTAATCGTTGTCGAGATTAATTTAATATCACATCCTAATTTAGCAACCCATAAGAGTTACCATGGATCTCAGAAAACGACGCAGTCAAGAAAAACTTCAGGTCGCCCTTGCACACCACCTGCAAAACAAGACCATCGACGAAATCACCATTGGCGAGCTCACGCGAACGGCCGGAGTGAGTCGGCAGACATTCTACTCTAACTTTGATAGTAAACAATCGATACTGCTCACGCGGATCGAAGCTTTATTTGCCAAGAGCAAGGCCTATTTTGAGTCGATTTCGACGCGCGAAGATCTTGGGCGAGAAGAAGTTGTTGAATTAGGTTTTATCAATATCATCGAGGAGTGTAATAAGGAGCGCAACATGATGCGCGCGGCGTTTACCGGGCAGGCGGGCATTCAATGCCTGTCGCTGCTCAAACGTCTTCTTTCCAAGCTCATCGCTGATCGAATCCTGTTCCAGTTCAATTACAATTTTGACCGTGATCAGTTAGATACCATTTCGGATTTTTACGCCGGCGCTTTAATTGGCACGATTCAAGGCTGGTTGCTCGATACGGAAGGCAATAAAGACCTGCAGACAGTTGCGCGGCAAGTCGGCAGATTGATCCCTCACGGATTGGACGCCTACTTGCACGCCAGGGAATAGACAGTATTGCATGAAACTGTGTCCGGCATGCGAAAGCCCGGAGCATAAAACTGCGGCCACCCAGGGTGGCCGTTTTTTGTGCCATTGATTCAACTTTGGAATTCAACATCCGAATTCAACTTCCGAATTCAACACAGGGATTCAACATTGGCGTATCATTTTGCTTTGGCTTTTGCGGAGTGATAATGCAGGAATATCTACAACTGGCAGAGCATGCTGCAAGGCAGGCCGGAGCGCATATAAATCAATCAGCCGCACGTGTGGGCGAGTTAACGGTGGAGCAGAAGGGATTACATGATTATGTTTCCGAGGTTGACCGCGAAGCCGAGCGAAGAATAGCGCAGTTGGTGGCAGAGCACTTCAGTGACCATGTGATTCTGGGTGAGGAATTTGGCGCGGGAAAGGCGCTGGGGCAGGATATTACCTGGGTAGTTGACCCGCTGGATGGCACCACAAATTTTCTGCGCGGCATTGCCCACTACGCGGTTTCCATTGCTGTTCTGCAGGACAAGCAACCGATCTGCGGCGTGGTGTACGATCCTTGTAAAGATGAAATGTTCAGCGCCCTTAAAGGTCAGGGCGCGAGCCTCAATGGTCAACCGATATCTGTGTCAAACAGTACTGGGATTGAGGGCGCTTTATTGGCAACTGGCGTGCCCTATGGCGGCCCGACTTTGCAAACACTAGATCCTTTTGTTGAAACTGTGCGCAGTCTTATGGCCCAGCGCACCAGCGGTATCAGAAGGTTGGGCGCGGCCGCGCTGGATCTGGCTTACGTGGCAGCCGGGCGATACGAAGGGTTTTGGGAAGCGAATCTGAGTATCTGGGATATTGCCGCAGGGGCGCTTATCGTGCAGGAGGCCGGCGGTCAGGTCACGGACCTCGCGGGGGAAAATGGCTATCTGAGCAGCGGAAATATTTTGGCTGCTACACCCGCGGTGCACAAAGACATATTGCAAACCACCGTAACGTTATACTAAGGCTATGTCGGGACAGTGCCAAAGCCACGCAGATTTTACCGGCGCCAGCGCGCAATATCGCCGCGTATTGTTGGTCGTCATTGTTATTAATGCCGTTATGTTTCTGGTCGAAATGACCTTCGGTGTGGTAGGGGAGTCGCAATCATTGAAGGCCGATGCGCTGGATTTCCTGGGGGACTCCGCAACCTACGCACTGAGTTTGTGGGCGGTTGGCAAGCCTGCTGCCACCCGTAGCAATGTCGCCCTCATCAAAGGCTTTAGTCTGCTGGGCCTGGCACTGTGGGTATTGGGGTCCACCTTGTATTATGTGGTGGTTGCCAACAGCCCGAGCGCGCCCATCATGGGGTCGGTTGCAATTGCTGCATTAATGGCAAACATCACCAGCGTCGTGTTATTGATGAAATACCGCGACGGGGATGCCAACGTACGGTCGGTTTGGCTATGTAGCCGTAATGATGCGATTGGCAATATTGCGGTGCTACTGGCTGCCGGAGTGGTGGTGCTGAGCGGGTCGCACTGGCCTGATTTGATGGTGGCCTTTGCTCTGGCCGGCCTGTTTAGCCATTCCGCAGTACAAATTATCCAACAGGCAAGAGCCGAACAAATCTCCAGTTAACTTCCTGAGGGGCAGGGGCGAGACCAGCTTGCGCCTGCCCAACGGGTGGACAGATTTCCACCCGGGTGCTGTTTTTTAAGGACGTGTTAGATCAAGAACGTCGCGAGTGACTAGTGATCTGTGTGTTCGTTAAATGCGACCAATGCTAAAAGTGCAAGGGTTACATAAATCATAATTTCCATTAGTTTTCACCTTTAAACAATTAATATAAAACCGATTTGTTCTCGCATGAGATGCTCATTGAGCCTCCATACGGTGGATAATATGCGGTCGGAATCAGTGAAATAAAAATGGTATGTGTTCATGTATGAAATAACCTGTAGGAATGATCAAACCAATATTAAATTTTGTACAGAATATATAATGATTCTCGTTTCAGCTGCCATCCAGCGCAGGCTTGCGCAGGATCCGCTCCGTAAAACTGCAGTCCGGTGTACGGCACCTCTCTGTTTTGATGTGATCTTTATTTGAGCATCTGCCAAAAGAATTAGCGCAATCAGTAGAATCAGAACCATAAGAAGTTGCTATAAATGTTGAGGCATGGGCGCAGACGAGTATCGACAACTGGATAGCCGCGCAACAGGAGTAGTCGCGCCTGTTTCAGGAGGCAGAGTTCGAGCGTGCAATTTGGGACCAAAAGAAGGCAGTTGAGGCCATCGAACGGCTGCCACTTAGCCATAAAAACGTTCCAGCCTTGCAACAAATGTTGGCGCAGCTAACAGAAAAACTGACGTCCGTCGAATAGTCTGAGGTGGCCGGCCGGTCAGCGATTGAGCTCTATTGAACCACGCCTGCAAAACGGGTATGGTTTCGCCTTTACTTGGCTGGAGCGCCTACAGAATGTCGACCCCTGAAATTCTACAAAATCTTCGTTTGCCGGTTATTGCGGCGCCCATGTTTATTGTGTCCGGCAAAGAGCTCGTGCTGGAGCAGTGCAAAGCGGGTATTGTTGGCTCGTTTCCGGCCCTGAATGCCCGGGGTGAGGGGGAGTTTGAAGGCTGGCTGCAGTTTCTAACCGACGAGTTGGATAAGTACAACCAGGCCAATCCTGATCGCCCGGCTGCGCCATTTGCGGTCAACCAGATCGTATTCAAGTCGAATAAGCGCCTCCATGAAGATATGGAATTGTGCGTTAAATATAAAGTGCCCATCATTATCACCTCACTGGGTGCGGTGCCTGAGATTAACCAGGCCGCGCACTCGTATGGTGGAATTGTGTTGCATGACATTATTAACCAAAAATTTGCGCACAAAGCCATTGAGAAGGGTGCCGACGGCCTGATCGCTGTAGCAGCTGGTGCCGGTGGTCATGCCGGGCCACTGAGTCCGTTTGCGCTGGTACAGGAGCTGCGCCAGTGGTTTGATGGCCCAATCGCATTATCCGGTTCTATTGCGACCGGTGGTGCCGTGCTCGCTGCCGAGGCCATGGGGGCTGATTTTGCTTATATTGGTTCACCGTTTATCGCCAGCACGGAAGCCAATGCGGTGGACGAATATAAAGACATGATTGTTGATAGTTCGGCCGGTGATATTGTTTACTCAGACTACTTTACCGGAGTGTCAGGCAATTACTTGCGGCCCAGTATAGCAGCGGCGGGACTCGACCCCGATAACTTGCCGAAGGGTGACATTAGCGCGATGAATAAAATCACTGATGAGCAGCCCGATGCGAAGGCATGGCGTGATATCTGGGGTTGTGGTCAGGGTATCGGCGCGGTGACCGACGTGCAGCCGGTTGCTCAACGTATTGAAACATTAGCGGCGCAATACCTTGCCGCCAAACAACGACTCTGTGCTTGAGTCAGGCTAACCAGGAGTAAAAAATGAAACTAGTAACCGCCATCATCCGACCATTTAAGTTAGATGACGTAAAAGACGCATTATCGCAAATCGGTGTTATGGGCATGACTGTCTCCGAGGTAAAAGGCTTTGGGCGACAGAAGGGTCATACAGAAATTTATCGTGGCGCGGAATATGCCATTGATTTCATCCCTAAAACCAAGATTGAGGTTGCGGTTGCGGATGACGTGGTGGATAAAGTCGTTGACGCTATTGTCGACTCCGCCAAGGGGAATAAGGTTGGTGACGGCAAGATATTCGTCACCGCCCTGGATGAGGTAATTCGGATTCGCACCGGCGAAACAGGCGATGAGGCACTCTAATATGTTTAACAACATTCTCTCGATAGCCGGCGAAAACCTGGTCGCTCGCCCAATCACCCGTGGCGCCCTGTGGGGGCTGGCGATGATCGCAATAGCGCTAACACCGGCCTCAGCTCACGCCGCCGAGATCAACGCAGGGGATACTGCCTGGATTCTGACGGCGTCTGCATTAGTCCTATTGATGACGTTACCGGGCTTATCACTTTTTTATGCCGGCCTGGTGCGATCCAGAAATGTGTTGTCCATACTGATGCAATGTTTCACCATCGCCTGCGCCATGTCGTTGCTGTGGTTTTTGGTCGGGTACAGCCTGGCATTCTCTGGCGATGGCGCCTGGATTGGGAATCTGGATAAGGCCATGCTCAGTGGGGTCACTGCAGATTCCGTCAGCGGCAGTATTCCGGAAACAGCGTTTATTGTGTTCCAGATGACGTTTATCATGATTACCCCGGCTTTGTTCGTAGGTGGCTTTGCCGAGCGAATAAACTTTTCTGCCATGCTTATTTATTCCGTACTTTGGTCGCTGTTGGTCTATGTGCCGATTTGTCATTGGGTCTGGGGCGGTGGCTGGTTGATGCAAAAAGGTCTATTGGATTTTGCCGGTGGTACGGTGGTGCACATTACCGCGGGTGTCAGTGCTGTAGTGGCCGCCGTGGTGCTGGGTAGCCGAAATGGCTTTCCAACCAGGGCCATGCCTCCGCATAACCTAGCGCTCACCGTGACTGGCGCCGGCTTATTATGGTTTGGCTGGTTTGGTTTTAATGGTGGTTCGCAACTGGCGGCGGATGGCGGTGCAGCGATGGCGATACTGGTGACCCATTTAAGTGCTGCGGCAGGCTCTCTGGCCTGGATCACCATTGAGTGGGTCCGGTACGGCAAGCCCAGTGTCTTGGGTATTGTGACCGGCATGGTGGCCGGGCTCGGCAGCATTACTCCAGCGTCTGGATTTGTCGGGCCGCTAGGAGGTGTGCTGATTGGCTTGGCTGGCGGTACCGTCTGTTACTTTGCAACACAATTTATTAAGGGCCGCTTGAAAATCGACGATTCTCTCGACGTGTTCCCCGTGCATGGCGTGGGCGGTGCCCTTGGCACGCTGCTGGCGGCCGTTTTTGTCGCTAGTCAGTGGGGCGGATCTGGTTATGCCGAGGGGATGAATTTGGGCAGCCAGTTTATGGTTCAGTTGACCGGCGTTGTCGCCACCGCAGTGTATGCGGGTGTGGTCTCTTATGTGTTGCTGAAACTTATCGGTCTGGTGGTCGACTTGCGAGTCGATGCGGAAACTGAGCAACAGGGTCTCGATCTGGCTCAGCACGGTGAGACCGGCTATAATTTGTAGCATGTTTGTATGGTGCGCATCGGCCCCCGCCGGTGTGTCACCACGCCTGAATAGCCGCTGTTCCAAACTGCCCTCAAGACTGATGTTGCCAAGGCTTTATATCCGAGCATTACTCAACACCACACTGCTGTTGATGTTGGCTACGCCTGCGCTGGTCGCGGCCGATGATTACTCGGATGGTATGCGCGCGTACATGCAAAAAGAGTATCTGCAGGCACAATCTTACTGGTTGAAGGGTGCGGAAAAAAACGACGCCAAGTCCATGTTTAATTTAGGGTTTTTGCATGAACAGGGACTCTTGCCGGAGGCCAGTATTGCGAAAGCCGAATCTTGGTATCGGCTGGCAGGGCAGAACGGTTACCCAGCCGCTGATTATCATCTGGCGCAGTTGGTGCGAGCGCACAAACTACCCATACGCGACCCCGCGGCGGCAGACCAGTTAATCAAGCGTGCGGCGCAACAGGGTTACGCTCCGGCTCGGCGTGAGGTGGGTAAAGGTGCTATTACCACACAAGACAGTGGTCGCTACCTTGATGAAAGCTGGATACGCAGTCAACGCGCAGCGGGCTGGACGATTCAATTGCTGGCCTTTGAAGACCTGGCCAAGGTGCGCGAGTTTATCGAAACCCATGGCTTACATGAGCGTGCTGCCTACTTCGCCGAGCGCGGCCCACGCGGCACTTTGTACAAGCTCATCTACGGTGCCTATGAGAGTAAAGATCAGGCCGCGAGTGCGCGGCAATCGCTGCCGGAAAATCTTCGGCAACATGGCCCCTGGCTGCGCACCATTGGCAGCGTGCAAAAAGTGATTGCAGCGCGATAGTTTCAGTACTACTCTGCTGCATCACTGACCGTATCCACAATACCTAAGCGACCGCTATGGAATTAAACCCGCTCGTCGAAATCTGCAATGATCTGGAGCAGCGCGCTAACCTGCTCAGGGGGTACCTTTGACCTTGATAGCAAGGCCGAGCGCCTCGAGGAAGTGCTGCGTCAGATGGAAGACCCAACCATATGGGACGACCCCGCAGCGGCACAGAAATTAGGGCAGGAAAGGGCATCATTGGAGAAAGTGGTGCAAACATTGCAGGGCGTGGGGCAAGGTGTGGCTGACTGTCGAGAGATGCTGGAGTTAGCTGCCGAGGAACAGGACCAAAACCTGGTCGATTCAATAGAGAATGATTTAAACGTACTGGAGAAGCGTCTGGGCGAGCTCGAATTCCAGCGTATGTTCTCTGGCCCTATGGATGCCTGTAACGCCTTTATCGACATTCAGGCAGGCTCAGGTGGGACTGAGGCGCAGGATTGGGCCAATATGCTGCTGCGCATGTACTTGCGATGGGCCGAAGCAGCAGGCTTCAAAAGTGAGATTATTGAATTGTCTGAGGGTGACGTGGCGGGCATTAAAAGCGCTACGGTTAAGGTCTCTGGCGAATACGTATTTGGCTATCTGCGCACGGAAACCGGCGTACACCGCCTGGTGCGAAAATCTCCTTTTGATTCTGGCAATCGGCGGCATACGTCATTCGCCTCTTTGTTCGCCTATCCAGAAGTGGATGAAAATGTCGAAATCGAAATCAACCCGGCCGACTTACGGGTGGACACCTACCGCGCCAGTGGGTCTGGTGGCCAGCATGTAAACAAGACTGATTCCGCGGTTAGAATTACCCATGAACCCACGGGAATTGTCGTACAATGCCAGAGCGATCGATCCCAGCATCGTAATAGAGATGCTGCCATGTCGATGCTCAAAGCCCGCTTGTATGAGCATGAAATGCAGATTCGGCGCTCCGAACAACAAGCCGTGGAAGACGAAAAATCTGATATCGGGTGGGGGTCGCAAATCCGATCCTATGTGCTCGACCAATCCCGCATCAAAGACCTGCGCACCGGTATAGAGACCGGTAATACGCAAGCGGTTCTGGATGGTGATCTAAATCAATTTATCGAGGCCAGCCTAAAGCAGGGCCTGTAACAGCAAGGAATTAAATAATCGTGAGTGAGCAGAATACTGAGCAACCGCAAGTAGATGAAAACGAACTGATTCGTCAGCGGCGTGCAAAATTGCAGCTCTGGCGCGAGCAGCATCAGGCCTATCCCAACACCATTAAGCCAACGCATCTGGCCGCAGACCTGCTGGAGGCGTATAACGCCATGGATAAGGAAACATTGGAACAGGCCGGCGTTGAGGTCAGTGTGGCTGGCCGTATGATGAGTCGGCGCATCATGGGTAAAGCCAGTTTTGCTCACATTCAGGATCGTTCTGGTCGAATTCAGCTTTATGTTCAGCGCGATGCCTTACCGGAATCGTTTTATAACGACGAATTTAAAAAATGGGATATTGGCGACATTGTCGCAGCACGAGGCGTGCTGTTTAAGACCAATCAGGGTGAGCTCAGCGTCAAGGTAAGTGCTGTCCAGCTGTTGGTAAAATCACTGCGGCCATTACCGGAAAAATTTCATGGCTTGTCTGACAAGGAAACTGCTTATCGACAGCGTTATGTAGATTTAATCGTCAATGAGCAGAGTCGCCATGTGTTTCGTACCCGCTCTCAAATCATTGCCATCATTCGCGACTATCTGCTGCAGCACGAGTTTCTAGAGGTTGAAACGCCAATGATGCAGCCGATCCCCGGTGGCGCCGTCGCCAGGCCATTTATTACTCATCACAATGCATTGGATATGCAGTTGTATCTGCGAATTGCCCCCGAGCTGTATCTCAAACGCTTGGTTGTGGGTGGTTTTGAGCGCGTGTTTGAAATCAATCGTAATTTTAGAAACGAAGGGCTGAGCACACGGCACAATCCCGAGTTCACCATGTTGGAGTTTTATCAGGCCTACGCAGATTTTGAAGATTTGATGGATCTGACCGAGGACATGCTGCGCCGCATAGCTGAACGGCTTAGCCCCACTGGCGTGATTAATTATCAGCAACAGGTGATCGACTTTTCTCAGCCGTTTCAGCGTTTAACAGTGGCGGAATCGCTGCTGCACTTTAACCCCGAATTGTCGGCCGCTGATCTGTTAAATCGGGAGGCTTTGCTTGCCTATGCAGAAAAACTCAAGATCCCACTGAAAGACAGTTATGGCCTGGGGAAGCTGCAAATTGAAATATTTGAAAAAACGGTTGAAGAAAAGCTAATTGAGCCAACCTTTATCACCGCCTACCCGGTTGAGGTGTCGCCGTTGTCGCGCCGCAATGATGAGGATGCCTTTGTCACCGACCGCTTTGAGCTATTTATTGCCGGGCGAGAAATTGCCAATGGCTTTTCAGAGTTAAATGATCCGGAGGATCAGGCCGAGCGTTTTCAAGCGCAAGTTGCCGACAAAGAAGCTGGTGATACCGAAGCCATGCACTTCGACGCCGATTATATCCGGGCGCTCGAATATGGCATGCCGCCCACTGCCGGCGAGGGAATCGGCATCGATCGACTGGTAATGCTGTTCACCGACAGTGCCTCAATTCGCGATGTGCTGTTGTTCCCGCACATGCGTCCGGAGGCCGAGGCCTAGTTTTGACCTGGCTCAGGGATTATCTTCGCCGCATCCTTCTGATGAGGGTTTCAAGCTCGTGAATTTGCCCCTGTTTATCGGTGCCCGCTACTCGCGCGCGCGGCGGCGCAATGGGTTTATCTCCTTTATTGCGGCTATATCGATGGTTGGGATTGCCCTGGGAGTTTGGGCGCTCATCACGGTAATTTCGATCATGAATGGGTTCGAGAAAGAGCTGCGGGGGCGGATTCTCGACGTCGCGTCGCACGTCAGTATCACGGGTTCAGGAGGCTGGCTGGACGATTGGCAGAGTTTAACGGCAACGGTCGGTGCCCAACCCGAGGTCGCTGGTTACGCACCCTTTATTTTGGGGCAGGGACTAATCAGCCTTGGTTCTGCGGTAGACGGCGCCCTGATTCGCGGCATATCTCCGCTCGATGAACCCAAGGTATCGAGTCTGCAACAACATATGGATGGCGGCGGCTTTGCACTGTTGGAAGCGGGTCGGTACAACGTGATTCTGGGCGAGGAACTGGCATTTCGACTGGGTGCGGAAATAGGTGACAAGGTAACCCTGATCTCGCCGCAGGGGCAGTCCACACCGGCCGGCCTGATGCCGCGGCTTAGGCGATTCACGCTGGTGGATACCTTTAGCATCGGCATGAATGAGTACGACAGTGCGATGGCGTTGGTGCACATCGCCGATGCCGGCAAACTATACAAAAGTGGTGATCAAGTGAGTGGCTTGCGACTCAAGCTGCATGATGTCTATCAGGCGCGCCGGGTCAGCTCGGTGCTGTCTGATGCATTTAACCAACGATTATATGTCAGTGACTGGACGCGCCAGCATGAGAATTTTTTTCGAGCATTGGCAATCGAAAAGCGGGTGATGTTTATCATCCTGTTTTTGATCGTAGCGGTGGCAGCGTTTAATATCGTTTCCACCCTGGTCATGGTGGTAACTGACAAACGAGCCGATATCGCCATTCTGCGCACCTTGGGTTTATCGCCCGCCAATGTCATGGGAATTTTCTTCGTCCAGGGCGTAACGTCGGGCATTGTGGGTACCGTCATCGGCGGTGTGCTCGGGGTATTGAGTGCCCTGAATGTGTCGACCATCGTGCCGTTCATCGAGGGGTTGGTCGGCTATCAATTATTTCCCGCTGATGTTTATGTAATTTCCGACTTCCCCGCTGAATTGCGCTGGAGTGATGTCTCGGTCATCGTTATTTCGGCGGTCGCCATGAGCATGTTGGCAACTCTGTATCCGGCTTGGCGAGCGGCTAAAACACAACCGGCAGAGGCGTTGCGTTATGAATAGGCAGGGCGATGATCGCTGACCCCGCCATCTTGCGCTGCCAGCAGTTGGGCATGACCTACACTGAGGGGCCGCATGATGTCGAGGTATTGGCAAATATTGATCTCGAGGTAGCGGCTGGTGAACGATTAGCCATTGTCGGTGCTTCGGGTTCTGGCAAAAGCACCCTGTTGCACTTGCTGGGTGGCTTGGAACTGCCCAGCCAGGGGTCAGTTTGGATTGCGGGCCAGGAAATGTCCGCCCTGTCAGACAAGCGCCGAGGTGATGTACGTAATGAATGTCTGGGATTCGTCTATCAGTTTCATCATCTGCTGCCAGAATTCACGGCCATTGAAAATGTGGCCATGCCGCTGTTAATTCGCGGTACTGATAAGCAAGAAGCGGAGCAGCGCGCCAGTGAACTGTTGAGCGATATCGGCTTGGCAGAGCGCCTCCAGCATCGGCCCGTGGAGCTGTCAGGCGGCGAACGCCAACGCGTAGCGATCGCACGCGCGTTGGTTACTGAACCGGCGCTGGTGTTGGCCGATGAGCCGACCGGAAATCTCGATGTGCACACTGCAAATGCGGTGTTCGATATGATGCTGGATTTGAATCAGCGCTGTAACAGTGCGCTGATCATGGTCAGCCATGACCAGAATTTGGCAGCGCGAATGGATCGGAGGTTGCAACTAGAGGACCGCCAACTCCGCGAGATTAACTAGTTGTTGGAACCTGTGCCGGGCACTTTGGTGAGGCTGTGCACTGATTAGTCTAGTGAGTTGTTTGCGGTTTGTTTCTTGGCTCGCATTCTCAACAGCTGGCGTCGTCGCCAGCGTTTACGCACCTGAGACGTCCACGCATAGCTAATCACGAAATGCGTGGTCAGGCTCAGCACGGAACCAACGATCAAGCAGCCCAGCCAAAGTGCCACATAGTGCCAGCCCAGTTGTAGAATGGTGATTTCTTCTATTGGAATCGGCGTAACCCCGATAATGCGTGCGCCGAGCAGGTAACAGGGTGTATACAGAGGAATCCAGGTAATGGGGTTGGAAATCCACACGCCCGCGACCGCAAACGGAATGTTGCCACCGATTACCGTGGCGATAAAAATAGCCGGTAACATTTCAAACGGCATTGGCAGGAAGGCACAGAAAATACCAATCGCAATGCCTTTGGCAATGCCAGTGCGGTTGAAAGCCCACAACTCATGCCGCTTCAGCAGGTCGCCGAATAGGTGCACATAGCGAAATTGCTGGATCTCTTTGGGAGTGGGCAAATGCATTCGCATTTGTCGCAAAAAGTTCATTGTCTTAATGAGTCTGCGCGCGCGCAGTACAACCCCGGCTTTTAAAAAATGCTAGTATACTCTGGTCGATAAGGATTTAGGTGATTGCTTAAATGTCGGCAATGAATTGCCTGAAAGGAAAGAGGGCCGAGTACAGCCTGCGGGCTTGAACGCGGCGGGTTGATTCAACGGTCGGGCACAGGACGCTCAAAAATAGCCAGGGAGGCAAAAATGCGAGTTGCAGCACTTAAACAAAGTCCGGGTCGAGAAACGGCCGGATTGACTTACAACGTCTTGGAAATCTCGCCTTTGCGGCTGACTGCGCGGTTGCAACGGAGCGCCAGATGCGGCTTGGCTTTGCTGCGAAAAGATTCTGGCGTCGTTTGTTTGCTGAGTTTTATTCTGGGGAGCTGCGCGCCGCTTGGATTCGCATACTTGCCCAGCAGCTTAATGTGTTGGGTGTGCTGTGCAAGTCTGTTACCAGTGGCACTGAAAAAACGCGGCGCATGGCTGGTGCTATTTTGTTTCTTGCTTGGATTCAGCAGTTCGGTGCAGCGTTTCAATGAACATTTGGCTGACCCCTTGCCCGCAGAACTTGAAGGCGTAAGCCTGTTGTTGCAGGGCAGGGTGGTGGGTTTGCCAGATGTTTCGCCCGAGCGGACACGCTTTCGATTTCAAGTCGGCACCGCGGGCGAACATGGGTCCGCGCAGCAACGTGTAGCGGGTGCCAAATTGCAACTGAGCTGTTATCGCTGCCCCTGGCGCATCGAGCCAGGGCAAGATTGGCAATTCAGCCTGCGCCTGAAACGGCCGCATAGTTATGCCAGTTGGGGTGCCTTCGACTATGAAAAGTATCTGTTTCGGCACCGTTTGATTGCCACCGGCTATGTGCGTGTGAAAGAAACTAACGCCTTGTTGAGCCAACGGTTGAGCGGCGTCGATCAATGGCGCTGGCAGCTGTCTCAGCAACTCAGCCAGGCGCTGCCTGATGCCACTCCCGGCCGGGCAATGATGGGTGCACTCATGCTGGGTGACCGCAGCCAGATGTCAGCGAACCAAAAACTGGTAATGCAGCAAACCGGGGTCAGCCATTTAATGGCTATCTCCGGATTGCATGTTGGCTTGGTGTTTGTGCTGGCGGTGTGGCTATGTAACAGGTTGCTGTCTCCGCTGGCACGTTTGTATCAGTTTATTCCACGCCAGATATTAGTGTTATTTCCTGCCTGGTTATGCGCCGCCGGGTATGCCGCATTGGCGGGCTTTGCAGTCTCGACGCAACGTGCCCTTGTTATGGCGTCAGTCTTTGTGCTGGCGAAAATATTGGCACGGTCGGTCTCTCTGTTGCGCGTGCTGGGCATTAGTGCCGCAATTATTCTGCTATATGACCCCTATTCAATCCTGGATGTGGGGTTTTGGTTGTCGTGTGCCGCGGTGTTTATTATCGCCATGGTGGTACAAAGCGACCAAACCATTTCGCTGCTGCGGCTGCAGCCCGCACTATGGTTGGGCATGTTGCCTGCCACAACCTTATTTTTTGGCCAGATATCGCTGGTGTCGCCATTGGTCAACCTGTTGATGGTGCCACTGTTCTGCACAGTGCTTATCCCGGCCCTGCTGTTAGCTTTGATGTTGTTACTCAGTTCGCTGAGTGATCCTGCAAGTTGGCTGCTGCAGCCGCTGCAGTGGGCTTTGGATCGCGTTTATAGCGTTTTGGAATGGGTCGCACAGTTGCCTCTGGCGCACGCCTATCCCCCATTGTTCCAACTCGAGGATGTGCTTGTGTCACTTACCCTTATATTGAGTTACCTGGTTGTACCACAATTGCATCGCGCGCTGCGTGGCCTGTTATGGCTTTGCCTCTTGGTAATGCTGACGACGGGGCCTGCTAAACCCTCTCAGGGACAGGCTGATATTACCCTGCTGGATGTTGGGCAGGGGTTAAGCATGGTCATTGAGACAGCCAACGCCACCATACTCTACGATACCGGCCCTGCGTACGGCAGCGGCTTCAGTGCGGCTAAAGCTGTCGTGTTACCGTATCTTCGCGGTCATAACACCCGGCGCTTGCAGAGTCTGGTGATCAGCCATGCCGACAATGATCACATTGGTGGCTTAAAAGACGTGCTGAATTCAGTCGAGGTCGGCCGGCGCTTTAGCAGCACGCCTGATAAAGTGGAGGGCGGTATACCCTGTGTGCGCGGGCAGAGTTGGCAGGTCGATGGCGTCAGTATTGACGTGCTCAGTCCAGAGGCAGGTACGCCCGCTGGGAGCAATAATCACTCATGTGTGCTGCGGGTGAGTGTGGCCGGCATTCGAGTCTTGATCACCGGTGATATCGAACGAGCGGTTGAGCGCTACCTGTTGAGTTCCGGTGTGGATTTACAGGCCGACGTGATGCTGGTGCCGCATCAGGGAAGCAAGACCTCATCGACGGTGGAATTGCTGGATGCGGTACGGCCGAAGTTGGCACTGGTGGCGGCTGGATATCGCAATCACTACGGACACCCGCATCCGGATGTATTGGCGCGATATAAGGCCCGTGGCATCGACGTCAAGTCGACCATTGCCAGCGGTTCCATTCGTCTTCAAGTGCGTGCCGATGGCTGGCGGGTGCAGTCATATCGGCAAACATTTCCGCGCTTTTGGCGACCCCAAAAAAAGCCCATTGGAAAGGCATAGTTTGGTAGACTGTGGCGGAGTTTTGCAACCGGTATAAACAGCACCCATGTTTGAACTATTTCGCGCAGGCGGGCCACTTATGTGGATCATTTTGCTCTGCTCTCTGGTTGCCTTAACCATCATTTTCGAACGGTTGCTGACGTTGCGAGTGAAGAGCGTAGCGCCGCAGAATTTGCGTGAACAGGTGCTCGAGTTGGTGATGGCCGGCAAGCTGGACGATGACAAGGTAAGGGTGATTCGGCAGCACTCGCCGCTCGGTGAGGTGTTTGCCGCCGGGCTGAAGCACATGGGTTCCGGCAAGGAAGATATGAAAGAGGCGCTGGAAGACAGTGGCAAGCAGGTTGTACACCGTCTGGGCCGGTACCTGAACACGCTTGGCACCATTGCATCTATCACGCCCTTAATAGGGCTGCTGGGCACGGTAATCGGCATGATTAAAGTGTTTACCGCGATTACGGCGGTTGGGGTAGGCGACCCCACTGTTTTATCCGGGGGCATCTCCGAAGCCCTTATCACCACTGCAGCAGGTCTGTCGGTCGGGATACCCTGCCTTATGTTCTACCGGTTTTTTCGCAGTAGAATCAATGAATTAACGGTTGTTCTTGAAGATAATGCTCTAGCGTTGGTAGACGCCGCATCACTGGGTGGCAAGCTGGGTAAGGGCGGTGCTGGCAAGCGCTGAGCCCGGGTTACGACATTGAAATTTGGTACCGACCAACAGGAAGATGAAACCGGCATAGAGCTGACCCCACTCATTGATGTGGTTTTCCTGCTGCTTATTTTTTTCATGATTTCGACCACCTTTACCAAGGAAACTGCTTTACGCATAAATTTGCCTGAAGCCGATGGTGAGCAAACAGCGCAACAGCCGAGGTTAGTCGAAGTGCACGTTGGAGCAAATTCAGAGTATGCCATCGCGGCCGGCGAGCAGGGTGCAGCACGTGGGTTAGTAAACTCGGAGCGAGACACATTGCAGCGGGCCTTATCCGACTTTGTTGGTGATCCACAGCTATTGTTGGTGATCAGGGCAGATCGGCTAGCCACTCACGAATCAGTGATCAAGGTGTTGGATGTCGCGCAGGAACTGCAACTCACCAATATTACCTTTGCCACCAAGCGCGTTGCAGAGTAGCTGCTGATGAGCGAATTGGCTCCACCCCTCGGTTCGCCAGGTCAACCGTCTGGCTCATTTGACAGTAAGCTGGTGTTTCGCCGGCTGGTTTCCTACCTGTTCCGGCATAAGCCGGTGGTGATGTTGGCGGTGTTGTTTATGGTGTTGACCGCGCTTACCGAGGCATCATTCGCAGCGCTTATTGAAACGATTGTGAATGATGGTTTTGTAAACGCCGAGCCATGGCACTTGAAGTGGCTGGGGCTGATTATCGCAGGTGTGGCGCTGTTGCGGGGTATCGTAGGCTTCTTTGCAAACTATTTCACTCTGCACCTTGGGCGGCAGGTCATTTTTGATATTCGTCAGGACATTTTTTCCAATCTCATCACCCTGCCCACAGAGTTCTATGACCAGAACTCGTCATCTAAAAATGTTTCCAAGCTTATTTACGACGCCGAAGCGACTGCGGTGGCGACTACGGACACCTTGTCGGTGTTGTTTTTGGATAGCGTAAAAGCCATTGCCTTGATTGCGTGGCTGATTTACGTTGATTGGCGACTGACGGCCATATTTGTGATCTCCTTGCCCATTCTGGTGTTGGTAACGCGCTACTCAAATTCACGGTTTCGTGCCACCAGCAAGCAAATTCAGGATTCGATGGGTGGTATTGCCGATACGGTTAAGGAAGCATCAATCGGCCAAAAGGTCATCAAGGTGTATGGCGGGCAGCAGCAAGAGATGGAAAACTTCACCTCGGCCAATCAATATAACCTGACACAAAATTTAAAACGGGCGCGCGTGTCGGCGGCCATTGTGCCGGTCACCATTGTGGCGGTCGCGCCAGCCATTGCCGTTATTCTGCATATTTACCTTAACTATCTTAGGGTGGGGCCGGAAGCCGCCGGCGAATTTACCAGCTATTTGTCTGCCTGCATTATGTTAATGAGCCCGCTAAAACGGATTGCCAAAGTTAATGAGAAAATTCAAATTGGTTTAACGGCAGCCAACAGTGTATTTCAAGTGGTCGACGCAACGCCGGAGGGTGACACCGGCACCGTGCCCCTAAAGTCAACGCGCGGGCATCTCAAGTTTGAGAACGTTAATTTTACGTATCGAAAAGGCGATAGTGATGAAAAACACGTGCTGCGCGATATTGATCTTGAATTTAAGCCGGGCCAGCGTATTGCATTGGTCGGCCCCTCCGGCAGCGGCAAGTCGACGGTAACCGCATTGATACTGCGCTTTTACAGGGCTCAAAGTGGCCGCATTACATTGGATGGACACGATCTGGACGATCTTGTGCTGAGCGATCTTCGCAGTCAAGTCGCCCTGGTGTCGCAGGAAACCACGCTGTTTGATGACACCATCGGGCGCAATATTATGTACGGTATGCTGGATGAGTTTGACCAATCGCGTCTTGATGCCGCGGTGCGTGCTGCTCACGTGGATGAGTTTTTAGATGAGTTACCGAATGGTTTGGACACCCTGGTTGGCGAGCACGGCCTGCGTTTATCGGGTGGGCAGCGGCAGCGCATCGCGATTGCCCGGGCGATTTATAAAAACGCACCCATTCTGATCCTGGATGAGGCGACGTCGGCGCTGGATAATGCCTCCGAGCGCTACGTGCAGGACGCACTGGAAACGCTGATGCAAGGTAGAACATCGTTGGTTATCGCCCATCGCCTGACCACTATTGAGGGGGCTGATGAGATAATTGTGCTGGACCGGGGTTGTATCGTCGAACGTGGCAACCACCGTGAACTGGTTCGAAAAGGGGGCGTTTATGCAAGCCTGCATGGAGGGCAATCCGGGCGCAGCAAAAAAGGCTTTTTCTCCTTTAAAAGCTAGGCGTGGGAGAGCGCCGCGAAACCAGCAATGCTTTCCACCGGATCAATTGAGTAATGTCGTTGCGTGGCTACATATTAACTGGATGGCAACAGCCTGGATTGCTGAATTATCTGTTATGGCCGCTGTCTTTGTTCTACCGGTTGATGGTGTATTTGCGACGCGCTGGCTATCAGGCCGGGTTGCTGCGCAGTGGCCGCATTGCGGTGCCGATTATTGTGGTGGGTAATCTAAGTGTTGGCGGAAGCGGCAAAACGCCGCTGGTTATCTGCCTGGTCGAGGCTCTAAAGCAAGCTGGATTTAAGCCGGGTGTGGTGAGCCGCGGCTATGGTGGTCACGGGCCTTTCCCACTCTTGCTGGACGACAACTGCACTGCCAATCAATGCGGTGACGAACCCTTGCTGATTCAACAACGCACCTCTGTACCGGTGGCGGTTGCACCTCGGCGCACCGATGCGCTCGCACTACTGCAGCAGGCTGGGGTCAATGTGGTTATTAGTGACGACGGATTGCAGCACTATGCCATGCAGCGCGATATCGAAATCTGTCTGCTTGATCAAACACGGCCGCAGCACAATCAATTTTTATTGCCGGCCGGCCCGCTGAGAGAACCGCTGAGCCGACTGGACGGCGTTGATATGGTGGTTGAACACCATTCGTTGCCAAGTGCAACATCGCGCAGTGGATTCACAATGTATCTCCAGCCGGGCACACCGAAGCGGGTTACTGACGACACTGAAATTGATTTTGACCCGCAATCGGTGCATTGGCATGCAGTAGCCGGGATTGGTCAACCGGAACGGTTTTTCCTTAGCTGTGAAAAGTTAGGTTGGCAAATTGAGCGCCATGCCTATGCCGACCACCATCCTTTTATCGAACAGGACATAAGCTACGGAGATGAAAGACCCACAATAATGACCGAAAAAGATGCGGTTAAATGCCGCGCCTTTGCCGGTCCAGAGGTATTTTACCTACCGGTGGATGCTAAACTCTCCGCTGAGTTTACTGACAAAATAATAAGCGATTTAACCGCGCTGCAAAATGTTTATGAATGTGACGTAGACGAGAACAGATAATGATAAACCCCGAGTTACTTGAAATACTGGTGTGCCCGATCACCAAAGGCAATCTGAAATACGACAGAGAGAAGTCAGAGCTGGTGTCGACTAGTGCCAACCTGGCCTACCCGGTGCGGGACGGCATTCCAATCTTGCTCGAGCAGGAAGCACGCGAATTAGAAGCTGAGTAAAAATGAGTTTTATAGTCGTCATTCCAGCGCGCTTCGCGTCCACCCGTTTACCTGGTAAACCATTGCTGGATATCGGCGGTAAGCCCTTGATTCAGCATGTGGTGGAGCGCGCCAACGAATCAGATGCGGCGCGGGTAATCCTCGCAACGGATGATGAGCGTATTGCCGAAGCGGCCAGCAATTTCGATTGCGAAACCTGCATGACACGCGCAGATCACCTGTCTGGTTCGGATCGGCTGGAGGAAGTCGTGCAGACATTGGCGATAACAGACCCCACGTCGGTGGTTAATGTGCAGGGCGATGAGCCATTTGTGCCCGCCAGGCTGATTAACAACGTAGCGGCTGCGCTAACCCGTGCGCCCGACGCGGCGATGGCGACGGCGGCCCATCGTCTGAGAGAAATCGACGATTTTCATGATCGCAATGTAGTCAAAGTCGTTTTCGATCAGCACGGCCGGGCATTGTATTTTTCCCGGTCCCCCATTCCGTTTGGAGCCATTGATCAAGCCTGGCGGCATATCGGCATTTATGCCTACCGGGCGGAGTTTTTAAAGCGTTATGGCCAGCTTAATCCCAGCGCCCTGGAACATGCAGAGAGCCTGGAGCAATTGCGGGTAATGGATAATGGCGAAACAATAATGGTGCAGGCCGTTGATTATGATAGTGGGATTGGGGTCGATACTGAGCAGGACTTGGAGCAGGCACGAAAAATAGCGCAGGATTTGGGTATTACATCGTGACGCGACTGTTGTTTGTATGTATGGGCAATATTTGCCGGTCACCCACCGCACATGGGATTATGCAGCACAAAATTAATCAGCAGCGGCTGCAGCAACAAGTTTCTGTCGATTCGGCTGGCACACATGCCTATCATGTGGGCGAACAGTCTGACCCCCGCTCGCGCGCCTTTGCAGCCGGGCAGGGCATTGATATGGACTTTATACGGGCCCGTAAAATATCCGTTAATGACTACGATTCCTTCGATTATATTCTGGCCATGGATGAAGATAATCTGGCGCTGATAGAGTATTACGCGCCGGATCAGCACGATGCGCAAATAGCGCTGTTCCTGCAAGCTGCACATGAGTTGGGTGTGGTGTCGGAGCTGGCCGTGCCGGATCCGTACTATGGGGGCGACAGCGGTTTCGCTCATGTATTTGATTTGGTCAACCATGGTTGTGATGCCTGGTTGGCAAAGTTAGCTAATGTCTGACCTAAAACGCTTGCGGGTCAGCGTGTCAGAGCAATTGCTGCTCGGTTTTGACGGTGCCGGGGAGCGACAACTAAACCTGCCGGTTGCCACTGCGCGCAATGGCACGGGGCAGCTTAACGGCAGTGAATGTACTCCGCTGGGGCGGCACAGGATACGGGCCAAAATCGGTGCTGACGCGCCGCTCAATGCAGTATTCGTAGGGCGTCGCCAAACGGGAGAGGTGTACAGCGAACAGCTCGCATCTCAGCACCCCGGGCGGGACTGGATACTGACACGGATATTGTGGTTGTGCGGCAATGAATCCGGGTTCAATCGGGGTGGGGATGTCGATACCATGCGGCGCTATATTTATTTGCATGGCGCGCCGGATTCGCACCCCATGCAAATACCCAGCTCACACGGCTGTATCAAGCTGCGTAATGCCGATATTATTGCCCTGTTCGATCGCGTGAACGTGGGCACAGAGGTGGAGATTTGCGAATAGTGCGGCGTGGCTAGCGTCAATACTTCCCCGCAACTGCTAATAGTTATGACAAACACAAATGAACAACTGATCATTCCATTGGGTCCGGTAATGTGCGACATCGAAGGCCTGACCTTAAGCGATGCCGAACGTAACCGGTTGCAGCACCCGAGTGTGGGTGCAGTGATCCTGTTCTCACGCAATTACCGTGACGCCCAGCAGGTTGCAGATCTGATCCGCGACATTAAATCCCTCAGGTCGCCGGCTCTATTGGTGGCCGTTGATCAGGAGGGTGGCCGAGTGCAGCGATTCAAGAACGGCTTTACCACGTTGCCGCCGGCTGCTGATTTTGGCGAGCTGTGGAGGCAGGACAAACACACCGCTCCCATGCGGGCATTTGAATCGGCATACACCATGGCGTCGGAGCTGTTGGCAGTCGGGGTGGATTTTAGCTTTGCCCCGGTGTTCGATGTAAACAGCGAGCAGAACGAGGTGATCGGCGACCGCTGTTTTCACCCGGACCCTGTAGCTGCGACGGAGTTATTGGGCGCCTACATTGATGGTATGCACGCGGCCGGAATGGTCGCCATTGCCAAACACTTTCCGGGCCATGGCGGCGTTGCGGGTGACTCACACCAGTGCTTGCCGACCGATGAGCGCAGCCTCGAGCAGTTGAAGCAGCGTGATCTGCTTCCTTATCAGCGGCTGGTCGACGAAATTCAGGGCGTCATGACCGCGCACGTATTGTTTGCCGAGTGCGCTGATGAAATTCCCACTTACTCATCGTTTTGGCTGCAGAATGTGTTGCGCGGCGAGTTACAGTTTGACGGTGTCATATTCAGCGATGATTTGTCCATGCAGGGCGCGATCGAAGCCAATGACGGTGGCGAGGGGAATATTGTCGCCAGCGCACAACGCGCCATATATGCCGGCTGTGACATGGTGTTGGTTTGCAACCAGCCGCAATTGGTCGATGAACTGCTGGCCGGCCTGGAATTCAAACCAAACCAGAGTCTATCAGCCAGACTAAATGCGTTGTCTGCGGCCCGTTAGAATTGAGGTTCTCGAGACAATATCGGAAAGACGAAATAGTGTCGGTTACATGGTTTGCAGATCAAAATTAAGATAGTCTTACAGCCGTAAGATTATATACGGGAGTATGTCATGGGCGTTTGGTTAAGGCGTTTCTCACTACTGTTAGTGCTCGGTTTTCCAATTGCAGTGCTGGGGACGCGTTTGCAAATTTGGGATTATGGTGTCGGCTTAAAAATAGTCGCTGTCACCTTTTTGTTAGCCATCGCCGTATTAGTCTCTGGAGGTATCATCTACTTCTGGCAGAGACGGTTGCGGCCGGGCAACGCGGGTTCGGTGCGTTCAGCGATGCTGATCGCATTACTACCGATACTCTTTATCGGCTGGCAAATACTGGGTGCCAGAAGTGTCCCGCCGATTCACAATATTTCCACCGACGTGGTTGATCCGCCGCAATTTACGCAAATTGCATCTATTCGCAGTAGCACGGACAACCCGCTGCACTACGATGCAGAGCAATTGGCAGCAGTGCAACAAGCTGCATACCCAAATGTAAAAACCCTTTTAATGCCACTGACCATGGAAGAAGCGCACCGCCGGGCCGTGGTGGTTGCTGAAGCATTGGAATGGGAGATAATCGATCATGATGCACAAAGTGGTCGTCTGGAAGCCACCATCACCACACCGCTGTGGCAATTTAAAGACGATGTCGTGGTGCGCATCCGCCCGCAAGGCGATAAGGTGGCGGTAGATTTGCGCTCAGTATCGCGGGTCGGCAAATCTGATTTGGGCGCCAACGCGGCACGCATTGAGCGCTTCCTCAAGGAGTTCAGCAAGAAACCTTAATGCATGCACTCTAACTAGCCAATTACAGCCGATTATCCTTTTGCGGCTTCCAACGCCGCCAGGCGCTCCCAGGTTTCGATAACTGAATCAGGGTTGAGAGACACTGAATCGATTCCCTGCTCGAACAGCCACTCGGCAAGGTCTGGATGATCAGATGGGCCCTGACCACAAATGCCGATGTATTTGCCCGCGCGATTGCAGGCCACAATTGCCATGGACAGCATCTTCTTGACCGCTGGGTTTCGTTCGTCAAACAAATGCGACACAATTGCCGAGTCCCGATCCAGGCCCAAGGTCAGCTGCGTCATATCGTTTGAACCGATTGAAAAACCATCAAAATGTTGCAGAAATTCGTCGGCCAGGAGGGCATTGGCGGGTAATTCACACATCATAATTAGCTTAAGGCCATTGTCGCCTCTGCGTAGACCATTCTCAGCTAACAGGTCCACAACCTTTGCGGCTTCATCCACCGTCCTGACAAAGGGGATCATGATCTCGACATTGGTTAAGCCCATTTCGTCGCGCACATATTTAACCGCGCGGCACTCCAGTTCGAAACAATCGCGCATGCTGGGGGCGATATAACGTGATGCACCACGAAAGCCGAGCATCGGGTTCTCTTCGTCCGGCTCATAATCATGGCCACCCACCATGTGCGCGTATTCATTGGACTTAAAATCGCTTAGCCGCACTATGACGCGTTTGGGGTGAAAGGCTGCCGCCAGCGTTGCTATGCCCTCAGCCAGTTTTTGTACAAAAAATTCTGTCGGAGAAGCATAACCATTGATGTACTCATCGATAATTGCTTTGACATCCGCAGATTGTTGATCGTATTCAATCAATGCTTTGGGATGTACGCCGATCATCCGGTTAATGATGAACTCCAGACGCGCCAAACCGATTCCCTCATGCGGCAATTGCGCAAAACTGAACGCACGATCGGGGTTGCCCACATTCTGCATGATTTTGAATGACAGTTCGGGCATGGCATCTATATTAGTTTCCGTCTTTTCAAAATCCAAATCGCCGGCGTAGATGTAGCCAGTATCACCCTCCGCACAGGATACGGTCACGGCATCGCCATCATTAAGCTTCTCAGTCGCATCGCCGCAGCCCACGATGGCGGCTATGCCAAGTTCGCGGGCGATGATGGCGGCGTGACAGGTGCGGCCTCCCCGGTTGGTGACAATGGCGGCCGCACGTTTCATAACCGGCTCCCAATCCGGGTCCGTCATATCGGTCACCAGAATGTCGCCGTCCTGCACCAGATCCATTTGATCAATGCCGGCGACTTTGCGCACCTTGCCGGTGGCAATGCGTTGGCCAATTGAGCGGCCCTCCGCTAAGACCTCGCCACTCTGGCTCAGTTGATAGGCGACTTTGACATTGGCGTCGGCCTGGCTGGCAACCGTTTCGGGTCGTGCCTGAACGATATAGAGCTGTTGATCATCGCCATCTTTGGCCCACTCAATGTCCATGGGGCGGCCATAATGCCGTTCAATAATCAGCGCCTGGCGCGCCAGTTCCTCGACATCGGCATCGGTAATGGAAAAGCGGCGACGCTCGGCTTCGTCCACTTCGACGGTATCGACAGAGCGACCGGCAGTGGCGGATCTGCCATACACCATTTTAATTAGTTTGCTGCCCAGGTTGCGCCGCACCACCGCCGGTCGGCCCGCTTCCAAAGTAGGTTTGTGCACATAAAATTCATCCGGATTTACCGAGCCTTGCACGACAGTTTCGCCTAAACCATAAGAGGAGGTGACGAACACCACCTGATCAAACCCCGATTCCGTGTCCAGCGTAAACATAACACCGGCGGCGCCGGTTTCACTGCGCACCATGCGTTGAATACCGGCTGACAAAGCGACGTTTTCGTGTGCGTAGCCTTGATGCACCCGATACGAAATGGCGCGGTCATTGAACAAGGAGGCGAACACTTCATGCACGGCATGCTTTACCGCGTCCAGACCTTCAATATTTAGGAACGTTTCCTGCTGGCCGGCAAATGAGGCATCCGGCAGGTCTTCAGCGGTGGCGCTGGAGCGTACCGCGACTTTCAGGCCTTCATTGCCGCCTTGCATGGTCGCAAAAGCGGTTTCCAGAGCATCATCGAAGGCGGGCGGCAATGGTGTCTCGATAATCCAGCGGCGTATATCGGCTCCAGCTGAGGTCAATTCGCCGATATCATCTACGTCGAGGGCTGCGAGCCGTTGGTTGATTTTTGTGTCCAGCCCGTCGGTGGCGAGAAACTCCCGATAGGCATCGGCGGTCGTGGCAAATCCGCCCGGCACCGATACCCCGAGATTGCTGAGATTGCCGATCATTTCGCCAAGCGAGGCGTTTTTGCCACCCACTTTTTCAACATCGTTTATGGTAAGCTGATCGAACTCAAGAATATAAGCGCTCAAGACTAAAATCTCTCTCGGTAAGGACTTTTGACTGAGCGCGGATGATAGCACGAACACCCCATTCAGGCATGAAACGCAAGGTATTTTTCCTCTCCGACAGTACCGGTATGACGGCCGAAAACCTGGGCCGCAGTCTGTTGGCCCAGTTTCCTCAAATAAGCTTTGAAAGTGTCACCAAACCGTTTATTGATACATCGGCGAAGGCAGAAAAGATCGCCGCACAGATTAATCAGGAGGCGCAGTCCTCATCTGAACGCCCGATCGTAGTGGATACCATTGTTAACACGGATGCCAGTCAGATAATAAAAGCCACCGACTGCTTTTATATCGATGTGTTTTCAACCTTTCTGGCGCCGCTGGAGCAGGAGTTGGGCGTTAAATCCGCGCACACGGTGGGGCACCACCATATCTTCGAGGAAGAAAGTCGGGCAGTCGATCAGGCCTATGTGCAGCGCATTGAAGCGGTACATTTCGCGCTGGCCAATGATGATGGAATGCATCTACACCGTTACAGCGAGGCTGACATAATACTGATCGGTGTTTCACGAACCGGCAAAACGCCTTCCAGCGTGTATCTGGGGATGCAGTTCGGCATCAAAGCCGCCAACTACCCCTTAATACCGGATGATCTTGAGCTAAATCGCTTGCCGGACGCGTTAGCCGATCATCAGCGAAAATTATTCGGCCTGACTATCCGGCCGGCCCGCTTGTCAGAAATACGCAATGAGCGTAAGCCCAACAGTACTTACGCCAGCCTGAGGAATTGTGTAGAAGAAATTAAGCTGGCCGAGAAGCTGTATCGGCAATGCCGTATTCCTTACATCGACACCACGCAGTTATCCATCGAGGAAATCGCCGCCCGTATGTTGCAGCGGGCGGGCATTGAGCGGCGCGTATCGAGTCTGTGAGCCAGTTCTCAAATGCAGACCAGCGGTGGATGAGCCACGCTCTGAATCTGGCTGAACAAGCCGCCGCCAACGAGGAAGTGCCGGTGGGGGCAGTGCTAATAAAGAACGAACAGCTAATCGGTGAGGGCAGTAATGCGCCGATTGGTTCTACCGATGCGACCGCGCATGCGGAAATCAAAACGATTAGGGCGGCCTGCGAGAGAGTGGGTAATTACCGGCTCCCTGGTACCACCCTCTACCTCACACTGGAGCCCTGCGCGATGTGTGCGGGCGCAATCGTGCACGCCAGAATCGAACGCGTAGTGATTGCCGCCGCAGAGCCGCGCGCCGGTGCGGCCGGCTCAGTATTTAACGTGCTGGAGAGCCCGCAGCTAAATCATCGTTGCCGGGTGGATTGGGGATTGGGCGAAGACCGCTCAAGAAAGCTATTACAGGACTTCTTTCGTGCTCGTCGCTAATATGGCAGTTTTGTCGTGGGCGCCTACCCGAGGCGTGCTGTTAACTGTCTGCCAGAGCAGCGCGAATATCAGTGGCGATGGTCTGTAAGTGTTCCCGATCAGCATTGACGCTGGCATGTTGGCGCGCCGCAAGTATCGAGCCCGGTAGTATGTGAAAGTGGATATGCGGCACTGTTTGTCCAGCCGCGGCACCATTGAGTTGAAATAATGTAATGCCATCCGCCTGTGTAGCACGTTTGACTGCCCCGGCGATGAGCTGCACCTTTTGTATCAGATCTGCCGCAGCGTCCGCGCTCAACTCAAATAAGTCTACCGCTGCTTGCTTTGGGATGACCAGGGTGTGGCCATCGGCTTGCGGCATGATATCCATAAACGCCAGGGTTGAGGCGTCTTCATACACTTTTATACAGGGTATTTCCTCGCGCAGAATTTTGGCGAAGATATTGTCTGGGTCATAACTCATTGCTAAAAGCCCTAGGGTACGACTTGGTTTATGGTTAATACAATCAGCTCGGTTGCATCATTGGTCGTTTGAGCGACGGCCGATTGAATGTCGCCAGTTTGCGCGACTGGATTCCCGGATTTTGCGATTCGGGCAGTAATCTGAATTTCGTCAAACATCGACAGCTTCATTTGCGGCAACATGGCGTCAGCGTCGGATAACGTAATTTCGACCGGCAAATCTGACACCCGCAAGGGTTTAACCGCTAGTGGAGCTGGTGGCCCCGATTTGGCGCGGGCAAAGACAAAAACGGTTTCGTCCGGGTTGGCGAATTCGGCAAAGGCGGGGTCTAGCTGCACCCTTATTTGCACACCGGCCTGTGCTGCAGCTTGAGCCGCAGGCGCTTGATCGGCGCCAGGCGCAGGCGCATTGTTAGCCGCGGGCGCATTATCGGCCGCGGGTGCACCACGGTTGGCTACGGTGGTCGAGCCAAGTTGAGCTGCACGACTCTGTGCAATAATGTCGCGCAATTCTTGCTGTTGTTTTGGAGACCCTTCAAGTAGCGGCAGTAACCGATTCCACAGCTGTTGGGCCTCAATCTGGTCGCCGCGCTGGGCCGCGGCTAGGCCGGCCAGCCACAGGGCTTGGGGTTGATTTTCATCCAGCCTTAAGGCGTCCGCAATATACTGCGCCGCACGACCTGAGAGGCTGCCGTTGTCGGCCATGGCGGCGGCATCGGCCATCTGTGCGTACACATTGGCATCTTCGCCTCCCAGTTCGGTCACTTTTTTATAGGCGTTCAGAGACTGCTCGTAATCACCGAGCGCCAAGCGCGTGCGCGCCAACATTACCCATCCTTCGATGTCATTGGGTTGTTGCTGCAGCCGCTGTTCGAGGCGGGCTACCATCGTGCTAATGTCTTCAGCACTGGGTTGACTGGCGTGTGGTGCAACGGTCGCTTGTTGCAATTCAAGTGCCGCCGGCGTGCCGGTAATCAGATACAAACCGGCCGCCGAAAACGGCACCAAAGTGCAGATCAGGGCAATGACAACGCCGTTGGCCTGGCTGGTTGATGCATCGTTAGCAGCCGTCTCAGACTCAAGCATGATGTCATTAGCAAGGGTTGATTCAATTTCCAGTTTGAGTGCTTCGTAGTCTGTGGCCGAGATGGCGGCATTTTTTAATTGCTGTTCGAGTTCCTGCAAGCGCTCACGCGCATAGTGAATATTCTGCTCCTCGCGTTCATAGGCGGCGTTATCGACGCTACGACGCAAGGGGTGCAAAAGCACGAAAACGCAGAGCGCGCTGATGGCAAGAGCGCTGAGGATGAACCAGGTCATTCGCTGTCACCTTTGGGGTCAGATTTCTGTAAGCCTGCTGTACTTTGAGAGTTTAAGTCAGGTGCAGTCTTTAGCAAATTACGAACTTGTACGCGTTGCTTGTCGTTTTGCTGGTGGGCCGGGCGCAGTAGTTCCGCGGCCTGGCGACGTTTGATGGTCAAGAGCACACCAATTAGCGCCGCCAGCAGCATGACCAGCGGCGCGATCCAAAGTGCCAGCGTGCTGCCGCTTAACGGCGGCCGGTACAGTACGAAATCACCATAGCGCTCTTGCATATAACTCAATATTTCAGCGTCGCTGCGGCCATCTCTGAGCATTTCCGCGGTTTTCTCGCGCAGATCTTTGGCGAGGTCAGCATCGCTGTCGGCCAGGTTTTGGTTCTGACAAACCAGGCATCGTAGCTCCGCGATCAGATCGCGATAACGTTGCTCCGTCGCGGGGTCTTCAAATTGCACGGCTTCGATTACCGCACTGGCTGAATACGGTAGCAGCAAGGCGAGCAGCAAGGGCACCAGTACTAACAGCGTGCTGAAGATTGAATGGTGTTGCCGGGGTTGTGATCGCATCATGGTGTTGTACTGAGAGAGAACAGCGGCAGAATTTCCTGCTCAACGGCGCGCACATCAAGCGGGCCGGTATGCTTAAATATAATGAAGCCGTTTTCGTCGATGACAAAGGTCTCAGGCACCCCATACACACCCCAGTCGATGCCGGCATCACCCTCAATGTCCATCGGGATTTTAGAGTAGGGGTTACCGCGTTCGGCTAGCCAGCGCCGCGCGTTGTCGGGATTGTCTTTATAATTCAGGCCCACCATCGGGATATCCGTGTTCAGAGCGAGTTGGTTTAGTAAAGGGTGCTCCACCCGACAGCCTACGCACCAGGAAGCCCACACATTGAGTAACCAGCGCTGCCCCTGTAAATCTGAGGGTGTGAAGGCGAGGTCGGGCTGCTCTAATAGATTTAATTTAAATGCGGGCGCCGGTTTATCGATGAGAGAGGAGGGCAGTTCACGCGGGTTAAGCGTGAGACCGACCCCGAGGAACACCGCGATCACCAAAAAGACCAGCAGTGGAATTCCGAATCTTAGAGTTCTAGACGACAGGCTCATGCTTTTGACGGCTCCGCCTTCTGGTGCCGCTGCATTTTTTTAACCGGACGGCGATAGCGACGGTCGGCAGTTGCGATAAGACCTCCCAGAGCCATGAAGAACCCACCCAGCCAAATGCAGGCGACAAATGATTTTAAGTAAATGCGCACACTCCATGCGCCCTGGCCCAGAGATTCGCCCAATGACACATACAAGTCCCGCCCCAGCGTGGTGTTGATGGCCGCCTCGGTCATCGGGTTATTGGTGCTGTAAAAGCGTTTTTGTGGTTTCAGGTCAAACAGGTTCTGGCCGTCACGGGCAATGGCGAACACACCTTCGTCGGCCGTATAATTGGCCTCGCTAATGCGACTGACTCCGTTAAACGTAAAGTTATAAGGCCCCAGCTGATAGGACTCGCCGGGCGCCATACGGATATCCTTCTCCACTGAGTACACATTTACATGGGTCACGCCCATAATAAAAATGGCGATGCCAATATGCGCTACTGTCATCCCCCAGATTGAGGCCGGCACGCTGCGCAGCGCCTGCTTCCAGTTCGACTGGTATTTCAGTCGCTCTACGATACCGTAAACGGCCCAAAAGAATACCCACAGGGCCAGACCCAGGCCACTCCAGGCGAGCCAGGAAAACTGCGCCTGTGACAGAATGCCGGTCACCGTGGTACTAACAGCCATACTGCCGAGCAGAATCAGCGTACCTGGTTTGAGAAATCGAATCGGGTCGTCGCGCTTCCAACGGCTCATTGCGCCAAGGCCGACCAGCATTGCCAACGGCACAGTCAGCGGTATAAACATGCTATTGAAGTAGGGCGGCCCTACCGAGATCTTGTTGCCGCTGAGTGCGTCCACAGCCAGTGGGTAAAGGGTGCCGAACAGCACCATGGCCATGGTCACGACCAGCAGAATATTGTTCAGCAAAATCGCCGTTTCTTTTGATATCAGGTCAAAATTCACATCACTGATGAGCTTTGGTGCCCGCAGGGCATACAGCAATAATGAACCGCCGATAACCAGCAGCAGAAAAATCAAGATAAACAGGCCGCGCGCCGGATCGGTGGCAAAGGAATGCACCGACGTGATAATCCCCGAGCGCACCAGAAACGTGCCGAGTAGGCTTAGTGAAAACGCCATGATGGCCAGTAACACCGTCCACGCCTTGAGCGCCCCGCGCTTTTCGGTGACTGCCAGCGAATGAATCAGCGCCGTGCCCACCAACCATGGCATAAATGAAGCATTTTCAACCGGATCCCAGAACCACCAGCCGCCCCAGCCAAGCTCGTAATAGGCCCACCAACTGCCGAGCGTGATGCCGATGGTGAGAAACATCCATGCCACGGTGGTCCATGGTCGCGCCCAGCGAGCCCAGGCGGTATCAAGTTTGCCGCTCAGCATGGCGGCAATCGCAAATGCAAATACCACGCTCATGCCGACATAACCCATGTAAAGCATGGGCGGGTGTATCACCAGGCCGGGGTCCTGTAGGAGCGGATTCAATTCGCGACCATCGGCTGGCACATTCAGCAGGCGCGCAAAGGGGTTTGAGGTGAACAGGGTAAATGAAATAAAACCGGCACTCACCAGACCCAAGACGGCCAGAACACGGGCCACCATGTCATCGGTGATGCCGCGGCTCAGGGCAGCCACCAGTGCAGTCCAACTGGCCAGCATCAGGATCCACAGTAGCAAGCTTCCTTCATGTGCGCCCCACACTGCAGAAATGCGGTAGATCAAGGGCTGTGCATTATTGGAATTACTCGCTACATAGGCAATCGAGTAATCATGTGTAATAAATGCGTAGGTCAGGCATAGGTAGCAAATTACCACTAAAATCCATTGCGTATACGCTGCCGGCCGGGCAAAGGCCATCCAGTTGCGGTGCTTGCGGCTGGCACCCAGCAACGGCAATACCCCCAACACCAGCGTCACACACAGGGTTAAGCCGAGTGTGAAATTACCGATTTCTCCTATCAACTGTTACAGCCTCGCTTTCTATTATTAGTAACTTATTGGCCCTTCGGCATTATCGCATTTACTTGCCTGAGCAAGCATCATTGCATCTGCGGCTTCGGTAGGCACATAATTTTCATCGTGCTTGGCCAATACCTGTGAGGCAATCATTAGTTTATCTGCGTTTAGCTTCCCCAGGGAGACTATGGCCTGACCTTCACGAAATAAATCTGGCAATATCCCGGTGTATTGCACCACCACATCATCCACGCAATCAGTAATGGTAAATTGATGTGTAACCCCGTCAGCCAGCGTGCTGACGCTGCCTTTTTGTACCAGCCCCGCGATACGATAGCTAACACCGGGTTCAAATTCACCGGCGCTAATTTCTGCCGGCGTTAGAAAGTATTCGATGTTAGCCTGAAACGCGCGCAGAGCAAAAAAGGCCGCAATTGCCACACCGGTGACGATCAGGCCTATTATCTTGAGACGTTTTTTTTGTGTCGGGCTCATAGGGTTTGGCTCGGTTTGCCGAGCTGTAAATTAAGTTAGTGTGTCCGTTCCTATTGCTTTGAATCGGCTAATTTTTGTCGCTCATAATGACGCTTGAGTTCACGGCGGAGTTTAGCATTTCGCAACCGCGGCTGCGTGAATTGCCACAGCAAAACCACGCCTGTCAGGCCCCAAGCGCTCCAGACGTAAAATGCATAGCCACCCATGGCGAAGAAGTCACTCCAGTTCATTAATCATCTCCCGAACCCAACTGCTATTACGTTCATTATGTAACACCATATTCCGGGCGCGATGAAACAGGCAATAACCATAGAAAAAGGTAAAGCCGAGCGCCATCAGCAACAGCGGGGTCAGCATGTTGGCAGGCATGGCGGGGCCGCCTTCGCGAAATACAGTTGCCCCCTGATGCAGGCTGCTCCACCACTCCACTGAATAATGAATAATCGGCACAATCACCACGCCAACCACGGCCAGCATGGCGGTGGCGCGTTCCGCGGTGCGGCGATCATCAAAGGCGTAGTACAGCGCCATGACGCCGCTGTATAAAAACAGCAAAATGAGCTCTGATGTGAGCCGCGCATCCCATTCCCACCAGGTGCCCCAGATCGGCGCGCCCCACAGCGATCCTGTGGCTAACGCCAAAAAGGTAAAGGCGGCACCAATCGGCGCTGAGCACAGCGCCACTACAAAGGCCATTTTCATGCGCCAGATTAACCCGATCGCGCTGGCGCAGGCCATGACGACGTAGATAAACAAGGACAGCCATGCGGCTGGCACATGTACATAGATAATGCGAAAGCTGTCGCCCTGCTGATAATCTGCCGGTGCCACAAATAAGCCGAGATAGGCGCCGTAGGTGCTCAACCCCAGAAATAAAAGTCCGAACACCGGCGTGGCATACGCGCTGATGGTGTAGAACTCGCGCGGTGAGCCCAGCCGATGAAAGCTTATATACAAAAAGTTCCAGATAGACTTGAAGGGGTTCATAGCATTAATCGATGGTCAGGCGCAGTGATGCGGCGATAGCGAAGGGCGAGAGTGTGGTTGCCAGCACGCCTATCGCCAGCAATGCATATACCTGGCTGTCAATCGCAGCCCCTTGTGTAGACTGCCCAACCATCCCGGCCCCAAAAATTAAAATTGGAATATACAGGGGCAAGATAATAATCGCCAATAAGACTCCGCCACGATGCAAGGTTACGGTTAGCGCCGCGCCGATTGCGCCAATCAGGGTTAGGCTAGGTGTGCCAATCAAGAGGCTAATGAATAATACCCAGGCTTGTTCAGCTGGGATGCGAAAGGCAAAACTCAACAGCGGCGAAAACAGCGTTAACACCAGGCCCGTGGCAGACCAGTGGGCCAACGATTTGGCCAGCACCGCCGTTGTCAACGATCTGGGAGAGATAATCAATTGCTCGAGCACGCCATCCCGGTGATCCGGTTTAAACATCGATTCCAAACTCAGCAATGTTGCTAATACGGCAGCCACCCAGATAACACCACCACCGATTCGTTGCAACAGGGCGTTCTCCGCCGGTAGGCTAAGCGGGAACAGCAGGGCAATTAACACGAAAAAACACAATGGCTGGACCAGGGTCGCGGTGTTGCGAAACAACATTTGCCACTCTCGTCGGGCGTGCAACCCGAATGTCGAGGCAGAGCTGGGTGGGCTGGATTGAATTGTGGTAGACGCGGTCACAGCGTTACTACCCTGGTTGCAGAGGCCAGACTGCTGTGATCAAGCGATTGATGGCTGGTGAGTAGAATCATGCCATCTGCTGCCAGATGCTCGAGGCAAATTTGTTCAACCAGATCGCGGCCGGCGATGTCAATGCCGGTAAATGGCTCATCAAGTATCCACAACGACTTCCGCTGTAACAGCAGCCTGGCGAAGGCCAGTCGACGACGTTGGCCGAAGGACAGGTTTACAGTGGCCAGATCTGCGCATTGCAACAGTTGCATGCGCTGCAGCGTGCTGTCGATCAGAGTCGTGTTTAAGACGCCGTCCAATTGTTGATAGAATTGTAGATTCTCAGCCGGGCTCAGCGCATCTTTCAAGCCATCCTTATGGCCCAGATAGGCAACGGCGCGCGCGAAGTCGTGATTGTCATTGATGTCTTTGCCCTGCCATCGTACGTGGCCTTCATCGGCCTTGCGTAATCCGCATACGGTTCTCAACAGGGTAGTTTTGCCGCTACCGTTAGCACCGGCAATATGCAGGCATTGGCCGCGCTCCAGACTTAACTCCAGTCCACTGAAAAGCGTGCGTTCACCACGTTGGCAACGGATATCGACGGCAGCCAAGCTGGCGACCGTATCGGGTTGATGGGGGCGCGCGGCGCTCGACATAAAGGCGATACAACAGTGATTTTGCAAAAACGGCAGTTTAGCAATACCATGTTTGGCTTGCATCAATTAAACAGGCGCAGCTTCATGGATTTTGATCAATTTAGAGTTAAACCGGGCACCCGCCCTGATTTATCCGGATTTTCCTGCCGTCAGGATGGCGGGTATTCACGCGACGAACTCAAAGACATGCGCGAGGCTGTCTGGAAAGAATTAGACAATTATCAGGAGGAGTTGTTTGCAGAAGGTAAGCAGAGCCTGTTGGTGGTACTGCAAGCCATGGATGCGGCCGGTAAGGATAGCACCATCGCCAAGCTAACGGGCAATCTGATCGCGCATGGTTGCAATGTGCATAGTTTTAAGAAACCCACAAAATTGGAGCTGGCACACGATTTCTTGTGGCGAGTCCATTACAAGGCACCGGCCAAGGGCGGAATAACGCTGTTCAATCGATCTCACTATGAGGATGTGTTGATTGTTAAAGTGCACAACTGGGCCAGCGAAGAAATAATTGATCGCCGTTACGACCATATAAACAATTTCGAATCATTGATCGCGGATAGTGACACCAAAGTGATCAAATTCATGCTGCACATCACGCCCGAATACCAGCTGGAGCGATTCAAGCAGCGTCTTTCCGACCCTGAAAAATACTGGAAATTTAACCCCGGGGATCTGGATGAGAGGGCGCTCTGGGCTGATTACATGGCGGCTTTTGAAACTGCCCTGGAACGTTGTTCCACTGAGCAGGCGCCCTGGTATGTTGTGCCTGCAGAGAATCGACGTTTTCGGGACTTGATGGTGGCATCGGTGATGCTGCAAACCCTTAAAGAAATGGATCCCAGGCATCCGGAACCCGATTTTGACCCAGCGGTATTTACCGTGGACTCCATCAAATAATTAAGATTTAGTATATTCTATAAGTTATTGATAATTATTGGGTAACACCCATTGTTTCCAAATTACGTCGTGCCACAACATCGCCTTGCTTGGCGGCTCTCTGAAACCATTCGATGGCGGTACGCCGACTGCTGCTAACGCCGCGGCCACGAGCGTACATCAAACCTAGATTGGTTTGTGCACCCGGGTAGCCCTGATCCGCTGCTCGTCGATACCAATCCACAGCTTGCCGGTAGTCACGCGGCAATACCAGACCATCTTCATAGAGACTGCCAATGTCGGATTGTGCCCAGCTACGACCTTCCGCCGCAAATTTTTGTACCGCGGGCAGGGCAGCACGAATTATCCGGTCAGCTTCGTCGCGGTCTGCAGGAAAGCCGCGCCCCAGAAAATGCATATACCCCAGCCGCAATTGGGCGCGGGATATTCCGCGGTCTGCCAGCGGTTGCAATAGAGCGGCAGCATTGGCGTAGTCACCTTTATAGTAGGCATCCAGACCACGCTGCAGGTATTGCCGATTGATCTCGGCCTGTTCACGGCTTTCACGCGACCGCGGTGGGCTAACTACCCTGGCTGAGGTCGTATTTGGGGTGGCGACGGGCGCTGGTCTGGAGCCGTTCGGTTGAGTCTGACTCTCGGTCAGTTCTGCCTGTCGAGCACGAGCCAACTGTGCTTCAAGTAGCGGTAATGACGGATGCGCTGGGTCGATGACACTCACAGTCGTTAAATGACCGGCAGCAATCGCCGTTTGGCCATCCGTCAAAGCCTTTGCGGCACGGTCAATAAATGTGTCGGCGATTGCGGCGATGCCACTGGCGACCTCATTATTGTTGCTATCAAGAGATTGTGCCCGTTGATAAAAATACAAAGCATTATTGCGCGCCGGTAACAGTAAGCGGTCATCTTCGATGGCGTCGCTGGCTTGCTCTAGCCATGCCGCAACCCGTTGTTGCGTTTTCCAGTTTTCAATCGCGTTGTTCAGCTCTTGGTACTCATCAGCATCCCGATTTACGATGGCGAGCTTGCTTAATGCAGCCTCAGCGGCACCTTGATTTCCATCGTTTAACGCTGCCAGGCCAAGCGTTAAAAAGCGACCACGAATAAAATCCAAACCCTCACGTGCACTGGCATTGTTGGGGCTCAATAACAGGACTTGGCGATAGGTTTGGGTGGCGTTACTGTCTTCGGGGAGGGTGAGTTCTCTGCGCTGAACCTGTTGTTGCGCGAGTTGTAATAGTCCCCTAATCCGGCGAGCCATTTCATCCTCAACCCGAAACTGGTCGGCCCGTTGTAAGTCATCGTCGCGACTGAAGGTTTGCAGTGGTGCCTGGCTGCTGCTGGCGTCGTCTATGCGTGATTCACTGTAGAATGATTCACTTTCGATCGGGCTGTCAGGGTTGTTGATTTCGCGAATTGCTTCCGGTTTTGGCTGTGGCCAGAAAAAAGCGGTCAGAATTAACACGACTACTGCGACCGCAACCCAGTTGGCAATATTAAAACCGGTTAATTTTGCCAGTCGATTGCGTGCCCGACGGTGCGCTACACCACTTAGGTCGCCGCCAATTACCTGCCGCCGGCGCCGCACGGTATTCGTTGCCAGCTTAGACTTTCGTCCGCGAGCACTGCTTTTTACAGTCGCAGTACTTCCGGGCGAAGATTTCGCAAAGGCTGTTTCTATCTCGGTTTTGGAATGTTTCGACACGCTACGACTAACTGAACGGCGGTTGGCCAATAATGAGGGTAATTAATTAGCTTTAATATACCCGTGTAAATCGTCGGTCGATTCAACTTCGTACCAACCATGCTGTAGCCTAAGTATATACAATCCAGTGCCTGCGGGCAGGGTAGTTAATACTTCTGAGTAAGGATTCGCACGCGCCATGATTTGATAGTCGCGCTCTGTAATGATGAGCGGCGGCTCGCTTTCATCCAGCTGTTTACCATGCAGCTGGGCTGCCAATGAGCGTGATGAGAGAAGCAGTTGGGCGCTGTTAGCGGTTCGTTGCGATCCGGTGCGCAGTTCGAGCGTCCAGAGGTTGAGTTCAGTGAGTTGGCCCTCAGCACTCTTGAGACCATTGTCTTTTTCAAAGCGGCGCATCGCTTGCGCCGAGCGTGCCCCCCATATGCCATCAACGCGCCCAATGCCGTAGCCGAGTTTGCGTAAACCAGCCTGGGCAAATGAGATATCGTCTATGGTGGCTTCGATAGGCGCAGCCGAGGGTTTGCCGCCTGACCTGGAGTAGGTGGCGGGATCAAGAATTTTCTGTAAGGTGGCCTGTTGGCAGCCCCCCAACATAATCAAGGAGCAAGTCAGCACCACCTTTTGCCAGTGCTTATGCATCAAATTCAATGGATTGTCGGACCTCGACAATGGGTTTATACATTATTTACCCATGTCATTCAAAGTGACGATTTTTGCAGTTAGGGTTTGTTCTTCACACTGGAGAGTTGCCGGCAAATAATTTCAATTCCTTGCATCAGGCGCAGTGTGTGCCGTTGTACCAGATCTGGCGGTACATGGAACAGGTGCCCGCTCTTGACCGCCCTCATCTGTCGCCACTGCAGCCATTCGTCTAACCATGGCGGACGTTGTGCCGAAACGCCGCTGGCCAATACCACCTGCGGGTCACGGGCCAGGACAGATTCGATGCTGACCACGGGTGCGATCACCTGTTCCTGGGCAAATATATTTATCCCGCCACACAGGCTGATGGCCTGACTTATCAGGTGTTCGCCATTCAGTGTTTGAAGCGGCTCATTCCAAACTTGGTAAAACACACTTATTGGTGGTTCCTTATCGGGCATTGAGCCAAGTTTTATCAACTGCTGCCGATAGGCAGCGACGGCGGTTTCGGCATGTGGCAGTGTGCCCGCCAGCACTCCGATATCAGTGATTGAGCGAGCGATATCCTCAAGCGTTTTGGGCTCATCGACATACACGCTAAAGCCCAGTTGTTCCAATTGCGCGATGCTGCGCTGCTTATTACCGCTGCCCCAGGCAATAATCAGGTCCGGTTGCAGCGAAACGATGCGCTCCATATTGAGTAGATTGTTACTGCCGACCCGCTCAATGGAAATTGCTTGTTCCGGGTAGTCAGCGTACTCAACAACGCCGACCAGATATTTGCCGGCGCCGGCACTGAACGCATTTTCAACAATATGCGGTGACAGTGCCAGTATTCGGGTTGCAGGGCGGCTTAGCCTGATTTGTTGACCCCGATAATCGGTAACAGAGACGGCACGGCCAGTCGTTTTGGCGTCGCTGACGGCCGCTGATAAATCAGGTTCGGTTTGCTCGGTCAGACTTTGCTCGGCAGGTGTTTGCAAATTCAGCCCGGCGGCTGCCGGGTGAGCCGCCGCAGCGCTCAAAATTAGAGCAATAATATAAGCCGCCAATTGCAATCGGCGGGCACAACCTGCCAGGCACGTACTAGCCATCGACACTCACCACCATCGGGCTGGCGTCGCTGGGGTGGCGAACGATCTGCGTGGCAGTGTTAAACAGAGTTTGCATGGTGGGCGCGGTGATCACCTGCGACGGCGGACCTGCCGCGACGCAATGGCCATCTTTCATTGCAAGAATAGTATCACTGCAGCGCGCCGCCAGATTGACATCGTGTAGAACCATTAATATCGCGACTCCGTGCTCTGTTAAGCGTTGCAGCGCGGTCAATAACAGCTGTTGATGACCCATATCCAGCGCCGTGGTCGGCTCATCAAGCAGCAATAATCTCGGGTAGTCGACTTTGCCGTCGGTAACCCAGAGCTGTGCAATAACGCGCGCCAGTTGCACACGTTGTTTTTCACCGCCCGACAGCGTGGTGTAACGCCGCTCCTGCAAATGGGTGATATCCATGAGCGCCAAACAGTGTGCGATGATTTCACCATCGTGGGCCGCGCCGCTACTATGCGGAACCCTGCCCAGAGCCACTACCTCCGACACCCGGAACGGAAAATTTAACAGGCTTAATTGCGGCAATACCGCGAGCTGGCGAGCGCGTTGCACCTGACCTTCGGCAAAGCCATGCAACTGCAGTTTGCCCTCGGTGGGCTCGATGTCACCGGCAACGCATTTGAGCAGGCTGGATTTCCCGGCGCCATTGGGCCCGATAATGCTTAGCAGTTGGCCAGCCCGTAAAGTGAGGCTGATCTGGTCGACCAGTGTACGAGCAGACACCTTTACGCTGACATTAATGACTTCAAGTAAGTTCATCTATTGCATCCCGTAGCTGTGGCGATAACGCAATAATGAGATGAAGAAAGGTGCGCCAAGCAGTGCCGTCACTATGCCAACGGGAAGCTCGACAGGGGCGACGCTGGTGCGAGCCACCAGGTCTGCAAGCAATAACAGAATGGCACCGCCCATGGCGGATGCTGGTAGCAGGGTTCGATGATCCGGGCCCACCATGAGTCTGACGATATGGGGCACAACCAGCCCCACAAAGGCAATGCTGCCCGCCAATGCCACCGATAGCCCAACGCCCAGAGCGACGATCAAAATCAACTGCAATTTTACCGTCTGCACCGCAATGCCTAGGTGGCGTGCCTCTGACTCGCCGAGCAGTAGTGCATTGAGTGCGTTGGCATAGCGCGGCAGTATCGCCACCACCAGTAGCGTCGCCACCGCCGCCACCGTGACCGTCAACGAGCTGGCCCCGTCAAGGCCGCCCATGCGCCACAAACTAATCCGGCGCAGCATTTGGTTATCTGAGAAGTACTCGAGCATGCCACTCAGTCCACCTGCCAGAGCCGTGATGGCAACTCCTGCCAACAGCATGGTCGTTACCGATGTGCCGGTAGCTGAAGTCGCCAGCCGGTAGACAAGCATGACCGTGATTGCGCCGCCCAAAAAAGCACCGAGAGAGACGGCGCTTAAGCCAGGCAGGCCCTGCAGGCTGACAACGCCGCCGGCGAAGAAAATCATTAACGCGGCACCGGTAGTGGCGCCCGCGGTAACGCCAATCAGAGATGGGTCAGCCAGTGGGTTGCGGAACAAACCCTGAGTCACCGCGCCGCAGATTGCCAGGAGTGCACCAACAAATGCCGCCATCAGTGCCCGCGGTATCCTGATGTCGTACAGGATCATGGCCGCTTGCGTGTCCCGTTCGAGTGCCAGCAGGGCGCGCAGCGTGCTGTCAGCTCCCAGATTAACCGCGCCCCACATCACCGCCGCCACAAAACTCAGCGGCAGCGCAATGGCAAACCACAATAACAGGGTGGGGCGTGACTTAATCGTTTCTCTCTTTGACGTTGTGTTTAGACGTTAGGTTTGATTAGCCGCAATTAAAAATTGTAGCGCAGTGATATTTTGCTCTGGCGGCCAAGCGTATTATATCGCTCGCTGGGGCCAATCAGATTTACCGTATAGTCTTTGTCGGTCAGATTGTCGATGCTGGCCGACAGAATTAATTGGTCATTAATCACATAGCTGCCTCGCACATCGATTAAGCCATAACCTGAAAGCTCCGTACCAAAATTGTCATGGCGGCCATCTTCAATGAGCAAATCCAGCGCCAGATTCAGGCGTTCAAACTGACGGGCGGCGCTCAGGCGTAAGGTCGTCTCTGCCCGGTCGTCCAGCTTGGTGCCGCTGTCGGCGTCTTTGGCTGATAGCAGGTCTACCCGAGCGGACAAATCCCACTCCTGAACGCGGGTGCCCAATTCCAGCTCTAAACCACTGAGTTCTGCAGCGCCAATATTGGCCGCCAGAAACGTTGCAGGGTCAAAGCTAAACAGATTTTCAACATCGGTCCGATAGGCCGACGCGCGCCAACTCAGCCCGCCATGCCGGCCCAGTAACGACAATTCGTACGACTCTGACTCTTCGGGTAGTAAGTCCGGGTTGCCAAAGAACGGGAAGTACAGAAAGTTGAAAGAAGGCGCTGAGAACGCGGTGCCATAACTCAATACAGCCCGTAGCCGGTCGGAAAAATCGTAGTTTAGCGCGAGGCTGCCATTGGTTTCGTCTCCATAGGTCGAGTTGTCGTCATAACGAACATTGGCCAGCAGGTTAAACGGTCCACTGCCTAACTGTAGCAGCGCGAACACGCCGGTATTATCGCGATCAGACACGGGGAAATCACCGGCCGGCTCTATGTCTTCCTGATAGTAGTCCGCGCCCACCGTCAGTTGGGTGCTGTCATTCAGGAGGAAGGCTAACTCGGTGCTGAGGCTGTCGCGGTTTGTGGTCAGGTCTGAAAAGAACACCTCGGTAACTGACTCATCTTCATTGGTACCTAGTGTGGTATTCCAATCAATAGCATCATTGATGCGGGTATTTATGCTTAGGGCTGCGCTCAGCGTTTTGGTGAGCGTGACAAAGCCAGTATCGGCACCAAAGGTGTTGTCAAACTCACTCTCAATGTCACTGTATAAAACAGACAGTTGGGCACGGGTGTTGTCACTCAATTGAGTCTTGCCGCTGATGCTGAAAGCGCTCTCTTCATAAGAGTCATCGTCATCATTGCCGCCGGAGGTGATGCTGGTGTGATCGATACCATCCCTTTCTTCATAGTTCGCACTGACGTGTAAACTGTGCAGGTCGTTGCCGGCGTTCAAGCCAATGCCATATTCGGCCAGCCCGTCATCACCCAGGGTTAAGGTAGCACTGCCACGACCTTCACCACCGGTTCTGGTGAACACCTGAATCACCCCGCCAACTGCATCTGCGCCATAAATACCTGAGAGCGGCCCTTTTACAACTTCGACTCGCTCGATGGCCTCGACCGGATAGGCGTTCAATGTGGCTGCGCCGAGCGTGGCGCTGCCGACACGCACCCCATCGACCAGAACGATGTTTTGCGAAATCGAGGTGCCGCGTAAGAAGGTGCCAGTCACCGAGCCTCTACCCCCGGTGGGGGTTACTGAAATACCAGAAACTTGATTCAGCAAGTCCGGTAAGTCAAAGGCCTGGGCCGCTTCGACATCGGCGCTGGTCAAAACGTGCGAGGTGGGTAATACATCGGCCAGCGATTGCGTGCCCTTAGCGGTCACCACGATCTGGTCTTTGGTAGACGGATTGGCGTATGCCAATGGGGAACCTAACAATATGGCGCTTGCGAGCAGCGCGGTGGTACGAATAGTAGTCATTTTTTTAACACCTGTGTGGCTGTCTCTGTCTGCGAGCGATTATGTTGCCGGCAACAGGACAGTGTTTGATACAAGGTGATAAAGCGAGGAATCAAGGGGGGCGAGGAGAGAACTCCGAAACACTCGCTGGTCCTTGGATGGTAGCCCTCCGCTCCATCAACGGTCATGAACACAATCGCAACATTGTTGCAATTTCAGGCAGGTTCCGGACTCTTATGCCAAGGCACAATTACCGTTGCGGGGGCAGCGTCGGGATCTCACCGACTTCCCATTTAACCGTCTTTACCGCGTTGGGAAATTGCTCCCGACGGGCTCAGGCGGCACCTGAGTTCTGGGCTGCATTATAAATTCGAGTTGTGGAATGTCAAACAAAAAAGGCGGGCCCTAAGGCCCGCCCCGCGCTCATTCCAACCAGGAGGAATTAAGCGGCTTTGCTGTCGTGAGAAATCACGTTCGATTGCTCACCGTTAATGGCGATGGATTTGGGTTTCATCGCTTCCGGAAGCTCTTTTTTCAGCTTGATGCTGAGCAATCCGTCTTCTAAATCAGCGCTGGTCACTTCAACGTGGTCGGCGAGGTTAAACTTGCGCTCAAAAGAGCGGTTGGCGATACCCTGATGCAGATACTGTGCATCGCGGTCTGCCTGTTCTTTGCGACCTCGGATGGTTAGCACACCATTCTCAACTTGCAAGTCGAGTTCCGCCTGTTTGAAACCGGCCACGGCCAGCGTGATTGTGTAATTATTTTCCTCTACAACTTCGATATTGTAGGGCGGGTAACCGCCGGCGCTTTTTTCAGTTTGGAACGCGGCGTCCAATAAGGAGCCAAAGCGGTCGAAACCAACGCTGCTGCGGTATAAAGGGCTTAAATCGATGTGATTCATAATAATTCTCCTGTTTATTCTCAATTGAGCAATAAGTTTGTACAAACCCCGCGAGCCCTATGGCACGCTGTGGGCGATAAATCGAATCTCATGGAGACTTCGACATACCCTATCTAGGGGTGTCGGGCTGTGATTCAAGGGCTAAGACAAAAATATTCACAGCTAAATAACGCAATATCCAATACACTTTGTTGATGAAAAATGCCCTAGTTATCGGAGTTGACGGAACGATTGGCCGAGCGCTGCTTAGCGGACTCAAGGCGGACTTTAATGTGACTGGCATCTCGCGCAAAAATACCGATTATTCCAGCGCGAGTCTGGCCACAATCGCCGGTCAGGTAGAGCAGCCTGTGCAATTAATAATATGTTGCATCGGCGTATTACATAACGAGGCGCTTACACCTGAGAAAAACCTGAAGCACGTCAGTGAACAGCAGTTATTGGACTATTTTCGCGTAAACAGTGTGCTGCCCATGCTCTGCATGCAGGCATTTGTGCCGTTGTTAGATAAAACCCAAACTTCGGTGTACCTGAACCTCAGTGCGATGGTGGGCAGTATTGAAGACAACCGGCTGGGTGGTTGGTATGGCTATCGCAGTTCTAAAGCAGCGCTGAATATGTTGACCAAGACGACCGCGATTGAAACAGCGCGCACCAACAAGCAGGCGTGTGTCGCCACCATCCATCCGGGCACCACCAAAAGCGCAATGTCAAAACCGTTTTCAGGGTCGGTTGAGGAGAGTAAATACTACTCGCCTGAGCAGAGCGCTGAGCGAATTATCAATGTTGCGGGCGAATTGAGCGCACGGGATACGGGGCGATTTTTCAATTGGAATGGGGAGCAGTTGCCCTGGTGACTATAGCCAGAGTAACCGCCTTACACCATGCAAAACGCCGCCCGAATCCAAGCTGCAATTGAGTTGCTTGATGAGCTGATTGCCAGCGCTCAACCGGCGGACCGCATCATGTCGCAATACTTCCGCCAGCGGCGCTATATCGGCTCCAAAGATAAGCGCGCAATTGCGGAGCACTTTTATTCGGTTATGCGCCAACGCGCCGCCCTCGATTGGTTGCTGAAAGAGCATGGGCTCCAGATTGCGGGCACAAATCTGATGGCGAGCTACCTACAACTTGCAGGCGAGTTTGATTGTGCTGATTTTTCCGGCCAGCGCCATCACCCGCAGCGCCTGCCGGAAACAGACCTCAGCGCGTTGCAACGAATTCAACCCGCAATGCTTGATGCTGCGCCGCTGCATGTGCGTTGCAACGTGCCAGAATGGCTGTTGCCACTACTGGAGCCGGTATTAGGTCATGACTTTGAAATCGAAATGCAGGCCATGAATCAACGCGCCACAACAGACGTCCGGGTGAACAGTCTCAAGAGTGACGCGCAAACCGTATTGGCGGCGTTGGCTGCGCAGGGCATAGCGGCGCAGGCCGGTCAACTGGCACCTCACGCTGTGGTACTCAAGCAACGTGCTGCACTTTCTAATTTAGCCGCTTTTAAACAGGGCCTGTTTGAAATTCAGGACCAGGGTTCACAATTATTGGCCTTGGCAACAGGTGTACAACCCGGCGATAGGGTGGTCGATTTTTGTGCGGGGGCTGGCGGTAAAACGCTGGCGCTGGCAGCGATGATGGAAAATCGTGGCAGCATTACCGCCTGCGATGTTCATTCAAAGCGATTACAAGAGTTAGCAAAGCGCGCCAAACGAGCCGGTGCGCACAACATTCGAGTTCACCACTTGAGCTCGGAGCGCGATAAATGGGTAAAGCAACATGCTGATAAGGCAGATGTTGTGCTCATCGATGCGCCCTGCAGTGGCACAGGAACCTGGCGACGCAACCCGGATAGCCGTTGGCATATCGACCAGCACAGCCTGAATCGGTTGATCGATCTGCAAAAATCCATTTTGCTAAGTGCCGCCCGCCTGGTCAAGCCGGGCGGGCGCCTGGTCTATGCCACGTGCTCCTTGTTGGCTGAGGAGAACGAACAGCAGGTCGCGACTTTTTTACAGCAGTTTTCGCAGTTCAGTCGTAGCCCCATGGGTAATTCCGACTGGTTTGGTGATTTGGGTGACCAGCTACAGATTCGCGAGCATGCGGTGCGTACCTTTCCCGGTCGCAGCGGCTGTGATGGGTTTTACGTCGCCGCGCTGGCGCGCGGCGATCTCGCTTAAATTAGTCTTTACCCAACCCAAAACCTTTCAATTTGTCAGCCACGCCGAGCTTGTCCTTGAGCTTATCGCCAACCTGTTCCTGAATTTTTTCATTAACGGCCTCTTTGACGCGCTTGCGTGCTTCTTCGGTGATCATTTTGGTAATTTCCGCCGTGGCGTAATTTTTAACCTGCACGGACACATGATCAATCAGCCGGCGAGTTAACACTTCGGAAATTTGTTCGGGTGTGCCGCGCAGATCGTTCACGACCAGGTCGTCCATAATGAACGAGCGTTCGCCAATCCGGTCTGCGGTCAGATTGACCTGCGCCCGACGCAGCTGAAATGACTTGATGGTGATCACCGGTTCAACGCCTTCCGGCTCACTACTTTCTTCGGAGTCCGGCATGTTGGCCAATAAGTCCTCAAAATTGTTTTGCTGCCCCTTCATCTCGGCATTGATGACGGGCTGGTCAATCAATATTTGTTCGACAATCTGATTTTCATAGTCAACATCGGCGGTAAAGTTCGCCACGCTGATGGCATGCGGCGCTTTGTATCCGCCCGGATTCGCGATGGTCAGGCCGTTGATGGTGGCGATGCCCTCGCGGAGTTTGGTTTCAACCTTAGCGACCCGTACCTCGCTACCCAGAGCCGCGCTGCCCTCGGTTTCAATCGCATCAGCAATCAATTGATCCATCTGACCCACAAATATGGTCGCAGTAATGGCAATAATCGCGACGAGTATGGCAACTCCAATCAATAATTTTTTCATTTTGGCATCCTGATAACGCGGAAATTTGAAGTCGTATAAGCTAGCAGATGTTCGTTTGAAATAACAGTCCGCCGCTGTTTTTCAGTCCTTTATTGGCGTGGTCGCTACAGTGCTTTTCTGCTATTCTGCGCGGCGTTACCACAAGGCGAATTTAATACCCGTGTCTGCCGTGTCCCAAGCCCCAAACCGCAATCGAATATCCATTCTCGCTGCTATCGCAGGTGGGCTAGCCGTGTTATTGCTGATAATGCTGTTGTGGCAGTACCAGACCACCGCTGTCGCCAAATTAGTGCCCCTGTCAATTGAGTTCTCAGTGTCAGTCCCTGAAACACGAAACCTGCAACTCGATTACGACTATGGCTTTGGTTTTAATGCGGATCATCGGCAGTTGCTGCGGATTGATGGTGCACCTGAACAACAAATTGTACGGGCCTCAATTTCCGCCTGGAAGCCAATCGGAACACTGCGAGTGTCGGGCGATACAGCGGCGATAACCTTGCATTCTGTCACCATCCGCCAAGCCGACAGCCTAGTTCGCATTATTGCGCCAGAGCCGCCTCAAGAAGGCACTTTTCTAGTAGTGCAGGAATTATCCCGCTTGCTCGCAGACGGCGGGGCCAGATCTGAACTGGCGACTGTCTATTCCGCGGCGCAGCAGAGTGGCCAATAAATGAGCGCAGCGCCCACCATCTCAACGAATTCGTCTGTGTCGCCATGGGTTAGCAGCGAAAATTTTTATCGCCTCATGCTGCTGGCAATTATTGTGCGCATTGTGTTGATGCCGTTCTTTGGCCATGTCGATGTGTTATCAGAGGCACGCCGAATCTATTTTTGGGATCAGGCTGGCATTTATTTTGATGATATTAGCCGCAATGCAACGGCTATGTTTCAATTGCTGTTTTTCAAAATATTTGGCGGTTTTATCAGCGACCCGGAGCTGTTGTTCGCGCATGCGGACATGCAACATTCCACCGCTCACCCAAACGAATATTTTGAGTTTGTGTCTCAGCCAGAGGCATTTCGAGCACTGTTCATTATCAAGCTGCCGTTTTTGGCCGCCGATTTGATATCGGCATGGGCCATCTATCAGTATTTGGGACGGTCGCCACAAGCACGTAATGCGTTGTTGTTCTGGATGTTCAACCCCGTCACGATTTTTGCTTTTTATATATTCGGGCGTTTTGAATCGATTCCGGTCATGTTTTGCATGCTCAGCCTGTTAGCCTTACAGCGACGCGCCATTCTGCTGGCTGCAGTAATGGTTGGCCTGAGCATCAATTCACGGGAAATGTTTATTTTTCTGGGGCCGGTGTTTTTGGCATTGGTCTGGTCGCCATCAGCCACAGCCTATTCGTGGCAGCAACGTGTCGCCGCGTCGGCCATCGTGCTGTTTGCGCTAGCCGTGGCCGTGCAAATGATATCTTTAACCGGCAGCGAAATGGATGCGTTTGGCCGTCAGGTAACCTCGATCGCGGCGGAGGGGCGGGTAGATTATTTATTCATGTTTATCGTTGGCGCCTGGTTGATGTTTCCGATGGCCTACTTGTGTGTCTTGTTGTATAGCTGGAACAGCCGGGTAGGGCTGACGGAGAAGGCCCTTTTAATGTATGCGTATACACTATTGTGCTTTTTTAGTTTTTCATCGCATACGGCGCACTACACCTCGTGGATGATGCTGTTCCCCTGCATCTATCTGGCCTATCGCGATGACATGCTAAAGCCGATGTTAACGCTGTGCGTCACCTGGCTGATTTACAATCTATCGATTACCGATCTGGGTGTGTTCACGCTCTGGTTGGCCTCGCCCTGGTCAATTTCCCTCTCGGGGTTGCCTAATTTTCCGATGCTTTATCAGGCATTGGGTTTAACCCAGTATCTGGACCTGCTGACTTTTCAGCGCGTTTGTCGCACGCTGTACGTGGCCAGCCTGCTCTATCTTGGTGTGCAGATGCTACTCAGTTATCAGGCCAGAAAGGGGTGCGCACAATGAGCATCACACTGCGTAGCCTGGCACTTTTATGCCTACTTTATGCGGTTTGCCCGGCTCACGCGTTGACGAGCGTCAGTGCAGACGGCGAGCCTCTGCTGCGAAACCTCGAACGTGACAAAGATGGTTTTTTGGCCAACGTGGGGTCCGATGGCTATCTGGTGTTGACTGAACTCAACAAGAGTCGTGATCAGGCCTGCGGCCTGTTATTGGATCTGGAATTTAAAGCGCCGATGGCACGACCCGGAATTTTTGATATTTTCTGGCGCAGTGCAGGGCAGGGCTTTAGTGAATCGCGCAAGGCGTTTGTAATAATTAATCAGACTCTTAGCACGGAGCGAACCCGTTTTTTCATACCGCTGTGTAAGCTCTATCAATTTAGCGGCAACCTCAATCGACCCTCAGAGCAGGGCAACCTGGATGCCTTGAGAATTGATTTTCCGGGCAACAAAGATGTGGCCATCAAATTCCATGCCATAGAATTGCTCGATGGTAGCGCCATGTTGCAACGTCTTGAAACAATGCCAGTTGATGAGCGCCTGTTAGAACCCTACGAGCGCGTCAGCGCTGGAGCGTTCACTTCCCTGGACGTGGCCGTACCTAAACTGTATTTCGCGTTTAAGGAAGGTCTGCATCGCCTGACTCTGGATAGGATCTTTCTGGTAGTCTGGCTGCTGATTATCCTGCTGCTGTTCGGTTTGCTGTTGCGCAGTTTTCGACGGCCTGCAAATCGCTGAAGCGCCGGCTTGTCACCTGCATAAACGCCTCCTCTCAAACTAACATGTCGCAACTGCACAAACTCATCTCCCTGAATCCCAACCTGGTCAGTAAAGACGGCTTTTTTGCGCCACCGCGCGATCCCAAGGTGGTGCAGGTAAACTACACCGATGGGGCGCAGGAAAATATTGTTGCATTAATAAGCAGCATTGATGATTGCAGCGTGGATTCTCCTGAAGTTGCAGCCGTTAGCGGAGAGGCAGTCAATGCCCGCACCGGACAGTTTCTACGGGGGTTTGACTTCACTGGTGTGCAAACCGCTTTGGAGATCAGCAACGACTATGGCAATTACGCTCGCTATCTCGGTGAGAACCTGAGTCAGGTCGAGTGCCTTAAAGTCGATAGCAATATTGCCAAGGCGACCGCCTACCGCTGTGCAGACCTGAGCAATGTCGGCATTGCTTGTGATGCGCCGCTGTGCCTTCAGCTACCGGATCAATATTATGATTTTATCTTGGTCGCAGACCTGGAGTGGATGGCGGAAGACCCAGCTGAGATTCCTGATTTGTTACAGGCTCTGGTCTCGGCCTTATCGCCACAAGGGGTGCTGGCGTTGGTGAGCGCCAATCCCGCGCCAATTAGCGCCTGGTTTGATCGTGAAGCACAAGCGCCGTACCGTGAGCTGTATGGTGCAACGGCAGCCAAGAAGTCGCCGCAAGAGTGGCAGGCGCAAATGTCTCATCTCGGGCTTAGTCACGTTGCTGAGCATTGTTTTCTGCCAAATGCCAAACACGCTAAAACAGTCTTGGCCAAAGATTATCTGGCCTCTGAGCCAGGCGCTTTGAATCATTTTTATGGCGCCGGTCTGGCCAGTGACCCGGCGGTTAATGAGTATTTGTTGTTTTCCGAGCTGACAAAGACTCGGCCGCTATACGAATTGTGCGATGACTATTTAACGCTGTATTCGCGCCACAGCAGCAGCATCGACGCATTGTATAAAGCCGATTTCACGCATTTTTCCAGTGCCGGGCGACGCGCCCAATGGCGCACAATCACGACTAAACCGCGCGCTGTTAATGAGGTTATTAAAACCAGTCTAGCTCCCGAGACCGCGGTAGCCACTAGCGCGCAAGAAGCATCATCTAAGACGCCAGCGCTGGCGCAAGATCTCAGCACATTATCGTACCAGCGTGGTCGTTCACTAGCCGGGCAATGGTTACGGTGTTTGGTTGGAGAAGATTCGGTGACGCGCTTTGACAGATATCTGGATGATTATTCCGATTGGCTGGAACGCGAGGGGCGTGCTTATGGCGATGCTCTTTATGATGTGCTGCCATTCAACCTGATTGTTGATGAACAGCAGCGCTATCAGGTCATTGATCCGGAATGGAAAGTGCCCGAGACCATGCCAGCATTCGTCATGTTTCGCGCGTTGTTCTGGTTTGGGTTTCATAATCGGCAGTTATTAAGGCCACTGGCCGCTGAGCATGGCCTGTTCAGCCTGGAAGATTTTGTCGTCTATGGCATGCGCCGGGTGGGTTACGAGTTTGACATTGCAGAGTTCAGTGAGTTGGAGACCTCGATTCAATGCCAGATCGAACGACAGTTTAATCAAGATGCAATTGCCCAAACTCTGCGCCTGCCGATTACCCAAACACACAGCGAGCAAATACAGCCGATGCTGCCGACTGCTCAGGTGTTTTGGTGTGATTCAGCCGCCGCAGTGGATTTTTCTAATAGTCTGACACTGCCTTTTCAGTCATTAGATCAGGTCGAAACCTTGCGCGGTAGCGTAGGGTCGCTGGACACCTCCAGGCCGATCTTGAGGCTCGACCCGGTGGACCGGGCAGGCTTCTTTCATTTGCAGAGAATTAACCTGCTCGACGAGCAGGGCGGTAGGGTGTGGGAGATAACAGGCGAACCGCAGATTGTGGCCGCGGCGCAAACGGAAAATGTAGTAACGGCACAGGCGGATGACGCCAGCTTGTTAGTCGCCCAAAACGATGACCCGCAATTTATATTTGATCTAAGCGACGTAGAAGGCACAGAGAGAGTCGCCTCGGTGGAGTTGGATGTCAGCTATACACATAGCAAGGATTACGCCTTGGCCATGCAGGCGCTGGGTGAGCAAACACTGTTGCAAAAACGCTTTATTGAGCATCAGCGCAACGAGTTGGAAGCCACCAAGGCTAAATATTCCGAACTCAATGATAATTTTGATTTTCTCAAGAATGCCAGCGAAAAACAGCATGACCTGATTGAGCAATTGCAGGAGCGGCTAGACGAGTTAACCGAGTACTCTGAAACCACCATTGCAGAGCTACAACAAGCGCTAGTGGATCGTCAGGCCGTTATTGATGCTCAATTAGAGATGATGCAGCGCACGCCAATGGCACGCCTGAAAAACTTTATCGCGCGTGCCAGAGGCATTGAGCAAGAACCGGTGGAAGAATCGGTTGAGGAAAAGGTGGCGCCAGAACCTGACCTGCCTCCCAAGCCTGCTAAGTTGGGGCAAACTAATGAGGATTATGCAGTTTGGATTGAGCAGCACAGCTTGAGCGAAGCAGATTGTCAACGCATTCGTGATGAGATTGACGCCATGCCGCTCAAACCGGTGTTCTCCGTGGTGGTGCCGGTATACAACATTGAGGAAGAATTCCTGATGTTGGCAATCGAGTCCATGCGCAAGCAATTATATCCGCACTGGGAGTTGTGTCTGGTGGATGATGCCTCGCCCAAGGTGCATATCCGGCCCATGTTAAAACGCTTGGCCGCGATGGATGAACGCATCGTGGTGCGGCTCAATAAAGATAACCAGGGTATTGCCGGGGCCTCTAATGACGGTGTGCGCATGACTACCGGCGATTACGTGGGCCTTTTAGACCACGATGATGAACTGAGTATTGATGCGCTGTATGAGAACGCCAAGGTGATCAATCAAAATCCGGAGGTGGGCTTTATCTATTCCGATGAGGACAAGGTCACCATGGATGAGCGCCGGGTAGACCCATTTTTCAAACCGGACTACTCGCCTGACCTGCTCGACTCACAAAACTATATTTGTCACTTCTCTGTGATGTCCCAAAAAGTGGTGGAGAAAATTGGCGGTTTTCGCCTGGGATTTGATGGCTCGCAGGATCACGACATTATCATGCGCGCCATACAACAATCTGATCATGTGGTGCACATACCCAAAGTGCTGTACCACTGGCGTAAGGTGCCGGGTTCAACCGCGGAAGTTTACGACGCCAAGTCCTACGCCTGGGAGGCCGGTCGCAAGGCAGTACAGGCGCGTCTGGAACGGAGCGGTGACCAAGGTGAGGTGGTGTTGGGCCCATTGCAGGGCACCTATCAGGTAAAGCGAGACATAGTGGGTGACCCTAAGGTCAGCATTATTATTCCATTTAAAGATAAGCCGCAGTTATTACAGGGGTGTGTTGACTCGATTATGCAACGCGCCAAACACTTCGCTAACTTTGAGATTATTGGGGTCAGCAATAATAGCGAACAGGAAGAAACACATGCGCTGATGGCGGAGTTGCAGGCTCAGCACTCCAATGTGCGGTTCGTTGAGCACAATATTCCCTTCAACTTCTCCGCTATTTGTAACTATGGAGTAATCCAGTCTGAGGGTGATTATGTATTGTTGCTGAACAATGATATCGAAATACGGTCCGATGACTGGCTGATTCGATTGATAGAGCATGCACAACGCAAGGATGTTGGAGCAGTCGGTGGCAAGCTGTTCTTTCCTGATGGCCGCATTCAACATGCCGGTGTTGTGGCGGGCATGTTTGGTGCCGCAGGCCATTCACATCTCTACTTTGCGGCTGATGATATTGGTTATTATGGGAGCCTGATGGTGACCCGGGATGTCAGCGCCGTCACGGGGGCCATGCTGATGGTCAGCCGGGCCAAATACGATGAGGTTGGCGGGCTGGATGAGAAAAACCTCGCCGTAGCTTACAACGATGTAGATCTATGCTTGTCGTTGCAAGCGGCCGGCTATCGTAATATTTACACCGCTTTTGTGCATGCAGTGCACTACGAGTCTGCGTCCCGAGGCTACGAAGACAACGAAGAGAAACTGGCCCGCTTACAAAAAGAAAAAGACTTCTTCGTCGATAAATGGAGCGACCTGCTGCGCCGTGGTGACCCCTGTTTTAACCCAAATTTCGATCTGAATCATTTCGATTTCAAGATTAATCTAAAGCTAACAAAAGGCAATCCAGAGACTAAACCTGAAGGGTGAGGGCTGGGTCGTTGGCGTCCGGGTTAGTACGAGCTCGAAGCTCGCCATGCGTGATTTCCGTAGCGGCAATTTGCTGCGCAGGTTGCCAACTATCCGGAGCGATACTGATGATTTCGCTGCCATTTCGTAGAGTCGCGCTGATGATGGAGAATTCTGCCGCAACCTCCGCCGGATCAAATCTTAGTTGTGGGCTGTCCAACTGTGGCAGTGGAAAGTTCAAGATTTCTCTATTACCCGCGTGGGGATAGGCCGCCTCGATAGACTCCGTCTCGTTAAAACCACCGCTGTGCGAAAAGTACAGCTTCGGATGGCATGCCGTGTTGGCGCTGAATTGTAGCTCGAGGCCCGTATTGAGCATCTGTTCCAGACTGTCGCAATACTGCTGATATTTACTTTGTGTTGATAATCCCGGTTCTAATTTTTCTAATTGCACAAAAAATTCAAACATGCCACGGCGTACGGAAAAATTGCGCTTGATGCGAAAATCGAGGAATCCCAGTTCCGAAATTACCCCTAACAAATCGAAAAACGACGGTTCGGTAAACACCGAACAATGAGAGTCGACGTAGCGACCTTGGTCGCGCGCCTCGAGACAGGCCCGATACGTATCCGCTGCTGATTTGCTCGGCTTGAGGTCGTCGGGGTCAAACCCCTCACTCCAGGCCGTGTTGATGTCAACCTCAACAAAATTGGAGAAGTGATCAAATATGTGCCGATAGGAAGGCTTGCGTAATTTGCGCAGGTAGTTTTCAACTAAATCTGCGGCGGTGGTGTCCGCCCGCTTGCAGTCAAAGGTGTATCGCTTGTCAGGTACCGCAAAACTGGCAATGCCCCCGGGTTTGAGGATGGATGCGATTTCACCCAGCCAGGTAATTAAGTCCGGAATGTGCTCGATAACATGAGAAGCTACGCAATAATCAAACTGTTCTACGCCCCCAGTGGCTTCGGCCAGTGACTGTTCACCCCAGACATAGTCGATATTCATTATTTCGTTTACATTGATCTTCTCATCCCGCGAATACCATTGGCGCAATTCTTCGGTGCTGGCGCGATCAATGTATTTAACATTGCTCATCTCCCGCGTAATTACCGGGTTTACTAATGGCCCGATTTCCACGCCAACGCCATCCGCCAGCCGTAGCCCGTGGGTCAAGTTATTGCGGTTTATAGAGAAGGACATAGGCTATGCGCTGAGAAGGTTGACGAGTCGATGCCGAGTAACAAGCGTGCAATTATAACGTATACAACCGGCTTGGCGGTTGCCTATGCAACGACAGGTGCCCGCGATAAACGTAATCGACGATACTACCTGATCGAGTCAGGGCTGGCAGAAAAAAAGCCCCCATGAGGGAGCTTATTTTATTTGGCGGAGAGGGGGGGGATTATTCGTCGCATCCCTGCGACTAACCCTTACAGGGCAGCCTGGCGGCTGTTCAATTTCGCTCCAGACGTAATTGTATTCGTCGCATCCTTGCGACTCACCCTTACAGGGCAGCCTGGCGACTGTTCAATTTCGCTCCAGACGAAATTGTATTCGTCGCATCCCTGCGACTCACCCTTACAGGGCAGCCTGGCGGCTGTTCAATTTCGCTCCAGACGAAATTGGCGAACGTGGGAGCTTCTCTAAGTACCCACCATCTTCACAAATAAAAAAAGCCCCCATGCGGGAGCTTATTTTATTTGGCGGAGAGGGGGGGATTCGAACCCCCGATACGCTATAAACGTATACACACTTTCCAGGCGTGCGCATTCGACCACTCTGCCACCTCTCCGAAACCTGTCTTGTGTCTTTCGACACACTTCATCATACTCATTGCGACAATGCGCGCATTACTCGGCTCGTCGTGAGCCTCGCCCTGCGGGCTGCCTGCGGCAGTTCAAATACGCTCCTGACGCATTTGTACTCGGCTCGTCGTGAGCCTCGCCCTACGGGCTGGCTGCGGCAGTTCTAATTTGCTCCCGGCAAATTAGTCGACCACTCTGCCACGAAAACCATGGACGGTTTGAATGTCGATGATGCAGGAGCAATCATCGAGCTCTCCGAAACCTGTCTTTACGCTATGCGGCCATTGGGAAATAGCCCGGAGCCGCCAAGCGAGGCGCAGAATAAACCAGATCAGAGGGCGGTTCAAATGCTTATTGCGGTAATTTGAGTGAATCGCTATGCTGAATTTATGGCGCGTCGATTCGGTATTAAATGGCTGCTGCAGACTCTGCATGAATCGTTGCGGTATATCGCGCGGCATATTGAGTTGGTGCTGATCGCGGGTCTTATTCTGGTCGCTGCGGTGCAATACGCGGTGCGGCCGCAGTCGCAGTCTTATGCGCAGATTCAGGACAGCGGCGTATTGCGGGTGTTGATCAGTGATGACCCGGATTCCCAATATCAATTTGATAAGCAGCATTACGGCTTTGAGTATGAGCTGCTGGCCACCTTTGCGCGCAGTTTAAATGCCGAATTGCAGCTCGAAGTCGTGCCCTTTGGGCAAATATTCAGTCTGTTAGATAACGGCGTGGCGGATCTGGCAGTGGGCGGTATTATTAATTCCGATTTTGTTGCCAGCGTCGCACAGCCATCAATTGCCTGGTACACCGCGCGCGGCACCGTCACCTACCGGCGTGGCACCAAGCGGCCTCGCGATCTGGCGCAACTTGGTGATACTCCAGTGCTGGCATCAGCGCGCTATTACAGCCTGGATGCCTACCCGCAACTCAATCTCAAGGATGACCATCGCTCGGAGTACCAACTACTGACGGCTGTTGCTCGCGGGCAGGAGCGGTATGTATTAAGCACCAACTATCGGGCGCGCAACGCCAAACACTACCTTCCGGATCTGAATCGCGCGTTTTTATTGCCGGGCGGACTGGATCTGGTTTGGGCGCTGCCTAAACGTCATGACCCGGCCTTGCTGGCGGTATTAAATCAGTTTCTGCACACCGCGGTGGCGGATGGGCTGCCGAAGAAGCTGGCTGATCTGTATCTGACCCTGCCGAATCGACTCAGCACCTACGATATTCTGGCCTTGCATCGGAAGATCAAAAACGTATTGCCACAATACGAATACGCCTTTCGTCGCGCCGCGCGCCGCGCCGGTATGGATTGGCAATTGCTGGCAGCCATGGCGTATCAGGAATCGCGTTGGTCGAATGATGCGCGTTCCCCCACCGGCGTGCGCGGCATTATGCAGCTAACCAAGCAAACAGCGGAGTCGCTGGGCGTGGATGATCGGCTGGATATGACGCAGAGCATCAAGGCTGCCGCTGAATACATTTACCAGCTCAAAGCGAGATTGCCTAAAAGAATCAAAGAGCCGCAACGAACCTGGTTTGCAGTAGGGGCCTATAACCTCGGCCTGCGACACGTGCAGTACGCCTATCGCAAGGCTCGCGAGCAGGGCCTGGAGCGCACCCAGTGGAATACCATCAGCCAGTTGCTGCCCACCCTGTATGGCAAACGCTTCAGTCAAGGCATCCAGGCCAAGGATTACGTAGAACGAGTGCAGATTTTTACCGACATACTGCGATTTTACGATTTGCACCAGCGCGACAGCCTGCAGTTAAAACCGGTAATTGCTGTGCCCGGTGAAATCAAGGACGATGAAGCGGCGAGCGAAGGGTAGGGCCGCGAGCCAAATCTGTGGCGCCCTCGGCAGGACTCAAACCTGCGACCTACCCCTTAGGAGGGGGTCGCTCTATTCAACTGAGCTACGAGGGCGTATTCAGGCAGATTAATCGTTGGCGCGTTCCACATATTCGCCAGTCTCGGTATTGATTTTAACTTTCTCGCCGATATTCACAAAGGTCGGCACCGTGACCCGGATGCCGGTCTCCAGCGTGGCGGGTTTGCCGCCGCCGGCTGCGGTCTGGCCTTTCACCACACCTTCTGTGTCGCTAACTTCTAAAATCACGTTGGCTGGCAGGTCCAGACCGATTGGCGTTTCGTCGTAAAAGTTGATCTTCACATCCGTATTGGGCAGTAAATAGCCGGCCTGTTCTTCGATGTCTTCCGCGCTCAGGCTCATCTGGTCATAGGTTTCGCTGTCCATAAAAATATGGCTGTCGCCGTCTGCGTATAAATACTGCATTTTGCGCGGCTCAACATGGGGCTTTTCAACCTTATCAGTGGAGCGAAAGCGCTCGTTGAGCTTGGTGCCGTTGATAATGTCTTTCAACTCACATTGCACAAAGGCGCCGCCTTTGCCGGGCTTAACGTGGCTTTTTTTAAGCACCCGCCACAGATTGCCCTGATGCTCGATCAAGCCGCCGAGTCGAATTTCGTTTGCCGATATTTTAGCCATGCTGTGCTGCCCTGAAACTGGTAAAGCGGGTGATTATAGGTGATAGCCCTTGGGGCTGACCAGTTATAATAAAGCGCTTGAGTAATCGTGGGCAGGCAGCACTTGGCGTTCGATCATAAAACCTTTTTGCAACACGTGGGGCAGTCACCCGGCATCTATCAAATGTTTGATGAGGCCGGTGACCTGTTATACGTGGGCAAGGCCAAAAATCTGAAGAAGCGCCTGGCCAGCTACTTCCGCCACAGTGGCCTGCCGATCAAAACGGAGGCCATGATGGCCAAGGTGGTGGATGTGCAGGTCACCGTGACGCACACCGAGAACGAAGCGCTGATTCTCGAGTCCAACCTGATTAAAGACCGCAAGCCGCGCTATAACATCTTGCTGCGCGACAGCAAGAGCTACCCCTTTATTCATATTGATGACAGCCATGAGTATCCGCGGCTGTCGTTCTACCGCGGCGACCGCAGCCAGCCGGGCAAGTACTATGGGCCTTACCCCGGCGTCACGGCGATACGCGAGACACTGGCGCTGTTGCAAAAGGTGTTACCAGTGCGGCAATGCGATGATGTATTTTTCAGTAATCGTTCCAGACCCTGTCTGCAGTACCAGATAAAACGCTGTTCCGGCCCCTGTGTCGGCCTGATCTCCAAAGACGATTATCAAAAAGACATTGAGCTGGCCGGGCTGTTTTTGCAGGGCAAAGACGAATCACTGAATAAAACCCTGCAAAAAAACATGGAGCGCGCGTCTAAAAATTTAAGTTTTGAAGAGGCCGCCGGTTGGCGAGACCGGATTAATGCCTTGCGGCGGGTGCAATCACACCAATCGATCACCAGCGGCCACAGCGACATCGACATCATCACCGTGGCCAGCCTGCACGGCAAAGTCTGCGTGGAAGTGACCTTTATCCGCGGTGGCCGCCACAGTGGCAGTAATGGCCATTTCCCGGCCGTTTCGCTGGAGCACAGCGAGGCCGAGATACTGAGCGCCTTTATCGCCCAGTATTATCACCGCCGGCCTGCGCCCAGCCAGGTGATTGTGGGCACGCGCCTAGAGGATCAGGACGAGCTGGCACAATGGGCCAGTGACCAATCCGGTCACAAGGTGAGCCTGACTCACAATGTGCGGGGCCACCGGCGAGACTGGCTCAAGATGGCGCAGCTCAATGTCACCGAGCGGCTCAAGCGTCACCTGTCTGAAACCCAGAGCGTGCAGCAGCGCCTGGAAGCGCTCAGCGAGGTGTTCGGGCTTGAAGAGACCATCTCGCGCATCGAGTGCTTTGACATCAGCCACACTCAGGGTAATCAGACCGTGGCCAGTTGTGTGGTGTTCACCGAGGCCGGCATCACCAAGCAGGACTATCGCCGCTACAATATTAAAAACATTACCCCGGGCGACGATTACGCCGCCATGCGCCAGGCCATTCTGCGGCGTTATCAGCGGGTATTAAAGGAAGAGGGCAAGCTACCCGACGTATTGCTAATTGACGGCGGCAAAGGCCAACTCTCATCGGCCGCAGAGATTTTTAACGAGCTGCAAATATCCGATGTATTGCTGGTGGGCGTGGCCAAGGGGGAAGGGCGCAAACCGGGCCTGGAAACCCTGTTTATCGAGGGCCAGAAAGTCGGCATCAAACTGGCGGCCAACTCAGCGGCCATGCATTTGGTGCAACAGATTCGTGATGAAGCCCACCGTTTTGCCATCACCGGGCACCGAGCACGGCGCGGCAAAGCTCAGACCCAATCCATATTGCAGGAAATACCCGGCATCGGCGCTAAGCGACGCTCGGCCCTGTTAAAGCACTTTGGCGGGCTGCAGGGCATACAACAGGCTGGGGTGAAGGATTTATGCCAGGTCAGCGGTATAAATCAGGATTTGGCCGAAAAAATTTATCGTCACCTTAAAAAATAACGCTGTTTCACAAATGCAGCCCGAATTTAGGGCCGCAAGGCATCGGAGCGGGCGCATTCAATGGTAAACTTCGCCGGTCGTTAGCCCGCGTTCTCGCATTATGTTTAGCATTCCCAATTGCCTGACCTTTTTCCGTATTCTGGTGATCCCGATTATTGTCGCGATTCACCTGTCGGATGTGGCCTATGCAAATTGGTATAACGTCATCCTGTTCACCTTAGCCGGTATCAGTGACGCCCTGGACGGCTATCTGGCGCGCTTATGGGGGCAGGAGAGCAAGTTAGGCGCCTTTCTCGACCCCGTTGCCGACAAACTGCTGGTCGCGACTATGCTAATCCTGATCGCCACCGACCCGGTGGTGCGCGCTAATCTGCTGGCCAGTTGGTTCTTCACGTTGATTGTCGTAGTCATTATCGGCCGTGAACTGATGGTGTCTGCGCTGCGCGAATGGATGGCTGAGTTGGGCAAACGTGCCAATGTGGCCGTATCCCAGGTGGGCAAATACAAAACCGGCATACAAATGACCGCTATCGGCATGCTCTTGTTCAAACAATCGCTGTTTGGCATACCCATTCTGCGGCTGGGCGAATTAATGCTGTATGGGGCGGGAATACTCACAATTTGGTCAATGTTTATCTATCTTTCAGCGGCTTACACAGCCGTGCGCAGCGACTGAACAGGCGCTCTAAACAGCCCGGCCAGATTCGCCGAATCAGCGATTGACCTGTGGGGTAAACTGAATATAATGTCGCCACCCAAGCGGGAATAGCTCAGTGGTAGAGCACAACCTTGCCAAGGTTGGGGTCGCGAGTTCGAATCTCGTTTCCCGCTCCAAAATTGCAAAAATCCGGGAAGAAGATACCGTCTCTCCGGATTTTTTTTGTTAACGTGGTTTATATTGTGACCAAGGCGTCACAACTAGATTGCGCAATCTAACGGCTCGATGGCAGAGTGGTTATGCAGCGGCCTGCAAAGCCGTGTACGCCGGTTCGACTCCGGCTCGAGCCTCCATTTCTTTATGGGGGATGCCGTTAGATTTATTGTTGTTTGGGTTGCCAAGCCCTGCAGTTTTGACCCGATGGCCCGGGTGGCGTTGTGGTAGACAGTAGCTCCATGAGCTACCTTTGGACTGACAATTGGGTTGCCAAGCCCAGCAAATTTCCCCGATGGCCCGGGTGGCGAAATTGGTAGACGCAACGGACTTAAAATCCGTCGATAGAAATATCGTGCCGGTTCAAGTCCGGCCCCGGGCACCAGTCAAAATAATTCCTCAATCACACACGAAAGGAAGCAGTAAATAGCCTGTATTAGCTGAGAGATGGCACGCCGCAGGGTGGCGTTGTGGTAGACACAACGGACTTAAAATCCGTCGATAGAAATATCGTGTGCGGCACGCAGTGCCGGTGTAAGTCCGGTCGCGCTACGCAGTAGGCGGTACGCAGTACCCGGGCACCATGCTTGATTTCATGAATCAATGACATCAAGATAGTCGGTGCATGTGCTTGGAGTAAGGCGGAACTAAATGTGAAGACCTACGTTATTTTATTCAGAGGGATCAATGTTGGTGGTAAGAATTTACTACCAATGAAGGAACTCAAGCGCGTGTTGCAGGATGAAGGCTATCAAGATGCTAGAACCTATATCCAGAGTGGCAATGTAGTGCTAACGGCTAAGGCAAGCCCACTCAAACATATTGCATCATTGGTTGAAAAGGAATTTGGCTTTAGTCCCAAATTAATGGTTTTGGAGAAAGCCGCTTTTCTGCAGGCCGCAGAGGCCAACCCCTACGCATCATTTCAAGGGAACACAGTGCATTTTTATTTCTGTGCTCAAGAGCCTGAATTAGACACAGAAAAATTGGCGTCCTTGGCCGCCAATGGAGAGACCTATCAGCAGTTGGGGAACGTCTTTTATTTGCATGCGCCGCACGGAATAGGCCGCTCCAAACTGGTGGCGAATATAGAACGCTGCTTAGGCGTGCCAGCAACAGGCAGAAATTTGAATACAGTGCTGAAGCTGCGAGATATGCTTCTCGGATAAGGCTGGAGCAAGCGTTTAGCAGAAGCAAGAAAGCCGGAAAGCAGAGTGAATCATGCTCTCGTTTCACACCACGCCACAACAAAAAACCGTTGAATAGCAAGGAGTTAACGAAAGCACACAGAGAAAAAATAGCATGGGTCAGTACAAACAACATGAGCACACCTCCCAAGAAACTGGTAGGCTGTTTCTGATATTTTTGAACTCAGGACAAGCTCATGAAAAGTAGTCTAGTTACTAAATCATTAATCACAACTCTTCTGATTTTTAGTAGTTTCGCATGGGCCGATGACGGCGCTTTTTCTCGCACAGCGAATGACGAAGATATTGCTTGGGGGCCATGTCCCGCATTTTTTCCGACCGGTTGTGAATTGGCGGCTATCCAGGGAGACCCAGCGAAACCAAATTCGGATATATATTTCAAAATTCCTGGAGGTTACGTCTTTCCTGCCCATTGGCACACCTCGGCAGAGCGGATGGTTTTAGTTTCCGGGGAGCTGGATGTGACCTATCAGGGGCAAAACACGACACATCTCAAAACTGGAATGTACGCTTATGGCCCCGCCAAAGCAGTTCATGATGGAAAGTGTATAAGCAAAGAGTCATGCATTCTAACAATTGCTTTCGAGGCGCCGGTTGACGCGTATAAAGCAGAGTAATAACACGCTGATCAAGACGCTCAAGCTGGACAAAGCACAGATCAACCGATTTCGGCGTCAACCTTTGTCAGGTAATCATCGCTGAAGTCGATGTCCAGTGCCATCCACATCGGCAGGTGATCTGACATGTGGTAGGTGCGCCAGCAGGTGGCGTACCATTCCCTGATCTGGTCTTTGGTTCTGGGGTCGCCTTTATTTACTTTCACGTCGCCCACGAAGGTGCGCTTTTTATCGTGTGTGTCTCTCAGTTTAGAGGCGCCCATTTCTTTAAAGTAAGCGTCAAAGTCTGAGCTGTCGGCGGCAGGGAATTCCTCGCCCGATTTTTTCTTGCGCACCTTCACATCATCTACTGAGGCCCGATAGATTTGCTGATAAAAATCCAGCACGCCGGCTTGCGATTGTTTCATGCGGATCTTGCCGTGCCTTTTTAACACCGCAATCTGGTCGTAGTGCTCAGTCTTGAACATATTGGTGGGGGTGTTTCTGAGCTTTTCATGCATGCCAAAGCCATTGTCGAGCAGGGCGTTTAGTGTTTCACTTTCGCCGGTGGTTTTATTCGGCGCCAGAATATTAAAGTCGCCCAGCACAATATAGGTTTCGAGGCTGCTGTCATCCAGGCCGCGGTCTCGCGCCTCTTTGCGTTCCTTGGCAGCGCGTTTTTTGAATACTTTGGCTACTTTTTCAATTTCCTGTCGGCGTTGCTCAACCCCGGCTTTGCCTTTGCCAAAGTACATATGCACGGTGCACAGGTTGAATTTGAACCAACCGGCCTGGAATGACACCATAAATGGGGTGCGGTTGAATTGCTTACCGGTTAACAGTTTATTGCCCTTGGGCAATGCGAGGCTGGCGCCGGCAGGCAAGGGTACAGGGTTGCCGTCTTTATCGGTCAACGAGGCTTTCTTGGGCATCTTAACGGTCTGGCTGAGCCGGATCAACTCATGCTCCAGCAGGGTGACTTCGCCAACTATCGAGCGGAACTTAACCTTGCGGGTGTCATACACAAACACCATGCGCTCCTGATTGCCGGTGACGTCGGTGGCTATATAGTCCCAGTCCGGGCCCAGAATGCGCATGATGTCTTTGAACTGACGCATGTCGCTGGTGATTTCCTGCAGGGCGACCAGATCAAAGGCGGAGATAATCTCTGCCATGTAATAGATCGGTTCCAGGGTGCGCGGGCCAAAGCCTTTGTCCTTGCCAAAGTCGCGGATATTCCAGGTGGCGAGCAACAGGCAGCAGTCTGAGTGTTTGTCAGGCACGCCCCCGCCGCCCTCGTTTTGCGGCGCAGGCAACCACTCGCGTAATGCTCTAAGCCGGTCAATCACCCGGCGTGTTGTGGTCTTATTCTTTTTAAAAAAGGGGTCGTAACGCAGTTTGGTGTAGTTCATGGCGAGATCCTCCGTGTCTGATCCTTGTGGCTGGCTTAAAACCAATCCACTGCCCAGTTACTTTTATAGTGCACTCCTGTTAGACGCGCCAATGAAAGCGCACGGGTGATTCTCGCTATTGGTTACGCCACCCCAGCGTTACCCCAACCTGAGTTTGCGAATAATCCGCCGATGGCAGGTTTGATTTATTGTCGGCGTAGGTGAGGTCCAGTTGCACATAGGTATTGCCCACCAAGCCCATTTCGAATTGCGCGCCGGCGCGCAGCCGCTCATCGTCCCTCGGCTGGCCAATGGAGGGTGTGATTGAGTCGTAGTCGCGCAGTTGCGCGCGTGCAGAAACTCGGGCTCGCGCCGGTTTGCCCAGCCATTCAAACTTACGTTGAAAACGTGCCGATAAGGTTTTGGTGGTGCGGTCAAATTGGTCGGCGAATGCGTCTTCATTCTCAAATCGCAGGCCAATCATCCAGTATTGTTTGCCGCCGCGTTGAAACAAATAGGCGTCAGTGCTGATGCCATGCGTTGTTGCGGAGCGACCGGTTAACTCATCAAAGGACTTATCGGTGTACAGAAATTCACTGCGGACAAACAGTTCGCGGTTTATCAGCGAGCTTACGTAGAGGCCGCCCTGGGAGAAAGCCAATAACCCTGACGAGTCCAGCTTCGCGTCAATATAGCGGGCATTCGCGCCAGCGGTTAGCGACCCGAACTTTCGTGATAAATCGGCCGACGCAATTTGTGTTAGCAAGTCGAATTCACCGAACACATCGTGTAGCGAATTACTTGCCGAATAAAACACGGATAAATTATTTTCGCCGAGTTTGGTTTTGTACTTCAGGTTTGCTGATAATTCAGCCAAGACGTCATCCGCACCTGAATCCGTTTCGAGCTCTTCAATGCTGACATTGCTGTCCCACTGCACGCCGACCGCCACATCAGCCCCAAATGATGAGGTTGATCGCTCTTGCTTGGCCACTGCTGGGCTGGCTGATATTGCGAAAAGGCCTAGCGCAATGATGTAGAGGGGGAGTCGCGTTCCGGTTCTGCGCGCAGCGGCAGGGAACATAGTGCCTGCCATTTGATTAACGTTCCGCTAGGCGCACGGTTTCAGGTGCCAAAGGGCGTATTAAACCATGACCATAAATCTCATCAAAGCCGACTTGCCCAAGATCTTCAGATGCATCGATCAGACGCTGCAATTCGCGGTCGTCAATTCGGCTATCGGGGCCGGCAATATTTGCCAATGCGGCCGTTACAAACGGCGCCGCCATTGAGGTGCCTGACGAGTGGCCATAGCCGCCGCCGGCTTTGGCATGAAATACCGACACGCCCGGTGCTGAAAACACAATGTGGTTACCACGGTTGGCAAGCCGGTAAACCTTTTTGCGCTGGCTGACTGCGGTCACCGCAATTACGCCATCATAAGCGGCGGGGTAGACCGGCGCTGCGGTCGGGCCTTCATTACCTGCGGCGGCGACAAATCGGATGCCTTGCTGATTGGTTGTTTTGATCACACTGTCGAGAATGCGGCTATAGGGCCCCGCAAAACTCATGTTGATAACGCTCACACCGCGGTTTGCCATCCAGTCTATGGCGCGGGTAACGCCGTCGGTGGTGGAGAATCGAGAATTTGCCTTGCCCGCCTGAAACACGGAGGCGCTCAAGACATTGGCGCCGGGTAACAGGCCTTGATAGCTGGCGGCAGCGCCGACCAAAGCTGAGATAACCGAGGTGCCGTGGGAGAAGGTTTGTGCTTCGCCGCTGGCCACAAAATTTTTGGCTTCAATGCGCGCGCCGCGGAATACTTCGTGCGCGGAGTCATAACCAGTGTCAATCACACCAATTGTGATGTTTTGCACTGTAGGCGCGTTGATGGGCATAACCCGTTGAGGTGCCAGGCCGCGGCGGCTGGTAATCAGCCGGTCGTTAACCGACTTGGGTTCAAACAGGATGTAGTTGCGTTCAATTTTGACGGTGGGTGCGAGCCGCTTGAGGTCGGCCTGCATTTGCGCAACGGAGGACTCATCTACTCGAGACAAGCGCGCTAATATTTTGCCGACCGAGCCTAATTGCTCGCTTTTTACAATGTTGAAGCCGAATTTGCGCAGGGTCGCCAGGTCAGCCTGGTCAGCCAGCACCAGCCATTCACCTTTTACAAACTGCACGCCATCCTGATCAATTTCAATTTCGATCTCACGAAGGCTGGCGTTCGCGGCGGCGACTTGTGATGCATCAGACGCCGTGTTCTGAGCCGCTGTGACCGGAGTTGTGGCCACAGAGACCGCGACTGTCGCCGCCCGGCTAGCCTGTTTGGAGACCTGCTCGCGGACCTGGCCCCTGACCTGGCCAGCAACCTGATGTGACACCTGGTCGGTGACTCGTTCTGTGACTTGTTCGGTAACCTGTTCGGTAACCTGTTCGGTAACCTGGCCCCTGACCTGGCCCCCGACGTGGCCAGCGACCTGATGTGACACCTGGTCAGCGACTTGTTCAGTGACCTGTTCAGTAACCTGTTCAGTGACCTGTTCAGTAACCTGTTCAGTAACCTGTTCAGTAACCTGTTCAGTAACCT